>NZ_CBDDBL010000001.1:0-821621 GCF_965225845.1 Mucilaginibacter sp.
ACTTAATGATTTGTACACTTCTGTTAACAGACTTACAAGGCTCAACCAATCATTATTGTTATTGGTTAAATTGAAAACAAATTACAAGGTGACCAGGCTTATATTGATTTACGCTCGTTACTGGAAGAAACACTAGTTCAGTTTGAAGAAATTTTCCAGGACAAAAAGTTAAAAGTGAGCCATACGATTGGCGAAAAATTAATATTTGCAAATCAATATCTGATTGAAATACTGTTAAACAATCTGATAAGCAACGCCATTAGGCATAACTATGTTGGTGGCGAAGTAAAGGTTATTTTAAATCAGGAAAAACTGCTCATAAGCAATACCGGAACTAACAGCAAATTGTTAGCAGATGACATATTTAAGCGATTTTATAAATCGTCCGCATCAGAAGGAAGTGGACTTGGTTTAACAATATCCAGGCAGATCTGTGAAAATTTAGATTTTTATCTGGATTATAATTATTCCGATCCCTACAATTCATTTATTGTAAGTTTTAATAGTTGAGAATAACTTCATTTGATGTTTTGGGTAATTCTTGATAATATAACAAGCTAATTATAAGATTATTTCTCAGGTTAGGGAACGAGCATTATAACAGCGAAAAGGCAATAGGAATGCAAGGAATAATATTGTTAAATCACACAAAATAATGAAGAATAAGTAGCAATCATTTTGTACTGTTATTTTTTTGTTGATTGCTTAAGAGCCGGAATTAGGGTAATATAAAAACTATTTGTTTGTTTGAGCTTTAATCTGCGCAACAAATTGATCGGGTGTTTCATCCGGAAAACCATCCCAGGCTTTTAACACCTTCCCATTTTCATCAACCACAAGTGTGTAGGGAAATTTCCCGTCCGGGTTATATTTATCTGCAAGCGCCTCGTTTAATTTAACCTGTTCTTTGCTTAACTGATTCTTTTTTGCCGAGGGAAGTCAGCTCTAACCAAAACTAAATGATCAGTTGCATAATCCTCAAAAGTTGACGATTCTAATATTTCTTTCCGTAAACGGATACACGGGCCGCACCAGTCTGATCCGGAAAAATTGATAATGATCAGTTTATGTTCCTGTTGAGCTTGTTTTTGTGCCGCGCTAAAATCACCCGACCAGTTTACGCCTGTCGCTAACAGCATGGTTATAAAAATTACCAGTAATTTCATTTTGTATTTTATTTAAATCCTAAACTAATTGATACTACGTTTGATGCAAGGTCGGTTGTTTGGGTGTAATGCCCGTAACGTATTTCCAATTCATGCAAACCCTGCCAGCCAAAAACACCATTTGGTGGCGCTATCCTAAAACCTACACCATAAAAGCTGCTTTCAAATTTGGCATATTCGTAGTTGCTGGTAAAGTATTCGTCGGTAGGTGCGTGTTCTTCATAAGGGGCAAAATACCTGCTTGCAGATTGATTATAAAACCTGTAGAACGGTGATATCGAAAAGAATGGAGTAATCTTGTACGGCACTTCTATACCGGCAGTGTTCGACCGGATTCCCCAGTTATCAGCATAATAACGGTAATAAGTACGGATGATTATATTATCACCCAGAAAATAGTTCAGCCTTGCACCAACCGGTAATTTAAACCTTGAAGATGGCAAGCGCTCAATAGTATCTTTACCATTATTAAAATACACCCTGTGAAAAGGCAGGCTTAAAAAGCCGTGCTGCGTTACAACATCGCCCAAAAACATAACTTGCAGGCGCGAGTTTATCATTTGGGAGTAGGAGAACGATGCTGATAGCGTTGTACGCGGGCTGCTACCATAATTACGATGGCCCCCACCATCGCCGTAACCATTTCCATTTCCATAATTTGTTTCTGAATATGATGCCGGTTCAAACTCCGACGGGTAAATTAACGTAACCTGATCAAAATAGCCCTGAAATTTTGCGCTGAACTCACCATTCTTGTCATCTGTTTTTTGAGAGAAATGAAAATCCCCGCCCAATGATTTGTAATTGTATTCATTTGAATAATATGCACCTAAGCCATAAGTGTTACCACTTTTAGCGTTTTCAACGGTCCAATCTAATGATGGATAAATTCTTGTGCCGCTTGGCGATGATGCTCCTGTTTTGGAAACATAAGCCTGGGAAGCAGCGGTATGGTAATCAAAACCTAAACCAACAGCAAGTGTGTTTTTTATTTTGGGCCTTGTTTATCCAAACCAGGTTTAAGGTTAACCCGTTGGCAACATCTGTTACAGCCTCGGTTCCTATACCACCTGTTACGGCAGAGTGGTCACCGGTTTGATTATAATAGCTGGATACAAAATCAACTTCATCAACATGTATTTTACGCAGTTTATAATCCGTTGTATCGGAAACATTAGCTGGTGAAGATATCGTAAATGGCGATTTATTTTCAGTAAGTGAATTGTTAGCTACCTGCGCTCCGGCAAACCGGCACAACATCGAAAATCCTAATACGGATAAATATATTTTTTTCATCTGTTATTTACCCTAAAATTAGTTACAGCCGCAGCCACCGCCTGTTTTACCTGCATTTGCCCCGGATGCTGCTTCGCGGTAGGATTCAAAATTTAATTCGTTCTTTTCAACCTTGCGGTTGCCTAACACCATTTCTGAATCGTTAAGCCTGCTTTTTTGGTATTCTTTGAGATGTACACAAGAGCTAACCGAAAGCAGCAATACCAGGCAAATAATCACATGCACTAATCGCTTTATCATAATAATAGGGGTTGTTTAATATTTATATTTTTTGAAGCATAAAGCTTATTATCATCATCAATAATTATAGCTTCAATGTTTTTCATCTGATTGATCATATCCAGCCCTGCCTTTATTCCCATAACGGTTACCGGTGTAGCCAAAGCATCTGCTAATTCTGCATTAGCTGTTATTATAGTTACACTTTTTATACCTGTTACCGGTAAACCTGTGTGCGGGTTTATGGTATGTGAATACCTTTTGCCGCCTATCATCACAAATTTTTCATAATTACCCGATGTTGCCGCCGCCATATTGCTGATCTCCATGTAGGAAAAAGCCTCATTTGATGAGTTTGGATCTGCAATGGCTATATTCCATTGTTTACCGCTAGGCTGTAAACCCCAGGTTGTTAAATCTCCGGAAGCATTTACCACGCCGCTTTCAACTCCCTGCAATTTCATTACCTGTTTGGCCCGTTCGGCTGCGTAACCTTTACCAATACCTCCAAAGCCAATCCGCATACCTTCTTCACGTAAATACACCTTACATTTTTCATGATCAAGCACAATGTTTTTATAGTTGATTAGCCGTACCATTTTTTTAGCTGTTTCTTCATCCGGCAACTCAGTCATGTACTGGTCGAAGTTCCAGAGACTTTTATCAACTGAACCATAGCTTATGTCAAATGCTCCTTGCGTAAGCGATGATATACGCAGCGAGCGTTGTATTAAATCAAATGTTTCACGGCTTACTTCAACAGGTTTAATACCTGCGTTGGCGTTCACCCGGTTTGTTTCGCTATCGTCGCTAAAAGTGGTAAGCAGTTTTTCAATACGTTGTATCTCGGCTATACCGGCATCAATTTTTTTGTTAGCCCATTGTTCATCACTTGCAACTGCGCTTAGTTCAAAGCGGTTGCCCATTAACTTACAGGCTTTTTTAAAAACTTTTGTTGCTTCTGCCATTGATGCGAAACTCTTATGTACTACCTGATAAAAAATTAATTATAGATAAACGATTAACCTTTACTGATAAACGCCAAAGCTTAATACAATGTTAACATAACATTCTGTAGCTGGTATGAAATTTATCGCTTTAACACTTTTTTAACAGTTTACTTATTGTTTGCCGCCATTGATCATATCCGATACAATACCGCTACTTTCTTTACGTTCTGCCAAGAACACTCCAACGATGTGTATAATAATAAAGCCAATTATAAGATACATGGTAAATGAATGTATCTCCCTGAAGACGTGGATTGATTTTAGCAATGGCACATCATCCTCAAATGCCAGGCATAAGCCGGTTAACACCATAGTTAACAGCATCAGATAAAAAATAGCATACAGAGTTTTAACCCAAAACTCGTGCTTGCCGAGCTCGCGCTGTTCTTTGACTTTTTGATACTGATGATAAGCAGTTTTGATCTTTCGGATAAACTTCTGATCCGCAAACTGGAAAAATTCCAACACCAGCCTGAACAGCAATAATGCAGCAAGCGTATAGCCGAGATAAGTATGTATAGTCCAAACCCTATCACTTAACTCATGCGCCACTGACCGTGCCTGCTGATCAGTAACGGTTATGCCTGATGCCTGCAGGCTTGCTTTTATAGCAGCTGCATTCTTTCGTGTTTTTAACAAGGTTGAATTGAGCAGCACCGTTAATAACGAACCGGTTATCACCAATGCGTTAAGCCAATGCCATAAGCGTAATGGTGATGAATATTTTTTTATTTCTGCCGGATGCTCAACATCCCGGCGTTGAGGTTCAACTATGCTCATAATATTTTATAGTTTTAAGATCCTGCACTGCCTAACCACAAACCAACAGCAAAAACTATCCCGCCACCAACAATTACCTGTAAAACAGTAGCCAGCAAAGGTGTTTTCATAAACTTAAAACGAATAAATGCGATTAGGAATAACTCGCATACTACTACAACGTAAGCAAAATGCAATGCCTGATGCAAATCGGCAATTAAAAAGGGTAAAGTATGTAACATGCCGCCCAAAGCGGTAGCAAAAGCTGTGATAGCACCGCGCACAATCGGGTTACCACGGCCTGTTACTTTGCCATCATCCGATAAAGCCTCAGCAAGGCCCATACTAATACCAGCCCCTAACGATGCTGCTAAGCCAACATAAAATGCTTTTATAGGCTGATGGGTCAATCCTGCAGTAGCGAAAATGGGTGCCAGTGTTGATACCGATCCATCCATTAAACCTAATAATCCGGGTTGTACTTTTTGTATTACAAATTGCGCGTCCGTACGTTTTTTAGTCATTATATAAGTAGATGTTAAGTTAAAACCTGCGACCTAAAATTAGCTTAAAAATTGATTTATCTGTCACTTTTGTTAATCCCTGCCCATAGCCTGCATTAACTTCCCAATCAGGGCTAAGATTTAAATCGGCAGCTATAAAAATTTGGTGCTGCTGCTCCTGATATGGGTCATAATTAAAAAATGGCCCTGTACTGCCATAATACTCAAGCCCAAGTGCTATCACCTTAGTAATATCATAACTTTCCTTGACATTTGGTGAGAATATTAAGCCACGATTTTGATCCGGCCCTTTAAAACTCTGGTCCAATGTCGGATTAACAGATATGTATAATCCACCCCATTTTTTATCAATAATAGGCCTTATTTCCAAGGTTTCGGTGTTGGGTGAGAACTGTGCTTTTTGAAAACCGTACTCAAATGATATACTTACACCAACCGGCCATTGCCAGGCCAAAGGCGCGGCAAAACGAGGGCGTATATGTGAGCCTACGTAAGCAGTGCGGCCATCGCTACCTACAGAGTTAAAAAAATAGAAGCCAGTTTCAAAAAAAGATGTCCATCCGTGAGTGATCTCAACGGTTTCATGCTCTACATGATTGGTTGGTAACATGCCGTCTATAACAGTTTTACTTCCGTTCAGCGTATAATTACTATGCAGTTCCACCATAGTGTGTGCCGAATCAACCAATTCTGATCCGTATACCTGGATCTCATAATTATCCTGCGCCATTAATCTGCAGGACATCAGCGATAACAAAGTTAAGAATATTCGGAATTTAGATATTTTCAAGGGTAATTGTATGTTGTGCTATAAAATTATCTGTTAAATCTGAAGCAATATTGAAGCACATTTATTATCAATTTCCAATTCACTTAAACTTCAGTATTGCTTCAAATTTCTTTAGCTATCTTTAATAAAAAATGGAGGAAGTTGAAACTGCTTATTATTGAAGATGAGGAAATTTTACGTGAATCAATTCAGAAATATTTTACTGAAGAAGGAAGTATTTGCGAAGTATGCGGTGATTTAAAAACCGCCATACAAAAAGTAGATTTTTATGAATACGACTGCATTTTACTGGATATAGGTTTGCCTGATGGTGAAGGCTTTTCAGTTCTTGAGCATTTAAAGTCAATCGGGCGGGATGAATGTGTTTTGATCATATCGGCGCGGAATTCACTTGAAGATAAATTGAAAGGCCTTAATATTGGCGCGGACGATTATATTACCAAGCCATTTCATTTAGCAGAATTGAAAGCCCGGTTGTTAGCCGTATTCAGGAGGAAGGCCTTTGGCAGCACCAATACGCTGGTTTACAAACAAATTAATATTGATCTTTCAGGCAGGAGCGTTAGTGTGAATAATAAAGATATTGTATTCACCAAAAAGGAATATGATATGTTATTGTATTTTATAGCTAATAAGGGTAAAGTAGTATCAAAGAATGCCATTGCTGAACATTTGTGGGGCGATGAAATGGATATGATAGATAGCTTTGATTTTATTTATACTCATATTAAAAACCTGCGAAAGAAGTTAATGGAAGTTACCGGGACAGACTTTTTTTCATCCATATACGGTGTTGGTTACAAATTTATATAAAATGAAATTAGCCAATCACTATAATAAAGCCAATATCATTATCAGCGTATCCATGCTTATAATCTCTGGTTTTATATATTACAGTATTATCAATCATATAGCGCGTAAAGAACTTGACGACGATCTTTCCGAAGAGGTGGGCGAGTTTATTAGCTATGTAAACACTAATCACGCTTTACCGGTTGCGCAATATGATGAAAACCAAACAACATATGTAAAAACAAACCTCGCCGCCTTTGATACACGTTTTTACGATGCCCCATATACCAACCCAAACCATACTAAGGTGGAACCTGGAAGAGCAGTATCAGCTTTAATAAATTTGAAGGGGCAGAATTATATTTTCACTATCGTAGAATCGAGGGAAGAAACAGAATATCTTATCCAAATCATATCTTTTATAACAGTTATACTTACTGCTATTTTATTATTTGTATTAATTATTACCAATCTATACGTATTAAATGGCTTATGGCGGCCTTTTTACAATATTTTGAGTTTTTTAAAAGGTTTTACTATTGCTGATAGCACTAAAATTGCCATTATAAATACAAACGTTGATGAATTTAGAGAGTTAAATGAGGCGGTAGCGAAAATGTCGGCAAGGGCAATAACCGAATACCAGGGTTTGAAAACTTTTACTGAGAATGCTTCGCATGAAATGATGACACCTTTGTCGGTTATAACTTCTAAGCTCGATCTGCTTATTCAGGATGAGCGTTTAGATTCAGAACAACTTAACCAGATAACAGATATTTATTCTGCCTCGAATAAATTAGCCCGATTAAATCAGTCGTTATTAATACTGGTAAAAATAGATAATGACTTATTGCAGGATAACGAAACGTTGGATTTATCGGTAGTAATATTTGAGAAAGCACAACAATTTCAAGAAATCATAAAAAACAAAAATATCACATTAACTACTGAACTGCATGAACTTGAAATAACTGCAAGTAAATATCTGATTGATTTAATGATTAATAACCTATTTAGTAATGCTATAAGGCACAACAAAGCAACTGGCGAGATCAAAATAGGAATATCCGGAAGAACGCTATATTTTCATAATTCAAGTAATCAATCAGAACTTGACAGCGAGTTAATATTTAACAGATTCTACAAAGGAAAAACATCTGATGGTACAGGACTAGGTTTAGCGATTTTAAAAAACATCTGTAATAATTATGGATTTGAAATCTCCTACAAATATTCCGATGAATTACATATATTTCAGATCAATTTTAATTAATAAATGAAAGAAAATTCAGATCGTAATCATTGCCCTGATTGTTTACGATTAATTTCAAATATATTTTGTTTTAAGCTCTAATGCGCATACTACAATTAGCAATTAAAATCAGGCCATAATACTAATCTAAGAGTATTTCCAAATAACAGCTTGGATAGCGGAAGCTTTGAAAGACTATTGAACGTTAAAACGTTTATCGCTTTAACATTCAATAGTTCGATTACGTCCCCATCAATACGCCTTTTATATCAAATTTTATAATCCCTACCTTCATAGTAGCTCAATTTTGATCTATTTCCTGTAGATAGTTTTTATAGCATCACCCACCTCGTGGCCTGCTTCTGCTTTAAAATCGAATCCTAAAAGCTCTGAAATAGTTTGGGCAAGTTGTTTATGGTAAGTTGTTGTAGATGTATTCATTTCGCCTATTGGAGAAGTGTCAGGACCTATAACAGCAACCCATGTTTGTTCTGAATGTGATACATCCGATCCATGGTCGCGCCACTTGTCTTGTGGTACATCTCCCCTGCCATGGTCGCAGGTTATTATTAGTGTAGTGCAGCCTTTATACTGCGGGGCGGTTTGCAGGTATGACCATAATTCCTGAACAAAACCATCTTCCTGGTTTGCCCTGTCAAGATAGAGTTTATATACACCTTCGTGCGCCATATCGTCCGTTTCATCAAATGCTATATAGAGAACCCTGGGCTTATATTGTTTCAGATATTGTTTACCAAATTCATAAGTTAAAAAATCTAACCGGGTAGAATCGCCTAAATAATGGGGTGCCTCATGTTGTAATCCATTTAAATATTTTAAGCGGTCATTGGCATCAGGAGCAGTAAAATTCATATAGCCTGAATTAACTAATAATCCCGAACGTCTAACATTTAATATTTGTGGAAACCGCTCCCAGGATGAAAAAACAGCTATTTTGTTTTGAAAACCTTTTTGCTTGTTTATGAATTCCAATACATTCATGTTTGGATTAGTTATCGGATCGTTAGTATTCATCCTTTTATCTGGGAATCCGGTAAATATTTCGTTGTATCCCGGGTACGAAAAATGATACGGATTGGCTACCTCATCTTTATTACCTAAATCTCTGTTACCGTATAATTGGCCCTGCACAGCAATTACCGACCACATAAACGGCATTAATAATTTACGGCGTTCGTGTAATGATGGCACCCAATATTTTTTACTTACTTCGGCTTTGTCTTGTGTGTAATGCGAATTAATCAACGCTGAATCAGCACCCCGATAAAGTTCCTGCCATCGAAAACCATCAAGTGTTATAATAATAACATTTTTAGTTTTGTGATTTTGAGCAAACAGTAAGCTGTTAAAAACTATTGCCAGTATTAATAAGATCGATTTTTTCATAAAAATATGTTTATTAAAACAGAAGCGGGACTAAGCCCGCTTCTGTTAAAAAATTTTAAACTCAAAAACTTATTTAAGTATCCACATGATGCCATTTATATCATCATTCCCGCCGTATTGGCTGGCTAAAGCCTTTTCGTAATTTACTGTATTACCAGTTCTATCGCTTAAAGGATAGAGGAATCTTGTAGCTATACGCTGGCCATTATCTGTACCGGGGCCTGTTGTAAATGCAGGTAAACCTGTTCTCCGGTAATTAAAATAGGCTTCTAATCCAGAGTGACGGAAAAGAGCGATGTATTTTTGTTGTAAAATTTGTGTTAAACCTGTCGTTCCACTTGCATATTTTACTGCTGGTTGTGCATAATAAGTATTCCAGTTAACAGTTATATTATAAGTGTTATAGTTACCCAAATCAGCAACACCTGTAGTTGAACCTACAGGCGGGTGGTAAAAATATGCTGTATATATTCCTGTGGTTGGAATGCTGTATGAAGCCATTGAGGCCTGTATACCGGCTATATAATAAGTTTCTGCATTCCCACTAGCCCATCCGCGGTTAATCCCTTCTGCAATATTAAACATTAGTTCAGGGTAACCAATCTGAATACTTGGTTCACCTACATAGGTTGAATAATATCTTTTCCTGTTAAGAAATGAATATCGTTGCAATCCTGCATTGCTGTACATCGTACCTAAATCCAGGCCAGGATCTGCCCCAATAAATGATGAAAATGCAGTAGGGCTTTGCTTTAAAGTATCAACCTGGTAGCGCGAAGGCTCGGCGACAGCAAAAATCCTTGGGTCCTGTAATTGGTCAAGTAATTTAACATAGGTTTGAGACATGTTTTGTCTTGAACCGCTTTGACCAAAATTGTCGGGGTTTTGAGGATAATAATTTGTATTGATTGAAGCAATAAATGTATACTGCAAATTATCTGAGGCACTTTGCATCAATGGATATTTGGTTGGGTTACCAAGTATCATGGCAAATTGAGCCGGAACATTTAAATCAGGATCGGCAGATTGCATACTCAACTCCAGCAATAACCTGATTCTAAATGTATTAACAACCTTTTGCCATTGCGTAAGGCTGCCATTATAAAATATATCCCCTGTTAAGGTGCCGCCCGATGCAATTAATGATGTCAGATCACTATTTGCACTCTCTAACCATGATAATGATTGCAACATTACAGCCTTTTGGGTATCATATGCTGGTGTCAAGTTAGAAAGGCCTTGCAATGCCTGTGACATAGGTATATCCCCTCTTTCCAGACTCATTTTGCTGAAAAAATAAGCCCTGAAAAATTTGCCTATTGCTGAATATGGATTAAGTGAAGGTGAACCGGCTACAATAGCCTGTTTTTCCATTGCGATAACATTTGTTAATGTGGAATAGTAATCAGCTCCGGGATCAAAATCATAGGTGTTATTACCATAATAATCATAATTATAAATATAATACTGCCCCCAAATTTCGTCTTTATTTGATGCGTTAGGGTATACCATAGTGCTTTCTGTACTGCTTGAGTAAGCGCCATCGGGTAAATCAACCATATTTGTTAATACGCCTGTTAAAAGCAACGAGGCAGGTACATTATTTGGTAAATTATTATTTGTTGCATCATCGTTAAAGCTTTTTTTGCAACTGCTTACTGTCAGCAAAATTAATACGGGCAGTAAATAAATCATTGATATTTTTTTCATGATCATTATCATCTTTTTGATTAGAATGTTAATTTAAAGTTGATACCATAGCTACGTACGGTTGGTGATTGAAGTACAGACTCTCCCGAGGTACCGTTGTATTGGTTTAAGTCTACATCTCTAAATTCCTTATCAGCATAGAAGTACAATAAATTACGAGCATACAATGATGCTGAAGCTGTAGAGATAAAGGATTTGGCTAACCATTTTTTAGGGAAAGTATAACCAAATGTCACTTCGCGAAGTTCTGCATAGGTTTTGCTCATCAGGTTAGCTTCATCAACGTTATAGTATGAACTAACATAGCCCTGAACAAATGCTGTTTGCGTATTAGGTGCAAACTGCAGGCTGCTATAGTTAAGTATTTGCCCGGTTTTTGAATCATAGTTAGGCGCAACACCATTGGAAATTACTACACCCGGGCCAACATAAGTACCATTATAGCCAGGTTTGCCATAATTTAACCAATCCTGGTAACGTGCAGCTCCAATTGCGCCTTCGGCAGTTATTGCGTTTGAACCGCCAACCGTAGTTTTAAGGTGCATATAATCAATCATTTCGCCACCCACTGAACCATCAAACTGGAAACCGAAATTAAATTGTTTATAAGTAAAGTTATTCGCAATAGTCCAGCTGTAATCAGCATTTGCATGCCCTAAAAGTTGGTTTACCGGGTTAACCATTGGTGTTCCATTGGCATTATTTATAATTTGTCCCGAAGCGGTTTTTACAAATGCAGTTCCAAAAAATTCATCTGTTCGGTCACCAACACTAACATATCCTCCATTATAAGCATACGATGTTTGTCCCGGAGGCAATTTTTCAAAATACTGCTGATAACGCGACCAGTTTACAAGTACATTCCAGCTAAAATCTGAAGATTTAACCGGCATTCCGCTTAAAGAAACTTCCTGACCTGTTTTCCTGGTTTTTAAAGCATTTAGGTATTCTATCGAGTAACCTGTTGATGTTGCAACCGGGTTTGCCAAAATTTGTGGTCCATCAACATACTGAAATGCTGTCGCACTTAAACTTAAGCGATTCTGTAAAAACTTAGCGTCAAAACCTTCCTCGTAGTTAACACGGGTTGATGTTTGAATATTTGATTGATATAATGATGTAGTTGAATAACCGGCTGTTTGGTTATTGTATGGCTTACTTGTAGAATATGTTGGGTTTAACGCATAGTTAGGACCATTGTAAGGCGACAAATATGTTGCGCCGTAATCAAGCGGATTGTCATACAATGAAGCACCTGTGCTGCCCCCAAATGCAGTTATTGAACTAAATGGTGCAGGGCCAATAGTTGGGCTGGTTTCGTCAGCACGTACGTTTGAATATGAGGCTCTTACTTTTAGAAAAGTAATAAACTTAGGCAGGTCGATATAATCAGATACTACCGAGGCTAAAGATAAACTTGGATAATAATAAGTGGTTGGAACCTGGAACGCTGATGTTTTATCTACACGGCCTGTGCTTGAAAGCGTAGCATATTTGCCAAAGCTTGCGTCTAACGAGTAAAACGCACTCGCTACCATCATATATGAACTAAAGCTGGTAGCCTGTAAAGCATTTTCGGAGTTGCTGAACGAGTAAACTTCGGGTACATTCAAATAATTTGTTGAAACCCAGCTCGAATTATATGAAAAATCGCGGAAATTACCACCCACCAAACCCGATAGGTTAAGAAACTTTTTAACCGTGTAATCGAAATTTAATAAAGCCTCTGTATTGTTATCAAATAAATCACGGCGATCTTCACGATAGTCACCCATGTTACCTTCACGGCCGTAAGGGTGTGCCGAATACGGCAAATCTTCGGTGTGTAAAAGGTTGTATGTATCAATAGCGCTTTTTAAAGTAACATTTAAATGTTTATCAATTTTAAAGTTTCCTGATAAATAACCATCAAAGTCATTTTTGTAATGGCCGCGTGTCCAATCCTGCACCATAAAGTATGGATTTTGGTACCTGGTATATTCTTCAAATTCTGATTGTACACCTACTTTTCCCGGCTGCCACACAGCTTTAATTATAGGTTGATTAACGCTCCAGTCAGCACCTGTCCAGATAGCTAAATTGTATATTAAGCTATTTGGGCCATAAGTAACGTCGGGATAGTTATCTGTGCTTTGCCTGTTAAAATCAATATTTCCTTCAATTTTAAAGCGTGGGCTTGGATTGAATGAAGCGTATAAATTCACGTTGGCAATATCCAGGTATTCATCAGGAATATAGCTTTGTTGATGTTGCTGTGAAAATGAGAACCTGGTTGTGTAATTGTCCCCATTTGCTGTAAAAGCAACCTGGTTATTAGTTTGAAAACCAGTTTGAAGGAAATCAGCAAGGTTATTAGCACCTCTGGCTACCCATGGTGTTCCCTGGCGAACGCCATTAACAACAGGGCTATCAAATTGTGGTATTAACTGGCCTGCAAAATATGGGCCCCAAATATCATAATCGCTATCTACACCGCCCGGTGCACCGCCTTTGCCATCAACAAACTCATAAAACTCATTTTCTCCGGGGCCGTATGAGTGCTGAAGTTTAGGAAAGGTAAGAAATCCTTTGCTTATTTCGGTACTACTATTCAATTCAACAGTAAAACCCTTTTTATCCTTATCTCCTTTTTTGGTAGTTATTAATATTGCACCGTTTTGTGCGCGGCTACCATATAATGCGGCAGCTGCCGGGCCTTTTAACACGGTAATGGTTTCAATATCGTCAGGGCTTAAATTAAAGGTATCGGTATTGATCGGGAAACCATCAATTACATAAAGCGTTACCGCATCGCCCCGCATTAAAACACTTGGCACCCCAAGCAACTCTGCTGAAGCACCAACTGATAAACCAGCAACCTTACCCGTTAAGCCCGTGATAGGATTTGGATCACGTGCAGTTGTAAGGTCGCTACCTTGTACTGTCTGGGTTGCATAACCTACGCGGCGCACTTCTTTTTTTACACCTAACGCGGTTACTACAACCTCGTTTAATGCTCTGCTACTAGCTTTAAGATCCACGTCGATCACAGGCTCATCGCCAATAACAATACTTTGCTTTTCAAAACCTATAAAAGTAAAAGATAGTGTTTGACCTTTTTCGGCAGACATTAAGTAACGGCCGTTAATGTCTGTAGTTGCGGCCTTAGTTGTACCTTCCACTTTAACTGTTACGCCTGGCAGAGGCTGTTTAGTGTCATCGGTAACTGTGCCGGAAATTTTAGTTTGCGCCCACAGAAGTGATGGGGCAATACAAAATAACATCACCGTAAAAACGGCTCGTAATAGTTTGTAACTTTGTTTCATCTGCTAAATGTTTAATGTGAGTTAAGGATAATATTTATTAGCAATACTAAACTTTGTTTATTATTACTAAACTAAATTTACATTATCCTATCGTCAATATTTTGTTTAGAAGATGTTAAGCTGAATTGAATAAAATAACAGATTAATTACAAACCACTTACAATAAATTAATCTTATTAAGAAAAATCATGCATTTTTAATATTTAAGTGATTGATGGCTAAGGATTTTAAATAAGGAATATTATCTACAGGTATTTGTATTTCTTTTGCGGCATCATCCCAGAGGCGTAATTTAATAATTAGCTCAGCATCCGGATCTTTTTCAAATGCAGATGCCTCATCTGAATTCATTACGCCTCCTTGAAATTCCAAAGTGGATTTACTGGCATCTGATAGTTTGTTATAATATTCAGGATATTTATAAGTTAAATAACGCTTAGCTACAACATGGCTTTTTACCAGTTGCGCCAAGCGTTCAGAAAATCCCATGCTCAATAAATAATCTGCGCCAAGTTGTTCATGATCAACATTGCCCATGCCGCCCATACTTTCAACTTCGCCATCTTCGGCGCACAAATGGCCAATGTCATGAAAAAAAGCAGCGAGTATAACTTCATCATCATATCCTTCGGCTTGTGCAAGCGCCGCTGCCTGAGACATATGCTCGAGTTGTGAAACAGGTTCGCCTATATAGTCTTCATCTCCAAATCTTTCATATAATGAAAACACCTTATTTACGTTTTGCAATATGCTTGTTTCTTTTGCTTTCATTTAACCAAAAGAACTCACCTTAAATTATATAATTGTTAAATTAGGATAATTTTTTATACAAATACTAAACAAAGTTTAATTTTCCATTCGCCATTTAACTAAAATTAACAAGTTTCAATTGGCAAAACTCAAGGGAATAATTAATTTGCGGTATTAAAAACAGCAATGGAAGAAGATATTATATTACAAATAAGCAATCACATAAAGGATAAACGCCGCGAAAGAAACATTACAGTACAGGAGCTTGCTGCACGTGCAAATGTAAGCAAAGGGCTTATATCGCAAATTGAAAATAGCCGTACAGTACCATCACTTATGGTATTGATTGATATTATAAAGGCGCTTGATATTGATCTGAATATATTTTTTAAGGATATACACACCAAAAGCAACCAACCAGTTATATTGGTAAAGAAACAAAACGAATACGAGCATTTTGAAAAAGAACATGCTATAGGCTTTCATTACCAGCGGATATTTACGCAGTTTATTTCCCAGTCAACCGTTGATATTGTAATACTTGAACTTGAGCCTGATGCTAACAGGCCTATGGTTGAAACCGAAGCATTTGAATACAAATATGTGATATCCGGCGAAATTGCTTACCACTTTGATGACCAGATAATCAACTTATCAAAAGGCGATTCTATGTTATTTGATGGAAGGCTTCCGCACACCCCTAAAAACTTAGGCTTACAAACCGCATCAGTTTTAGTAATCTATTTTTTCGAAGAAAAAAAGTAATTAAACAGCTTCAGAATAATTAGATATTGACCAATTGTTAATAGTTTATTAATACTAATTTAGTTTATTCTTAATAAACAAAGTTTAGTATTGCTGAACAATTATTAAATTTTTTATGTCAATAAAATTGGTTGTTTTTGATATAGCCGGCACCACTATTCAGGATGAGATCGGCGTTATGAACGCTTTTAGAGAAACGTTAAAAAGCCATGGCTACGAAGTGCCAATAGATGAAGTAGCCCTTGTAATGGGTTATAAAAAAATAGAGGCTATTAGAGTTTTACTGAAAAATTCACCTGATCAAAGCGCCATAACCGACAAGTTGATTAATAAGATCCACGATGATTTTGTTAAACACATGATATCGTTTTACAGCGATTCTGCCGAAATACAAGTTTTCCCCCATACTGAAGAAACTTTTAAAAACTTACATGAACAAGGAGTAAAGGTTGGCCTTAACACAGGCTTTACCCGTGCTATTGCAGATACGATTATTAACCGCCTGCAATGGCAGGAAAAAGGATTAGTAGATTATGTGATTGCATCAGATGAAGTAGAACAGGGTCGACCACATCCATACATGATACAAAAAATGATGAGTGCGTTCGATATTACTGACAGCAATGAAGTTGCTAAAGTTGGTGATACAGAAGTTGACATACATGAAGGCCAAAATGCAGGTTGCAAATATGTTATCGGGGTAACAACAGGTAGTTTTACACGCGAAGCACTTGAGCCTTACAACCCTACCCATATTATTGATGATATAGCCGATGTGCTAACAATTATTAACGAATAATATCGGTCAATGATGGAAAAGCTGCGTGCACTGGTTGCAAAATGGCCTTACGGACTAGTATCGGTATTTGCTGCTTTGTCATCATTCGGTGCTTATACGTGTATGTATGCTTTTCGTAAAGCATACGCTGCAGGCACATTCCCCGGTCAGCAATATTTTCATATCGACTATAAAGTTTGGCTGGTAATAGCACAAATTATCGGCTATACGTTAAGTAAGTTTTACGGTATAAAATTTATTTCGGAATTAAAACCGGGGCAGCGGGCAAAAAGTATATTGATGTTAATTGGTATCGCCTGGGGGGCATTATTATGCTTCGCGATAGTGCCGGCACCATACAATATCATATTCCTTTTTATAAATGGGTTTCCGCTCGGGCTGATCTGGGGGCTTGTTTTTGGTTACCTGGAAGGTCGAAAATCAACTGAGTTTATGGCCGCTGTTTTATCTATCAGTCTCATCTTTGCTTCGGGATTTGTAAAAACGATAGCGCGTACATTGATGAGTTCATTTCGTATAAACGAATTTCAGATGCCATTTATAACCGGGGCATTGTTTGTGCTGCCATTACTGCTATTTGTTTTTTGTCTTGAACTAATGCCTCCTCCTAGTGCCGAAGACGTGAAATTAAGAACTAAGCGTATGCCAATGGATGCTGCAGAGCGAAAAGATTTCCTGATCCGCTTTTTACCGGGAATAATCTTAACATTAATTATTTATGTCCTGCTAACCATTATGCGGGATGTAAGGGATAACTTTGAAGTGGAAATATGGACTAGCCTTGGTGTTAAAAACAACGCCATATTCACGCAGATCGATTCAATAATATCCGTAGTGGTTTTAGTTGCCATGAGTTTGCTCATCCTGGTAAAACAAAATCTTAAGGCTTTCAGCATTATACATTTTATGATAATTGGTGGTTGTATACTTATTGGTGTCGGCACAGTATTATTCAGCCTGAAACTAATTGACCCAATGATGTGGATGACACTTGCGGGCTTAGGCTTATACTTTGGCTATGTACCTTATAATGCTGTATTTTTTGAACGCCTACTCGCATCATACCACTACAAAGGCAATGTTGGCTTTTTAATTTACGTTGCTGATTCGATGGGATACTTAGGTAGTGTAAGCATTTTATTAATAAAAGAACTTGGCCGCCCTAATATAAGCTGGGGAACTTTTTTTCAAGAAGGTGTAATGTCTGTGGCTGTTGTTGGTGGGTTGTGTGCGGTATTATCATTACTTTACTTTTTACACATCGCCCGTAAACAAAAACAAGACTATAAAAACGTTGACATTTCAATAGTATGAAACAAAAATCGGCAATAATTATTGGTGCTGGAATTGTGGGTTTGGCTACAGCACGGGCCTTGGCTATACGTGGTTACAGCATAACCGTTTTTGAGCGCAATGAGCAAGCTGTAGGCGCATCTATCCGCAATTTTGGTATGGTTTGGCCAATTGGGCAGGCAACAGGCCCTTTGTTTGACAGGGCGATGTTATCGCGCAGCATATGGAAAGAAATTTGCACCGAAGCCGAAATATGGCATAACGAGGTTGGCTCTTTACACCTTGCCTATCATGATGATGAGTTGCAGGTTATAAACGAATATGTTGAGGTGAATCACTCACACAGGGATTGTTGTTCACTTAGCCCGCAAGAGGCCATGCTTAAATCGCCTGCAATAAATCCGGATGGTTTAAAAGGAGCCTTATGGAGCGGCGAGGAAATGATCATCGAATCAAGAGTTGCAGTAGGGCAGGTAGCCAAATACCTGGCTGCAAAATATGATGTAAACTTTCATTGGAATACAGCCATAAGTAATATCAACCACCCTATAGTTTTTTCAGGCAACAGATCATGGGAAGCAGATGAAATTTTTGTTTGCAGCGGCGCTGATTTCGAAACACTTTACCCCGAATTATTTTTGAGCCTGGATATATCTAAATGCAAACTGCAAATGATGCGCTTAGTAACCCAACCCGATGAATGGCGTATTGGTCCGTCGCTATGCGGTGGTTTATCCATGATCCATTACCCGGGCTTCCAGGCGGCGGCATCGCTACCGGCTTTACGCAAACGCTATGAAGAACAATATGCAATTTATTTAAAATGGGGTATCCACGTAATGGTTTCGCAAAATGGCAGCGGTGAGCTTACTATTGGCGATTCGCATGAATATGGTTTGGTGCACGACCCTTTTGATAAGCAATTTATTAATACCATGATAACAGACTACTTACACACCTTCGCTAATTTTAAGGACTGGACATTGCTGCAATCATGGCATGGCATATACCCAAAAATGATGAACGGAGAAACTGAATTGATTAAAGAAATTGAACCGGGAGTAACAGTGATCAATGGCGTAGGCGGTAACGGTATGACCCTGTCGTTTGGTTTGTGCGAACAATTTATTGGCTCCCGATAGTAGAGAATATTGAATCTTATTAAATCCCCATTTTAAAACTTTAGCAATGGATAGCAGAAGAGATTTCCTGAAAAAAGCAGCATTATTAACCGGAGCTGCAAGTGCAGCTGGTATGTTGCCGGCCTCAATACAAAAAGCGTTAGCAATAAATGCGCCTGAAGGCAGCACTTATTTAGACGCAGAACATATTGTAATCCTGATGCAGGAGAACCGCTCTTTTGACCACTGCTATGGCACTTTAAAAGGTGTGAGAGGGTATAATGACCCGCGGGCTATTGACTTGCCAAATGGCAACAAAGTTTGGTTGCAATCCAACGAAAAGGGCGAGACATACGCACCTTTTCATTTGGATATTAACAATACAAAAGCTACATGGATGAGCTCTTTACCGCATTCATGGGCTAACCAAGTAAATTCGCGGAACGATGGAAAATTTGACCAGTGGCTGATCCAAAAAAAGAACAGTATTCAAGAATATAGCCACATGCCTTTAACATTAGGTTATCATAACCGGGCAGATCTTCCTTTCTACTATTCATTGGCTGATGCATTTACCGTATGTGATCAAAACTTTTGCTCGGCTTTAACAGGCACCAATCCCAACCGATTATTTTACTGGACCGGAACTATTAGAGAAGAACAAAATGAAAACTCAAGGGCAAACGTGTGGAATGACGATATGGACTATGGTACTTTAAAGTGGACCACTTTTCCTGAACGCCTGGAAGACCACGGAATATCATGGAAATGCTATCAGAATGAAATGAGTATCGACGTAGGCTTTGAGGGCGAGCAAGACCCATGGTTATCAAATTTCCAGGATAACCCGCTGGAATTTTTTGAGCAATACAATATCCGCCTGCATCAGAAACATATTGAAGCATTAGACAAACGACTGATTCAATTGCCGGTAATGATTGATGATTTGCAAAAAAAGATTGATGCCCTGCCTGCAAATGATGCGCACATAGATCATTATAAGATCAAGTTGAAAGAAATGAAACAATACCTCGATGGCTTCAAAAAAGAAAAAGCAAACGCTAAGCCAGAGGATTTTGCAAACCTCTCTGAACGTGCAAAAAGCATCCACCTGAAAGCATTCGATACCAATAAAAATGATCCTGATTATCATAGTTTGATCGCCTTAAAATATGATGATAACGGAACAGAGCGCGAGGTACAAATACCAAAGGGCGATGTCTTGTATCAATTTAGGGATGATGTAAATAATGGCAAACTACCAACTGTATCATGGGTAACAGCCCCGGAGAATTTTAGCGATCATCCGGCTTCGGCGTGGTACGGCGCGTGGTATGTATCCGAAGTAATGGACATCCTTACCAAAAATCCTGAAGTTTGGAAAAAGACCATATTCATTCTTACTTATGATGAAAACGATGGTTACTTTGATCACGTGCCACCATTCATAGCACCACACTCGCACAAAACAGGTACAGGTTTGGTATCTAAAGGCATTGATACCCGCGTAGAGTTTGTAACAGTTGATCAGGAAAACGAAAGAAAAGATTTCCCTGAAAAATATGACCGCGAAAGTTCTATCGGCTTAGGCTTCCGCGTGCCTATGGTAATTGCTTCGCCATGGAGCAAGGGCGGCTGGGTAAACTCCGAAGTTTTTGACCACACCTCAACCCTACAGTTCCTGGAAGATTTCCTGAGCAAAAAAACAGGTAAAAAAGTTATTGAGCCAAACATCAGTGATTGGAGAAGAACTGTTTGCGGTAACCTGAGCTCGATTTTCAGGCCATACAACGGGGGCGAAATTGAAAATCCTGAGTTTGTAAAAAAAGACGCATTTGTTGAGAATATTACTAACGCCAAATTTAAAAAACTACCGTCGGATTATAAATTACTTTCTACAGAAGAGATCACTCAAATTAACCATAACCCGGCATCTTCTCAACTTATGCCACAACAGGAAAAGGGCATAAAGCCATCATGTGCATTGCCTTATGAGTTATATGCCGATGGTGAATTAAGTGCGGATAAAAAATCATTCGGAATAAATTTTAAAGCAGGTAATAAAGTATTCGGCAATCAATCCGTTGGAGCACCCTTTAACGTGTATGCGCCAGGCAAATACTTACAGGCAAATATGGATAAGCCAACATTTGATAGTGTACGTACATGGGCCTATGGCTTAACAGCTGGCGATACCATTGCTGATACATGGCCGCTTAATGAGTTTGCCGATGAGCATTATCATTTGAGGGTTTACGGCCCGAATGGTTTTTACCGGGAGTTTAAAGGAGACGCCAATGATCCGGCAGTGAAAGTTCATTTTGAGTATCAGCATGAACTTACCAGTAATAAATTAACCGGTAATGTACTTGTAACATTGGTTAATAAAACAGGAAAACCGCAGCATATTGAAATACATGATAATGCATATAAAAGCGAAAATATCCTCAAATCTATCCCTACATCAAGCGAAACAAAAATAGTACTTGATTTAACTAAAAACTTTAACTGGTACGATTTCAGTGTAAAAATTGGCGGCCATGATGCATTTGAAAAAAGATATGCAGGCAGGGTTGAAAATGGCAAACCAAGTTTCAGCGATCCGTTTATGGGTAAAGTAGTTTAGATTCATACAATAGAAATCTTAAACTTAATTAACAATTACAGTATTATTCCGGACGGCAGACGCCGGCATACTGGATACTTATGTGACTGTAGCTTATAAAATAACCGCAATTTATGTTTACTGGACAGGAACTGGTATATTAACATTAACGCTTCGTGTAGGTACAGCACCAGCAATGACATCTGCAACAAGTGTCAGCTTTACTATAGCGGCAGGCATTACTGGATCAATAACCTGTCAAAGTTATAGTATAACTGCTAGGTCATTTATTACTTTGGGTGTATCAAGCATTGGAAGTACAAACACACTTCAAACTTCTTTCATATGCCAATAGTATAGGAGAAAAAGTTACCACAAAAATGGGGAACCCATGATTATTTAATATCCGTAACAACTGTTGCAGTCTTAATCCTAAAAACTTATTGCTTTCTAAAATCTAAATAATAACACATAAAAGCTGCAACTTTATACTATTAGCCTGACATAATGTTGATTCAAGAATTTAACTAGTAAAATAACCCCTCCTATCATTAAATGATCACGCTGACTACTAACGATGTTGATTAATATGGATAGATTGTTGGAATTATAATTACCTTCAGCATAATCTTGTATCACGCCAAATTCAGTTCCAACAAAAAGCCGGCATTTAACCGGCTTTTTGTTTTGGACTTAAATATGCTTGCTTCCCATAAAGAAAGTGATCTCGCCGCCATTCATAATATCAGCATGGCTAATAAAATAACCGTTAAGCGGCTTGCCGTTTAACAGTATTTTTTGGATATAAACATTCTTCGGGCTTTGATTTTTAACATTGATGGTGAATGTTTTGCCATCTTCTAAATTGATAACCGCATGATCGACAGCCGGACTGCCGATAGCATATTGATCTGATCCAGGGGCAACCGGGTAAAAGCCCATCGCGCTGAAAATATACCAGGCACTCATTTGGCCGGTATCATCGTTACCACCTAAACCATCCGGGGTTGGTTTGTACATTTTAGGCAATATCATGCGTATTTTATCCTGCGTTTTCCATGGCTCGTTTGTCCAGTCATACAAATAAGCATCATGGTGAGATGGTTCGTTACCATGCACGTAGTTACCGATGATACCATCTTTGGTAATATCTTCCGTTTCCGCAAAATATTTGTCGGGTAGGTTATAGCTAAACAAGCTGTCTTCATAAATAATAAAGCGCTTATCGCCCCCCATGGCTTTTATTAATCCTGCGGGATCTTGCGGTACATATAAAGTATAGTTCCAGGCATTGCCCTCAATAAAACCCATCCCGATGGTAGTGAACGGATCGAACTTTGTTTTTCTCCAGGTACCATTTGCTTCTTTAGGATGCATAAAGCCTGATGCCGGGTCAAATACATTTTTCCAGTTTTGAGAATATTTGATAAAACGATCATACACGTCCATTCTGTTCAATTTTTTGGCCATCTGGGCAATGCACCAATCATCATAAGCATACTCCAATGTTGACGATACAGAATTATCATCCTTTTCATCCGGGATATAACCCATATCCATAAACAAACCATCGCTTTCATAATCACGATGCGTTGCCGTGGCTATACAAGCATCGAGCGCTTTATTGGCATCGAATGGCGCGTTTCCTTTCACAACTGCATCAGCAATTACCGATACACTGTGAAAACCGCTCATACACCAGTTCTCATTTGCCGAATTGCTCCAAACCGGCAGCATATGCTCAGGGCTTTGATCATAATGAGCTAACATAGATTTTACCATATCGGCATTGCGGTCCGGCTCGATAATATTAAATAGCGGGTGCAACGCGCGGTGGGTATCCCATAAACTGAAAGTGGTATAATTAGTAAAACCATCCGCTTTATGTATGTTTTGGTCAAGCCCCTTGTATTGCCCGTCCTCATCCATATAAATAGTTGGGTTGATCATGGCATGGTACATCGAAGTGTAGAAATTCACCTTATCATCATGGCTGCCCTCGATCACAATTTTATGCAGTTCTTTTTCCCATAATGCCTGCCCATCATTTTTTACTTTGTCAAAATCCCAGCCCGGTACTTCAGCCTGCATATTATTTAGTGCGCCGTCCATACTTACCGGCGATAATGCCATTTTTATTTTGATCTTTTCGCCTTCTTCGGTCTTAAAGTCGAACCATAGTTTAAGTTGCATGGCAGCAGTTTCCGGGAAGTTTTTTACGTGATTAAACTTGCCCCAAAACCCTCCATAAACTTCATGCTTTGAAAAATTCTTATAACCCATCTGGATAAATGGCTTATTAAACGTCATGGCGAAATAAAGCGTACGCGTACGTGCCCAGCCATTAGTTTGGCGATAACCAACGATGGTACTATCATTGATCATTCGGACGTAAGTCCACACGTTTTTATCAGGATAATTATAAATACCCGCCATTAGGTCGAGAATAATATGCGCGTTATCCGATTTCGGAAAAGTATATTGATGAAAACCAACCCTTGCACTGGTGGTCATTTCGGCAATAATACCGCTGGCATCCAGTTTTACTTTATAGTAATTGGCTTCGCTTACTTCATTTTCATGCGAGTAGCCCGAGCGATAGCCGCTGCCAGGTTTATCTGCCATGCCGGGATTAAGTTTTAATTCACCAACAGTTGGCATTACTAAAAAATCACCCAGATCGGAGTGCCCTGTACCGCTAAAGTGGGTGTGACTAAAACCTACGATGGTTTTATCCTCATACTGATAACCCGCGCAATATTTATATACATCGGGATTGTAATGTCCGTTTAGATCATAGCTTGGGGTGTCTGTTTCTGGACTAAGTTGGACCATGCCAAATGGCACCGTTGCACCTGGAAAAGTGTGGCCCATACGCTCGGTACCGATGATCGGTTTTACGTATTGTACTAAGTTGTTATCAGATTTTTTTTGCGCATTAGCCATCAAAGCAGCGCAGGCGAAAAGTACGGTCAGCGTTTTTTTCATTTTGAGCGGAGTCGTGTATCAGTTAACCACAAATATATAACGTAAATCGATTTTATAAGTATTAGGTATCACAAATATGACCTATTCTGGAAAGCTGAATTTTCCCATCAAAATAGCGGGATTATCACCGATACTCATCGGTTCACCGCACAAAGCCTCATTGCCTAATAAAGCAAATAAAATTGCCTCCTTAGCATCCGGGTCAATTCCTAAAGCACCGGTGTTATTTATAGCTGCGTTGGGTAATGTTTCTTTAAGTTTATTTACAATAAAAGGATTTCTGGCACCGCCGCCACTTACAAACACCCGAAGGCCAATGACCTCAAAATGCTGAACAATAAAATCGCTAATAGCCATTGCAGTAAATGCGCTTAAGGTCGATATCAGATCTTCGGGAGAAATATTTACTGTACCCGATCTCTGTTTTGCATATTTAACCATTTCCAGGTTAAATAATTCCGGGCCGGTTGTTTTAGGTGCATCTTCCTTAAAAAAAGGATGATTTAATAATTCACTTAATAAAACCTCGTTAACTTTTCCTGAGTATGCGATCCGTGAATCCTCATCATAAGGTTTACCAAAATATTCCCGGCAAGCCGCATCTATCAACGTATTACCAGGGCCAACATCTGTACACAATATATTCTTATAATCGCCATCCGCAGGCAAATAAGTAAGATTAGCAATACCACCAATATTTAATAGCAGCCTGTTTTCACCGGGTTTGCTGCCTAAAATTACATCGCCATATAAAGCTAAAGGTGCGCCCTCGCCATGGGCTGCAATATGTTTTTGGCGAAAATCGCTGATCGTTAATATCCCGGTTTTTACGGCGATATGGTCGCCATCGCCAATTTGCAGTGTGCCGTTTGAATAATCAGCTCTGCCATGTAATCGCTTTGGCGCATGGTAAATGGTTTGTCCGTGACTGGCGATAAAGTCGACCTCAGCTGCTTTAATATTCCACTCTGCAAGCGCCTGTAAAACCAATCCAGCATGATAGGTTCCGATGTATTCATTCAACAGGCAAACCTGCTCCAGATCGGCATGGCGTTGGGCGAAAACTTGTTTAATAGCCGTTTTAAAATCTCCGGGATAATGTATTGTAATAAAATCCAGCAGTTTAAATTTAGTTGCCAGGCCATTGCCACTGAACCTGCATAAGGCAATGTCCAAGCCATCAAGCGAAGTGCCTGACATCAAACCAATCCCTGTTTTCTCATCCTTTTGGGCAATGATAAAAAGCTTTTGCAGGTTGGAGTTGAACGGTGACATAAGCCTAAATTAATTAAATAAGCGCTATCTTTTAAAAAAATGCTTTTTTTTCATCATAACACAACATAAGTTTATTAATAATTATAAATTTAATCGCTCTAAAAATTTAACCTGTTAGTGATGACCGCTGAATTAAAAGTTAAACAGCCCCGCCTGCTCTCGCTCGATGTATTTCGCGGAGCATCAATGGCTGCCATGGTTTTGGTAAATGATCCTGGTGACTGGGGACACATCTACTCACCTTTGGAACATTCCAAGTGGGATGGCTGTACCCCAACAGATCTTATTTTCCCGTTCTTCCTTTTTATGGTGGGCGTATCCATAGTTTATGCTATGGAAAGCAAAAAAGCGGAGATTGCGAATCATGGGCAGATTATTCTGCATGCATTCAGACGTATGGTTACGCTGATGTTCCTGTCTTGGATGGTTCAATTGTTTTATCATCCGTTCCCTGGCACCATACAATGCATAGGCATTGTTGTATTAATGGGAGCATTGCTATATGTAAACACTACGCAAAAAACATTTGTTTGGGTGCTTACCCTTCTTGCAATATGTGGATTGTCGTGGTTCTTCTATCACACACAGGTTGTTACCCTTAGGATACCGGGCGTATTACAACGCATTGCACTTACTTATTTCGTATGTACTTGCCTTTATTTAAAAACATCAGCCAAAACCATAAAATGGACCTTTATTTTGGCACTTGTAGGCTACTGGATTATTATGTGCTTTATCCCCGTGCCTGGAGTTGGTTATGCTAATCTAAACCCGGAAACAAATATGGGGGCCTACATTGATCGCATCGTATTTACCACCAACCATCTGTGGAACGAGGCACATACCTGGGACCCTGAAGGTTTATTAGGTGTACTACCATCAATAGGTACAGGTTTATTTGGGTTGATGGTTGGCAGCTGGCTAAAACGCCGCGACCGTGATGACAGCATTAAAGTAACCTGGATGTTTGTTTACGGTCTTTTAGCAGTAACAGCATCGTTAATATGGGACCTGTTCTTCCCAATCAACAAAGCATTATGGACAAGTTCGTTTGTATTGTATACCGGCGGCTTGGCTACCATGACACTGGCGACATTGTACTGGCTGATAGATGTGCAGGGATATAAAAAATACACCATGTTTTTTGTGGCTTTTGGTATAAATGCAATTACGGCTTATATTTTATCTGATGTAGTACCGGGATTGATCGCTTTAGTGAAAATTGGCTCGCATAAAACAGATGCTTACAGTTATATTTATCAGCATGCCTTTGTACCTTATTTTACACCGGTTAACGCTTCGCTGGCTGGTGGATTGGCCTTTACATTATTAATATTTTTGATGGTATGGGTATTATATAAATTTAAGATCATTATTAAAGTATAACTCAGCAACATACTTTGTAAAAAGAAAATACGTTTCGCAATATCAAATAGTCCTATAAATAAACTAATGAATTTTAACAAAAACCTTTCTATAACAGCTTTGGCTTTTCTCATGGCTACGGCCTGTGCATTCGCCCAGGTAAAGAAAAAAACCGCAGCTCATACTACACCTGCAAGCACAACCAGTACCACACAATCTACCGGCAACCTTTTACCGACTGACCCTAACGTGATCATCGGCAAATTGCCTAATGGTTTAACCTATTACATCCGTGCTAATGCCGAGCCTAAAAATAGGGCTCAGCTATACCTGGTTAATAAAGTGGGTTCAGTATTAGAAACAGACGCACAGCAAGGCCTTGCCCATTTTACCGAGCACATGGCATTTAACGGCACCCGTGATTTTCCTAAAAATCAGTTGGTAGATTATTTACAAAAATCGGGTGTAAAATTTGGCGCTGACCTTAATGCAGGTACCACTTTTGATGAAACAGTTTACGAATTGCCATTACCAACAGATTCTGCAAGCGTATTTGAAAAGGGCTTCAATATTTTAGCTAACTGGGCTGGCTATTTAAGTTTTGCCCCTGCTGAATTAGATCGCGAGCGCGGTGTTATATTAGAAGAAGCACGCCTGCGGGGTAAAAACGCGCAGGAAAGGTTACAAAAAATAGTTTACCCTGTATTATTCAATAATTCCAGGTATGCTACACGCTTGCCAATTGGCAAGGAAGAAATTATAAAAAATGTTAATGCTGAAGCTATTAAGGCTTTTTACCATGACTGGTATCGCCCTGATCTGCAGGCAGTGATCGCGGTTGGTGATTTTGATCCAAAACGTGTACAGCAATTAATAGTACAAAATTTTTCATCATTAAAAAATCCTCCGGTTGAAAAGCCCCGCACTATTTATAACGATCCGGCTAGCCCCGGTACAACGATGGTTGTAGCGACTGATAAGGAATTCCCTTATACTTTGGCAGAGATTATAGTTAAGCAACCGGAAACTGTTGTAAAAACAGGGCCGCAATACTTACAAAATGTCAGGGTTCAGTTATTTAACCAGATGCTTAATGCCCGTATTGGTGAACTATCGCAAAGGCGTAAACCACCATTTTTATTTGGGCAGGCCGCCTACGGCACATTTTTAGGCAGGCAGGATGCTTTTACCACTATAGCTGTATCTAAATCAGACACAGACCTGGAAGTAGCAGTTAAAGCCGTAGCCTCGGAAACTGAGCGCGCACGTAAATTCGGGTTTACAGTAACAGAGCTGGAACGCGCTAAACAAAATGTGCTGGAGCAATTACAAAATACTTATAAAGAGCGGGATAAAACCGCATCAAGCAGCTACGTTGAAGAATATGAGCAAAACTTTTTAAAAGGAGAGGCCATACCGGGTATTGATTTTGAATACAACTTTTACCTGAGCAATATCGGCAAGATCACACTCGAAGAAATTAATGCGATGGCCGGAAAGTTTATCAGTGATCAAAACAGAGTTATCGTGATCGAAGCGCCGGATAAGGAGAAAGACAGGTTACCTAATCAACAAACAGTATTGAGCTGGCTGAATGCTGCCGCCAATAATTTAACACCTTATATTGATAATGTAAGTACTAAGCCTTTAATGGAAAAAAGGCCGAGAGGCAGCGTGGTTGTAAGAGAGCGGGTAGATGATTCTATCTCAGTAAAAACAATAACTTTAAGTAATGGCGTTAAAATCATTTTAAAACCTACTGATTTTAAAAACGATCAGATACTGATTAATGGTTATAGCTTCGGCGGTACATCATTAGCCAGTGATGAAGACTTTACCTCGGCTAATTTATCAGCGGATATCATAGGCAGCAGTGGTGTTGGCGATTTTACGCAAATACAGTTAGATAAAATGCTGGCGGGAAAAAATGTTTCTATCGCTCCATACATTAGCGAAATAGCGCAGGGAATAACCGGAAACTCATCGCCAAGAGATCTTGAAACTGCATTGCAATTGTTATATATGTATTTTACACAACCACGTAAAGATGCTGATATATGGCAAGCCAGCATCAGCCAGGGAAAAGCATTCCTCACAAACCGCGGGGTCGATCCGAATACAGTGTTCAGTGATACCGTAACAGCCATATTAAATAACCATAATCCGCGTAATATGGTAACCACCATGGCGGCGTTAAATGCTGCCAGCCTTGATAAAGCTTATAGTTTTTACAAAGATAGATTTGCGGATGCCAGTAACTTCACTTTCACCTTTGTAGGTAGTTTTGATATTCCAACTATTACGCCTTTGCTGGAGACTTATTTAGGCGGTTTGCCATCAAGTAATGAGGGTAAGGAAACTTATAAAAATCTGAATATCCATCCGCCTGCAGGTGTAATTACCAAAACCGTTTACAAAGGCATTGGTGACAAAGCCTCGGTTGATATGGTGTTTAGCGGCGATTATAACTATAACGAATTGAACAACGTGCAGTTAGACGCACTTGAGGCTATATTACAAATTAAGCTGACTGATCGTTTACGCCAGGAGGAAAGCGGTGTTTACTCGCCGGGAGTCAGGGCCAGCTATGTAAAAATACCTAATAGCAGGTACAGCTTTACCATCTTCTTTACCTGTGCACCGGCAAACGTAGATAAACTTGTTGCCGCTACACTGGATGAGATTAACAAAATTAAACAGAGCGGTGCCCAGCTAACCGACATCCAGAAATTCACTTCTGAAGACCTGCGTTCAACAGAGGTACAGGTTAGGCAAAATGTATTTTGGGCTGGCTACCTTGCGAGCGGCAGCCAAAACCAAAGCGACCCGCACCGCATATTAAAATACGTTACTAATTTAAATACGGTAACGGTGCAAAGCACCAAAGATGCCGCTAACAAATATTTAAGCGGTACTAACTTTATAAAAATGACTTTATTGCCTGAAAAGAAATAGGCATCATATTAAAAAGGCCCTCCAAATGCGGGGGCCTTTTTAATTTTTTTTAGTGAATATTCAAATAAGTTGCCGAGCTATCACCGGGGGCATGTACATATACAGCAAGGCATTTTCCTGTTGAATCTACTTCGAAGCCTATGCCCATTTGATAATTATCGTATAACCAAAGCTTTTTATTGCCTGGTGCCTTATGCTTTTCTAATCTATACAGTTTCATTACATCTTTAATCGCAGAACCTGCTCCGCCATAATCTGCCGTTTTAAATGACGTGGCTGTTTCTCTTATTACTTTTACGTGACTTATTTTTTCATCAGCATTGCCCATATTTTTATGAGCATATACATCAGTTTGGCGTACAACCTTACTAGTCTTATCAAACCAAACCAAACAAGATGCACCCATTGCAGCATCGCTTGAGTCGGGTTTTCCCAACTTAGCAACAACACTATCCACATCTTCATTAATGTAAATATCACCTATGCTTTTACCCGGAATGATCATTTTTGCCTTGGGAATAACTTTTAAGGCGGTATCTGCTGCATGTAAGCTATCGGCTAAACTTTTGTGGGATGACAGGGAATCGCAGCCACACATCAGCGTTATTATGGCCGGAATAATAAGGTACTTGAACATCATTTTATTAAATAATTAATACTATAACCAAATCTAATCATTTTTGTTATTTGCAATATGATTTCTGAAGGGCAGCAAGTTATCCGCAATTGGTACGAACAAAAAAACTGGGAACAGTTCGCTTTTCAACGCGAAATGGAAGCAGCTTATTTAAGCGGATTCTCCGGCTTGCTGAATGCGCCAACAGGCAGCGGTAAAACATTCGCGCTGTTCCTTCCTTTTTTGGCTGATTACATCAACAAGCATCCGGATAGCTATACGAAAAATAAGAACAATGGTTTACTAATGCTTTGGATAACGCCACTGCGTGCACTAACTAACGACATCAGAAAAGCCATGCAGGAAGTGTGTGACGAAATAGGCATCCCCTGGAAAATAGCCACCCGTACCGGCGATACTTCTGCTGCGGAAAAGGCAGCCTTAAAAAAGAAACTACCAGAAGTATTATTAACCACTCCCGAAAGCCTGCATCTCATGCTCGCCCAAAAAGAATATCCAAAAATATTCAGCGCCTTGCAGGTAGTGGTGATTGATGAGTGGCATGAATTATTGGGAACTAAGAGAGGAGTTCAAGTGGAGTTGGGGCTGTCAAAATTAAGATCAGTGATAGAGAGCGAAGAGCGGGGTGGGAGTGCTGATCAATCGGCAAAAGTCTCGTTCTCCGTTCCTCGCCACCCGCTCCGCATTTGGGGTATCTCTGCTACTATCGGGAACCTGGAGCAAGCCGGTGAGGTTTTATTAGGCAATGATTTTCCGGCAGACAGAATCACGATGGTTCGGGCTAATTTGGAGAAAAAGCTGGAAATAAAATCCATCATCCCGGAAAATATTGAAACCTATTCCTGGGCGGGGCATATCGGCATAAAATTGCTACCACAGGTTATGGATTTGGTAGCGAAAAGTAAAACCACCTTGATATTTACCAATACCCGCTCACAATCAGAAATCTGGTATCATGCCATTTTAGATAATTACCCGGAGTACGCCGGTGTAATGGCGATGCACCATGGATCTTTAGACAATGAACTGCGCAACTGGGTGGAGGCTGCATTACATGCCGAAGCATTAAAGGTTGTGGTTTGTACATCCAGCTTGGATTTGGGGGTGGATTTTAGGCCGGTAGATATGGTTGTGCAAGTTGGCAGCCCTAAAGGTGTTGCCCGTTTTATGCAACGTGCCGGACGAAGCGGCCACCATCCGGGAGCGGTATCTAAAGCCTATTTTGTTCCCACGCACTCTTTGGAATTACTCGAGGGTGCCGCGTTAAAGGAAGCCATCAAGAAAGGAATTTTTGAAAGCCGCGACCCGATGTTGCTTACCATGGATGTGTTGATCCAGTACATGGTTACGCTCGCGGTATCAGACGGTTTCAGAGCTGATGAATTGTTTAAGGAAGTTAAAACCACTTTCGCTTTTGCCGACCTGACCCGTAATGAATTTAACCAGTTATTGGACTTTATCACCAACGGTGGCAAAACCCTCGCCCAATATGATGAATTTTTAAAGGTAGAAGTAGAGAATGGTTTATATAAGGTAAATAGTCGCAGGGTGGCTATGCGGCATCGGTTAAGTATTGGTACAATTACCAGTGAGTTAAGTATTAGAGTAAAATGGCTGAGCGGCGGTAGTTTGGGCACACTTGAGGAAAGTTTTATAGCTAAATTAAAACCCGGCAACACATTTTGGTTTGCCGGCAGAAGCTTAGAATTTGTTCGCGTTAAGGAAATGACGGCTTATGTCAGGAAATCAAATTCCACCAAAGGTCTTATCCCAAGCTGGAATGGCGGCAGGATGCCTTTATCATCACAATTAGCAGCCGTATTTCGCGACAAATTAGACGAGGTGGCGCATGGCATTGAAAAAGATGAAGAGGTTATTGCGTTAAAGCCGTTATTTAAACTCCAACAGAAATTATCACATTTACCCCAGAGCCATGAGTTTTTGATCGAGTCTTTTAAATCCCGCGAAGGGCATCATTTGTTATTTTATCCTTTCGAGGGCAGGTTGGTACATGAGGGTATGGCCTCGCTGCTGGCTTATCGTATTAGTAAATTCCGCAGCGCGAGTTTCTCTATCGCTATGAATGATTATGGGTTTGAGTTGCTCACCGATGATGACGTGCCCATTGAAGAAGTATTGGAAGATGCCAGCTTTTTTTCTATAGATAATTTATTGGAGGATATTCAACACAGCTTGAATGCGAACGAAATGGCCCGCCGCCGTTTTAGGGATATCGCTCACATTGGAGGGTTAGTATTTACCGGCTATCCCGGTCAGCAGGTTAAGAATAAGCATTTACAAGCATCCACATCGCTATTATTCGAGGTTTTCAGTGAGTATGAACCGGATAATTTATTGGTTAGGCAAGCTTATAATGAGGCTTTGGCTTTTCAGTTAGAGGAGTTCCGTTTGCGCATGGCTTTGCAGCGTATCGAGAAACAAAGCATCGTGCTAAAAACCATTGAACGGCCCACTCCTTTCGCGTTCCCGATTATGGTGGACAGTTTGGGCCGTGAAAAATTCACTACAGAATCGCTCGAAGAACGCATCTCCAAAATGGCACGACGTTACGGCGCCGACGGTGTTGCCGATGCCGAAAACAAACGCAGCCGCAAACCGGGGATTGTTAGGAAAAAGGGACTTTAGTCTTGAGAATTGTTAATAACAGTTTAGAATAATCAATTACATTTACTCGTATACAAAAACCCTTGTTATGCTGAGGTACGAAGCATCTGTAGGAGCGTAAACTACTTTACAGATGCTTAGCTCCATTCAAACTGACAAAAAATAAATAAAAACATTTTACTAAATAAATTAGCATTTACAAATAATTCATTTTATATTTGTTTTGAATTACAAAGACAATGAACGCAAACGCAGAAAAATTAAAAGCATTACAGCTAACCTTAGATAAGCTGGAAAAATCATACGGAAAAGGTACCATCATGAAATTGGGTGATACCGCCATTGAAGCTACAGAAGTAATATCAACCGGCTCATTAGGGCTTGACATTGCTTTGGGTGTTGGCGGATTGCCTAAAGGCCGTGTAGTTGAAATATACGGCCCGGAATCATCCGGTAAAACAACTTTGGCTATTCACGCTATTGCAGAATCGCAGAAAAAAGGTGGCATTGCTGCATTTATCGATGCGGAGCACGCATTCGACCGTTTTTATGCTAAGAAATTAGGCGTTGACGTAGAAAACCTGTTGATCTCTCAGCCTGATAACGGTGAGCAAGCTTTAGAGATCGCCGATAACCTGATCCGCTCTGGCGCTATTGATATTTTGGTAATTGACTCGGTTGCTGCTTTGGTTCCAAAAAGTGAGATAGAAGGCGAAATGGGCGACTCAAAAATGGGTTTACAAGCAAGGTTAATGTCGCAGGCCTTGCGTAAGTTGACCGGTACCATCAGCAAAACCGGATGCTGTTGTATTTTCATTAACCAGTTACGTGAAAAAATTGGTGTGATGTTCGGTAACCCAGAAACTACTACCGGTGGTAACGCATTAAAGTTTTATGCTTCGGTACGTTTAGATGTACGTCGTATATCACAAATTAAGGATACTGACGAAGTATCAGGTAACCGTGTAAAAGTTAAGATAGTTAAAAATAAAGTAGCTCCGCCTTTCCGTATTGCTGAGTTTGATATCATGTTCGGCGAAGGTATATCGAAAGTTGGTGAAATTATCGACTTAGGTGTTGAACACAATATCATTAAAAAAGCAGGTTCATGGTTTAGTTATGGCGAAACCCGTTTAGGCCAGGGCCGCGATGCAGTTAAAACATTATTGCTTGATAATCCTGAATTAATGGAAGAATTAGAAAATAAAATTAAGGTAGAAGTTACCGGCGAAGATTTAGCTGAAGTTTAGTTTATTTTAGATTAAAACGATTTTAGGTCTGATTAGAACAATATAGAAACCTGCTCATTAAAGGAGCAGGTTTTTTCTTTTTAACAATGTGGTGATTTAATTAATACCTTATAAATTCAATAAAATGTATATTCGAATAATTATTTAACAACATGAACTTATATTCAATTTTACTACAGGCACATTCGGGTTTCAGGTTTATCGTAATGGTATTATTGCTGGTTGCTATCCTGCAATCTTTGGCAGGCTGGTTCGGTAATCGTCCTTATACTGACACCGATCGAAAAATAAATTTATTTACCATGATATCGGCACATATCCAATTATTATTGGGTTTAGGCTTATATTTTGTTAGTCCATTGGTGCAGTTCAGCAAAACCGCTATGCAGGATCATGATACCCGCTATTGGACTGTTGAGCATATCACCATGATGATATTTGCAATCGCGTTAATAACTGTTGGACACATCCGATCTAAGAAAATGGTGGCCCCTGCAGCTAAACACCGTGCCATAGCTATATTTTATATTTTGGCCTTGTTAGTCATTGTTTTAGCTATTGTACAGAGCATGCGCCCATTTTTTGGTGTAAGCCATTAAAATAAATTGAGAAAAAGTTTGCAAATTCATTTTTCTTTATAAATTTGCCCTCGCTATGATCAAAATCAACCAAACTAACCTGTGGTGGCACCAACAAAATTGGCAGCCGGATACTATTTGATATATAGATTAACCAATTGTAAACCTATTTGGAACCCGGCGAAGATACTTCACCGGGTTTTTTTGTTTTTAAGGCATTATATAAGAAATGAAAAAGTTTAAAATAGTTACCACACATAAAAAGTTACTTGCCGATACTACCACACCTGTAAGCATTTACTTGCGCTTACGGGATGTATTCCCTAATTCATTACTACTGGAAAGTTCTGACTATCACAGCCGTGAAAACAGCACCAGCTATATTTGCTGCGAGCCGATCAGCGGCGTATTATTGAATAACGGTGAGCTTAAAAAGAAATACCCTGATGGCACAGAAGAACATTATAAAGCAGGCGAATTTGAGTTGATCAGTCAGCTAAATGCTTTCATCAATTCGTTTGAAACAAACGATACCGGGTTAAAGATCATCTCCAACGGCTTGTTTGGCTATTTTACCCATGAAGCGGTTGAACATTTTGAAACTATCAAACTAAAAACCACCGACGACGATAGCAAGAAAATACCTGAGATGCAATACAACATATATCGCTATATTATTGCTATTGATCACTTCAAAAATGAGTTGTATATCTCCTACAATCAACCTGAGGGAACAGAGGCCAATGGCAGTATCGAAAAGATTGAATACCTGATCAAAAACAAAAACTTCCCTGAGTATACTTTCCAAAGCAGCGAAGCCGAAGAATCCAACCTAACTAACCAGGGCTTTATGGATATTGTAGAGAAGATGAAGCAGCATATTTATCGCGGCGACGTTTTCCAGATCGTGCCTTCAAGGGCGTTTTCAAAAAAGTTTTTGGGTGATGAGTTTAATGTTTATCGCGCATTGCGCTCCATTAATCCGTCACCGTATCTCTTCTATTTTGATTATGGTAACTTTAGAATTTTCGGTTCATCGCCGGAGGCACAGATCACTATTAAAAATCGCGTTGCCAGCATATTCCCGATAGCCGGAACTTTTAAACGTACAGGCGACGATACCAAGGATGCCGAATTAGCGCAAAAACTAATTGAGGATCCAAAGGAATCTGCCGAACATGTGATGCTTGTAGACCTTGCCCGTAATGACTTAAGCAGGCATTGTGAGCAGGTAGAAGTTAAGGCATTTAAGGAAGTTCAATATTATTCGCATCTAATTCATTTGGTATCGCATGTAAGCGGTAAGTTATTGCCGGGTGTAGCTTCTTTTAAAATCGTTGCTGATACCTTCCCGGCTGGTACATTGAGCGGTGCGCCTAAGTATCGCGCTATGGAGATCATCGACGAAAACGAGAAAACAAAACGCAGCTTTTACAGCGGCGCCATAGGCTTCTTAGGTTTTAATGGCGACTTTAACCATGCTATTATGATCCGCTCTTTCCTTAGCAAGAACAACACCCTGCATTACCAGGCAGGTGCCGGAATTGTAGCAGGATCAGTTGCTGAAAGTGAATTAAAAGAAGTGGATAACAAAATCGCTGCATTAAGAAAAGCAATAGAATTAGCGGAGGAATTATAAGATGAAAAATATATTAATAATAGATAACTACGATTCCTTCACCTACAATTTGGTGCATTTAGTTAATGAGATCGGGTTGCAATGTGACGTTTGGAGGAATGACAAATTTGATATAGATGATGTGGATGCGTTTGATAAGATAATCCTGTCACCAGGACCGGGGATACCATCGGAAGCTGGCTTATTACTGGATGTGATCAGAAAGTATTCACCCAATAAAAGTATTTTTGGTGTTTGTTTAGGCCAACAGGCTATAGCCGAAGTTTTTGGTGGTGAACTGTATAATTTAAAACAGCCGATGCATGGCATAGCCACGCCAATAAAAGTAACTGATGACAAGGAGCAGCTTTTTATTGGCTTGCCTGAGCGTTTTAAAGTTGGCAGATACCACTCCTGGGTAGTTGATGAAAAATCGGTACCTGAGATATTGACCGTTACCGCGATTGATGAAGAAGATAATTCTGTCATGGCGTTAAGGCACAAGGAATACGATGTACGCGGTGTACAATTCCACCCGGAATCGATATTAACAGAGTTTGGAAAAGAAATGATGGCTAACTGGATAGGCGTATGAACATATTAGATAAAATAGTAGCCAACAAGCTTAAGGAAGTAGCATCGGCTAAAAAGAAAACATCGTTTACCCAACTTGAAGAGTCGGAGTATTTTGACCGCGAGACTTATTCATTCCGCGACTTTTTGTTGGATCCTGCTCGTACAGGTATCATTGCAGAGTTTAAGCGCAAATCACCATCTAAAGGCATCATCAATGATAAAGTAAAAGTTGCCGCGGTAACCAATGCTTATGCAGAGGCTGGGGCATCTGCACTGTCGGTATTGACTGACAAACAGTTCTTCATGGGCCGCAAGGCGGATCTGATCAGGGCGAGACAAGCAAACACTATCCCGGTATTGCGTAAGGATTTTATGATAGACGAATACCAGATTATAGAAGCCAAAGCGTTAGGCGCTGATATTATTTTATTGATCGCGGCGATATTGACGCCTGTACAAATTCAGCACTTAGGTTCACTTGCAAAAAGCCTGGGATTAAATGTATTGCTGGAAGTGCACAATTTAGAAGAATTGGAACGCAGCATCAATACAAATGTAGATGCCATTGGTGTGAATAATCGTAACCTGGCTGATTTTACTGTTTCGGTAGACACTTCATTTAAATTAGCTGAGCACATTCCATCCGAATTTTTAAAAGTATCTGAAAGTGCCATCAGCAATACTGAGGTAATTAAGGAGTTGAAAAAAGCAGGATTTAATGGATTTTTAATTGGTGAAAATTTTATGAAACAAGCTGATCCGGGCCTGGCGATGAGAGAATTTGTTGAAGGTTTGAAATAAGTGCAATCTGTCAGGGATCCATTAGGTTTAATGACAGATTAGGTTATTATTTTATCTAAATTTAACTTGGCAATTGTTTTGATATACATTAATTAATGAAGCAAAAATTTTATGACACTGCTGTGAAGCAGGAAAGGGCTGTACTTGTTGGGGTGATTAAACAATATGAAACTGATGAGCAGTCAAAAGAATATTTAGAGGAATTACAATTTTTGGTGGATACCGCCGGGGCGGAGACTGTTAAAATTTTTACTCAAAAACTCCAAAAACCGGATAGGTCAACATTTGTAGGCGCAGGCAGGTTAGAAGATATTAAGGTATTTGTTAAGGAAGAGGAAATCGATATTGTTGTTTTTGATGATGAGCTTACACCATCGCAATTGCGAAATATTGAGAATGAATTGCAGGTTAAGATCCTTGATCGTAATAACCTGATATTGGATATTTTCGCAGGCCGCGCGCAAACCGCCCAGGCTAAAAGCCAGGTTGAGCTGGCGCAACTGCAATATTTATTGCCACGATTAACACGCCTTTGGACTCACTTAGAGCGCCAGAAAGGTGGTATCGGTATGCGTGGCCCGGGTGAGTCGCAGATTGAAACGGACAGACGCTTGATCCTGGAAAAGATCTCGTTGTTAAAAGAAAGACTAAAACTAATAGACCGGCAAAACGAAACCCAGCGCAAAAACCGCGTGTCGATGGTTCGGGTGGCGTTGGTGGGTTATACCAACGTGGGTAAATCCACCACCATGAATATGATCTCTAAATCGGATGTTTTCGCGGAGAATAAGTTGTTCGCTACTTTGGATACCACCGTTAGGAAAGTAGTGATTGAGAATGTGCCTTTCCTGCTTTCGGATACGGTTGGATTCATTCGCAAATTACCTCATGATTTAATAGAGTGTTTTAAATCTACATTGGATGAAGTGCGCGAGGCTGATATTTTGATCCATGTGGTAGATGTTTCGCATCCGAACTTTGAAGATCAGATCAGGACGGTTAATGAAACGTTGAAGGATTTGGGAGTGATTGATAAACCAACCATTACACTATTTAATAAAATTGACGCTTACCAACCGATAAAAAATTATGCGGAGGAAGAAGTTGAACCATTGACACTCGACGATTTTAAACACAGCTGGATGGCGAAGAATAATAGCCCGGCAATATTTATTTCGGCTACTAAACGGGAGAATATTGACGAGTTTAGGAAACTGTTGTATGATATGGTAGTGGAGATACATGCGGCGAGGTATCCGTATGATCATTTGTTGTATTAATGCTTTATGATAATTATTGTCATTCCGAGTGAAACGAAGAATCTATCGATAGGCATTTGCTCCATAGATTCTTCGCTTTACCCGGAATGACAAGTTTGATTTATATCCCAGTCAAAAACAACTCCTCCTTAATCTCGGGTATTACATTCTTTTCAATTGCCGTATCAAATAAAAGCTTAATGGCTTTTTTGCCTTCATCGCCTAATTCTACGGAGTATGTGTTTACGTAGAGGTCGATATGTTTGTACATCACTTCCTCGCTCATTTCCTGGGCATGGGAACGGATAAATTCCAGTCCGGATTTTGGATTGGCAAAAGCATATTCAACCGAGCGTCGCAATACCCTGTTTATTTTATGTTGAATATCTATCGGTAAACTACGGTTAGCAACAATGCCGCCAAGCGGGATGGCTAAGCCAGTTTCCTTTTCCCAAAAATCACCCAGGTCGATGATCTTTTTCAGTCCTTTATCCTGGTAGGTGAAGCGGTTCTCGTGTATGATCAGTCCGACATCTACCCTGCCCTCTAAAACTGCATTTTCAATATCCGAAAAAACCAACTCTTCTTTATTCAATGCATTGGGGAAAGCTAAACCTAACAAAAAATTAGCCGTGGTGTATTTACCGGGGATTCCGATCTTCAATTGTGTACCTGGCTTTGATAACTCCTCACGCAATTTTTCAGGATCACCTTTGCAGATCAGCATAGGCCCGACACCAAAACCCAGCGCGCTGCCTGAATCCAGCAGCACATATTGATCGGCTACGTAGGCAAAGGCATGATAGCTTAGCTTAGTAATATCCAAATCGCCGTGAAAAGCCTTTTGGTTAAGCGTTTCTACGTCATCGTAGGACACATCAAACGTTAAACCTTCAGTATCGATCTTATGATGAATAAGCGCGTCAAAAATAAAAGTATCATTTGGGCATGGCGAAAAGCCGAGCGTTAGTTCCATAGTTTTTTATAGTTCCGGGAGCGGAGAGCGAGCTGTCAGTTAAAATATACACACTACCGGCTCTTCGCACTTCGCCCCCAATCCAAAAATTCAAGGGCAAATGTATTCAGATTTTTTATCGCTAGCCCTATTTGCCAGGCATCGCGGTTGCGTTTTTCTACATAATTTGACACTGCCCTGATTTGCATAGCGGGTAGTCCCACCTGCCGGCAGGCGTAAAAAAAAGCTGCACCTTCCATACTCTCAATTTGGGCGTTAATGCGGCTGCCTAATTTATAAATGGAGGCTTCGTTGCCATGAACGGTATTTACAGTAATAGCATTTGTTTTCCTCAGTCCAAAACGGGCGGATAGCTTGTAGGTTGAGTTGAAAACGCTCTGGCCGAAACCTAATTCATCAATACTAATGAAATCCTCGTCATCCTCGGCACCTAGTTCAGCAAGGGTATCTTCGGTTATTTCTACCACGTCACCCAGACTAATACTGCGGTCGAAACTGCCTGCGATTCCTAAGTTAATAGCGAGGTCGTACTGATTTGTTGCCAACTGTTTGCCTAAAGCGAATGATGTCGCAACCATTCCGGCACCAGTGATCAATACCGTAACTTGTGACGATAGCGAAGAGCGATATATTTCCGGTTGGCCGGAATCCGAAATTGAAAGTCCTAAATCCGAAATCAAATCTTTCACTTCAAATAAAGTGGCTGCCACAATTAATATCCGCATTGTCAAATATTTTTTAGACAGCTAAGATAAAACATATGCCTTGTTTTTGTTTTGTATATTTGCACCCACAATTGTTATGATGATACATATAACACGCAAAGAACATTTTAATGCGGCCCACAGGATGTACCGCGAGGAATGGAGCGCTGAAAAAAACGATGAAGTATTTGGCAAATGCGCCAACCCAAACTGGCATGGCCACAATTACAACTTGTTTGTAACGGTTAAAGGTGAAGTTACCCACGCTACCGGCTATTTAATCGATCTTAAAGATCTTAAAGTAATTATTAATGATTACGTGATCGAAAAACTTGATCATAAAAACATTAATAAGGATGTTGACTTTATGGCCGGTAAAATGGCATCGACCGAGTTGCTTTGTATTGAGATCTTCAAGCAATTGAAAGGCCCTATAGAGGCTCACAAAGGTGTGTTTCTACATTCCGTTAAATTATACGAAACCGAAAATAATTCCGCTGAATATTTCGGCGGCTAACCTACCGCAATGATTAACGAAAACAACATTCCTGATCGTGAGGACGATATCAAAGGATATGTAAAAATTGACAGGTACAATCCTGAACTCATTAACAGCTTATCGGCAAATTACCTTGATGTATTAAAGCACATCGGCGAAAAACCTGAGCGCGAAGGTTTAGTAAAAACCCCCGAACGTATGGCTAAAGCCATGCTATATCTTACACAGGGATACGACCTTGATGCTAAGGAAATATTGCAGTCGGCTATGTTTAAGGAGGAATACAGCCAGATGGTAATTGTAAAGGATATTGAAGTATATTCGATGTGCGAGCATCACATGCTACCATTTTTTGGTAAAGCGCACGTTGCTTACATCCCCAACGGGCATGTAGTGGGCTTGAGTAAAATCCCCCGTGTGGTTGATGTATTTGCCCGCCGTTTACAAGTACAGGAACGTTTAACCAATGAAATAAGAGATTGCATACAGGGCACCCTGAACCCGCTTGGCGTTGGGATAGTAATAGAGTGCCGCCACTTGTGCATGAGTATGCGTGGCGTACAAAAGCAAAACTCGGTTACCACAACATCGGCGTTTACAGGTGCTTTTTTAAACGAAAAAACAAGGACAGAATTTTTAAATTTGATCTCAGCTAAGTTAAGTTAAGTGGTTAATTAATGCGTAGTTTTAACTCAATTAACTACTTAACTTAATCAACCAATAAAACCAATCAACCAAAAACATGAAAGCATATATTTTCCCGGGGCAGGGTGCCCAGTTTGTTGGAATGGGTAAGGACCTTTACGAAAGATCAGCCGAAGCCCGTGAATTATTTGAAAAAGCTAACGAAATTTTAGATTTTAGGATAACTGAAATTATGTTCGAAGGTACCGACGAAGGCCTTAAACAAACCAATGTTACCCAACCTGCCATATTTTTGCATTCGGTTATTTTAGCCAAAGTTTTGGGAGATGATTTTAAACCCGAAATGGTTGCCGGTCACTCTTTAGGCGAATTTTCCGCCTTGGTAGCTGCAGGTGCATTATCATTTGAGGATGGGTTACGTTTAGTAGCGGCACGTGCCAATGCTATGCAAAAAGCCTGCGAGATACAGCCATCAACCATGGCGGCAATTTTAGGTTTGGATGATTTTACGGTTGAGGATATTTGCCACCGAATCAGCAATATTGTAGTTCCGGCAAATTATAACTGTCCCGGACAGTTGGTAATTTCCGGTACGATTGCAGGAGTTGATGAAGCTTGCGAACTAATGACTGCTGCCGGTGCAAAACGTGCATTAAAGCTTAATGTTGGTGGCGCGTTTCATTCACCGTTAATGGAAGCTGCGAGGGTTGAACTGGAACATGCCATTGTTCATACCGAAATTAGAGCGCCGATGTGCCCTATCTACCAAAACATTGATGCCAAACCATATATTGATCCTGAAAAGATAAAACATAACCTGATCGCACAGCTCACCGGCCCGGTTAGGTGGACTCAAACTGTAATGCATATGCTGGAAGACGGTGCCACACATTTTACAGAAGTTGGCCCCGGAAGCGTGTTGCAAGGCCTTGTTAAAAAAGTAAACAGGCAAATTCCTACCGAGAGCGCAGAAATACCGCAATAATATTACAAACATCTGTAGCATACAGGTGTTTGTAAATGTAATTTTACCTTATTGAAAACAGGCGTTTTGAGCACATCCGGAAAGATACGTTTATTGTTAGCTTTATTGTTTGCCAGTTTACTGTTTACGGCATCCATTGTTCAAAGTACCTATACACCGGTAAATAATCTCGATCAAACAGCTAAAACGCTGGAAGACAACCTGCAGCAAAAGGAGAAAGAGGTAGCCATACTCATAAATAATCGGGCAGATTTTAATAATCTAAAAACCTTACAGGATCATCCCACCGAAGCGCTAAAGTTCATCACCGATTATACACAGGGCAAAAGTATATGGGTTATAACCTATACTAATGATACTGTAAGCTTTTGGAGCGGGGTAAAAGTAGTGCCTGAGCCGAATAAACAAATTAAAGAGGGGGTATCTTTTATATCTGCGTCAAACGGATATTACGAAGCCATAAAAAAAAGCCAGGGTAACTTTTCAGCAGTATTTTATATCGAAGTTAAGGTAAACTACCCTTTTCAAAATCAGTATTTGCAAAACAGGTTTGCAAAAAACATGCTGAATGATAGCAATATCGACATAGCCGATTTTACAGATAGCAACGTTTACGGCATCCACAGCAGTTTTAATAATCAGTACCTTTTTTCGGTTAAGCTTACTCATAACCAGGTTAATCACCAATTTTTTTATTTTGAGTTGATAGCCTGGCTGCTAACTTTTTTAACACTATGTGTTTTAATACACGCCATATGTAAGTATTTTGTAAATAAGGGGCAGGTTTATGCAGCGCTGGCCATACTTGCTTTGTTTATTATAATTGTGCGTTTCATTTCACTGTGTTACCACTGGCCCGATTTTATCTATACTTTAGAGATCTTCAACTCATCTATTTACGCTCCGGGATATTCACATCTGTCTTTAGGCGATTTTTGCCTGAATATATTGTTTCTTTCTTGGTTTGCAGGCTTCATTTACAATCAGCGCCGCTCTTTAAGAATAACGGTTAAAGGCAGAAAGAAGAGTTACGCTATTTTTATAGTATTAACTATTGCTATTATTTTAATATCAACGCTGCTGCTTAATCTGTTTTATGGGTTAATAGCAAATGCTAAAATCAGCTTTGATGTATACAATGTATTCAACCTGTCGCGTTTAAGCCTCCTTGGCTTGTTAATGCTGTGTTTTTGTTTCCTGATCTTATTTTTAACCAACGAAACTTATCTATTTCTAATAAACAAATTATCCGTTCCTGATAAGCAAAAGGCTGTTATATTTTTATCGGGGATAGTGATTGCCACACTGGTTACTACCATTTTTTATTACGGGTTCAATTTGTTTTATGTTTTCCTGGCTATACCCGTGTTTATAAGAGCATATGCTTACAAACACAATGATGGCAAGGTAGATTCAACCAGCTTTATTATTATTGTGTTTGTTTTTGCGTTGATTGCATTTGCCAAGTATCAGCATGTAGAAACACGTAATGAAGCCAAAACACGTGTAGCACTAATCCAAAAATTAATAGCGCCAGATGATATTGTAGCTGATATTATTTTTAACCAGGTAGAAAAACAGATCATAAAAGATCCGCTGATAGTTTCCGGCCTTAATGATAGCCTGCATTATGCCAACCTTAAAAACCGGTTTCAAAAGCTGTATTTTGATGGATACTTATCAAAGTACGCCTATAATATTCACGTTTTTAACGAGGCCGGGCAACCCATAGCCAGCGATAAAAACTATACGCTGAATGTTTTTAAAGACTTGGTGCTATATAGTTCTTTTAAAGTATCAAACTATTTTTACCGTGAAAACGAGTCTTTCGGTTTTCAAAATTACTTTGCCATATTACCTGTTACGCAGGGTGGAAAAGTATTAGGTACAATCGTTGTCGAACTAAAATCAAAACCATTGCAGCCTTCCGGTTCTTTTCCCGACTTGTTAAAGGATGGCACTATCCAGGATGATAACCGCTTTAAAAATTACTCATTTGCTTTTTATATCGATAATAAGCTGGTAAGCAAAAGCGGTACTTATAGTTACGACCTCGTAAATACCGCCTTTAAAGGCTCATTGAAAAAATACACCATTACCACCACACAAAGCAGCTACCCTGAATGGTATAAGAGCCTGATCACCTACAGCCATTTATTGTATCAGCCAAGTGATCGTACATTAATTGTGGTAAGTAAAGAGGAGAATACGTTTTTTTACAATGTATCATCGCTTACATTCTTTTTTATCCTGTTGCTCTTATTCAGCTTAGTAGTTATTTCTATACGCTGGCTTTGGTTACGGATAAAAATATTAAGCATTAGCGAGGATAGCTTGAGATGGATATTTAAGATAAATTTTGAAAAAATCCTCTATAAAACACGTATCCAGTTTTCCATTGTAGCCGCAGTTGTTATTACGCTGATATTTGTAGGCTTTATTACCTTCCTGTCTTTAAGCACACAATACGACGAACAGCAGGAAAACATGATCCGTGATAAAATAACCCATATTACTACGGCATTTGAGAGTGGCTTGTTTGATAAATATTTAGGTAACATAAACGATGAAAGCCAGGTTAACTTTGACGAATTAGCCAGCACTTACTCAACAGACCTTGTTTTGTATGACAGGAACGGCGTTCCGATTATTACCACACAGCCTAAAATATATGATGACAGATTGCAACTAAGGCGAATGAATGCACGGGCATTTATATACCTGAGTAAATTTAAAAAATCGGAATTTGTTAACGAGGAAACCATTGGCGAGTTGCATTATAATGCGGCTTACGCGCCTTTGATCAACAATAAAAATCAAACGGTAGCTTACCTGGAGCTACCCTATTTCTCGAAACAGGCAGATTACGATGCGCGGATCATCTCCTTATTGAACATCATGATCAATGTTTACGCGTTGATATTTATTGTGGTAGGTTTATTTGCGGTGATCATAGCCCGCCAAATAACTGCGCCGCTTAGCTTTATGCAGTTAAATTTAAGCAAGATCATCTACGGTAGAAAGAATGAACCCATTAAATGGGAACGCGATGATGAAATTGGCGCATTGGTAAATGAATACAATAAGATGATCTCGGCTTTGGAAAATAGTGCCCAGAAACTGGCTCAATCCGAACGTGAAAGCGCATGGCGCGAAATGGCCAAGCAGGTAGCGCACGAGATCAAAAATCCGCTAACCCCATTAAAATTGGGTTTGCAATTACTCGAAAAATCATGGCGTGATAAAGACCCTAAGTTCGATGCGAAATTTGAACGCTTTAGTAAATCATTTGTGGAGCAAATTGAGAGTTTATCATCAATCGCTTCCGAGTTTTCATCATTTGCTAAAATGCCTGATACCCGTTTGGAGCGGATGAATATTTTTGATATGCTAAGCCAGGCTGTTACCATTTTTAACCATATGGATAACATCAAAATAAATTACGAAGCCCCGGCCGAGCCATTCATTATCAACGCCGACCGTGACCAGATACTCCGCTGCTTTAACAACCTGCTAAAAAACGCCATCGAAGCAGCACAACAGGATAAGTTAGGGATCATTGACATTAATTACCTCATCAGCGCTAAAAGCATACTCCTTAGTTTAAAAGATAACGGCAACGGCATTCCCGAAAACATGCGCGAAAAGATCTTCGAGCCAAACTTTACTACCAAAAGCTCAGGTACCGGGCTTGGTTTGGCCTTCGTGAAGAACTCTATTGAAAATGCCGGTGGTAAGGTTTGGTTTGAAACCACACAAGGGGTAGGCACAACATTTTATTTGAGTTTGCCTGCGGCGGAGTAAAGATCTCCCAAACTGAAGACTTAGTAAGTTTAAATATCAATTATAATTTCAAACAAAAAAGCTCACGAATTAATTTCGTAAGCTTTTTAAATATAAGGAAAATCGTTAAGTCCATTTAATCAAGGTTCAGATTTATACTGAGAACGAGGTACCGCAACCGCAAGTGCTCGCGGCATTCGGGTTGTTAAACGTAAACCCGCGGGCGTTTAAGCCATCGGAGAAATCAATCTGCATGCCGGCAAGGTATAAACCGTGCGCTTTGTGCATAAATGTTTTTATATCATTAATGTAATAAATATGGTCGCCGTCTTTTTGCTGGTCGAAGCCTAAAACGTAGCTCATACCCGAGCAGCCGCCGCCTTCAACACCTATGCGCAGGCCAAAATCATCACCCAATTCTTGCTGATCTTTCAGTTTCTTCAATTCTTTAACGGCGCCTTCAGTAAAGGTAACCGGTGCGGTTTCAACAACAGTACTCATCTTATTTTTAATTAACTACACAAATATAATGTAAAATGCAGATTTTTGTTGCAGAGCCAATTATTTATGACCTCTGCATAACATTCAATTCGTATGGTGATGTATTCTTATTTGTTAGATATTGTAAAATATACTGTTGCAGGCCTGGGGGTGGTATGGATAGCTTTTTACCTTGTAAAACCCTACCTGGATAAATCTGAACGCATCCAAATGCTAGAATTTAAAAAATCGGTTGCTAATCATACGCTGCCATTACGTTTACAGGCCTACGAACGAATCGTATTATTTATGGAACGCATCAACCCGCAAAATATGCTGGTGAGGCTTAATGCCGGCAGCTATTCCGCTGCCGAACTCCATGGGATCATTATAAGCGAGGTTAGAAATGAGTATCAGCATAACATCACGCAGCAAATATATGTTACCAGCAGGGCTTGGGGTGTTACCAAACGCGTTAAAGATGACACGCTGAATATTGCGACCAATACCCTTAAAAGTTTACCGGAGAATGCAACCGGACTCGAATACGGTAAAGCGATATTGGTTTCGCTAAGCCAGTTAGAGAACGATCCCTACGAGATTGGCGCTGAACTGATCCGTAAAGACATCGAACAATTATTTTAAGCGCAATGCCCGATAAAAAAATTACGACCACATCCGGAATTGAGATAAAGGAAGTATACACAGGGCCATCCGCAATGAATGAACTGCCTGGCGAATTCCCTTACACCCGCGGCATCCAAAAAGATATGTACCGCGGCAAACCGTGGACCATGCGCCAGTATGCCGGCTTTTCAACTGCTGAAGAATCAAACAAACGTTACCATTATTTACTGAGCCAGGGTACTATGGGCTTGTCGGTAGCATTCGATCTGCCTACACAGATCGGTTATGACTCTGATCATGAATTAGCCGAGGGTGAAGTTGGTAAAGTCGGAGTAGCTATCGATTCATTAAAGGATATTGAGATCCTGTTTGATGGTATCGAACTAAGAAATATAACCACCAGCATGACTATTAATGCTACGGCGGCTATATTGTTATGCATGTATATCGCACTGGCAAAAAAACAGGGTGCTGACCTGAAGCAGATTTCAGGAACTATACAAAACGATATATTAAAGGAATATGCCGCGCGTGGTACCTATATATATCCCCCTGAATCATCTATGCGATTAATAACCGATGTGTTTGAATATTGCAGCAAGGAAGTACCAAAATGGAATACTATATCCATATCAGGTTACCACATCCGCGAAGCGGGATCAACGGCAGTACAGGAATTAGCTTTTACCCTTGCGAACGGTAAAACCTATTTAAAGGCAGCTTTAACCAAAGGGCTTGACATTAATATATTCGCCAAACGGCTTTCGTTTTTCTTCAACTGTCATAATAATTTTTTCGAAGAGATAGCTAAATTCAGGGCAGCCAGGCGGATGTGGGCACATATTACTAAAGAGCTGGGTGCAACAGATCCTGGTGCACAGAAATTAAGGTTCCATAGCCAAACCGGCGGTTCAACCCTTACCGCTCAGCAACCCATGAATAATATTGTTCGCGTAAGCAACCAGGCTTTGGCAGCTGTATTGGGCGGAACACAGTCATTGCATACCAATGGTTATGATGAGGCATTATCTTTACCTACTGAAGCTGCTGCGAAGATAGCCTTGCGAACCCAACAGATCATCGCGTTTGAAAGTGGCGTTACCGATACGGTTGATCCATTGGCGGGCTCTTTCTTTATCGAATCGCTGACTGACGAAATGGAAAAAGCTGCGCAAGTTTATATAGATAAAATAGATGCCATGGGCGGATCGGTAAAAGCAATTGAACAGGATTATATGCAGCAGGAGATCGCCTCATCAGCCTACCAATATCAAAACGATATCGAAAGCGGCGACCTGATTATTGTCGGCGTAAATAAATTCACGCAGCAAGAACCAGCGCAAACTAATGTTTTCAGGGTTGATGATTCGATCAGAAAGCATCAGATCGAGAAATTAGTATTGTTAAAAAACAGCAGGAATAATTCCGCTGTTGACAAAGCCCTGCAACAATTAAAGCAGGTAGCCACTGGCAAAGAGAATCTAATGCCCTATATCCTCACAGCAGTTGAATGTTACGCCACGCTCGGCGAGATTTCGGATATACTTCGTAGCATTTTTGGCGAATATTAAAGGCATTTTAGCTATTTTAATTTTATTTCGCTCATTAGCATCAGATTAAAATTTAATGAGAAAATTCGCCAAACCATCGGCCATTTAAAACGTAGTAATGGGTGAAAATGCGCAATGCATTTTACCGGATTTATTGAAGGCATAATTAAAAGCAAAAAAACTTTCGTAAAAAGAATATCACCCCATATTTGATACGAAGTATACTCATTTAAGTTGAATTTACAATAAAAATGAGGTTAAATAATCGTGTATTTATTTCATAAAAAAGTTAAAATTTAATTTTTTTATCCGCTTTTTTTTAGAATATTCGATGTTCCGTAGCAGCCTCAAAGGATGGTTCACTGGGGGTTGGAAATCAACTTTTTATAATAATTTATATGGAAAAAACTTGTACTAACGTTTGGAATAGCTGTCTCCAGATCATAAAAGATAACATACCGGCTCAAAGTTTTAAAACTTGGTTTGAGCCGATAAAAGCTTTGCGGATGGAAGGTAGTGTATTGACCATACAGGTACCAAGTTTGTTCTTTTACGAATGGCTTGAAGAACATTATGTTGGGCTGTTGCGTAAAACCATAAAAAAACAATTAGGCGACGACGGGCGTTTAGAGTATAACATTGTAGTTGAACAGTCGTCTGCAAGCAAACCATATACAACTAATATGCCTTCAAACGGAAACGGAGCGGAATCCAAAAATCAATCCATGCCGATCCCTATTTCTATTAATAAGGATATTAAGAACCCGTTTGTAATTCCCGGACTTAAAAAGCTGAATGTTGACCCGCAATTAAACCGCAATTACACCTTTGAAAACTTTATTGAAGGCGATTGTAACCGTTTAGCGCGCTCTGCAGGTTATGCTGTTGCTGCAAAACCGGGCGGCACTTCATTTAACCCATTAATGATATACGGTGGCGTTGGTTTGGGTAAAACCCACTTGGCACAAGCCATTGGTAATCAGATAAAACAAACATTGCCTGATAAGCTGGTGCTTTATGTATCATGCGAGAAATTCACCCAGCAATTTGTTGACGCCCTTAAACACAATAACATTAATGATTTTGTGAATTTTTACCAGGCGATTGATGTGCTGATTATGGATGATGTGCACAACTTTGCCGGTAAAGAAAAAACACAGGATTTCTTCTTCCATATATTTAACCACCTGCATCAATCAGGCAAGCAACTGATCATTACTTCAGATAAAGCGCCTAAGGATCTGGCTGGTTTAGAAGAGCGTTTGCTTTCAAGGTTCAAATGGGGACTTTCTGCCGATTTGCAGATCCCTGACCTGGAAACCCGTATGGCGATCCTGAAAAACAAGATCTATCAGGACGGTATCGAGTTATCAAACGATGTGGTAGAATACGTTGCCCACAACATTGATAACAACGTACGTGAGCTGGAAGGCGCCATGGTATCCTTACTAGCCCAATCAACCCTGAACCGTAAGGAGATAGATTTGAACCTGGCCAAGCAAATGTTGAAAAACTTTGTAAAAAATTCATCGAAAGAAATTTCGATGGAGTACATACAGAATTTAGTTTGCGAGTATTTTGAAGTACCAATCGATATGGTGAAATCACAAACCCGCAAGCGCGAAATTGTACAGGCCAGGCAAATATCCATGTACCTGGCTAAGGCACACACCAAAAGCTCATTAAAATCAATTGGCCATTTCTTCGGCGGCCGCGATCACTCAACCGTGATTTATGCGTGTCAAACTGTAGAGGATTTAATCGATACCGATAAAAAATTTAAAGGCTACGTAGCTGATATTCAGAAGAAGTTGAAGATGTCGTAGTAATTCGGATTTCGGATATTCGATTTTGGAATTTAAAATATAGAGGCGCAAGAGATTGCGCCTTTTTTGTTTATAAGCAACGCTTAAGTACAACCCCTTCGTTAAACGCAAAAACCGGCATCGTCTGGTTCGGGTAGCACAACAGAACAATTGGCACTAACTTTCATAGAAGCAGGCGCAGCCGGGAGTTTTCTTTGGTCACTTTCTTTTTCGGAAAAAGAAGGACGACTTAGCGTCAGAGATACCAAAGGTATTTCTGCGATTTGTTATATATAGTATAAAGATTGCTTCGTACATCGCAATGACGCGGGGAGTAAATTCCACTACAATTCACCCAACTTCATCAACCCATAATACAACCCGGTACAATGTAGCGCTTGTGGTATTTTATTATCCGCTAAGAGTTGTTTTACTTCGGCGATAGTGCATTCTTCTACAATTAGTTCTTCATGCTCATCCAGGCTTTGACCTTGTATTTTTTTGCCACCTCTAGCTAAGTAACAATAAGTATGGTTGTTTGCGGTAGACGGGTTGGCATAAACTGTAGCAATTAATTCAATATCAGTGAACTGATAGCCTGTTTCTTCCAGCAATTCACGAAGCATGGCGGCTTCCGGCTTTTCATCACCATCAATAACACCACCGGGAATCTCTAAGGAAACTATGCCTGCCGCATGGCGGTATTGGCGCACCATCAGTATTTTGTTGTCTTCGGTTATGGCTACGGCATTTACCCAGTTTGGGTATTCAAGTACGTAATAGTCGTCTACAATACGCCCGTCGGGCATTTCGCATTTGTCAGTGCGCAAAGTAGCCCATGGGCCTTTGTGTATATAATGGGAATCAAGTAATTTCCAGGTGAGATCCATTGAGTGATTTTTTATGATTGAATAAGTGATTTACTTTCGGGCGAAGATAAATCATTTAATGTTCAAACAATCACTCATTAAAACAATCACTCATTCACTAAATAAATAACTACCAGCTGCCACTGCTGCCGCCGCCGCCGAAATCGCCGCCGCCGAAACCTCCGAATCCTCCTCCGCCGCCGGAGTCACCTCCTCCGCCGCCGCCCCAGCCGCCGCCGCCGCGACCTGCATTCCCTAACATATCGCCTGCTAAGAACCACCAGAACGGGCTCGCACCACCGCGACCACCAATGATCTGGCCCCCGCCGCCGCCACGATTACGAAAGATAATGATCAAGATGAAAATTATAATGATGAAGACGATTATTCCCGCACTGCCACCGCCGTTATCATGGCGATGCTGTGCCTTTTCAGCAGCTTTAAACTCACCTTTGCTGTATTTGATCAAATCATCCACAGCTGAATTTAATCCTCCATAATAATCACCTTGTTTAAACCGCGGGGTAATATCATTTTGGATAATAACATGAGTAATTACATCTGGCACAGCACCTTCCAACCCATAACCAACCTGGATGGTTACCTTATGCTGATCCATGGCTGCCAGTATCAGCAAACCATTGTTGTTTCCCTTTTGCCCTATGCCCCACTTACGCCCAAGCGCCGCGGCGTATTGATCTATATCATAATCGCCGACTGATTTCATCAGCACAATAGCGATCTGTGTAGAGGATGTATCGTCAAAAGCTACCAGTTTATTTTCCAGCAATTGCTGGTCGCCGGGAGATAGCGTGTTGGTATAATCCGTTATAAGCGCAGCCGGTTTGGGCGGAAAATCCTGGGCAAAGGCAGTAACACTACCTGCCAGCAGAACAAAGAAAAGTATAAATTTTTTAAACATGATATTTGTTTTTATTCGCCGTCCATAAAGGCAATGTCATCGGATAATTCGTTCGTATCATCAGCATTATGCGGGAAATATTTTTGCAGGTGCTCACCGGCTATTTTAAGCCCGGTTACAATCCCCTCAACTAAATCACCTAATTTAAAATGCTCCAGCATGTCCTCTTTGGTACTATCCCAAAAATCTGCAGGCACTACTTTATTTATACCGCCATCACCAATAATGGCAAATTTACGGTCGACTGTCGCCAGGTAAACCAATACACCGTTGCGGTGCTTGGTTTTATGCATATTCAGTTTATGGAAATATTTGGTGGCGCGGTCAAGCGTTGGCTCGCTGCAAGTTTTCTCAATGCAAACCCGGATCTGCCCCGAGGTATGCTTTTCGGCATCTTCAATAGCCGTGCGGATGCGTTGCTGTTCTTCGTCGTTAAATAAAGCCATGGTTTTTTGGGATTACACTGATTTTAGGATGATTGCACCGATTGTATTCGACACCTATCGGTGTAATCAAATCTTAATGGGTGCAATCCTTATTAAAACTGTACAGTAGGCACTTTGCTTGCAGTTGCGTCCGCCTGGAAATAACCTTTTTCGGTAAAGCCGAACATTTTAGCGGTTAAATTAGCCGGGAACGAGCGGATTTTGCTGTTATACTCCTGTACGGCGGCGTTAAAATCCAAACGGGCAATGTTAATGCGATTTTCCGTGCCTTCCAACTGTGCCTGTAAAGCGGTAAAATTATCGTTGGCCCTTAATTGCGGATAGTTTTCTGATGCAACCAATAATCGGCCCAAAGCAGTACTTAACTGACCTTGTGCTGCCTGGTATTTCTGGATGGTTTCAGGCGTAAGTTTGGTTGGGTCGACTTGTATTGATGTGGCACGGGCGCGGGCATTGGTTACATCAACTAAAGTGCTTTTTTCAAAATTTGCAACACCCTTAACTGTATTTACTAAGTTGGGGATCAAATCCGCACGGCGCTGGTATTGGCTTTCAACCGCGCTCCATTTGGCCTTGCAGGTTTCGTCCATTTGTACCATGCTGTTATAACTGCACGAGCTTAAACCCATAACAGACATTACTAATAATATTGCTGTGAATAGCTTTTTCATTGTTTTTTGTAGATTGGTTAATTGTTGTTTGGTGTTTAGAGTACAAAACGTATACCGTTGTTACAATTTGGCTGCTTAATGCCATATTGGCAAGGCATTAATTACTTTACCCGATAAATATAGTTAAACGGATTGATTAACAGGCAACCGGAAGGATTACCTTTACTTTCAAATTTCGGGAATTAAACTGGAAAAAGTACTGACACTGTTTTGTCAGTAGGTATTAATCATACACTGGAGTATACGGCGCGAACATATGCTTAACGTACATATAAATTATAACCATTATAACCAGGCCTATAACAACAGCAATACCTATTTTACCAGTACGCTTATCCTGGCGAACAAGCCATATTAAAAAAGCGATCAATGGGATTACAAAAATTATCCAAAATATGTAGGTGGCTCCGTTCATGTTATTAGTTCATGGTTGATGGTTTGAAGCCATCGCTCCAAAATTATAGTTTTAAATTAACTCTTCAGCATTATAATGGCATCCTCGCCAAGGGCGCAACATCCTGGCCAATAAATTCGCCTTTCAGGTATTTGTGGTATCCCGCAATGGCTATCATAGCAGCATTATCGGTACAATATTCCAATTTTGGGATAAAGCAGTTCCAGCCTATTTCTGCACCCATCGCCAGTAGTCCTTCGCGTAAGCCAGTATTCGCAGATACGCCACCTGCAAGGGCAATATCCTTGATCCCATATTCTGCAGCAGCTTTTTTGAGTTTGTTGAGGAGGATGGTGGCGATACGTTTTTCGACCGAGGCGCAAATATCATTCATGTTCTCCTCAATAAAATTGGGATTGGCCTTAACGTTATTCTGGATGAAATATAGGATAGAGGTTTTTAAGCCGCTAAAGCTAAAATCGAATCCCGGAATTTGAGGCTCGGGGAATTTGTAGGCATCCGGGTTACCGGTGCGGGCATGTTTGTCAATCAGCGGGCCACCGGGATATGGCAGGCCTAAAATTTTGCTGGTTTTATCCATTGCCTCGCCGGCAGCGTCATCCGTGGTTTGGCCGATCACCTGCATGTCAAAGTAATCTTTTATTAAAACGATTTGGGTATGGCCGCCGGAAACCGTCAAACATAAAAACGGGAACGAAGGCTTTTTGTCACCGATAAAATGGGCCAGAACGTGTGCCTGCATGTGGTTAACCTCAATCAATGGCAGGTTTTTAGCCAGCGCGAAAGCCTTGGCAAATGACACGCCGACTAAAAGTGAGCCTAAAAGTCCGGGGCCGCGTGTAAAAGCTACGGCAGTAACATCATTTTTACTTACTTTTGCCCTCAGTAATGCTTCCTGGACAGCCGGAACGATATTTTGCTGATGCACGCGCGAAGCGAGCTCAGGAACAACGCCTCCATAAGCCTGGTGAACAGCCTGGCTGGCAATAACATTGCTCAGGATAACGCCATCGGCACAAATGGCTGCGGAGGTATCGTCGCAAGAGGATTCTATGGCAAGTATTACAGACATGGTTAAAAAGTTAAAAGTCAAAAGTTAAAAGTCAAAAGCCAAGAGATTATTTGGCGGGATAATAAAACTTTATTTTGAACCTTGGGTTAAAAACAAAGTCAAAACATCCGCGTATAAGCTTCAAAGTTTTGAATTTTCACTTTTAATTTTTGAATTAAATACAAAGTTATTAAAAAAGTACTCAAAATAGCGTTAGGGTTGGTGTTGGTCGTTTTTTTGACGCTTAGCATACTGTTGTTAATTTTCCAGTACAAACCGGTACAAACCTGGGCCGCAAAAAAGGGTGCAGCCTATCTTTCCAAAAAACTGCATACCAAAGTCACTATAGGCAGCCTTTATTTTGAGCCATTTACTTCAATAGTGCTCGAAAAGCTTTGTATACTCGATCCGCAAAAGGACACGCTGGTTAATTTATCAAAACTGACTGTCGACATCAATGGCTTTTCGCTTTTGAGCAGCATCAAAAAACGTACTGTCGACCTAAGTTTGATTAAACTGGATAACAGCTCCGTTTACCTGAAAAAATACAAGGACAGCACCAGCAACGTTAAATTTATTGAAGACTTTTTCAGTTCTCCCGATACTTCGAAAAAGAAATCAACCGGCAAGCCCTGGAGCGTTATATTCGGGAAGATCGCGGTTAACAACCTTCGGTTCCGTTATAAGAATTACCTGGTCGATTCACTCGAAAAAGGCGTAAACTTTGATGATGTTGACGTAAAAAATTTAAGTACAGTGATAGACAGCATGGACGTTGTGCACCACCTTTTTAAAGGCTATGTACACAACCTTACCCTGCATGAAAAAAGTGGTGCTATCATCAAAAACCTAACCGCTGATGCCACGGTTGATACCAACCTGATTTTAACTAAACACCTGTTTTTGCAAACGCCAAACTCATTGGTTAAGGATTATTTCAGGATGAAATTTAAATCCTTTGATGACTTTGCTGATATTGAAGATAAGGTGATGATGGATGCTGATTTTAAATCATCACGCGTATCATCAAAGGATATTTCATTCTTTACAGATGGGCTGGACCATGTGCGTTTTGACCTCGGTGTCGACGGAGCTATTCATGGTAAGGTGAACCATCTTACAGCCAAAAATCTATTGATAACAGGCGGACAGGCGACTTACATCCGCGGTGATTTCAGTTTGCGTGGATTACCGGACTGGGATAATACCTTCCTCGAACTAAAATTTGATCAGCTGGCTACCAATAAAAAGGACCTGGATTACCTGTACAGCAACTTTACCGATTCCAAAAACGCTAAAGTGCCCGATATTGTTGGCAAGTTTGGCAATATCAACTTCACAGGCAGGTTTACCGGCATGCAAAATAATTTTATAGCATTCGGAACCTTTAAAACTAAACTGGGCCGCTTTGATCCTGATATTAATCTGAAGATAAATAAAAACGGCATCCCCTCTTACAGCGGAAAAATCACCACTTCAAACTTCTATTTAGGCGGCCTGCTTGATAACGCAGCCATTGGCCGGGCAACGCTAACAGCCAACGTAAACGGCAGTGGTGATGCATTGAAGAACCTGAATGAGAAAGTTGATGCACAGATCAGTTATTTAGGCTATAATGGCTATGATTACCATAATCTGAACATAAATGGTACGTTCATCAAAAAAATTGCCGATGCCAGGATCAGCATCAATGATAAGAACATAAAACTGAATATAAATGGCACGGTAAATTTAAACCCGGCTTTACCGGTTTATAATCTTACTGCCGATATTCAGGATGCACATTTACATACGCTAAAATTATTAGCCGATACGATCACATTAAGTACTAAAGTACGCACCAACTTTAGCGGCAACAGCCTTGAAAACATGCAGGGTAGTATTGATCTTTCTCCGATAAGAGTTGTTGATCCAAGGAATAATTATGTGGTTGATTCGATAAAACTGACGGCAAATGGCACAGGAAACTCTCGTATCCTCGATCTGAAATCAGATATCGCCGATGCAGCAATTACGGGCACTTTTGACCTCGCCACCCTACCTTCCTATTTTAAACAGATCGCAAAAAAATATATCCCCTCGTTAAAAACAACCATTGTTACACCCAAGCCACAACACTTTGATTTTAACCTGACATTAAAAAACATAGCGCCGGTTACCGCGCTCTTTGATCCGGACCTAAAAATACCTGACCAGGGTACATTTGTAGGGAAGTTTAATTCTACTGACGAAACGGCCACACTTAATGGCTATGTGAAAACTATCCAGTATGGCAAAACTGTATTTCATGACTTCATCCTGGATGAAAGCACATCTAACGGGCAATTAGCCGTCAACATTTCGCTAAGTAAGATCAATATTACAGATAGCCTTTTTATTAAGAACATCGACATATCAAACCAGTTAAAAAGAGACAGCTTGAACTTCAACATCAAGTTAGCTGATAAAGACGCTACCAACCAGCTGGATCTTTACGGGTTGGTTGAATTTGGGCGGGATACTACCGCAAAATTAAAATTACTGCCATCGGATGTAATACTGGAACACCAGGATTGGAAGCTAACAGACCAGGTTAGGATCAGGTTTTTAGATGGCCGAACACAGGTTACCGGTTTTCAATTATCAAACGGGCCGCAGAAAGTACGTATTAATGGTTTTGTATCCGCTAACCCGCAGGACCAGCTCAAGCTTGAGTTTGAGAAGTTCAGCATGGCGACTTTTGATCAGCTGACCAAAGTATCAGGGGTAAGATTAAAAGGCGCGCTAAACGGTAATATTGTATTTACTTCGATAACCAATACGCCGGGTATCGACGCGCATTTAAATATCGACTCGCTTAACATGAACAAAACCCTGGTAGGCAATGTGCAACTTGAATCAACACTAGGTAATGACCGCAAGGAAGCCGATGTAAAAATGCGCATAAACAATGCCGGTTTAGAAACTGTAAATATTGGCGGCGTTTATAAGCTCGGGCAGGATTCGACGGCAGACGCGCTTGATTTCAACGCGAAAATGGACCATGCGCAAACCATCATTTTTGAACCGTTTATCCGCAGCCTTGTTTCCGATCCAAAGGGTACAGTATCCAGTGACCTGACCATATCCGGGCCGGCGTCAAAACCGCAAATGAACGGCACCGTTACGCTTGAAAATACCGGCCTAACCGTTAATTATCTTAAAACTGCCTACACCGTTAATGATAAGCTGACCGTAAAAAACAGCGTAATTGATGTTGATGGCATGACCCTGAAAGACTCGCATGGCGGTACGGGTGAGGTAAAAGGCACCGTAGACCTGAACAATTTAGATAACCCGGATATTGAGGCTACCATTACAGCCAAAAACTTGCAGGCATTAAACACCAAATTTAAAGACAACCACCTTTATTATGGTGTAGCTTATGGTACGGGAACATTCGCGTTTAATGGCCCGGTAAATACCATGAATATTAATATTACCGCTAAAACACAAGCCGGTACCGTGTTCAATATTCCGTTAAACACTTCGTCAACTGCGGGTGATTATGATTTTATTCGTTTTGTAAGCCATAAAGATAGTACTAAGGTTGTAATACCTAAAAACAACTTTGATGGTGTTACCTTAAACCTTAACCTTACAGTTGATGAAAAAACCATCGTAAAAATATCAACCGATTACGGTGTTTTGGAAGGCAGCGGCACTACCAATAACCTTAACCTGAACATTAACAGCCTGGGCGATTTCAACATGTATGGCGATTTCCTGATCTCATCGGGTAAATTTGAATTTACAGCAAAGAATTTCATCAGTAAAAACTTTACGGTTAACCAGGGCGGTACCATACGCTGGACGGGCGACCCGGCCAATGCTGAAATAAACCTTAATGCCATTTACGAAGTACGTACCGACGTTTCGCCGCTTTACCAGGCAGCAGGCCTGCAATCACCAAAAGGAGCTGAAAACGTGTTGGTACAGGCAGAATTGATCATCACGAAATCGTTATTACACCCAACTATTGATTTTGACTTTAACTTCCCTACTGATCCATCAATCAAGGATGATTTGGGTACTTATTTAACTGACTATAACAACCGTAGCCAGCAAGCATTAAGTGTTATTGTTCGCAGGCAATTTGCTTCGGGTACGCCAAGTAATTTAACCAACCAGGTTTTGGGCACAGCTGGTGAAGCAGTGAGCGAGTTTGCCTTTAATAAATTGAATACTTTTATTTCGCAATCAAACATCAAGAATTTTGATTTGAACTTACGCTCCTTTAATGACGCGAGCGCTTCCTTAAGGTTATTTAACAACAGACTGATATTTAACGGAAGCTTGTTTACAACAACTGGCAGTAATGACCTATTTAACAATGCTGCTCAGACCAGTATATTTAACTCTAATTTCAACAGTTTAACTAAGGATTTTGAGGCGCAATACCTTTTACGCCCGGCTGGTGACCTGACAGCCAAATACTCATATCGCGTATTGAACACCACCACACTTAATACGATCGACCAGTTGAGCGTGCAATACGTAAATGGCGTGGGCCTAACCTATCAAAGAGATTTTGACACCTTTGGCGAGTTTTTCAGGAATTTATTCAGGAAGAATAAAAACAAGAGCAAAACACCCACACCTGCCACCAATGATATCCCAACATTAACTGAGCCAAGCAAAGCCGCCGGCACCGGCAGCGAAAAAGCCGAAGGCGATGACAATTAATGATCGCGCAATATAGTATGGCTCATCCTGTCACGCTTCGTTTTTAAATAAGCTTCGTTATGTGGATTTGGCGCTATTTCAATAGGCAATGTCTCTACCACTTCAAGCCCGTAACCAATTAAGCCCGCACGTTTTTTAGGATTGTTAGATAATAAACGCATTTTTGATACACCCAGGCTACGCAATATTTGCGCGCCGATGCCATAATCCCGTTCATCCATTTTAAAACCTAATTTAATATTGGCATCAACAGTATCAAAACCATTTTCTTGTAAATGGTAAGCTTTTAGTTTATTGATCAGCCCGATTCCACGGCCTTCCTGGTTCATATAAACAACTACGCCTTTGCCTTCTTTTTGGATAATCTCCATTGCCTTATGCAACTGGGGCCCGCAATCGCATCGGCATGAGCCAAAAATATCGCCTGTAACGCATGAACTATGCACGCGCACTAATATAGGTTCATCAGGCTCCCATGTACCTTTAACAAGCGCCAAATGATTTTCACCGGTATCAATTTGGGTATAGGCGATCATATCAAAATCGCCCCATTCAGTTGGCATTTTAACAGCAATTTCCCGTGTAACCATTGACTCCGTTGCCAGGCGATATTCAATAAGGTCTTTTATAGATATGATCTTCAGGTCATGTTCTTGAGCTATTATAAGCAATTCAGGTAAGCGGGCCATTTCGCCATCTTCCTTCATAATTTCGCATATTACTCCCGCAGGCTCAAAACCAGCTAAAACGGCCAAGTCAATAGCGGCTTCGGTGTGGCCTGTACGGCGTAAAACGCCACCATCTTTTGCAATAAGCGGAAATATATGTCCCGGCCTTCCGATATCCTCCGGTTTAATAGCGGGGTTGATCAAGGCCAATACAGTTTTTGAACGATCAGACGCGGAAATACCCGTAGTACAACCCTCAATTAAATCGATTGAAACTGTAAAATTTGTTTCGTGTGATGTTGTGTTATGGCTAACCATTGGTTCCAGATCAAGCTCACGGGCACGCTGGCGTGTAATGGGAGCGCAAACCAAGCCACGGCCGTATTTCACCATAAAGTTTATAGCTTCGGGGGTGGCATTACGGGCGGCGGTTAAAAAATCACCTTCGTTTTCCCTGTTTTCATCATCAACAACAATTATGGTTTTACCGGCTTTTATAGCCTCTATTGCTTCAGGTATTGTATTTAACATGGTAGTATTTCACAAAGCAGCATTATAAATATCGCCGCGTATTTAAATTTGATCAAAGGTAAAGGATAATAAAATTATTAGGGTCGGTGCTTTGTAAAATATATCAGGCAGGTTTTCGGCGAAGAAACCGGTTGAAAATTTTCTTATCAAAAAACTTTTTATAAGAATCTGCATCAAAAATAGCTGAATCGGTTATGGCCTTGTATGATAGGAATATTCCAATTGGAGTTAATATGATGATGGCGATCCACATACCTAATATTGGCGATACATTACCATCTTTTACAGATTTCTCGCCTATTGTTGAAATAATATAATAGATCAGGAAAAATGCTACAGATACAACGACAGGTAAACCCAAACCACCTTTACGAATAATGGCCCCTAAAGGTGCTCCTATTAAAAACAACACTATACAAACAGCCGAGAGGGTATATTTTTTTTGATATTCCACCAATGAGTGCCTTATATTACTGGCATTATCGGCATTTTTGGTAATATTATCATTAAGCAGGCTTTGTACAGACTTTGCCTCACTGGCCCCATTAGTAATGGCGGATATTTGTTCAATAAGTGTGGCGACCTTAAGTTGAGGTGCCGGTACAGGGATAACATTTTTTGCTACCGCAGATTTTTTAGGCAATACAAAAAACTTGATATAAGGAGCCACCATTCTGAAACTTGCCTCCTTGGAGCTATCTATCTGGTGCTGTGTTGTATTTTTATAATCCCTTAGCTGCTTTAAATTCATCATTTGAAATGCTGACTTAAATCCATTCTCGTCTGTACGGGATAGTTTAAAAGCTGACAGATCAAACTTTTGCTCCATATCCTTAAACCGGAAACGCATCATACGCTGGCGGTTATTGTACCCTATATCACCTGCCGACTCTTCATAACGGATACCATCATTCAGTTTTAAAACCAGGTACTTATCCCCGGGCGTACGATACATTTTACCCTCTTTAGCAAATATTACTGAATTATTGTTATCATTTTGGTCTTTCGCATAGATAATAACGCCATACAATGCCTGGCCGTCAGCACCCTTTTTTTCAACCCTGATGGTATAACCCGGGAAGCTGTTACTAAATACACCCTCGGGTAATAATGTTGCCGAGCGTTGCTGCCGCACATCATACAAAAGTGAAAAGTATTTTAAATTGGCAACCGGCAGCATGTAATCAGAAAAAATAAATGCTGAAACACTGAGAATGGACACGATGATGATCATGGGGTACATAGCGCGGGTTAACGATATACCTGCCGCTTTAATAGCAACCAGCTCATAGTTTTCGCCGAGGCTGCCATAGGTCATGATGGTGGAAAGCAGTACCGAAAGCGGGAGCGCCATGGCAACATTTGTTGCCGAGGCGTACATCATCAATTCTAAAATCACATACCAGGCGAAGCCTTTACCGATCAGGTCATCAATATACTTGAATAAAAAAAGCATCAGCAATACAAACATCACGATGATGAAAGTGCTTAAAAAAGGCCTTATAAATGATTTAAGTATAAGAAGATGAATTTTTTTCATCAGAAGATTTCAGCGTATTAAGAATAAAAACCTGTACCAATGCAACAAATGCGCGGCGCAAATTTAAAAACGTAAAATTAAGGAAAATTGTATTAGCTCAGGCACCTAATACCCTAATGAGGTACTCTATTTGGTTATCCCAAATAAGTTTTCGCTCTTCAATAACATCAGCGGGAGCAAAATCAGTTACTGCAAGGGCCACATCATTGGTTAACTCGTCCTGCAATATCTCCATTTCAAAAAAATATTCAGGGTCGTCATCAATCCAGCGAAATTTTACCAGCTTGTTTTCTTTAAGCATCAGTAGTTTAGCCTTCTGCTGCTCATCGTCCCAGGTAAAAGTATAAACCTGGTCCCTAACACTAACCTCATCTGCAAACCATTCGCTTAAACCGTTTGATTCGCTTAAAAAGCTATATAATATGCGCGGAGACGACTTTATCTCGTACTCCATAGTAAATTTTTTCTTTTCAGACATAGAGGTTTATCGATAGATTAAAAGCATTAGGTGCAAATGTTTAACATTTTTTCTAAAGGAAACGAATTTCTGCTATATTTGCAAACCTTTTTCGGCTGGGTTATTAACATTGATAATGCACTGAAGAAAATAACCCGGCGGGGTAGCTCAGATGGTTAGAGCGTAGGATTCATAACCCTAAGGTCGGCAGTTCGATCCTGCTCCCCGCTACTTTGCAAAAAGCCACCTTTGGGTGGCTTTTTTATTAAACCTAAATTATGTTCACAGTTTATATTCTTTACTCACCAACATTAATCAAATTTATATCGGTTACACATCACACATAGCTAACCGTTTGCTTTCACATATCAACTCGCAACCAAAGGCACACCATAATGTACTGCCCGTGGGTAATAGCTCACAACAAAGAATTTGTAACTAAAACCGAGGTAGTAATAGAGAGAAATATTTACAATCAAAACAAGGACGAAATTTGCCTGGAGCATCATTCTTACCAGTTCGATCTTGCTTTGGATCACCTCTAAACTCTATAGCACCTATATTTTTAGCTAATCCGTAGATATCTTTTTATAAGTTAGTTAGACTTACTACGCTTAATTACCATAGCGATACTAGTTGTATTAGCATGATTAACTATTATTCTAAAAACTCAAAAAAATGGAAATTCAAGCCGGCCAATATTATAATTTATTTTGTTCTTCTTTAACATTCATTAGCAGACACCTTGAAGTATGTTTATCGTATAATAACCTTTCTAATAGCCTGTCCTGATAATGAATATCTTGATAATTAATCACTATTCCTTCCCTAACAATCAAAGTAAGACGCACTTTTTTACCGGTTGTACTTATCCAACGCAAACGCTCCATATTAATAGCCATCTTACGAATTAGTTCCGGAGAAATTACATAACAGTCGCCACTACGCTGGCCTACCAACAGCCGCATATGATCCTGAAGACCAAAGTACAATTTCGATTTTGGCTGTACATTAGTTATTACATTATCAAAATCATTATTATTCAATGCCAGTATCAATATCGTGCATGCATCAAACTTTAGGCCCAGATCAATTTTTCTATTGGTGTAAACCGGGTTTAATTTCCCATAATGTAAATCATTTATAAACCGGATAATGGCATCTGTTAAAAAAATATCATACAACACCGTCGCTTCGTTTTGTTTATTTTGCTGAATGAGCTTGTGCAATTCAGGGTATAACAATTGTTTCGGGTGATAGTCTTCATGATTCAACCCGTATTGCCTTATGCAATCCAATGATAACATAGCGTCCCATACATGAGTTTTAATGATATTGGATGTTATCCAGGCTAATTTATAACCATTCGCTTTGTAAAACCGCTCAACGGATAGCGGATAATACAAACCTGCTCTGCTCCTTTTTAAAGCATGGTAAATTGTTGTGTCGCTGGCAGCTTTTAGTTGAAAAGGCGCCAGCAACATAACAAACAACACTAACTTAACCACGGTGATAATGTTCCGGTTCTGCTATTTCCAGCACAACACGACCCTCGATCTCACCTTTTTTCATCTCATCAAAAACAGCGTTGATATCCTCCAGTTTAGTTGGGCGAACGGTAGCCTTTACTTTACCTTCTAACGCAAATTCGATAGCTTTCTGCATATCTTTACGTGTACCAACTATAGAGCCGCGAACGGTATAAGCGTTAATAACGGTTTCAAAAATTGGCAGGTCAAAACTTCCTTTTGGTAAGCCGTTTAGTGCAATGGTGCCTTTACGTCTTAGCGCTGATATGCCTTGTTTAAAAGCAATCGGTGATGGCGCGGTCACTAATACACCGTGCATACCGCCGGTTTGCTTCTTTAAATATTCACCTGGATCTTGTTCCTTGGCATTTACTACCAATTCAGCGCCAAGCCTTTTAGCTAAGTCCAGCTTATCGTTTGAAATATCAATAGCTGCCACATGCAAACCCATTGCCTTAGCATATTGAACAGCCAAGTGCCCTAGACCCCCAATACCAGATATAGCTATCCATTCACCCGGCTTGGCTTCAGTTTGTTTTATGCCCTTGTAAACGGTTACTCCGGCACAAATAATAGGTGCCATTTCGGTAAAATTGATATTGGGCGGAAAGTGGGCCACATATCTTGAATCAGCTACCACATATTCAGCGAACCCGCCGTCAACGCTATACCCGCCGTTTTGCTGGGTATCGCAAAGTGTTTCCCAACCTGTTATACAAAACTCGCAGCAACCACAGGCACTGTACAGCCAGGGTACGCCAACAATCTCGCCTTCTTTTACATTTTTCACTCCCCGGCCTAAAGCTACCACATAACCTAATGCTTCATGGCCGGGAATCAAGGGCATTTTGGGTTGTACGGGCCAATCGCCCTGTACGGCATGGAGATCGGTATGGCAAACACCACAGGCAATCACCTTTACCAATATTTGGTTTTCACCCGGTTCTTTAACCGGCATTTCTTCAATGGTTAGCTGACCTCCAAATTCATGGACAACAGCAGCTTTCATAGTTTTAGGTATCATAATATATTTTTCATTTTAAGGTGGAACGAAACGGTTAATTGGTCTTTAGTTTTAATCATACCGCCTAATTTATGTGGCGGTACCAGATCGAAATCAGAAAAATTAAGGTGTTGTGAACCAACCAAATGGATAACTTTGGCTGTATCAGAGATCCTGTAGTTTACTGTGTACAGCTTCTTTATACCTGCGATTTCTATTTCAACCTGCCCGGTAATTGGCGTTGGCCTGGTAGAAAGTTCGGGTAATTCGCTCAAAGACAAAAAGCGAATGTGAAGCCTCGGATATTGTTTGGCTTTTAATGTTTTGCGCAGAACATGAGTCATCATGGCTTTATGGCAATCAAAACTTAATACTGCCGGGTCAATGCTGCCGGTAAGGTTGATACCATTTTCGCCATGCCAAACCGTTAAGGTATCTGCCTGGTCGCAACTCGCGATATCGCAGGAGAACTTACTCACGTTAGTACTGCCGTTAACGCTAAGACTGCTGCTTTCGCTGATGAGCCATTTGGCTTGGGGCCTTGCAAGAATACTTATTAAAGCGATTATGATCATTGTCTTGCTGTACATGATTAAAATCCGATAGAGGCCTCTAATACTGCACCATGGAAATTACCGCCATTCAAAATATTGGCTGCCGGGTAACCCTCGTAAGATTGGTTCACATATTCGGCCTTAGCCAGTATATTTTTAGTGATGAACCAACCTAATGAACCCGCTTCGCGATCAATGGTAATGTTCGAGGTATAGCCTTGTAATAGAGCAGTTACAGTATTGTATCTGAAACCAACCCAAAAATTTTCCTTACCCTGCGGGAAACGATAGATCAGATCTGCTGCATATTGTGTTGCCTTGCGCTCGTTAACTTCTGTAATAGCGCGGCCTTTCGCATCTTCGGCTGTTCCGAAAAACTCTAATCCTTTATATTTAAGGAATAGGTTTCCCATTACCGTATTTACTTCCTCGCTGAACCCAGGGTTTAAACGACCAGAAAACGGACTGTAATCATTCTCGTCGGATAGTGTGGTACCATTGGCTACATTTTGATTTTCCATCACATTAAAGTAATGCGATCCGGTACGGTCGCCGCCAAAAAGCGTGCTGCTGTTAGCACTATGTACAATATAACCAGAACCGGTAATCCTCACCCTGAAATCTTTGTTCACCTGTTTGTCAAATCCTATTTTTCCGTGGAAGGCCGGGTCGAATTGGTTAGGCTGATGGGTTGCAGAATCAATTTTAGTACCTGCAACAACTGTTGCATCCAGTTCGCCGTTAGTCATGCCACCCATTACAAAAAAGCCGCTATTGGTATGGATATAAACCTCGGCACCAATCTCGGTAGCAAATTCATCCATAATATAGTTCTCTACAAAAGGATTATAAATGGTGTTGCCCCCATCCGACCTACGGAAATGCTGGTCGCCATAATCCACATCAAACTGCCCTACTTTAATGGTGATGTTTTTCATCAGCATATTAATGATATCACTTTTAAGGAACAGTAGTTTATCAAACTGGATATAACCACCTTTTACCCAGGTATCTTCATGATGACGGGATGCTAAATACATGGTAATGTTCATGCGAATACCATCTTCCAATTGCGCGTCAACATTCAGATTGGCCATTGGCAGGTCGAAGCCATTGGTTAATTTTTCAAGACTATTCACATTGCCGGTAAAACCGGTTTTAGTTTCGGGTATCGCGGTATTGAAATTTCTAAGTGCCTGGAAAGCCATCTCGAAATTTCCTCCCACTTTTACCTTCATAGCTTTAAATGGAACCGTATCAATTTTAGAGGTTTCGAACATGTTAACGCCCAGTTGATTATTGGGGCGAAAGAATTGCATTTCCTGGGCCTTAAGGCTTAAAGGCAATAATGCTGCGGCTAATAATAGATATATAGCTTTCATGGTTATTTTTTATAAATCAGGTTAAACTGGATAGTAAGGTCATTGGTAACCTTCATAGTACCCAGCATAAATGTGGGTGGTTTAATACCGTAGTCTGTAAGCTGGATCTTCTTTTCACCTATACAGGTTATTACATGGTCTGCACCAACTATCGCGGTAACATCCATGCTGATAGGCTGTGTCGCACCTGCGATAGTTAAGTCGCCTTTGGTTGCGATCAGGTATTTACCAGGTGCAGTTGCAGTAACTATAGCGGAAGTAAGCTTATAGCTGATGCTTGGATATTTGCTGGCGTTAACCGATTTATAAGTCCTGTCATTCATAGAAGCGTGTTCGCTATGGAGGCTTTTTACTGCCAGGCGAAAAGTAAATCTGTGTAAGCTTCGTAGTTTATCACCATCTATTATAAAATCGCCCTGGCTTTCCATGGCGGTTGAGGTCATTACCCAATCGTGCACATTTGATGAACCTAAAACCTTAATAGTTACATCCGGGCTTATTGCCAGTTTGTACGTTGCTTGTGCCGTTACTAATTGCGGAACGGCTAAGAAAATGATTGCGGCTATGATTAGCTTGATAGCGGCAAATGATCGTTTTAATTTTTTCATGGTATGTATTTGTTTAGGTCAAATGTATTGCTGATACCACGGGTAATTAGTGATAAGGATTAACTGAAAAGATGATACAAATCAATAAATTACGTTTAATGATAATTGCCCTGGCTTACAGTTAAAAAAATGCCCATCCTCATATCATAAGGATGGGCATTTGATAAATAGATCTGTCGTTCTAAAAAACAGTAAGCGTTTCGTTAACCGATGCGCAAGGAAAAATGAGTAACGGCTTACCCGGGTATTCTGCCAGTTTTTGGGTTACACTCCGGTTAAACACTTTTTGAAAAAGGCTGCGTTTTTGGTGTACTAAAACCAACAGGTCTATATCAGTATGGACGCTGAGCCATTTTAAGCTCACCGTTACATTATCGCTTTTTATGTTGTGATAAATGATTTTGGTATAATTATTTTTTGAAGGGATTTGACTAAAAAATTGTTTGATCATAGTTTCTTCTTTATAGTCATCCGAATTTTCGTTGGAAATATGGGTAAGCATTATCTGGGAATCGGTATATTTCGCCAAACCAGACAATGATTCTAAAATATTCACGTCATTATTATCATTGATTGCGGTTGCAAAGGCTATAAGTTTATAATCCTTAAACCTAACCTGGTAAGGAATAACCATCACCGGGAAGGTTGCATTTTCAATAATATTCCAGGCATTATTGGTTTTTAAAAAGTTAGTAAGGTTATTGGCACTGTGCATGCTGATCAATTCTAAAAGCACTTCATGATTTGCTGCCAAATCATTCAACCTATCGCCAACCAGGCCTTCTTCACTACACTGCTGAATGTCGGGTTTAAAGTTAATATCATCTTCCTTATCTAATTCCGCTTTTAAACGCATAGCCAAATCGCTCAGGTCATTTATGCTATTTTCCTCGCAAGCACGCATCGGCCAAGCCTTGCGATCGGTATTTTTTTCATCGGCAGGCACTTCATAAACATTACACAACAGCAGGTTGGCTTCAATCTTCTGCGCCAGTTTCAAAGCGTAGTGCGCAACATAATCGGCGTTAATAAACTAACCAAAATGAAAAACTGACAAACATCATTTTTCGGTTTGACTATGCTCATGGCAAGGGAATGTCTGTAGCACTACTATTGCAAAATGAAAGTAGTAGCTTATAGTGTAAAACCTTTTGAAAGGGAACACCTGGCCAAGGCCAATCAAAAAAAACATGATATTACATTGATCTTTAATTCGCTGAGTTTAGAGACGGCGATCTTTGCCACGGATAAACAGGCCGTCATCGTATCTGCCGCCGATGATGTTTCGGCAGCAGTTATCAATAAGCTGGCAGAATTAGGCGTTAATTATATCACCACCCGGTCCGCACTTGCTGCGAATATTGATAAAAACGCGGCAGGTATCCACGGAATTAAATTGGCTAATGCCCCAAACGAGCTCGGCATAGCCCAACAAACCATCAGGAACCTGGATTTGTGGGAATTGAACAAATGCGTAGGCAAGGCATGTATATGCGCTAAGGCCTGCAAGAAATAGAAAAGCAGCAAAAAGCTCCTGGATAATATTATCCAAGAGCTTTTTTTATGTAAGGGTATTAAAGAATATAAATTGCCAGCATGCTTAGATTCACCAACGCGGTAAACATAAAAAACCCGATCACTACGCGTATACCGTACCCGCCCATACCCACAATAATATTAGATAGGTACAAGCCAAAGGTTATTGGCAATACAATGATAGATGCATTGTAATAATACATTAATACTGCAGGTATTGGCAAAAAAAGCACGCCCTGAAATATTAAGGAAAACAAGAACCAGATAGTTTTATGTTCGGCCTGCCTGTCTAATATTGCCATAAAGTTTGCCCATATATGGGTTTCCTTAACGGTTAACCAGTTGTGATCTTCAATTACGATTGATTTGTTTATTGCAGTTTCCATTTTGATTTTTTTAGTTTTTGTACTACAAATTTCAAGGAAATGAGGCTGCTATAAAATGATGACTATCATTCCAAAAATGATTATGAACACTAATTGAATGGGTTATGATTGCGATAATATCGTTTAACACTTATCCTGTAAACATCTGCTATTAAAGTAAAAACAAGAATGGAAAGCGGAATTAAAAAAGCATGAAAGCTTAATATTTTGAACAGGTAAGCGCCTGATAAAGCCCCGGCCATAAAAAATGATATGATGATCAGCCTCAGTTTTATCCTCGACTTTAAAGCCTGCCGGTCCTCGCCCTTTTCTCGAAGTATCTGAGCCAGTTCTATCCCAAGATCGGTAAATGTGCCGGTAAGGTGGGTAGTACGCACAACAGAACCTGAGACAATTGCAACCAAGGAGTTTTGTAAACCCATGGCAAATAACAAACTTCCTGCAAAAATCTCCTTATCAACCAAACTCTGGTCATACCGGTAGCCCCATATGGCTACACCAAGTAATATTGCCATTTCTATTATTATAGGGATAACATATGAAAAGCGCTGATTTCGCCCGATAAATGAGATTATTAAGCTGGATACAAACGCTCCAGCTAAAAAAAGAAACATCCATAGGGCTACTACCCTCGCTGTTTTCCAATCCTGCATAGCAATTCTTTCCGCAAAAAGCGCAGCATGCCCGGTTACATTGGTAGTTAATACCGAAAAGCCTAAAAAGCCGGCCGCATTTACAAAGCCCGCCGTTACACAAAGCAGCGATGCTAATTTTACGTTATGCGCATAGGTTCGTTTAGTGCCCAGGTGCCTTAACATACTTAACTAAATTTTAGGTCAATAGCGTTTTAGCGGCATCGAACAAAACGCTTAAATTATGGCCACCTTTGTAGATTGGGGTTGGTTCTTTATCTAATCCTAATAAAGTGTATACAGCAGTTTGCGCCGTTCTAACTGAATACTCAACAGTAAATACAACATCATCCGGCACCTCTACAAACTGCCCAATAAATGCCAGGTTATGCGATATATCGGGAACTACCAAAGGACGGTCGCCTTTTTTTCTTACTAAAAACTGACTGGTTATATAGGGCAGCATGCAAGGTATGCAATTGCTGGTTTTTAATAGCTGATTCGTCATATCATTAAAATGCAGATGCGATAATAACTCCGTCATGATCTCGGCGCCGCTACAATCTTTCATACTTTTCCTTACAAAGTTCCCTTCACGGTTTGGGAACAAGCCATAACCCCAAAAAACAGTTACATCATTAGGCTGACCGATAAAATGCGGCTGATGAGGTAATACAACAGAAATTAACCAATTAGAGTCCTTAAAGGTCACTAACCCGCCCGTACCTGCAACATTGCCTGTGAACTCTTCCATCAGGTCGAAAAAGTCAGTTCCCTGGCAGGTTACGGTAAATGATTCCCATTTGGATTGCTCAACGTGGCTGTCGAACACTGCTGGGTTGCCAAATTGCGGATTGCGTTCGGCAATGCTGTGCCATAATTTCCAACTGCCACCTGCTTTATTTAAAATCACATCCGGCGGCGTATGCATCGATCCTAAACTGGAATCAGCAGTCATGGAGCCAATGGTTACCAATACTAAGTCATGTGTATTGAGTTCAGTCTCTTTTTTGACGCTGTTTTGTTTGTAGTGGATACGCTCAACCCTTTCCTTATCATCCAACCGCCTGAAATCTAATTTGGTAACCTCTGCTCCCATCTCAAATTTAACGCCTTGTTCTTTTAACCATTTAATTAGCGGTCTTACCAATGAATCATATTGATTAAAAGGCGTACGGTCAACCCCGGCAAGGGTATTTATCCGTTCAAACTCGTGGATAAAACGGTGCAGGTAACGCTTAAATTCCACCGCGCTATGCCATGGCTGAAAAGCGAACATGGTATCCCACATGTACCAGAAATTAGTTTCGAAAAATCGCGGATCAAACCATTCGTTTATTTGTTTTGGACCCAGGTTTTCTTCGCTACTGGCCATCATCTCAATCAGGTCGAGCCTATCCTTGTAGCTAAAATCCATCGAGGTGACATCAACCTTAAGCCCGTTAGAAATTACCCGGGCATTGGCATGCGTTTTTATATTTTGATTGAAAGCGACAATCTCATCATGAACCGTTATAGCCGGGTTATTGAGTGACGGAATAAACGAGAAAAGATCATAAGTGCATACATAGCTAAAGTTAAGCATTCTCCCGCCACGCAAAACATAACCGTCCTCAGGACATCCTGAACCATCCAAACTGCCACCCATCAATAGCGATTCCTCAAAAACGGTGATTTGCTCACCAGGAATTTTGCCATCCCTGATAAAGTAAGCAGCACTGGCCAATGAGGCTATGCCGCCACCAACCAAATAAATATTACGGTAAGGGTTTGTTGCATTTTGATTTTTCATGATAGCTTAATTTGAAGGAAATACAAGTAGTGGAATAGCAATATGCTTAGCCATTTTTTGGGTATGGCTCCCATTAAAAAGCTCATCAAAAAAGCTATGCGAACGATGAACCATGGCCATTATATCAATGGTGCCGTGATCGCACAGCCAATCCAATCCTTTAATAGTATGTTGCGAAGTAACTGCACGGTAGTAAATGTGCGGATAATTTAGCTTGTCACTTACATTAATCAAAAATTGATCAACCGGATGTTGAAATTTAGGATCATTTACACCTTCGTCAACTATATGTGTGATCAGAATTTCTGCGTTAATTGGCCGGGCAATGGTAATTAATGTTAATAGGCATTCCAGGTCATGCTCAGGGTTTTTAATATCCGTTGCGAAAGCAATTTTCTTTATCGGCAGGATTTTAGCAGATGGCGGAATTAGCAGTAAAGGCTTCTTTACAAAATCAATTATCTTAACCGCATGATTGCCTAATAGCAAAGTGCCTAAGCCACTGTTGCCGTGTGTACCGGCAATCACCAGGCTAACACCATGATTGTGGCTCACATCATTAATTATATCAGTTACTTCCCCGGCTTCGCTTATGCAACTGATAGTGGGATTAAAACTGATGGTTTCTTCCTTGTCTTCAAGATATTCTTTTAAAATATCCAGCTCATGCTTGCTATCCTTTAGCAGTAAACCCGATTCCTCCATCGGCCAGCTTACCATACCTGTCTGCGGGATCTCGGCCGGCTCAATAATTGCGTTGCAAATTATCACATTGGCTTTCACTTGCCTGGCAAGGCTATAGCCATACGCCAATACATGCTTTGAATCGGCTGAAAAATCGGTGGGGAACAGGAATGTTTTCATGGTGATACAAAATTGCTTATAGCTGCACTACCAGGGAATGATAAATGTCACTATTTATCATGCTGATCGTCATTTATTCCGGGTTTGAATTGCAGAGATTTGAAAACATGTTAGGGGAATTAAATGCAGTGCAGATTGAGGATCTGCTACAAGAGCTACCAGTTGGGCGCATCGGCTGCAATACCGATGGGTTAACCTATGTTGTACCGGTTAATTATGCTTACGATGGTATAAACATATACGCGCATTCGGCAAAGGGCATGAAAATAGATATGATGCGCAAAAATAATGAGGTTTGCTTTCAGGCGGATGCGATTATCGATCTGCAAAATTGGAAAAGCGTAATTTGCTGGGGCAGCTTTAAAGAAATAACCGATATGCTGGAACGAGAACATGCCATGCAAAAGATCATCAATAAAGTAATGCCACTCATGAAAGGTAAAAACGCCCAACCTTCACATGGGTTTATAGCAGATGCAAGTGAAGTAGGAAATGTTTTGGAGCTGATACTGTATAAGATAGTTTTGAATAAAAAGACCGGGAGATTTGAGAAGAGTTAAGTAAAAAACAAATAGCTTAAAGACGAGATTTCACAATATTTCATTATTTATAAATTTTAACTCATCTAAGGCCTAAAAACGGAATACGATGTTCGATTGTGATACTCCATCTGCAAATAAGGTTAAATCTCATTAATTTTATCAATTATATCTTTGGCGTTTATAATTAACGCTATATCAGTGATAAAAGTCGACCGGTTGCGTGTCCCCTCTACTTTTGCAAAAAGCCACTTTCGGATGTTTTTTTTATAATCTTATTCGGTCACCTTTCGGGTAACCAGCCGGTATAAAGGATATGATAAAAGAAAAAGAGCAGCAACAATAATAAAGCTTCGGGTATCACTTATTGAAAAACCAATAAACAACACCAGCGTAACGCTAAGTGCAAGAATGGTAACATAAGGATATCCCCAGGCTTTATATGGGCGATGAAGCTCAGGCTTTTTTCTGCGTAATTGTAAAAGAGACGCAAATGAGAAGGCGGTAACAACTGTTAACATCACTGCAGCCAAGGCAAACAATTGCTCATAAGTATTAAACATGATAAAAATGATGGTTAACGCATAACAAACCAGTAAAGATATATAGGGCGTTCCTCCCTCATTTGTTTGCGCAGCTTGCTTAACAAAAAAACCGGCCCTGCTCAAACCAAAAAGTATGCGTGGCGGTATCATCATATAAGCATTTAATATACTGATGATAATAAATACAGACATGACGTTGATCAGCATTGAACCCCAGCTACCAAACGCAATCGCCGCCGCCGCGGACGCCGCCAAAGGCGATTGGGCAATTGTACTAACAGGCATCACATACAAAACAGCCGCGTTAATTAACAGGTAAAGGCCAATAATAGTTAAGGCGCCAATAAAATAAGAGCGGGGAATATTTTTGCCGGGGCTTTCATCTTCCTCCGCAAAAAATGATACTGCCATCCAGCCATCGTAAGTGGTTAAAATTAGTTGCATCGCTTTAAAAAAAGCAATTATTAATGCCCCGTTTAATACCAAAACTTGCGGGGCTGACAATACCTGATGTTGCGGCTTTGCAATAAAACAACCAATTACAAGTATCAGCAATAATACAACCTTTAAAACGCTGGTTATTTTTTGGGCGTTACTGCCACTTCTGATTCCCGGTAAATTAAGTAAGGTAAATACGGTTAAATAGGCAATCCCTACAGCTTTGTCATAGCCCTTCAACGCAGGAAAAAACAAGGCTGTATATTCACCCAAAACAATACAGAAAAATGATGGCGCACCAATGTTCAGTATAAAATCAAACCAGCCGGTTGTGAAACCGGCATAATTACCAAAGGCTCTTTTTATATAATTAAAAGCGCCACCTGCCTTGGGCATCATAGTAGTTAATTCGGCATAGGAGCTTGCACAAAGTAAAATATATAACCCTGTTAAAAGCCAGCAGGAAAGGATTAAAAATTTATCGGGTAACAGCGCAGCAATAGCGCCGGGTGTACGCAAAATACCGGCACCAATGGTACTGCCAACAATTATCGATATTCCGAATGCAAGGCCTAAAACCTTTTTTAACTTTATCCTTCTTACTTTTTCTGCCATTGATGCCTATAGCTAATTATTAAGGTGTTGTAATATAATATATTCTACGCAGCTTTTTAGCTTACTACAAAGCAGCATATGCTATTATAACTTAGATGTTACCTAAATTAATTTAGCAAATTCAAATAAAAAATAGAATATTGGCTACTGAATGAAAACGTTATATATCGCCGCATTGGCCCTGGTTATTTTTTGCCAGATGATATCGCCTAAAATATCTGCCCAACAATTTAAATACCTGGATGGCAGGCCTACCGCTACCTTAAGGATCAATTGCAAAGATGCAGGGATAGTTTTAAAACATGGCAACGGACCCGATAGTTGCGATACTTATGGCGCACGCGAAGCCAATGTAGTTAAGGTTAGGCATAAATATTATCTTTTTTATGACGGAGCCGGAAAATATGGCTGGCAAAGTTGTTTGGCTGTAAGCACCGATCTAATTCACTGGCAAAAAAAGGGCGCGATTTTAAAACTGGGCGATTCAACCCACAGCGATTATAAAAGCGCGTCATCGCCCTGGATCATAAAAAGTAAAGGGGTATGGCATATGTTTTATTTAGGCACGCCGCATACCACTCCCGCGCCCGATCGTATCCCGGGCTTCCCCTACCTAACCATGAAAGCTCAATCAAAATCAGTTGAAGGTCCATGGGTAAAACAATACAATGTTCATCCATTTAAAGTTCACGAAAAAAGTTTTTATACCATAACCTCGAGTCCGGGGTTCATAATTAAAAAGAAAGGTGAATTTTTACAGTTCTTTAGCGGCGCATCGCAGGATAGTATCCATACCTGGAGAACACTTGGCTTAGCACGCACAAAAAACCTCGACTCTACCTGGACCATCGATCCTAAACCGCTTTTTCCACCTACTGAACAGGTTGAGAACTCATCATTGTATTACGATAAAAAAACTCAGATCTGGTATTTATTCACAAATCATATTGGTATAACTAAAGAGAATGGAGAATATACGGATGCGATTTGGGTATACTGGACCAAAGATATTTATAACTGGAATGAGCAAGATAAAGCCATTGTGCTGGATACAACCAACTGTAGCTGGGCAAAAGGCACCATCGGCATGCCTGCAGTAATAAAAGTTGGTAAAAAGCTGGCGTTATTGTACGATGGAGTTACAGGCACAAGCACTAGCCACATGGGTCGCGATATTGGCCTGGCGTGGATAGAACTGCCCGTAAATATCAAATAGTATGTAAATCATCTTTAATTCCTGAACCCCAGCGGCGAAAGGCTTGTTTTTGTTTTGAAAAGCGGAAACACAATTAGCCAAATCAACTGTCATTGTAGCCAAAAACGAGTAACACAAAATGCGTTAAAAATAACATTAAGCAAAAAGCTCAGGATCAGAAAGTTTACCAACATAAGCATAAAGCTCATCTTTTAACTTACGTTCGCCAACCTGTTACCGCCACATAGCATTGGTCATCCGGAACAAAAAGCTAATAACGCTTAAAAAAAACAAATAATTTAAAGCAGTTAATACAAATCATTATTGCGCCACGCTAACTTCGTTATAATCAAAGGTTGTTAATAAGTTAAAACATTTGATAAGTTCGTAGGTTAAAGTACTTTAACTTAATACAACAGATTTGAACTTCAGGAAATTTTTACTATCAATTTTATTAGTTTTTATTTGCGGTTTAACCTACGCCCAAGTGCGCGCAAGTGTTGATTCGGCTAAAATTGACTCGGCGCACAGCAAAGCTATCAGAAAGAAAAACGTATCTTATGATATTAACAAACAGTATGATTTTGGCGATTTAACCCGAAACCTTCTTCATCCGCATAAAAAAGCTGATACCTTAAAAAAACGTTCGGGTATTATTGTGGTTCCCAACGTATCTGCAAACCCTACCATTGGCGAGCAGCTTGGTATTAAAGCGGTTGCAGGTAAAAGGCTGGCCAACGACTCAATAACCTATTTGTCTGTCGCAGCGACATCGGCTGCTGTTACAACCAAGGGAATCATCAATTTTTACCTTAATCATAATATTTTTACGCCGGGCAATAAATATAATATACAGGGCAATATTTCAGTATCTAAATCCGTATTGCCTGATTATGGCTTGGGCATAGGTTTGCCGTACACAGGTTCTAATGCGGCAGATAAAATATTGGCTGATCCTACTCGTCAACCATATTCTATTCACTCTTATTATTTCGACCTGAAAGAAAAGGTATATAAAGAAGTCGCGAAGGATTTATTTTTAGGTGCCGGTCTTGATTTTGCTGTGCGAAGGGATATTACCAGCAAAGATACCGTTAACAATGCTACTCCTATAAGCGTATATAATAATCAGCATGGTTTTCCGCAGAATCACTATTCGTCCGATGGTTTTCTTTTTGATGCAGAGTACGTAACCCGCGATAACCCTAACCGGGCCTATAAAGGTATTTATGCCGATGTTGGCGTTCGTATTAATCAAACCTGGATCGGTAGTACCAAAAACGCGGTACAGGTAAATAGCGATTTTAGAAAATATTTTAGCTTATCGGACACTTACCCCGAGGAAGTTTTAGCATTCTGGAACTGGGGATCGTACCTGGTAAGTGGCAATGTACCTTATCTTGAACTGCCCGGAACCGCTAAAGATGGCACATATAGGAGCGGCAGGGGTTATACGGCTCAATATTTTAAAGGCACTGAGTATAATGATACCGAGGCTGAATACCGTTTCCCGATATTAGCTAATAAGTTTATAAGCGGCGTTCTTTTTGGCAATTTACAAACCGTTAATGATGAACATGGCGACAAGATTTTCCAGCAATTTCAGCCGGGTTATGGTGCAGGATTACGGGTATTGTTTAACAAAGCAACACGCACAAATTTAGCACTTGATTATGCTTTCGGTAAGTTTGGCAACAAAGGTTTCTTCCTTAATTTGAACGAGGCATTTTAAAATTATCCTTTAAAATTAAACTATATTAAAGGTATTTCTTAAGATATCTTATAGGTTGCTGATGTGTATATACTACATCTTTGTATCGTTATTAAACAATAAATTTTAGATGAAAGCAGCAGTTACAACACAAGCAGGCGAGCCCAAAGTTATACAAATACAGGATAAACCCATTCCATCCTTAAAAGACGGCTGGGTATTGATAAAAGTTAAGGCTTTCGGGCTTAACCGCTCGGAGATGTTTACCCGGCAGGGCCATTCGCCGGATGTGCAATTCCCAAGGATACAAGGGATAGAATGCGTTGGCGAAATTGAGAAAGATTCATCAGGCACGTATAAAAAGGGCCAAAAGGTTGCTGCGTTAATGGGCGGTATGGGCCGCAATTTTGATGGTGGATATGCAGAGTATGCAGCAATACCGCTAACTATAATTTTCCCGTTTGAAAGTGATTTGCCATGGGCAACTTTAGGCGCAATTCCTGAAATGTTTCAAACGGTATCCGGCTCTTTAAACCAAGCCCTGGAAGTTCAAAAAGGTGAAACATTGCTTATCCGCGGCGGAACATCATCCATTGGTATGCTGGCTTGCCAGTTAGCTAAACATTATGGTTTAACCGTAATTGCAACTACCCGTAATGCAGATAAAGAACAGCACCTGAAAGATAACGGCGCTGATCATGTTTTGATTGATGATGGCGAAGTAAGTTCAAAACTAAAAGCGATTTTTCCCGATGGGGTAGATAAAGTTTTAGAGTTAATTGGCATTGCAAGCTTAAAAGATTCACTGAAATGTATTCGCCCAAAAGGCACCGTATGCATGACAGGAATTTTAGGCGGCAAATGGACTATGAAAGAGTTTACCCCAATGGGCGACATACCATCGATGGGCAGGTTGACCGTTTATATGGGTGAGGCCGGCAATTTAGATAAAGCCCTGTTACAGGATTTTATAGATGCAGTTGCTAACGGAAGTATTAATATAGTAATTGATAAAGTGTTTAAACTTGATGATATAGTTCAGGCACATACTTATATGGAGAGCAACCAAAGTAAAGGAAAATTGGTGGTTGAAATTTGATTTTAGCGCAGCGAAACGTGCTGATCAGGGCTCTTAACTCCCTGGGCCTGTAGAGCGTATTTTTTAACCTGGGAAAATAATTGCTTAGGGTGAAATGGCTTACTGATACAATCTTCAAAACCTTCTTTTACCAGGCTTTCCAGCATTTCTGCATCAATTAATGATGCTGTAAATGCAATAACAGGTATAGTTGGATACAGCTTTTTAAGCTGCCCGATAGCCTCGTGCCCATTCATTACCGGCATTTCCAGGTCAAGCAATATAATATTGAAATTAGCATCTTGCGCTAATATTTCCAGCGCTTCTTTTCCGTTATAGGCCGGTATACAAGCAGCCTTATAACCGGTGAGCATTTTACGCGCTATCGTCATGTTTATTTGGTTATCCTCAACAACCAGTATATTAAGCCCGGCTAAGCCTTCACTTTCATTATAGCTGCGTACAACTTTATCAGCTGATTTTTGGGCCCGGTTAAACGTTAATGTAAACTCAAAAGTACTTCCCTTACCCTTTTCGCTGGTTAAGGTAAGGCTGCCATTCATCAGGCTTAATAGGCGAAGGCAAATATTTAAGCCTAAACCTGTACCGGCATATTTACGTGTATTCTCGCTGTATACCTGCTCAAACCCATCAAATATTCGCTGCTGGTCTGCTTTATCAATGCCAATACCGGTATCCTCAACAATAAAATTCGCTATTAATGTTAATGGTGTTGAATGCTTGCATGTTACGTTTAAACGGATATGCCCTTCATCTGTAAACTTTAAAGCATTTGATAGCAGGTTATTTATAACCTGGATGATGCGCACGTCATCTGCCATTACAACCGCATCAAGCTGCGGGTCTATTTCCACTTTTAGCTGCAGGTTTTTTTGTTCAATATTGTTATAAAACGGAAGTGTTGAGTTAATTAACAACTCTTTTAAGTTTATCTCAATCGGATGGATGTTAAGTTTCCCGGCCTCTATTTTATTAAAATCAAGTATATCATTAACCAATTGCTGCATATGGTTTGAGCAGTATTTTAATATCTGGAAATACTCATTGGTGGTGTATTCGGGATGATCATCAGTAAAAATATTTACAGCGCCAATAATACCATTAAGCGGCGTTCTCAGCTCATGACCCATAGTCGATAAAAACTTGGTGCGTTCAGCAATAGCCCTGTTTTTCTCTGCAATCAAGGCCATTATATATTTGCGCTCGTAATAAATATAAGCGAGGGCAAAACAAAGCGTAAGTAAAATAGCACAGCTTGCATTAGTGAATAACATTCTGTGGGCAACATCTGCAGGTATTTGCTCAATTGGTTTTATATTATGCCCTACATAAAAATTTATAAAGAAAGAGCCCAGGCCCAATAAAAAATACGAACCGAGTTCAATATATGACGACTCCTTGTAATTTACTACAATGGGTATCACTACGATAACAGGAAAAAAATAGAAATACTGACCTGTGTTTGATCCTTCAACAAATGAACTTACTACTAAAAGAATGCATATAGATGTTACCATCAATGGCTGAACGTTGTCAATTACATGCGTTAACTGGATTAACAGGATAATTAAAACCGCAATACTGAAACAACCCACCATAACTGACGAAACAGTAAGCCCTAAAGAAAGGTAATAAGCTGCAATGCCTATACTTACCAAAAGGGTAATAAAGCTTAACTGGCTTGTTCGTTTGGCAATGCCTTTAAACTTAAATGGTTCGTTATTAGTTGTTTCGTTGTAAATCACAGTATGCTTTTACGAAAACTTATAAATATAGTTTTCAAAAAATGAGGTATAATTTTATTGTAATATCCGGCCCGGTTGTTTTTCAAGGTTCGGTATATATCGAAAATAATGGTTATATAGTTTTAAATAAATAAAAAATATTTAAAGCCATAGTCAAACATAATAAAAATTTCTAAAAAAGAAAATAAATTTCCCAAAAGATGAATACAGGCAAACCTATTGCATAATATCCCGTTATTAACAAGGATGAAATTAAATTAATACCACCATGAATTATGACAACAGTACCGCAGAAAAAAATGATTTGAATAGCACTAAAATTGAAGAAGTTATTCAAGATCCAACCACCAAATACCCAAAACCACCATTTAACGGCCAATCACAGCCATGGCCAGGCTTAGCCAGCCAAATGGATCCTAGACCCGATCACGGTGAAACAAGTTATAAAGGCTCTGGCCGCTTAAAAGGCCGTAAGGCTTTAATAACAGGCGGCGATTCTGGCATGGGGCGCGCCGCGGCTATTGCCTATGCCCGTGAAGGTGCAGACGTGGCAATAAACTATTACCCTACCGAAGAACCCGATGCCCAGGAAGTAATAGCCTTGATTAGGGCGGAAGGACGAAACGCCGTTGCTATCCCGGGTGATTTACGCGATGAAGAATTTTGCAAGCACCTGGTAGCTGAAGCAGTAGATAAGCTTGGCGGGCTTGATATTTTAGTGAGCAATGCAGGCAGGCAGCAGTCGCATTCGTCCATATTGGATATATCCAGCGAACAATTTGACTGGACCATGAAAACCAATATATATGCACCTTTCTGGATTATAAAAGCAGCTTTGCCTCACTTAAAGCCTGGTTCTACTATTATTGGAACCACGTCTGAGCAAGCGTATGACCCTACACCGGATTTGTATGATTACGCGCAAACAAAGGCTGCTACCATGAATTATGTTAAATCATTAGCCAAACAACTGGGACCTAAAGGTATAAGGGTAAACGGTGTTGCCCCGGGACCAATATGGACCCCATTACAGGTAAGCGGCGGTGCTTCGCAAGATAAATTAAAGATGTTTGGTGGCCAAACGCCAATGGGCAGACCGGGACAGCCCGCCGAGTTGGCATCTATTTATGTTCAGCTTGCTGCTAAAGATGCCAGTTATGCTACAGGCCAGGTATATGGATCAGCTGGCGGAAGCGGGCAACCATAAATAAATCACAACAAAAAAAGCCCGGTGTTTCATAAAAACACCGGGCTTTTTTACTTAAAGTTTATAAATATCTGGCATTTCTCAGTAAAAAAAATCAAATTTTTGTCTTAAAATAACCTTTTTACACCTTTTAATCCTAAAACGAACAACTATCTATCGTTTTAGCAGCTAATAAAATAAATTATTTATCCTTTTATCTACTTTCCAATAAATGCTGATAATAAAAAGATAAAATGAGCTAATAAAACGCAAATATTTCGCTAAACGAAATTACAACATTCTCAACCTCAATTCATTATAATGGTGTTCATTTCAATCTTAATCATTTTCTAATATTGATTTTAAAAAAAATATCTTAACTTTGTTGCTTCATACAGCAGGCGTTCTTGCCTGCTTATTGTGATAAGGTTTAGGTTTAGGCCTCCAAACAGCGAGTGTAAGGAGGCCTTATTTTTTTAACCTTATTTTTAAATATCTGCCAATTCGATCCACACGGGCGCATGATCGCTTGTTTTTTCCCATCCCCTTACATTCTTGTCAACGCCGCCGGCTAACAATTTTTTATCCAATTCCGGGCTTAACAAAAAGTGATCAATCCTTAAACCTGCATCACGGCTATAGGCATTTCTGAAATAATCATAAAATGTATAAATTTTTTGATCCGGGTAAAGTTTACGGATAGCATCCGTCCATCCCTGAGCAACTAAAGAATGAAAAGCCGCCCTCGTTTCCGGGCGGAATAAAGCATCCTCAACCCATCTTTCCGGCTTGTAAACGTCCAGATCGGTTGGCATAACGTTATAATCACCGGTGATCACTATCGGTTTGTTTGACGCCAGCAGATCCGCAGCGTGTAATTTCAACCGTTCGAACCAGCGGAGCTTGTAATCAAATTTAGGCCCCGGCGCAGGGTTACCGTTTGGCAGGTAAAGGCAACCAATGGTAATATCATTTACAATTGCTTCTATATACCGGCTATGCTCATCTTCCGGGTCGCCGGGCAATACGCGTCTTACTTCCCTGATCTGTGCATTACGGGCAAGTATTGCTACCCCATTCCAGCTTTTTTGTCCATGCCATATGGCATTATAACCTGCATCCTTTATTGCCTGCTCCGGGAATTTTTCCTGCGGTGCCTTTAATTCCTGCAGGCATGCAACATCAGGCTGCGTTTCTTCCAGCCAGCGCAGTAAAACCGGCAACCGGCCATTAACACCGTTTACATTGTAAGTGGCTATCTTCATATACTATAAATGCTTTTACATCAAATTTGTGTGGTGATCTTATTCACCCTTAAATTTTAAACCAATAATTCCCCGGGCACTGTCCAGCATTGCTATCATTTGTCGCGACATTTCATGAGTGATCACCGGGCTCTCGGTTAAACCCGCTTTAATCAATTCGCAAAAATGCGCAGTTTCATAATTTAACCCACCTGCTGTAAACGGAACATCCAATTCCATAACACGTCCATCTAAATAATTAATAGTTGCCTTAGCCGGGTTCCACCAGTTTTTATGGATGGTTATATTGCCAAGCGTTCCGCAGATCAGCGCGTCACCTTTGCCATGCAGGTCAAAGCCGCAATAAAATTGTCCATATCCTTTTTCATGCTCGGTTTGAAATATCGTGAACATGTCGATCTTATTTTCGCCAAACCTACCCATCGCCTGTACCTGTTTGGTATTGCCTAACCATTCTACAGCCAGGTACGCTTCGTAAATACCTATACCCATAACAGCGCCTCCTGCAAGGTCGTAACTAAAGTTTGGATGATCAGGACTGATATCGGCGACCGATGATCCCGCCCGCACATAGCCCACCTCGCCAATAGGATCTGTTTCTAAATATTCTTTTAGCTTTTTATAGAGTGGAAAAAATGGTGGTTTCATCCCCTCCATAAACAACAGGTTCTTTTCTTTTGCTACTTCCAGCACACTTTCCAACGTTAGCAAATTGAGTGCAGCGGGCTTTTCACACAAAACATGCTTACCCGCAATAAGCGCTAAAATACAATATAGATGATGACTATCAGGTAATGTAGCGACATAGACAGCATCTATATCGTTATTCAACAACTCTTCTACACTCTCAAAACCAATGCCTCCGTATTGCTCAATAAAGGTATCTACTGTTTCCTGCCGCCGCGACCACGCACCTGTAAATTCTGTACCTGGTACTTCTTTTAAGCCTTGCATAAAACGGTGCGCAATCCGACCGCAACCTATTACTCCCCAACGGATCATTATTTTTTTATTTTGACAGATTGATAGTTAAACCAGCCATCTAATATCTTAAATGATTTGCATTAATTCAATAAAAACCAAAACGGCCCTTAACGGGCCGCCCTGGTAAAAAAAACAAAAACTCGATTATTCAACAGGATCGCCCTGCTTGATCTCATCTGAGGCGTGGATCAAGATCTTATCATTAGGTTTCAGGTCACCGAATACTTCAGTAGCATTGTTGCCTGCCAAACCTTCTTTAATATTTACTAAACTTGCTTTTCCTAAACTATCCTTAATAACATATTCGCGCTCTGTTGAACGGATTATAGCTGAATTAGGCACAACCAGTGACTGTGCGCCGGAAAGCATAGGAATATTCACTTCGGCGTACATGCCCGGTTTTAGCTGGCCGTTTTTGTTTTCAACGTCAATCTCAATGGCTTCCTGTTGCATGCTGCCCAGCGAATTTGCCGACCGGCTTATCTTAGCTGTTTGCGTTTGGCCCGGCATAGCATTAAATACAAAGGATACCGGTTTTGTAAGATCAACCTTATCTACATAATCCTCCGGGATAGAAACTGTAAGCCTCATTTTATGGATATCCTGCAAAACCAGCATCGGTTGATCAGTTGTTTTGCCGGGTGCAACCAATGCGCCGGGAGATACATTACGCTGAATGATCATCCCGTCAAAAGGAGCAGAAATACGCAGGTAAGAATTCATGGTTTTAACCGATTGCACATTGGATGCTTGCGCCTTAACCATGGCCTGGTCGGCCTTCATTTTGGCCTGGGCATTATCTAAATCTAATGGTGATACCGAACCTGGTTCCTGGGCCGCTTCTTTTAAACGGGCATATTTTTCTTTACTGGCTTCTGCATTTTCCTTAGCCTGGTCGTATTGCGAGGCTGCGGCCGCTAATTGCGATTCCATTTCGGGTGCTTCTAAAATTACCAGCAACTGGCCTTTTCTAACGATCGATCCGCGATCCACAAACAGCTGTTTTACAAAGCCGTTTACTTTCGGGAAAATATTTACTTCGTTAAATGGCACCAACTGGCCCGGTAACTGCGCCGATGTTGACATTGTTTTTTCAGATACATTTCCGTACTGATATTTATTGGTTGACGATGCAGATTGCGCTGTAAGGTCAACCGGTTTTTGGTTTCCGCCGCAAGCTGTTAACAATAAGCATGATATTATTAAAAAGATCAGATATTTCATGATGCAATAGGATTTAAATTTTCAATTTCTGTGTTACTTTCCGGCATTAATGATGGTTCATCAAATGTTGTTTTTTCCTGGATCCAGGCGAATAGCAATGGCAGTATAAATAATGCCGCCAATGTTGAAGCTGCCAAACCGCCAATAACCGCACGCCCCAATGGCGCTGATTGCTCGCCTGCCTCGCCCATACCTGATGCCATCGGGATCATCCCCGCTATCATAGCAAAACTGGTCATCAGTATCGGCCTTAGCCTGATGGATGCACTGGTTACCGCGGCACGGGTGGAATCCTTAAACTCAAGCCGCAGGTACTCGGCGTTGGTTACAATCAATATCGCGTTGGCAACCGATACTCCGGTTGACATGATCATCCCCATATAGGATTGCAGATTTAGGGTTGACCCGGTAAGCAGCAACGCGGTTATAGAACCTAAAATTACCGCCGGAATAGTTACCAAAACAGTAAGTGATAATTTGAACGACTGATAATTTGCCGCCAACAGCAAAAAGATGACCAAAATGGCGAACGCCAGGCCGTTTTGCAAACTGGTTAAGGTATCCGTCAATAAGTTCGACATACCCTCAATGGTTGCCACTAATCCCTTTGGCGGTGTGCCTAATGATTTTACCACCTTCTGCACATCGGTGGTTGATGTACCCAAATCTTTTTTACTGATATTGGCACTAATGGTAATATATCGCCGCGGGCCGGTACGGTCATATTCAGCAGGGGTGTAAACCTGTTTAAAGGTAGCAACATCAGCTAATGTTGGGCTGCTTTGGCCTTTTACCAGCGGGATCTCTTGCAAAGCGCTCATCGAATTCATGGCATATTCCGGTATTTCGGCCTGTACCTGGTAGGTATAGGAGTTGTTCTCATCCAGCCATAAATTTTTGGTTGTATAACGGCTTGAGGAAGTACTCGCCGTAACCGACCGTGCTACATCACTTACATTTAACCCTAGTTGTGAGATCTTTAAACGGTCAAGCGTTATGGCGATCACCGGGTAATCCAATGGCTGATTGATCTGCACATCGCGCAAGTATGGGATCTTTTTCAACTTGGCCAAAACCTTATCACTATAGGTTTTTATCTGTTGCAGATCCTTCCCGGCAACCTGCACCTCAATTGGTGTGTTCGCACCCTGGCTCATTATCTTCTCCGTCATGTCGATGGGCTCAAAGCTAATAGTCATTTCAGGTATAGCGGCGGCGATGTTTTTACGCAAAGCATCTTTCAGGTCATCCATATTTATATGGTAATCCTCGTCAAGGTTTACCTGTAAAACGGCTTCGTGCGTGCCTGTGTTAAATACATATAGGTTACTGCTACCGAAGCTGCTCGGCACCAAACCAATATATCCCGATGTGATCTTTACATGATGATTTACTGTTTTATCGATGATCTGTAAAACCTCTTTAAACTTATCTTCGGTAACTTCAAGGCGAGTACCCTGCGGTTCATCAAGCCGAACCTGGAATTGCCCGTTGTTCAGTTTTGGCATCATATCCTTACCAATGATCACAAAGCCAACTGCGGCCAAACCGATAACCACAACCAAATAAACCAGAATAATAGATTTTTTCCTCGGCATCAGCTTATCCAAAATCAGGATAAATCGAAGTTTTACCCGTTCTAAAAAATCGTTATTCTCGGGTTCTTTTTCTTCTTTTTCCAAGTGCTCATTGATCTGGGCTTGTTCCATCACGTTAAAATCTTCGCCGGCATGCGCATGCGGCTTGCCATGATGATATTGGTAACGTTCAGCCTTAATCATCCAGTTACTCAATATCGGCACCAAGGTTTGCGCTAATATGTACGATACGATCATCGTTAAACCTATCGACATGGAAAGCGGCAAAAACATGGCTTTAGGTACACCATTCATCATAAATGATGGTGCAAATACCGCGAGGATACATAGCAATATCAGTAATAAAGGGAACGAGATCTCTTCGCAGGCATCAAAAATGGCTTTTCGTTTGGGTTTCCCCATTTCCAAATGCTGGTGAATGTTTTCAATGGTCACCGTTGCCTGGTCGACGAGGATACCAATGGCAAGCGCCAAACCACTCAAAGTCATGATATTGATCGTCTGCCCGAATAAGCTTAACAATAAAACACCTATTAATATAGAAACAGGAATCGTGATCACCACAATTAAACTGCTTCGCCAGTCGCGCAGAAAAAGCAGCACCATTAAGCCGGTTAGTAAAGCGCCCAGGCCACCTTCAGTCATTAAGCTTTTTACGGAGTTTACCACCGCTACAGATTGGTCAAACTCATAAGAAATCTTTACATCGTTCGGCAGCAAATTTTGCATTTCGGGTAATTTGCTTTTTAAATTCTGCACTACCGACCAGGTTGAAGCCGAAGCTGTTTTAACAACCGGGATATAAACCGAGCGCTTGCCGTTAATAAGCGCGTAATCCACGGTAATATCTGCAGCATCGGTAACACGGGCCAGGTCTTTAATGTAGATAGGCACCCCATTTTTAGTGATAACCGGGATGTTACCAAAGTTGTCCGAGCTTTTGATCAGCGAGTTCATCGTGGTTAAAAACATCGTGTTATCTATCCTGATGTTGCCTGATGGTGCCATTACGTTGTATTTGGCTAAAGCATCTACCACCTGATCCGGCGTTAAATTAAAGCTGCGCAATTTATCAGGGTCGATGCTGAGGATAATAGACCGGGCATTGGAGCCAAATGGCGGCGGAGCTGATAAACCCGGAATAGTAGCAAACATCGGGCGGATGCGTGTTGCCGCCAAATCGTAAATATCCTTCAGGTTCTCTGTTTTACTATCCAGAACCAATTCACCAACGGGTAAGGATGACGCGTCATACCTGATCACCTGGGGTGGCAATGCCCCCGGCGGAAAGAAACTTTGCGCACGGTTGACCTGCAAGGCTACCTGTGCCGAGGCTTCGGCCATATTGGTGCTTTCGTAAAATGAGATCTTTACAATAGTTAAACCCTGTATGCTTTTACTGCTGATGTTTTTTACTCCATCAACATATAAAAACTGGTTTTGCAAACCGGTGGCAAAAAAGCCCTCCATTTGCTGCGGCGACATGCCACCGTATGATTCGATTACATAAATTGTAGGAAGGTTAAGCTTCGGGAAAATATCTATCGGTATATTGATTGCACTGAGCACTGCAAAAATTAAAAGGCTCGCGGTTATCACAATAACGGTGATAGGCCTTTTCAGTGCGGATGTGACCATTGACATAGTTAATTATTTTAATAAGTTTAAAACTGTATTTACCTGGTTCTCGGTAATGGCTTTTTGGAAAAGCGCATTCGAGTAATCATATTTGGCCTGCATGTAATCCGTCTCAGCACGATAAAGAATATTCAGCGAAGCATCCAACGTTATAATATCTGACAATCCATTTTTATAAAGCGATAGATTTTGTCTATAACTATCATTCGCCGCTTTAAGCTGTTTAGGAATTTCCTTCAACCTGTTTATAGCTGTTTCCATTTCAACATCTGCCTGGTTGGCGCTAACATCCAGCAACTGCTGTTGTTCCTGCAATTTTTTAAGCGAGTAATCGGTGCTGGCTTGCTGCGTGCGCAATTTTAATTGCCTGCGGCGAAGATCAAACAGGTTATAGGATATACCGATCCCTACCAGGTAATTACCTCGCTGATAACCGTAGCCTGATGAAAGGCTGTTATACTGCCCGGCATCATCCACACTTGAAGCCCGTCCCCACGCTGCAGCCAGGAGCGAGATCTTAGGATTATACATTTTCTTAACCAAATCCTCGCGTTGCAGGTTATTTTGATACACAGAACGGTAGTAATTAATCAATGGATGATTACTGGTATCAACAGGGAATAAGTTAGCGCTGGGCTGACCAATTAAGGTTACCTCAACTGTGGTATCCGGCAAAATTGATTGATACGGAAAACCGCTAACCGATGAAAGCTGCAATTGTACTTGTTTAAGCTGGTTAACCACTTCGATATAATTTAACCGTGCTTTGGATAGTTCAGCTTGCGCGATGCTGGTATCAACACCGGCCCTCACACCGCTTTTAGCCAGCGACATGATGGAGCGTAAGATTTGCTGTGTGCGATCTACATTCCGGAACTGAATGCTTAATAAATCCTGCAAACGCAGCAATTGCAAATAATTGCTGATGGTATAAGCCCGCAGATCATATTTTGATTGCGCGTATTGGTTTTGCTGAACGGTCACATCCGAATTGGCAACCTTGTTTTGCGCGCCATATTTGCCGAAATTGTAAACTTCCCAGTTCAATTCGGCTATACCCAGGTTATCTGACATGGCAGTGTTAACGCTTGTGCTATGAATACCACCAGAACTTGAAGGAATAACACCAAAGCCAAAATATGGCCCGGTTACGTTATTGCTGGAGCCAATATCGGCCTGGTAATTTAAATTAAGATCGGGCAACCAGTTGCTGCGCGTTTCAGCCGCCTGGTCCTGCCTTATTTTTATTGCCGCTGAATCGGTGATCAGTTGCGGCGCCCTTTGATCAACGCTGTTTAATAATTGCCTTAGCGTTATGGCAGGTTGCTGTGCATTTGAGGCTAAAGCCATAGTAAATAACAGCAGCGCGCAAAAGCATTTTTTTAAAATATGCATGATTTTGTTAAATAAATCACTTACAGCTAGTTACAAGCTTAATTATGCTTATAAACTATCGGATAAATAAAGTTGTTATGGAAATTAAAGGCATGTTTTTTAATGCCCTGTTCTGATAAATCTTTGGAGTTTTTCTGCGCATGGATTGTTTAATCGGCAGAAATAAAATATCAGATCCGGAAGGTGCAGAGTGTTAAGTAAGCGTATTGTTTGTTTTGGAATTTATAAGAATCCCATGCAAAAAGAGTTTTTTTACGCTTTAAAGCATCAAAAAATAAAATAAGCAGTAAAAAAGAGTTGCCTAAAACAAAACATACAGCAGCAAACGACAGCGTTTTTTCATCAATTGTGCATTTATCAATGCGCCTGATCTGGAAAATAACCGGTATTGCTGAAGCAACAGCGTTATTTTTAACAACGGCAGCGTGAGTAATTTTTACAGAATAATCGCCTCCGCCATGCGGAGCCAGCAGCAAAATATGCGTTGCAGTTATAAAAACATAAACAAGCAGCAAAAACATTACTTGCCAGTTAAATCCATTTATGCCTTTATTTTTCATTACGCCTTTTAAACGACTTTGATGTACAAATGTGTTACCAAATCAGCTAATTAACCAATTGTATCAATAAAGTTACATATAAATTAGACCAAAAAAAAGCCCTCCGTAATACGGAAGGCCTCAATTATTTTTTTTAACTACTATTAGTTCTGAGCTAATTTAGTCATCCTGGTGTCGGTTTCTTTTACTGTAAATTCCACACGCCTGTTTAACTGCCTGCCGTCTGGATTATCCTGGCCATTTGGCAATGTGTTGGGAGCAATTGGTTTAGCTTTTCCATAACCTATTGCCGAGATACGCGCATTGCTGATGCCTTTTCTGATCAAGTACTCAGAGCATAGTTTAGCTCTTTCCTGTGACAATTTCAAGTTGTAAGCGTCGCTGCCTACTGAATCTGTATGCGCTGTAAGTATAACTGTTAATTTAGGCTGATCTTGTAATTGCTTAACCAATGAGTCAAGTACAGGTATGGCTTCTGCTCTTAAGCTTGCGTGGCCAAAATCATACAGGATTTTGTTTTCCATAACAACTGACTGGCCGTTGCCATCGATGCCCGGATTAGCCGCCATTGACGATTGTTGTGACATAATTGGCTCCAGGCTAACAGCCGGGCTTAAAAATGTACCGCCTGTAGCTGATCCCGAACCCATACCGTCAGCAGACATGCCGCTCGTGGCATATGCGCCCGAATTCATTGCTGATGCTGAACCTGTATTTGAATTACCTGTCGATGAACCAGAACTGTTTCCATTACCAGATACTGAACCATTGTTCAAATTACCTGCTGACGAACCTGAACCATTTCCAGTAGCAGAACCGTTGTTTGCAGCAAAGCCTGAACCAACTCCCTGGCCTGCACCAATTGCAGCACCATTAATTGAATTGGCACCTACACCTGCGCCTTGTGCTAAGCTTTTAGTGATAAAGCCCTTTTTCTCAACCCTGATGCTAAATGGACGATTATTTTCTACCAGGAACTGATATACACCATTTACATCTGTTAAGGTTTGTTTAACTGTTTGTTGTGTTAATGAATCAACATAAGTTATAGTAACATCTGTCTCAGGTGTGTGTAATGTACTGTTGATTACAGTACCTTTAAATATATATGGTTTAAAATGAGCAATTGCGTTTGGAGTTGGCTGGTCAAGCTCCGGATTATTGATATGATCGTAATCATTAAATGCAGCTATAATACCTTTAGATTCTTTTTGAGAAGTGAAGATCGTACGCTTGCAAAGCGTTGCGATCCTGTCATATAAGGAAGCGCCGTCAACAGTTGGTTCGTTGCCGTATGATCCGTCATGATATTTTTGCAGTACCTGCGGAGTATCTTTAAAATATGCTGATAAGCCATAACCATACGCGTTGTGGAAATGCTTAGCACCATCTTTTTTAAATAATATTCTGTATTTGATTGATTGGCCATCGTTAGCAACTTCTGTTCGTTCGCCTGTTTTATCGCCAAAATCAAATATTTCAGGAGGATAAGAATAATATATATAAGATACAATACGGCCGTTTGACACACGCTCTAACATGTGGTAGTTGTTAACCAATGTTCTTAGATTGATATAAGACTGATCAATGTAATGTACACGTACAAATGTGCGCGACCCAACCTGGTAGGATTTCATCTGAGATGAAAAATATTTTTTTGCATGAGTTTTAGGATCAGCGGCATATGCGGCAGAATCTTTAAACCAAATAAAACGCTGGTTTTTCCATGGCGCATTTTTATAGAGCTTAATTAAGCCACTAACTTGTTTACCATCTTTTAAGATGATGTAACCCGGCTGGTAATCATCTGCCTTGCAGACAGCCAAAAAGAGTGTGAATAATAAGACCGTTAAAAAGTAAATTTTTTTCATGTTAAAGTTGGTTGGTACGCAATAAGCAATTATCTTATCTATTTACGATGTATTAAATTTCTCGTTTCTACGTGTTAACAAACTCAAAAGTTACTAACAAATTAACATGGCTTTAACTTTTCGTAATATGATCACATAAAACCTGCTGTAAACGTTGATTCTTCCTTACACATCAATAGAATTTAAATGTTAAAAACTTCTAACATAAAACTTGAAATATAGCCGACAGTAATTTATTTAAAGCCGGGCGAAGCTAAAAACATTGGGATAAATTTCAGTAATGAAATGTGAAGCGGAATCCGTTTGAATAAAAATCATTAAAAATTACCGGTTATTCTTTGAATATGGCTCATTTTTAATATCCGTGGGCACATGTATTTGTACAAAAAAATAATGGTCAGCAACATATCTTTATCAATAAATCCTTCTCTATAGCTAAACAAGTGCTATTTTTAATATTACCACAATAGCGTGGCTGCATCAGCATGCCTTACAGATATTTAAACGAAAAATGTAACAGCTTAGTTACTCAGATTTTATTTTATTTATCTCTAGATTTTTAGCTTCGGCCATTGTATTTGAATAACCAAAACCCTTGGCTTAAATAAATGAGGCCAAGCCCTCATTTATTACGGAGTATAATTTAAAAAAAGATTTCCGGATTAGGACTCCATGATCTCTTCGTGCTTTTTAAGGCGGCGTTTTTCAACAACAGAGGCTACAACAATCCCTACTTCGTATAATGCGAATAATGGCACCGTCGCGATCATCGTAGTTAAAAAATCTGGTGAAGGAGATATGATGGCACCAATGATAAGCAATATCACAACAGAATACCGGCGCGTTTTACGCATAAATGTACCTGTTAGTATGCCAATGGAAGCCAGGATATAGATAAGGATAGGAAGCTCGAAAACAATGCCTATAATGAGCGTAATGGTGGCTACCATGGATAGGTAGGAACTAATAGTGAACTGGTTTTGAATAATAGGGCTAATACTGTAACCGGCTAAAAATGCAATTGACTCTGGCGCGATAACATAATAGCCAAATAAAATACCGACAACAAAAAGTATAGAGGCATAAAATACAAAACCGCTGGCTGCCCGGCGTTCTTTATCCAACAAGGCTGGTTTTATAAAGCGCCATAGTTCCCACAAAATATAAGGCACAGCTACAATAATGCCCATTAGTATGGTTGAGTTCAGCTTCATCATAAACTGGCCCGCCATATCGGTATTGATGATGTTACCATTAATGTGCGTAATGCAAAATGAGTTGCCGAACTTACACATCATACGATAGGTCCAAAAATCACCACTGAACGGAGCCATGATGATCTTGTTAAAGATAAAATCGTAATAATACCAGGCTAAACCGGTAAAAATAACAACACTTATGGCGGCGCGCATCAAATGCCAGCGTAAAGCCTCCAAATGATCGAAGAAAGACATTTCTGCCTCTAACGTAGTACCTTTTTCCTTTACTGCTTTTATCAGATCTTGTCCGGCCATTTGGTTTTGTTGAATTCTTCTGTATAACGTTAAAACGTTACTTACGTTTTAACTGAACGCTTCAGTTTTAATTATTCCGAGTATTCAAATGTTTCCATAAATTTGGTCGTAAAATTACCCGCGCGGAAGTTAGGGTCCTGCAGTAATTTTAAATGGAAAGGAATAGTTGTTTTAACACCCTCGATAACAAATTCGCTTAAGGCGCGTTCCATCGTGCTCAGTGCTTCTTCGCGGGTTTGTGCCACGCAAATAACCTTTGCTATCATGGAATCGTAATTAGGCGGGATAACATAGCCAGTATATACGTGAGTATCTATACGCACGCCGTGACCACCAGGTGAGTGGAAATTAGTGATCTTACCCGGTGAAGGGCGGAAGTTATTAAACGGGTCTTCGGCATTGATACGGCACTCAATAGCATGCATGGTGGGCTCGTAGTTTTTCCCTGATATTGGGATGCCGGCGGCAACCTTAATTTGTTCTTTTATTAAATCGAAGTTGATCACCTCTTCAGTAACCGGGTGTTCCACCTGAATACGGGTATTCATTTCCATAAAATAAAAGTTTCGGTCTTTATCAACCAAAAACTCAACAGTACCGGCTCCTTCATACTTAACAGCTTTAGCACCTTTAATAGCAGCCTCACCCATTTTTTTACGAAGTTTTTCAGTCATGAATGGAGAAGGAGATTCTTCAACCAATTTTTGGTGACGGCGTTGTATAGAGCAATCGCGTTCAGACAAATGGCAAACTTTACCATATTGATCACCTACGACCTGTATTTCGATATGGCGTGGATCCTGAACATATTTTTCAAGGTACATGCCATCGTTTCCGAATGCCGCGCCTGATTCTGCCCTGGCTGAATCCCAGGCAGCTTCAAATTCTTCGTCTTTCCAAACAATACGCATACCACGGCCACCGCCACCAGCAGTTGCTTTCAATATTACAGGGTAACCTATTTTTTTAGAGATAGCGATACCTTCTTTTACACTGGTTAACAAACCATCAGAACCAGGAACGATAGGTACACCAGCCTTTTTCATGGTATCTTTAGCCGAAGCTTTATCACCCATAGAATTGATCTGCGCGGCGGTAGCTCCTATAAATTTGATACCGTATTCGGCACAAATAGCTGAAAATTTCGCATTTTCTGACAAGAAACCATAACCAGGATGGATCGCATCGGCATTGGTTAATTCAGCGGCTGAAATAATATTAGGAATATTTAAGTAAGAATCACGGCTTGGCGGCGGGCCGATACATACAGCCTCATCGGCAAAACGCACGTGCAGGCTATCGCGATCTGCAGTAGAATAAACAGCTACAGTTTTAATACCCATTTCCTTACAGGTACGAATAATTCGTAAGGCTATTTCACCGCGGTTAGCTATTAATATTTTTTTAAACATAGTTTGATCATTTTTTACATCATCTACGGTTATTGATGTCATAGCTATTTTTTTAAGAACTAAATGAAATTATATTACCAATAAGCAGATGTTGTTCATCCTCAAATAAAAGGACAATACTTATTTAGGCTCAACTAAAAACAACGGTTGGTCATACTCAACAGGCGAAGCATTATCGACCAAAATTTTAACAATACGGCCTGAAACTTCAGATTCGATCTCGTTAAACAGTTTCATCGCTTCGATGATACAAAGTACATTTCCTTCGCTTATCTCATCGCCAACATTAACCAGCATTGGTTTTTCCGGGCTTGCTGAACGATAAAAAGTACCGATCATCGGAGATTTAACGGTAATGTATTTTGATGTGTCATCAGCAGCAGGGGCTGCCGGTGCGGCGGCAGCAACATGCGCAATCGGATCAACGGGGGCAGGCGCGGCAGCCGCAGCTAAAGGCTGGGCATAAGGTACAGTAGCATTAACTATAGTAGCGGCCTGGTTAGTTTTAATGGTAATTTTAAACTCATTCTGCTCAATAGCAACTTCGTTTACTCCAGATTTGGCAACAAAGCGAATTAGGTCTTGTATTTGTTTAATGTCCATGCTGAGGAATTGAATTTGGTTTTAGTTAAAATGCTATAATGATTTGCAAATGTGCATAAGCAAATGTGCAAATTTTAAATAGTTTAATAATTAGTGTATTGCATTTAACAATGCAATTTTAATAATGTTTATAACAAAAGGCTGTATTAAACAGCATCATAGGCCCATTTTAAATAAAGTGATCCCCAGGTAAAGCCGCCACCAAAGGCAGCAAATAACAGGTTATCGCCTTTTTTAAATTTAGTTTCCCACTCCCATAAACACAATGGGATGGTTGCATTGGTTGTATTTCCGTATTTTTCAATATTGATGATCACCTTATCAGCGCTTACACCTGTACGGTTAGCGGTTGCATCAATAATACGTTTGTTTGCCTGGTGTGGTACCAGCCATGCAATATCATCGGCTACAAGGTTGTTGCGCTCCATCACTTCGGCAGCAACATCGGCCATGTTGGTAACCGCAAATTTAAACACGGCCTGGCCTTCCTGGTAAGCATAATGCTCGCGGGCATCAACAGTGGCATGGCTTGCCGGTTTTAATGATCCGCCCGCTTTTTGGTGCAGATACGGAATACCTGAACCATCGCTTTTTAAAACAGAATCAATCAAGCCATAACCATCAGTATCCGGCTCAAGCAGCGCACAGCCCGCGCCATCACCAAAAATAATGCAGGTAGCACGGTCCTGGTAATCTATCATCGACGACATTTTGTCGGCGCCTACTACTAATACTTTTTTGTGTTTGCCGCTCTCAATAAACTGGGCTCCGGTAGTTAAACCGAATAAAAAGCCCGAGCAAGCTGCTTGCAGATCAAATCCCCAGGCGTTTTTAGCGCCTATCTTATCTCCTAAAATATTTGCCGTTGCCGGGAAAGGCATATCAGGTGTCGTAGTACAAAAGATGATCAAATCGATCTCTTCTGCATTGATGCCGCGTTTTTTTAATAAACCCTCAACAGCGGGGACTGCCATATCGGATGTTCCAAGGCCTTCGCCTTTTTGTATTCTCCGCTCTTTAATTCCAGTACGGCTTACAATCCATTCATCATTGGTATCAACCATTGTTGCCAGCTCATCGTTAGTAAGGATGTAATCCGGTACGTAACCATTCACTGCGGTAATAGCGGCATGAATTTTACTCATAGATATTTTATATTATTGAAACGCCTGCGTGATTTGATCAACCACACCGCTTTCAAATACTGTTTTCGACAAAAGTACCATATTTTTGATTGCCTCTGGCGGCGAAATTCCGTGGCCTACAACCACAGCGCCATTAACCCCTAAAATTGGGCTACCACCATATTGCTCGTAATTAAACATATCAAAAAAAGCATCATTGATACCTTTTTGACGCGCAATCTCATAAAATGATTCTGAAAGTTTGATGATGGTGTTGCCCGTAAAACCGTCGCAAACCATTACATCAGCCACATCATCAAACAGATGGCGGCTCTCCACATTGCCCACAAAGTTTAAATGGCTTGCTGCCTTTAATAACGGGAATGTAGCTTGTGTAAGGATGTTACCTTTTTCTTCTTCCTCGCCTATGTTTACCAAACCAACCCGTGGGCTGGCAATTTTGTAAACATATTCTGCATACAAAGATCCCAGCATGGCAAACTGAACCAGCATATCAGGTTTGCAATCGGCATTGGCGCCAACATCAAGCAGGATACCTAATCCACCTTTAAGCTGTGGTACGATAGAAGTAATTGATGGGCGCAACACACCCGGTATAGCTTTTATGCTAAACATGGAACCAACAAGCATAGCACCGGTATTACCAGCTGATGAAAAGGCCTGTATGGCACCTTCCTTCAATAGTTTAAACCCAACACTAATACTTGAATCGGGTTTTTGAACAATGGCTTTTGTGGGATGCTCGCCCATGCCAATAACTTCGGTTGTATGTACAAACTCGAAATTATCGGGGCTATAGTTGTTTTCCTGAAGAATTTTTATGGCGCTGTCCTTATCACCTATAAGCACAAGCTTTGGGCCGGATAAGGCTTTATGGGCCAATATCGCGCCTAAAACGGCTGCCTCGGGAGCGAAATCACCCCCCATAATGTCTAAGCCGATCTTCATTTGCAGAAAATTACTTAGGCTACGGCTGCTTTTTCAATCAGTAGTTTACCATTGTAGTAAACGTTACCATCAACAGTATAAGCTCTGTGTGGCAAGTGTACCGCGCCGGTAGTGCTGCAAGTTGTTAAAGTAGGGGCAACAGCCTTGTAATGGGTCCTGCGTTTATCTCTTCTTGATTTGGATATTTTGCGCTTTGGATGTGGCATAACTTATTTTATTAATCTTATTTAATTTTTTTGAGCGCTTCCCACCGTGGGTCAGCTATCTCATCTTCTTGTTCGTTATTATTATTAGCGGCAAGCTTTTCAAGGCTGTCCAGCATTTCTTTATCACAATATTCGGTGTTACCCTCATCGCCACAAGTAGCTATAAATGGTACCGATACATTTATATACTCGTATATCAGCGGGGCTATGTTGATCTCGTGATCACTTTTACCTAACGTGATGATTTCTTCATCCTCGTCTATTTCTTCCTCGCTAAACTTAGCTATTTGCTGCTCTTTAATATCCAGCAATTGCGGATAAGGCGCTAAACAACGGTCGCAATTTAAATCGATGTAGCCGGTGATATGAAAATTCAGGATAATTAATGTTTCCTGTTTTTCTAATTCAACAACACATTTCAGATTTCCTTTTTTTACTAACGAGTAATCAAACTCATCAAAAAAACTATCTGTAACATCAAACTCAAATTGGTGCTTGCCTAACTTTAAACCCGTAAAAGGTATAGTATATATCCTAAGCGATTTCACTGAGCAACAATTAGCCCGCAAATGTAAGGGAAAAAATGGATATGTGAAAAGGGTTTTTAAAAATAGTGTGGATAAGTATTAACAATTGTTATCTGAACTCGAATTTCAAGAATTTATATGATTTTTATAATCCTGGCCATTAGTAATTCTATGAATCCAGTTTCAAAAAACTATTCGCTTTTATTTTCCGACTGATTTTCATCAATTGTTTGGTGAATTTGTTTTACATCGGTAACTTCTTTCATTTCTTCCAGCTCTTTATCCGATTCGGTTTTTAAACCTAGTTTTTGGTGGATCTCATGCAGCATTTTCAGCATCATGGTAATTTCGTTTTCAGCGCGCACGTTAACTTCAAACTCAACCTGCTGGCGAGTTTTGTCCATCCGGCTTTGCCGGTTTTGGTTGATCAATACGGTTACCGATAGTACAATGGCAAATAACGAGACGGCCATCTCCAGTATGGGAAACGGAAATGGATCAAACGGATGAGCGCCAAAAAGGTTCCAGGTGATCCAGATCACAAAAAACATTATGCTGCCGATCAAAAAGCCCACGCTCCCCAATACGTTAGTGGTAAAGCCCGAAAAATGGTCAGTCCGGGTATGCCTGAACTCTAATGCCGATTTCAGCTCTTTTTCTGTAGGGATCTTTCTCTTAGCCATATAACTAAAACATAGTTTAGCTTTTAAAGTTGTTTAAGTACCAATTTATTAATTAAACCAAGGTGATGGAAGAACTAAAATACAGTGATTTTGAAATAGTACCCGGCGAGCCGGATATTACTGACTGGGAAGTAATGAATGAGCAGGGCGAAAAAATAGGCGATGTGGACGATGTTTTATTTGACCCCGAAAGCCGTAAAGTGCGTTACCTGATCATCGATATGGAAATAAACACGCTAATGCTGGATAACCCTTACCAGGTTTTGATACCTATAGGCCTGGCAAAAATTGATGAAGAAGAGGACAAGGTGATACTTACTGATATTACCGAAAAGCAATTAAATGAATTGCCAAAATATGAAAGAGGCATAGTTACGCCTGAGTACGAGATGGCCATAAGGAATATTATTGAAGAAAACATAGCTGTAGATTCGGTTGAGCAGTGGAAGGATTTTTACGAGCATGATCATTTTACCGAAAGCGGCTTCTTCAGGAATCATAACGATGAAAATCGTAATGAAAAGATACAACGAGTTTCGATCAATTAGAATATTAATTAAATGGATTGATCAGAACAAATTGTTAAACAATGTTTTAACTATTATGCAAACTATATTTTACAAAATCCGTACAAAAGCGGGTACTTTATAGGGGATTTATACGTTTAATAAAATATTTTAAGATAATCCGTTTGACAGAAATTATGCATACAGCAGGATTATAGGCAGGCATAACAGGACCAAACAGCGAGTTTCGGAATAATTTTTCATTAATTCGACTGTACGTCATTAATTTACCTTCAGTCAACATAACTTTCAGTACCTTTGCAGGAATAATATGAGACAACTAAAGATAACCCAATCGATTACCAACCGCGAATCACAATCACTTGACAAATATTTAAGTGAGATTGCAAAGGTAGATTTGATAACTGCGCAGGAAGAAGTTATTCTGGCCCAAAAGATCCGCGAGGGTGACCAGGCCGCTTTGGAACGCCTTACCAAAACGAATTTGCGTTTTGTGGTGTCAGTAGCCAAACAATATCAGAACCAGGGATTAACCCTTGGCGACCTTATTAATGAAGGCAACTTAGGATTAATTAAAGCAGCAAGGCGCTTTGACGAAACTAAAGGTTTTAAATTTATTTCATACGCCGTATGGTGGATCCGCCAATCAATTCTTTCTGCAGTTGCAGAGCAATCAAGAATTGTGCGCTTGCCACTAAATCAGGTAGGATCATTAAGTAAAATACGTAAATCGCACTCTAAACTGGAGCAGCAATTTGAGCGTGAACCAACGCCAGAAGAAATGGCTGAGGATTTGGAAACTACTGCTGATAAAATTTCGGACGCGCTATCAAATGCAGGCCGTCACGTATCAGTAGATGCACCTTTCATTACCGGCGAGGAAAACACTTTATTAGATGTTTTGCAAAGCGGCGATGCCGGTACAGATAGCGATCTGATCATTGATTCATTATCACAAGAGATTAAACGTTCATTAGGCATTTTAGCTGAACGCGAAAAGCAAGTATTAGTACTATTCTTTGGATTAAACAGTACCGCGCCACATTCTTTAGAAGAGATCGGCGAGAAATTTAACTTAACCCGCGAACGTGTTCGCCAGATAAAAGATAAAGCATTATTACGCTTAAGGCAAAATTCAAAATCGAGGCTATTACAATCTTATTTGTAAGAAGCTTGGTGTAGAACATAATCCTGCCTCTCAAGAGGGAAACTGAGATAACAAAAAAGCCAGACAATATTGTCTGGCTTTTTTTATTGAGCAGGCTTTTGCCTATTTCATATTGTCTTTTATTTTATTGATAGCATCCAGGTGCTTTTGTACAACAGGTGCTGTGTTAGCAGCAAAAGCTTTTAATGTGCTGTCTTTACCATTTTTAGCTTCGTTGTTCATTAGGTCTAAGGTCTTTTTGTGGCCATCGATCATCGCGCTAACGTATTGTTTATTGAAATCAGGTTCGCTTAATTTACTTAGCTCATCCGCTTTTTTCAGGTGCGCGCTATCCGGTTGCATTGGAAGGGTAATGTTTTTAGCTTTTGCAATCGCCATCAATTCGTCATTAGCTTTACCATGATCTGTAACCATCATATTCGCAAAATCTTTAATAGCTGCATTGGTAGTTTTAGTTAGGGCCAATTTACCCAAAGCAACTTCGGCAAGCCCGCCGTTGGCTGCTGCAGTAGCAAATTTCGCATCATCACTGCTTACAGCTATTCCGCCTGTTGCAGCAACATTCGTTGTTGTATCTTTAGTTTTATTCAAACTATCCGCAGTTGATTTGGCGTCTTTTGCGCCATGGTTGCATGATTGGATAGCCAAAGCCGATACGGCGATCATCATTACGTAACTTAATTTTTTCATGGTGTTATGTTATTGGTTTTTATAATTAACAACTTAAAGTATAATAAGTTTCAGTTATTAATACCTGCTAAAAACAATTGGGTGCGTGATCTATCAATCTAAACCCGGAGCCAACAGACCAGGATCTGTTTCGCCATCATTTGCATGTGTTATTTTACTTAAATTATAGTGCATATCGCCATTAATAACCGATCCCTTTATATGGCCGGTATCAAACAATTGCTTTAATATTATAGCGGAGTCAATATTTGCCGATTTTTTTTTAAGCTCGTTATTTACATCTAAAGCTGTGCCTTCGCCAATTTGCGCCAGCGCGTACATCACTTTGTCCTGTTCGGTAGTCGCATCATTATAATGCGCGGGGATATGTATCGGTTTATATTCTTCACGAAATTGCTCGTCGGTCATGCTCATAAATATTAAAGTATATTTGATGGCGAATGTTTTCTTTCTACATTGAAAAGTTTTTTTACTTTTAATTATTATATCGTATCCAATAATCCCCTATTTATGAGATCAACCTTTACTTTACTATTGGTTTTATTTACTTGTACATTATTTGCTCAAAGTGCTGTTGGCACTTCTGTAGGCAGGGCGATTTTTTCGCATGGATCAACTCCTAAACACAGCGCTACGAAGGATACTGTTATAGAATCAGATACTACCCGCGAGAACAAAGAACCCCAATATTTTTATATATCTGCCAATACTGATATTTTTGTAGCTGCAAAAGGCGGTGTAGCAAATCGCTTTTCACCTGCTATAGAATTTGGGCGCACTTATGGTATATTCGACCTTGGGCTGGCTTCCGGGGTAACAAATTCACTTGCCAAAGGCAACGATACCACACATTATATAGAACTAAGGCCCACTATAAACATATTTTCCAAAGGCCGCTTTAACCAGGGGCTTTGCCTTGGCGCAGGTTATATATTTAATGCCAAACAAGCCTTTATGACGGAAATATGTAATAGTATAAACTTTAACATTACTACAACGGTAACTGTTGCAATTACACAAGGTTATTACTTTTTTGACGGTACCAATAATAGCCGGAGCACGCAATACGTTGGTTTCTCTTTAACCTATAATTTTTTGAAAAAACATAGCACTAACAGGCGCAGAAAGCGGGCGGCAATATTAAGTGATAATTAAGCTCAGGAATTAATTATAGGGAATGGGGCATGCCGCTTACCTAATACGTTGCCATCATATGCATCAATCATTAGGGTTACATATTCATCTTTACTAAAATCAGGATAGGTTATTATCCACAGTTTTTTACCCTTTATTATTTTTTTATAAACTGTAGTAGCAGGCCCACTGGTGGTTTTGTTTAAGGAAATATTTCGCTTTAAACAAAATTTTAAAATATCTTCCCAGGTAAAAGCATAGTCATCATCAAAATCAGCAGTATTGGTTAACTTGCCTTTATTATCATAATAATACCATTTACCAACATAAAAGCCATACCAGCACCTTTTTCCTTTTTGTTTAAGGGCGCCATTAGGATAAAATTGCTTATAACTGTAAACATCCTCGTTCAGGTTATAATCATATTCATTAATAGGCATACGTGATCCGGCCTGAATGTACTCTTTTAAGCCCTTACCTTTGCTCTGTTCTGTATAAATACGTATTTGGGCATGCGCGATGATCGTATCGCCGCCTATGATAACTTTTTTATCCCTGGTTCTGTGGAGCCTGGAAGTATCGAAGCTTTCTAATCTGTCAGCTGCAGAAGGATGGTCCTGCACTTTTGCAGAATAGTTACCGCCGTGCTGAACTTTAACAGACGAGCATCCTATTATAAAGCATAATCCTATAACAAAGGCAAGCAGTTTCATTAATAACTCAGTATTATGGCGATTTCACTATCCAAGGGTTCAATCTTACCACACACATCTCTACTTAACCCGCTGCAAATATAGGTGATTGCAACAAAGTTTCATATAATTTGAGCCTTGGTATTATATAATTGTTACAACTTTTGGATTTATAACTGCCTGACAATCAATTAAATTAAAAGTTAAATTTTTCGTTTTAAGCATTTTTAGATATGGCTCTTAGTGTTGATTTAACTTTTGTAATGAAATTTATTTACATTCATGCAACGTTGTTAAAATGATTGCGTCATATAACGTGAAAGCTGCAAAATTTGGAATCCGTATACATCGATAAGCATTATAACCTGGTGGTTGAGTGTAAGCAGGGAAGTAAAAAAGCCTGCTACGAGCTTTATAAATTATATTCTAAGGCGATGTTGAACATCGCGTTTAGGATTGTTGGCAATATTGCCGAGGCGGAAGATGTATTACAGGAATCATTCCTGGATGCTTTTAATAAATTAAAAGATTTCAGGCAGGAAACTACTTTTGGCCTTTGGCTAAAACAAATTGTAGTTAACAAAGCCATTAACTTATTGCGCAAGCGCAAAATGGACCTGGTTGACCTGGAAGGTGAACAAATTGAAAATATAGCCGATGAGGAATTTGAAGATGATGAAGAAATACAATATAAAGCGGCATTAGTTAAGGATGCTATGAATGAATTGCCTGATGGATACCGCGTGGTATTGTCGCTTTATTTATTAGAGGGATATGATCATGAGGAAATTGGGCAGGTATTAAATATATCAGAAAATACCTCAAGGACACAGTTTTTAAGAGCAAAAAGGAAATTGGTAGAGATTTTAAAAAGAAAAGGGATAGCACAATGAGCAAGCGATTAGAAGATTTTATCAGGGCTAACCGGGAAAATTTTGATGAACTGGAACCTGATACGGAAATATGGGCAAAAATTGAAAAACAACTTTCTCCGCAGGAAGAGAAAAAAAAAGCTGATGCGAAAACATTTTCGTTAGGCTTTGTGCTGCGCGTGGCTGCGTCGGTAATTATTGTAATGGGGATCAGCTTCGCTGTGTTTTTAAAAAGTGTCAATAAACCCGGGGTAGACCTGGCCCGGATAAACCCGGAATATGCTAAGCAACAAGTGCACTACGCATCATTGGTTGAAACCAAACGCACCGAGCTTAAACAACTGGCAAAAACAGACCCCGCTCTTTACCAGGAGTTTAGCAAAGAAATAGCCCAAATGGATTCAACCTATAAAAAACTGAATAATGATTTAGCGACCAGCCCTAACCAGGAACTTGTTCTTCGCGCGATGATCAGGAACCTGGAAACACAAACAGAAGTGCTAAACCAGCAATTAAGCGTAATTGAACGCTATAACCAAAGTAAAATCGAACAGAAAAATGAAACTAAAAGCATATAAGGCTATTACTTTAATCGCGGCCTGCCTGGCAGGCAACATCGTAATTGGGCAAACTACAGTTAATACTGTTGCCCTTGCAGATTCTTCTGCCCAAACTGTAACATCCGTACAAATTAATACCGAACCTGTTGAATTAACCAATGCTGGCTCTCTTGTTAATGTTAAAAACTTTAAAGTACAGCTTAACAAGTTAAAAACACAGTTACAAAAAATCAGTGTGCAAACAAATGTTCAGGTTATATCAGCGCTTAATAATATTAATGTTGATGCTGATGTAGATGCTGTTGCCCCGCAAATCAATTCTATTATAAGGAATGCAACCGTAAGCGTTAATAGTGACAAATACGATGATGCCGAAGCTGTAAAAACCTATGCTAAAACATATTCTGCTGATGCAAATGATGTATTGTCAATTGAAAACAAGTATGGTAATGTTACCGTAAATACCTGGAACAGGAATGAGTTTAAGGTTGAGGTTCAAATAAAGGTATCGGCAGGAAGCGATGACCAGGCAAAAAAAATATTGGATAATGTCAGGATCAGCGATGCTAAAAATGGCTCGACCGTTGCTTTCCGAACAATTATTGAGGAAGTTAAAAGTTCATGGTTCTCATCCTTAACAGGCAGCGGGGCAAAAAAGATGGAAATAAACTATACTGTTTACATGCCGGTGAAAAATGATTTTGTTGTTGATGACCGTTATGGCGCTATCATCCTGCCTGATTTGATGGGAAAAGTAACAATAAACAGTGCTTATGGCAGCCTGAGTGCCAAATCATTAACTAATGAAAGCGTAATCAGGGTTAAATATGGCAATGCCGTTATTGAAAACCTGGGGAACTGTACCCTTGATTTGGGTTATGGCGATCTTAATCTTGGATCAGTAAACTCACTTACTGCCGATGTTGGCTATAGTCCTGTTAAAATCAGCAAATTACACAGCGCCGGTACCGTTAACATAAAATACGGCAGTTTGCAGATTGGTGATTTAGACAAGAACGTAAAAAATTTAGCTATAAACGCGTCCTACACTAACGTTGATATTGGCTTAAGCGGTGATGAAAATGCAACCCTTTCCGTTGTAACACATTACGCCGATTTTGGCTATGGGAATAACCCGGTAACAATTACCAGCAAAACCGGTGATGATGAAAGAGGATTTCATCCTACTAAAAGCTACAAAGGTTATATAGGCAAAGGCAACAACGATAAAAATATTACTATAAGCTCCAACTATGGTAATGTGAAATTCAATTAGTTATTGGTGAGTATGTTGATTAAGTGAATAGTTTAACCAGTTACTAATCAGCTTAATGAAACACTTAACCAACTAACCGGCACAATAAACCTTTCAAATATTCCCCCTCCGGAAAAGATGCCCTTACCGGGTGATCTTCTGGCTGGCAAAACTGGTGAATAAACTGCACCTGTTTACCGGCATCAAGCGCGGCCCAGGCTAAAACTTGCTTAAAGGTCTCCATATTCATAGCGCCGGAGCAAGAATAGGTAGCCAGCAACCCGCCATCATTTAACAACAAAATAGCAAGGCGGTTTAAATCTTTATAAGCACGGGATGCCCTATCCAATGCAGAACGCGATGGCGCGTATTTAGGCGGATCCAGTACAATAATGTCAAATTTTTCTTCCTGCTCCCTAAAGGCCCTTAACTGCTTGTTAACGTCGGATTGTATGGCGATATGTTTGGCTGCATTCAGGTTATTTAGCTTGATATTTTCTCGCAATGTTTCAATCGCAAGTGCGGAACTATCCACACTGGTAACTGAAGACGCGCCATTATTTAAGCTATTTAATGTAAAGCCGCCTGTATAGCTGAAGCAATCCAGCACTTTTTTGCCTTTGGCATAGCTTGCCAGTATTTTACGGTTACCACGCTGATCGCAATAGAAGCCTGATTTTTGGCCTTCGGCGATGTTGATATTATAGATGATGCCGTTTTCCTTAACTTCCACATTTTCAGGCGGACTGGTTAAAGTTAGCGCAACGTTTGAAGTTTGCAAACCTTCATGCTCGCGCGATGAGGCATCGCTTTTATCAAAAATGCTTTCGGGTTTTAACAGGTTGTTCAACTCATCAATAATTACCGGCATTACTTTTTCAATACCCGAAGTAAGGATCTGCACCGCTAAATGATTGTTGTATTTATCCACAATCAGCCCCGGCAAATAATCCGATTCGCTAAAAATCAATCGGCAGGTATTGGTTGAGCCATCAGCTAAAATATTGCCGCGGCTATTTACAGCGATAGCAACTTTTTCACGGAACCAGTTATCATCAACCACAGCTTTTTCATCCCATTCTAACAAACGCAAAGCCACGCGCGACTGATCATTATAAAAACCGTAGGCCATAAAGTCGCCTTTAGCATTAATCAGCCGTACAATATCTCCATTAGCCGGATTTCCTTTCACTTTTTCGATCGCTCCGGAAAACACCCACGGATGGCGTTGCAACACCGCTTTTTCTTTGCCTTTTTTTAGAATTACCTCGAACATAGGTGCAAAGGTAAGAAACTTCATAAAAAAGCCCTGCTCCGATGGCAACCGGGCAAGGCTCAAATAATTAACTTATAAACTGAACACTATATCCAGGGGTTGAAACCTGAATATTAGTCCGCGGGAAATTGTGGTTAGAATTTATCAAGGGCTCAATCAAATATAATATTCTGCATAATATAATTCCATTTGGAGTTTTCCACATAGTTAAGTAAGGTGGCCTGATTTCATATTCAGATTAATAATATGGTTGTTTATGTTAAGTGTATGTGTTGATAAATAGAGGTTGGGGCCATTTGGAGATACCATTCGCTTATCTCATGTAATAATACCGAATGCCCGTCTCTGGTATCGCTGCGCTAAGCGTTACTTTCTTTTGGCCGTCAAAAGAAAGTAACCAAAGAAAACTCCGGGCTACGTTCTGATCCTACTTTGGGTTGTGCTTTGGCAGGGACAGTGGTTGCCGGATCAGCCCTGATGCCGATTTCTTTTTAGGGGAACGGCTGGTGTGCTTTTGCATGGTGGAAAATTGGGTTTATAAAAAAAGCCTGCATGTTTAGTGCAGGCTTTTGGTATTTTATTTCTGTTATCTTAATACTTAGCAATATTGCTCGAATGCACCGATTAGGTTATCAGCTATCATTTGTGCAGGGCGGCCTTCAATTTGGTGGCGCTCAATAATATGTACCAATTTGCCGTCTTTAAACAAAGCCATAGCAGGCGATGACGGCGGGTAAGGTAACATGTAGTTACGGGCAGTGTTTACTGCATCAGCTTCCATACCGGCAAATACAGTAACAAATTTATCCGGGTGTTTATCACTTTGGGTAGCCATACGTGCAGCCGGCCGTGCGTTGGCAGCCGCGCATCCGCAAACAGAATTTACCATAACAAATACAGTTCCTTCGCTTTCAATAGCCTTTTTTACCGACTCTGAATCTTTTAATTCTTCAAAACCAACGTTGGTCAATTCGGCCCGCATAGGGGCAACTAAATATTCTGGGTACATCTTTATCTAATTTAATTGGCTACAAAAATAATAAATGCTATTGGCTTAACACCTACAAATAAGAATAATAACAATTTACTGACGCAATAATCCTTTTTTATAACAGTTATTAGAAAGCATCAGGAACAAAATTCCTGATTTTTACGTATAAATTTAAGCCAGGGTTAAATGCATGTTGTATTTGCATTGATACAAAGGCTTTTATATATTGCAATCCCTAATTGACTAATTTAAATGAAATTTAAACCATCCGGTGTAAGTACGGTGATCATTGTTGACAAAAACAAAGGCGCCTCCAAAACACTGCAGGTAAAAACAAAGCACATTAGCCGTTTAAAGCATTATGCAGCAGGTGTGTTATCATTAATTGTGATACTTGCAGGCTCCATCATATACCTAAATAACGAAAACAATAAGCAGCAAGCTGAAAAAGCAATCTTATTAAAGCAAATAACACAGCTTAAAACGCAGGTTCCTCCGCCTGTCAGCACACAGGTAAAGGCTCCTGAAAACAAAGCACAAACTTATATCCAGGAAATTGAAGCCAAGCTACAAACCATTAATACTTATTTAAAGAAACGCGGTTTAAAAGGCTTTTCAACCAAAAGCGTCGGTGGTAATGGCGATGCCGAAACCGGCAAATTTACCGACGAAGAAAAATACTCGCTGTACGATGATTATTTAAGCCGCTTTTTAAACGCGGTTGCATTTACCCCAATGGGTTACCCACGTATAAGTTCATTAACCTCCTATTTCGGTTACCGAAGCGACCCTTTTGATTCCGGGCATGCTGAATTTCACCCGGGGATTGATTTTAAAGGCGAACGTGGCGACGCAGCAAAATGTACCGCCAACGGCAGGGTGGTTTTTACAGGCTGGTTTGGCGGTTATGGTAATTGCGTCCGCATTCAGCATAAAAACAACTTCGAGACATTATACGGCCATCTTTCAAAAATTGTGGTAAGGGTTGGACAGGAAGTGACCGCCGGAGAAAAAATAGGCGAAATTGGCTCAACAGGCCGCTCAACAGGTAACCATTTGCACTACGAAGTACGTAAAAATGGCAAGCCGGTAAATCCGATCGCTTACTTGTCCTTAAACAACTAAAAACCTCTGAATATGTCTCTTTTCAAAAAAGAAAAAGTTTCCCTGGATATGCAATCCATTTCAACCCTGATTAGCGAAGGTTGCATTTTTGACGGCAACCTTAAAGCGCCCGACTTTGCCCGCATAGACGGACAAATTACCGGCGATGTAATGGTTGATGAAGGCTTGATCTTAGGTGAAAAAGGATCAATCTTAGGCAATGTGGTTACCAAAGAGTTAGTGGTTTATGGGGTTATCAACGGCAACCTGCAAGTAAATTCGCTGGAAATTAAGGCGACCGGAAAAGTAACCGGCGAAATCCGCACTCAAACTTTACAGGTCGACAACGGCGCTGTGTATAACGGCAGCCTATCCATGACTCAAAATAACAAGTTAGCGCAAAGCCAATCATCAACCAAAACAGCAAAACCTAAACTGATAGAAGTTTAGTTACCATTATTCTGATCATTTCCTTTAGTAAAAATACCGTCCTTAATATCAATAAAAAGCACGGATAGCACACCCATGCCAGCTGCTGTGCCAATGGTAAGCAGCCAGTCTACAAACGACAACCTGAAAAATAACAGATACATAATTGTCCCGTAATAGGGCGTCATACAAATGGGGCAACCATAAATTGGTTTGTACAGATGCCCCTCCGGCTTAATCAGTTTTTTTATCCCTTCAAATATCATCCCTTTCCAGCTACAGGCATGAATAAAAAGTACGGTCATGGCGATAATGAAGGCGTGTTCGATGATGAGTGATGGCATAATATGTTTGTTATTCAATAGGAAAATGTTTTTTGGCTGAAAAGGTTTGATTTGTTTTCGGTTTTGACGGGATAGTGAAATTATCTGAACCTAAATTGGAGGAATAAGTGATAACTGTCATTTTTTTGTTTGTGAAAACTGCGTTGAGGTTGGGGACGTATACATTTAACACCAGAACCCTCTCCTGAAAAGGAGAACAAAAAAAATAGAGATACAGTCTGCCCTACTGTAACAAATTTAGAGGGGCTTTTATCAAATTTTATTTCACATATATATTACTTAATTTTGCAACCAAATAATAATCAAAACAATATGTCATCAGTAGAGACTGCATTCACCAAGTACAAAGTAAAAGACCTTTCATTAGCTGAATGGGGCCGCAAGGAAATTGAGTTAGCCGAAGCAGAAATGCCGGGGTTAATGGCCTTACGCAAAGAGTACGGACCATCAAAGGCGTTAAAAGGTGCGCGTATTGCAGGCTGCCTGCACATGACCATTCAAACCGCTGTTTTGATCGAAACATTGATCGAGCTGGGTGCTGAAGTTACCTGGTCGTCATGTAATATATTTTCAACCCAGGATCATGCTGCCGCGGCTATTGCTGCTGTCGGAACTTCGGTTTATGCCTGGAAAGGTATGAATGCGGAAGAGTTCGACTGGTGTATTGAGCAAACATTATTCTTTGGCGAAGACCGCCAGCCATTAAACATGATCCTTGATGATGGCGGCGACTTAACCAATATGGTTTTGGATAAATATCCTGAGCTGATTGCCGGTATTAAAGGCTTATCAGAAGAAACCACCACCGGTGTGCACCGTTTATACGAGCGCATGAAAGCTGGCACATTACCGATGCCGGCTATTAACGTGAACGATTCGGTTACCAAATCAAAATTTGATAACAAATACGGCTGCCGCGAGTCGTTGGTTGATGCGATCCGTCGTGCTACTGACGTTATGATGGCCGGTAAGGTTGCTGTTGTTTGCGGATATGGCGATGTGGGCAAAGGCTCGGCAGATTCATTGCGCAATGCCGGTGTACGTGTTATCGTTACCGAGATCGACCCGATCTGCGCTTTACAGGCAGCTATGGAAGGTTTCGAAGTGAAAAAATTAGGCACGGCTATTAAAGAAGCTGACATAGTGGTTACTGCTACCGGCAACATGAACATTGTTCGCGAGGAACATTTCCGCGCTTTGAAGGATAAAGCTATTGTTTGTAACATCGGCCACTTTGATAACGAGATTGACATGGCTTGGTTAAACGACGCTTATGGCAATACCAAAATTGAAATTAAACCACAGGTAGATAAATATACCATCGAAGGCAGCGACATTATTATTTTGGCTGAAGGTCGTTTAGTTAACTTAGGTTGCGCAACAGGCCACCCAAGCTTTGTGATGAGCGCATCGTTCACCAACCAAACTTTGGCCCAGCTGGAGCTTTGGAACAATGGCGACAAATACGAAAACAAAGTATACACCCTGCCTAAACACCTTGACGAAAAGGTTGCACGTTTGCACCTTGCCAAAATTGGTGTTGAGCTGGAAGTTTTAGATACCGACCAGGCTGAATACATCGGTGTAACGGTTGAAGGTCCGTTTAAACCTGAATACTACAGGTATTAATTCAAAAGTTAAAAGTCAAAATTCAAAAGGGCATGGTTTTAGGATTATGCCCTTTTTTTGTGCCGTACTGTTTCATGTTTCGGATGAAACAGGTGTATACTTAGTACACTTTTTGGGCATAAAAAGCCCTAAATAGAGGGAAAATGAGCGTTATTAGATTAATTTAGAATACTTTTTGGGCTAAAAACAGTTGTTTTTGACCTGAAAACGATTGAAAAATGATAAACTTTGTGCACTTTTTGATAGGTTTTGATGAGAAAACAAGGGTTTTTGTGCCGTTTTGAATGCGTAGTTAAACAGTAAAGATTTAAAAGAATATGGATTTAGGACTATGCCCCACTGGCATCAGTTTTTATAACTCAGGATATTTAATAGACAGTTACAAACTGTTATCATCCCTGGTTTCAGTCTGAGACTGAAACTAGTATAAAACAGCCTGGCAACGCAACTTCAAATTATAATCAATATTCGTTTATATATTTACTATGCTTTCTATACTCAAATAAAAAATCAATTAGTTTAAACCTGCTCTTATGAAAACGAAATCCACTTCTATAATAGCGTTACTACTTTGCTTATCTGTTTTTAGTTACGCGCAGCATTTAACGCCAATACAGCAATCTTCATTGGTGCAATTCCAGGTATCGCACAAGATGGTTTTTCGCAGCACGGTAACAGGTTCGTTTAGCGGCCTGAAAGGGAATATTGTATTTGATACCAGGGACGTAAGCCAGTCTTTTTTCGATGTATCTGTAAATGCTGAAAGCATCAATACCGGGATAGGCATGAGGGATAGCCATTTAAAAGATGAAGATTATTTTAACGCGCAGAAATATCCTTTAATCGTTATTAAATCGCAAAAAATAAATAAAGAAAAAGGGGATGACGCTTATCTGTTTACAGGAACAATAACCATGAAAGGTGTTACAAAAGCCATCTCATTCCCTTTCACTATCAAGGCCATACCCGGCGGCTATCAATTTAAGGGGAATTTTAACATTAACAGGTTAGATTTCGAGGTTGGCCCCGAAAATTCCATCGACAAGGATGTTTTAATCCAGCTTTCGGTTTCCACTAAACAGGAATAGTTTTCTAGTTTAACGACCTGAAGATATACACGAAAGAACATAATACTTTTTCAAAACTTAAAGTAATGAGCAAATTAGTCTTCGCGATCAACACCACCCTGGATGGTTGCTGCGATCATACCAAGTTTTTTCCCAGTGAAGATACGATGGCCTATTTTATGAAGCTTCTGCAAGATACAGGTACATTCCTTTACGGCCGAAAAACTTATGAACTGATGGTTCCCTACTGGCCCGATGTAGCGAAAAGCCCCGGCACGGAGGATAGAGAGGTTGACATCGCATATGCCCAAGCCTATATTGCCGTCGATAAAATTGTTGTTTTCTCCAGGTCATTACAAAATGTTGAGGACGAAAAAACCACAATTTTTCATACAAACCTGCAAAACGAAGTACTTAAACTAAAACAGGAACCCGGTAAAAATATTTTAGCCGGCGGTATAGATCTCGCTTCGCAACTGGCTGAATTAGATTTGATAGATGAATACCATATTGTGGTTCACCCGCTAATTGCAGGCGAAGGGAAAAGATTGTTTGATGGCATCAAACTGCAGCAGAAATTACAATTAAAATTTGTTGGGTCGAAGGTTTTTGATTCGGGGGCTGTTGCGCTTCGGTATACGAAAGAATGAATAGCTTCATTAACATCCGCTGAATAATAGTAAGCAGATCTTATGGCATAGGAAGCATTTCACGGATCATTTAAAACAACTCGGCGCCTGCCAGTTAAGGTTTCTTAAAAACCGAACTTTCCCCCGGTTTATAATCTTTAATAAACTGCGCATAGCTCTCTTTTATATATATCAATATTTCGTAATCCGTCATTTGTTTAAGTGTAGTAATGGCCGGGCGGTAGGCGGTAACAAAATCTTGTAACGAGTCACCTTGCATGTGGGTGATCAATTCTACTTTCGATTTGGAAAATCGGTAATTAAGATAGTTGGCCTCTTCATCGTCTTTCAGCTGTTTTTGAAGCTTGGCCTGGTTGCTCTTGTTCCTGCCAAAAAGGCTGACAACATCCAGCAGGTTTAGCCCACCAAAATCATTACCACTGTTTATCGCAGGCCCATGGTCGGGTATAGACGTCGGCAGGTTTGTTTTCAGGAAATCCTTTATCGCCGGTTTTTGATAGCCGAACTGAGCCGCAAAGTCTTTGCGGGTGCTAAGCGAATCTGCCTTATAACTACGGGTATATACATGGATGTCCTGCAATTCTATAATAACAGGTTCAACATAAATAGTATCAGTGTGGATGTTATATACAGTATAAGTTAAAGGCACATAACCTACATGTGTTATCCTGATGGTATCATTAAAAGGAATATTATATAAACTGAATTTACCCTCGATAGAAGTAGAAGTTACATATTGGCCCGTACGAATGGTTGCATATTCAACAGGTTTATGCGAAAGTTTGTCCAATACCAACCCGCTTAAAAGCTGTGCAAATGCACCTGCCGCTATCAGTAGAAATAAAAAGGTAAGGAGTAGATATTTTGCCACACTGTGATTACTTGTTAACAAGATAGCTGTTTATATAGTTGCTCAACAAAAGTTTAACATTCGTTAACAATTAAGCTATCGGGCAGATCTGTATTATTTACCATCTTGTAATGTTTTATTACAACAAAAGGTATGAATTCTTGATCATGCCGAAAAGCTCCGTCGTCAATTCAGTAAGTAGCGAAATCCGGGTACTGTTCTCGTACTTGCCTGCTTGAAAAGTACTTTTCATAATGATCGGCGATTCCGGCTTGGTTTTAGAATAAAATTTCAGGTCAAGTTGTTTTTGCATCGGCCTGATCACAAAAAAAGTGCGCTTGTGAACAAACACGATACAGTTTTTACTAGTGCTGATCAGCACATTATCCCAACCAGCAACCTCGGCTAATATTTTGTCAAAAACCAATTCCAATTCAGCCGGCCGTCCCTCAAACAAACTATCCAAACTTACCTTAACACAATTGTGAAACTGGTTAACGTTCCTAAGCTCACGTTCGCATTTGGGGCATATCCAGCTCATCAACTAAATATACTGATTTGTTATTTCTTTCCCGGCTTTGCAATCGTATCCGGCGTTTCAAACTCCTCATCCACACTTTGGCGCAAATCATACAGCAGCCATTGCTTTTTGGCAACTTCCGGCGCTTTTTGTTTCAGCAGGGCGATAAAATCATTCACGCCAACAGGTTCATTGCCATTACCATGAATCAGCACAATACTGCCCGACTGCGGCGCTTGTCCTTTAGCCAGCCAGGCATCCGTGCCTATCGGTATCAACCCAAAATCAGTGATCTTATACACCAGTTGCTGGTCCGATACCAACCCCGGGAACCGGAAAAATACAGACGGCAGCAGGCCGTTTTTCAGCATGGCTTTTTCGGTTTCGAGTACTTCGTAATTAATATCAGTACCGGGCTCCAATAAAAAGTTTTCCTTTAAAGGCGCTTTTAGGCTTACGCGATGGTTAAAGGAATGATTGATCCAGGTAACATAGATCTCGTTGTTGGCCTGCAATTGCTTCAGCCACTGCAGATCCTCCTGGTGATCGCGCATCCATATGCCGGTTATAGAAAGGGCAACCGGGACAGGTGTTTCCACCTTTTTAAATTCAGCTATGATATCGGTAAATATGCGGCGGTCCAGCGGTTTATGTGAGGGACAAAGATCGGCCGTTAAACTAATCCCTGTTTCTTTCGGCATACCGCTTTCAATTCCGGCATCCTGTATCATAACGGATGCTTTTTCAGCTTTCTTAAGCGCATCCTGGTAAGGAGAAGTACTAAAGAATGCGCGCGCCTGGGCAATGCTCATTTCTTTGATTTGGTAGAAGTTGCTTTCGTCTACCCGGGTATCAAGCGTTTGCGGGTTAACTAATAAAAGATAATGTTTGCCGTAGTTATCAAACTTGCGCAATATCATCCATTCCTGCGGAAAGTGGCGGGCGTAACCGTAACAAACCTGGTAGTTCTCTATTTTAGTATAATTGGCCTGTGCATTAGCCATTTTACTAATGGCGGATATTATTAATAAGAATAATAAGCTGAGTAATATTTTTTTCATACTTGGATGTAAATAAAATCAATCATAAAAATGTTTTAGATGTTTTAAAGTATTAATGATATTTACGGAAGTAAAAGTATACATTCAATATGACCCGATTATCCGTCAACATAAATAAAATCGCCACGCTGCGTAATTCGCGCGGAGGCAATAACCCCGACCTGATCCAAGTGGCAAAGGATTGTGAGCGGTTTGGTGCACAAGGCATAACTGTACACCCCCGCCCGGATGAAAGACATATCCGCTATGCGGATGTGGTTAACCTGAAAAAGATCGTAACAACGGAGTTTAATATTGAAGGAAATTGCCAGGAGCAAAAATTTATTGACCTGGTGCTGGCCAACAAGCCTGCGCAGGTTACGCTAGTGCCTGATATTTTGGGTCAAATCACATCCAACCACGGCTGGGATACCATCACCAACCAGGCTTACCTGAAATATACCATCGCCATTTTTAAAGCCGCGGGTATACGGGTTTCTATTTTTGTTGACCCGGTACCCGAAATGGTTGCCGCCGCTGCCACCACCGGCACCGACCGTATTGAACTTTATACCGAAGGCTACGCCACCAACTTCCCCAAAGGAAAAGAGGCGGCAATAGCGCCTTATGTTGAAGCGGCTAAAGTTGCGCAACAATACGGTTTAGGTATCAACGCGGGCCACGACCTTGACCTGCACAATCTAAAATATTTTGTTGAAAATGTTCCCGGCCTGGATGAAGTAAGTATAGGGCATGCCTTAATAAGCGATGCTTTATATTTCGGGCTGGAGAATACGATACAAATGTATTTGCGGGCTTGCGCCGTTTAAAAATTTATTGACAGCTTCGGGTTGTAAATCCATTGTCAATATACAGTTAGCTAATTGTTACTCATGCGGAAAGTTGTACCTTTGCGTCAATTTTAATTGCCCGCTAATTCCACATGAAGCTGAACATCGATTACCAGGAGAAATTCCAGTCGCGACATATAGCCCCGAACGAGGCTGATACCGCTAAAATGCTAAAAACCATCGGCGTTAGTTCGCTTGATGAATTAATTGATCAAACTGTTCCTGCGGGAATCAGGCTTAAAAATCCGCTTAATTTACCCGATGCAAAAAGCGAGTTTGATTACCTGAAAACGCTGAAGCAAACCGCCTCAAAAAACAAGGTTTTCAAATCATTTATCGGCCAGGGTTATTACGATGTTATCGTGCCGGGCGTAATTCAGCGTAACATACTTGAAAATCCCGGATGGTATACGCAATATACGCCGTACCAGGCCGAAATTGCACAAGGCCGTTTACAGGCCTTGTTAAACTTCCAAACCATGGTTATCGACCTTACCGGTATGGAAATTGCCAATGCATCCTTATTAGACGAAGGTACCGCTGCTGCCGAGGCCATGTTTATGCAATACAGCTTGCGTAAAAATCAGCAGGCGAACACATTCTTCGTTTCGCAGGAATTGTTCCCGCAAACTATTGATATTTTAAAAACCCGTTCAGAGCCTTATGGCATAGAGTTGCAAATAGGCGACCACAAAACGGTCGAGCTAACCGAAAACATGTTCGGCGCCATCGTACAATATCCGGCAGGTGATGGCGAAGTTTATAACTATAAAGATTTCGCTGCCAGTGCACATGAAAAAGGCATTAAGCTAACCGTTGTTGCTGATTTGATGAGCCTGGTGCTGTTAACGCCTCCAGGCGAATGGGGTGCCGATATTGTAGTTGGCAATACCCAGCGTTTTGGCGTGCCGATGGGCTTTGGTGGCCCGCATGCGGCATTTTTCGCTACTAAGGAAGAATATAAGCGCTCTTTACCGGGTCGTATCATCGGTGTAACTATTGATAGCGCGGGTGATTATGCTTTGCGTATGGCTTTGCAAACCCGCGAGCAACACATCCGCAGGGATAAAGCAACCTCAAACATTTGTACCGCGCAGGCATTATTGGCTATTATGGCTGGCATGTATGCCGTTTACCATGGTCCGCAAGGGTTGAAACTGATCGCTGAGCGCATCCACGGTTTAACTGTTTTGCTGGCTGATTCATTAAATGAGTTAGGTTATAAACAATTAAATGAGTCTTATTTCGATACGATCAAATTTGATCTTGGTGTTTTAGCAGGACCATTGCATGGTGAAGCTTTGAATAACGAAATAAACCTGAACTATAAAGGTTCAGAAGTTACTATTTCTGTTGACGAAACTACTTCACCTGAAGATATTAAAACCATAGTTCGCTTTTTTGCCAAGGTTAAAGGCAAAAGCTTAAATGATGTGAACTTTGACGAGCTGAAAGGTAATATACAAACCGTTATACCTTCTGAATTACAGCGTACATCTACATATTTAACACATAAACTCTTCAATACGCATCATTCAGAACATGAAATGCTGCGATATATCAAATCATTAGAAGCAAGGGATCTTTCGCTCTGCCACTCGATGATCGCTTTAGGTTCATGTACCATGAAGTTGAACGCGACTACTGAAATGGTACCGGTTACCTGGGCGGAGTTCAGCAAGATGCACCCCTTTGCGCCAGCCGACCAAACCGGCGGTTACATGCAGCTATTTGATGAACTGAATAAATGGTTAAGCGAAATTACCGGCTTTGCATCGATGAGTTTACAACCGAACTCGGGCGCACAAGGTGAATACGCAGGCTTAATGGTGATCCGCGCTTATCACGAGGATAGGGGCGATTTTCACCGTAACATCGCGTTGATCCCATCATCGGCACACGGTACCAACCCGGCATCCGGCGCTATGGCAGGGATGAAGATCGTAGTGGTGAAATGCGATGATAATGGAAACATTGACGTTGCCGACCTGAAAGCTAAAGCCGAGCAATATAACAATGAGTTATCATGTTTAATGGTTACTTATCCATCAACACATGGTGTTTTTGAGGAGTCGATCATTGAGATCTGTGAGATCATCCACCAAAACGGCGGACAGGTTTACATGGACGGCGCTAACATGAACGCGCAGGTGGGCTTAACCAGTCCGGCTAATATTGGCGCCGACGTTTGCCACCTCAATTTACATAAAACTTTTTGCATCCCGCACGGTGGTGGTGGCCCGGGTATGGGCCCGATTGGTGTGGCTAAACATCTGGTACCATTTTTACCGGGACATGCAGTGGTTGACATCGACAAAGGAAAATCCATCCACGCGGTGTCATCGGCCCCATGGGGATCAGCGTCTATATTGATCATTTCACATGCTTACATCGCTATGATGGGCGGCGATGGCTTAACGAATGCTACCCGTTATGCCATCTTAAATGCCAATTATATTAAAGCCCGTTTGCATCACCATTACCCGGTATTATATACCGGCTCACATGGTCGTTGCGCACACGAAATGATACTGGATTGCCGCGCGTTTAAAAACTTCGGCATCGAGGTTACAGATATAGCTAAGCGTTTAATGGATTATGGTTTCCACGCGCCTACTGTTTCTTTCCCGGTTGCGGGTACGGTAATGGTTGAGCCCACAGAATCAGAGCCTAAGCACGAGCTTGACCGCTTTTGTGATGCGATGATCTCAATCCGCCATGAAATTGATGATGTTGAAAAAGGCTTATCCGATAAAGTAAATAACCCGTTGAAGAATTCACCGCACACCGCGGCTGTAATTACCGCCAACGAGTGGGAGCATCCGTATACCCGCCAAAAAGCAGCATTTCCGCTGCCTTACGTAGTAGAGTACAAATTCTGGCCATCGGTGGGTCGTGTAAACGATACTTACGGCGACCGGACGCTGATCTGTTCATGCCCGCCGCTAAGTGATTACGAGTTTGAAGAAAGCGAAGTAACCACCCCGGAATACGGAACGTGATTTTAATTTGCAAATGCGTGAATATGCACATATGCAAATAACTTTGAATTAACCTGATATGCAGATGCGTGGCTATATAGTATAGTCAAACATCTGCATATTGCATATACGCACAATTTCACATCAAAATATGATAGCGGAAACTCCTCAACCCCATATTATGCCGTAATCTTTACCTCATTTAGAACGGAAGGCGATAATGGTTACGAAACCATGTCTGAATAGATGGTGAAGCTAGCCAAACAACAGGAAGGTTACTTAGGAATTGAATCTGCGCGGAACGAGATCGGGATAACCGTATCCTATTGGCAATCCTTAAAAGCTGTTTAAAATATGGAAGGCAAATACCGACCATTTATTTGCGCAAAAGCATGGCCGGGAGCAATGGTATGAGCATTACAAAGTGCGAATTTGCCAAGTTGAGCGCGACTACGAATTTTAACTGTTGCGAAATACTGTTCGCAGGAATTTTTATAGCTAAATTTATTTTCGATTAAAAAAACAATAACTATAAATTACAACTTATAAGAATATAACCTTTTTTTAGCAGCCCCCGTATAAGGAAGACGAACACGAACACTCATGAACAATATTAATCAGGCAGTAAGCATTTTGTTGGTTGACGATGATGAAATTAACAACTTCATTTCCATCAAGTTGATAAAAAAAGCGTTGTTAACTACCGAGATCATGGCTTGCCTTAACGGTAAATTTGCCATTGATCAGCTGGTAGAGATCCAACGCAAGGACCCGAGTAAACTTCCCGACTATATTTTGTTAGACATTAACATGCCGATAATGAACGGATGGGAGTTTTTAGATGAGTACAAACGCCTGAACATTGATCCATTGGGTAAGAGCAAAATCTTTATTATATCATCATCAGTTTTTAGCAACGACATTAATAAAGCAAGATCATACCCGCTTGTGCACAGCTTTATTTCGAAACCATTAAGCGTTGAGAAAATAAAAGAATTGTTTGAGTCGGATAAAGCTTTTTAAGCCTGACTTACGGTAAAATGCTCGTCTGCATATTTAACCTTCCCCTCGGTTATTGATTTTGCGTGATAAAATAAACAAGTCCAGTTTTCAGCAGCTGCAATTTTTCCATAATCTTCGCGTAACTGCATCGCCTTACGGCCATCATAATCATATTTTGCAATAAACTTCCGGATCAATTGTTCAGGCTCAGGTAGCTCATCGCCACCAAAAAATACTTTTTCATCGCCATCCTCAATCCACAATACCTGGTGATAAGGGCAATGCCCGCCTGATAATTCATACCGGATGCCGGGTTTTAATTCACCGGAACCATTCAAAAAATGAATATCTATTTTGCCTTGCAGCGCTTCGAAGATCTCTTGGTGATAAGATGATGTTTTACCGCTAATGGCAAAATCCCATTCCTGTTCTTGTATCACATGTGTAGCCAATGGAAAGCTTGGCTCTAATTTGCCGTTTCGCTCTACCACTAACCCGCCGGAATGGTCGTAATGCAGGTGCGACATCAAAACAAGGGTAACATCCTCCGGGTCAAAGCCCGCGTTACGGATATGCTGGTGCAGGTAAAGTTCGTCACGGGTATCTTTAAAGCCTAAACCTGTGTCTAATAGTATCAGGTCGGTGCCGGTTTTAACCAGGAAAGGATTTACATGGATGAATAAAGATGCCGGGCGGTCTTTAGGGTTATCGGTTTGAGGATCAAAGGGAACAAACTTTTTTGATGCATCAACTGAATACGAGCCTTCGCCGAGAGTGAAAATTTGCATAGTACTATTATAATTTGCAGATGTGCAAATATGCAGATAATGATTTCATATGATATAAGGATGATTTTCAAATTATTACATTCGTAATTAACCTGCACATTTGCACACTTGCATATTTGCACATCAAAAACATCTGCACATCAGCATATCTGCACATCAAAAAATCGTTATATTTACTGTTTAAAGCAACAAAGATATGCAAAAACGGTGGTGGATAAAGGAGAATGCAGACGAGGGAACTATAGCCCAGTTAGCCACCGCATTAACTATCGACCCGGTTTTGAGCAAGCTACTGATCCAGCGCGGCATAGATAATTTTGAGGATGCCCGCTACTTCTTCAGGCCCGACCACCGCCACCTGCATGATCCATTCCTGATGAAGGATATGGAGAAAGCTATTGAACGAATTGAAGAGGCGCTTAAAGCCAATGAAAAAGTGTTAATATACGGTGATTACGATGTGGATGGAACCACCGCGGTATCTGTTGTTTATGGTTTCTTTAAAAAATATCACCGCTATTTAGAGTATTATATCCCTGATCGTTACAAGGAAGGCTACGGCATATCAACCCAGGGAATTGATTATGCTGCTGAGCATGGTTATACGCTCATCATCGCGTTAGATTGCGGCATCAAATCAGTTGATAAGATCGCTTATGCCAATGAACTGGGTATCGATTTTATTATTTGCGATCACCACACTCCCGGGGATACAATCCCGGATGCAGTTGCCGTGCTAGATCCCAAGCGTGCGGATTGCGGATATCCTTACAAAGAATTATCAGGTTGCGGAATCGGCTTTAAGCTGATCCAGGCGTTTGCCGAAAAAAATGAGATCCCTTTTGAAGAAGTTAGCTGTTATTTTGATTTGGTAGCGATAAGCATCGCCTGTGATATTGTACACATTACCGGCGAGAACCGTGTACTTGCTTATTATGGCTTACATAAACTGAATAACAACCCCTGCATTGGTGTAAAAACGCTGATGGAGGTCTCGGGCAAGACCACAAATTATACCATATCCGATATTGTGTTTTCATTAGGTCCACGCATAAATGCCGCCGGGCGTATCGATGACGCCAAGCACTCCGTTGAGTTGCTGAGTGCCTGTACAGAGGAACAAGCCAAAATAAAAAGTGACCTCATCAATATTAAAAACACCGAGCGTAAAGGCCATGATCTGTCGATGACGGATGAGGCTTTGACAATGATTGACAGTGATGCGGTACTGATGGGCCGAAAATCAACTGTGGTTTTTAATGAGAATTGGCATAAAGGTGTAATCGGTATTGTAGCATCAAGGTTAACAGAAAAATACTACCGCCCTACGGTTGTACTTACCCGGTCTAACGGGCATGTGGCAGGCTCGGCGCGCTCGGTTTTGGGTTATGACCTATATGAAGCCTTGTGCGGCTGCAGTGATTTGCTTACCCAGTTTGGCGGGCATAAATACGCGGCAGGATTAACTATGCCACCGGAAAATGTTGCTGCTTTTATTGATAAGTTTGAGGAAGTGGTTAGCGCCAGTATTACCGAAGAACAACTGATCCAGCAAATAGCCATTGATGCCGAGTTGGAGCTTAAACAGATCCAGCCGAAATTCTTCCGGATATTAAACCAGTTCGCGCCTTTTGGGCCCGAGAACATGGCGCCGGTTTTCATAAGCAAAAATGTGTATGTTAGTGGCTACCCGGCACTGGTCGGCGAAAAACATTTAAAAATGTCGGTAGTGCAAAACGGATCGCAACTATTTGATTGTATTGCATTTAGCCAGGGCGAATATCTCGACAAAATAAAGAAAGACAAACCTTTTGATATTTGTTACACAATAGAAGAAAATATTTGGCGCGATAAGCGTTCTATACAATTAAATATTAAAGGTATACGTGCGTAAATCAAAAGTCAAAATTAAAAAGTCAAACTCATGGTGCGATTGACTTCATTTTTGAATTTTGATTTTAACTTTTGAATTAGAATGAACCTAAGAGCAGATAATTTACTTAAAAAATATAAGCAGCGCACTGTGGTGAACGATGTGTCGTTCAACGTGTCGCAGGGCGAGATCGTGGGGTTGCTGGGGCCGAACGGCGCGGGTAAAACCACATCGTTTTACATGATTGTTGGTTTGATAAAACCTAATGAGGGCAAGATATTTTTAGATGACCAGGACATCACCACCGACCCGATGTACCGCCGTGCTAAAAAAGGCATCGGTTATTTGGCGCAGGAAGCCTCGGTTTTCAGGAAATTAACTGTTGAAGATAATATCAAAGCGGTTTTGGAAATGGGTGACATGACCAAAGAACGACAAAAGGAAAAGTTAGAGGAATTGATAGACGAATTCAGCTTACATAAAGTGCGCCGCAACCGTGGCGACCTGCTCTCGGGTGGTGAACGCCGCCGTACCGAAATAGCGCGCGCCCTTGCTGCAGAACCTAATTTTATTCTGCTGGATGAACCCTTTGCAGGGGTTGACCCGATTGCGGTTGAAGAGATCCAGGCAATGGTTGCCAAGCTAAGGCACCGCAACATCGGCATTTTGATCACCGACCACAACGTGCAGGAAACTTTGTCGATTACCGACAGGGCCTATTTGCTGTTCGAGGGAAAGATATTAGAATCGGGTGTACCCGAAGTACTTGCAGCTAATGAAATGGTGCGTAAGGTTTACCTGGGTGCCAACTTCGTGCTGAAAAGAAAAACATTCGCTCAATAAAATATCCCTATGGCCATTTTTAACTCTGTTTTTACCTGGTTCATGAAAAAGCGCATCCACCAGATAGAGCTTTTTATGAAATACCCGAATGAAGTACAGGAAGAATGGTTTGAGCAACTCATATCCGGCGCGGAGCAAACCGAATGGGGCAAGCTGTATCAATACAAAAGCATCAGTACGCTTACGCAATTTAAGCAACGCGTACCCATACAGAATTATGATACCCTGAAGCCTTACATCGAGCGCATGCTTAAAGGTGAGCAGAACGTATTATGGCACTCAGGTATCCGCTGGTTTGCCAAATCATCAGGCACCACCAGCGACCGCAGCAAGTTTATCCCCGTTAGCGAGGAATCATTAGAGGAATGCCATTTTAAAGGCGGTAAGGATATGCTTACGCTTTATTTTAATGAGCGGCCCGATGCCCGTATCTTCACCGGGAAAAGTTTAACGCTTGGTGGAAGCAACCAGGTAAATCAGCTCCATCCAGATGCTTCCTTTGGCGATCTTTCCGCGGTGATCATGAAAAACCTGCCGCTTTGGGCGGAGTTTTACCGTACCCCACATTTGGATATCGCCCTGATAGAAAATTTCGAGGAGAAGATCGAAAAAATGGCTTACGCCACCAAAGACGTGAATGTGACCAGCATCAGCGGCGTACCCACCTGGAATATTTTATTGTTCAAGCGTATTTTAGAAATTACCGGCAAAAAGAATTTGCTGGAAGTTTGGCCAAATCTCGAATTGTATTTTCACGGCGCGGTTAACTTTACCCCATACCGCGACCAGTTTAAAAGGCTGATCCCAAACGATGAAATGTACTACCTGGAAACCTATAATGCCTCTGAAGGCTTCTTCGGCATACAGGATAGCTTTGATTCAGGCGACATGCTGCTGATGCTCGACTATGGTATCTTCTACGAGTTCTTGCCGTTGGAGGATCTGCATGATGATCAACCTAAAACACTTACACTTGATGAAGTGCATCTGGATAAGAACTACGCACTTATTATAAGTACCAATGCCGGCTTGTGGCGATACATGATTGGCGATACAATCCGTTTTACTTCACTCTCACCTTTCCGCATACAGATCACCGGGCGCACCAAGCACTTTATCAACGCCTTCGGCGAAGAGCTGATCATCGACAATGCGGAGCGTGCCTTAGCCGAAGCATGCAGCCAAACCGGCGCCATCATTCGCGATTATACCGCTGCGCCGGTTTACTTTAATGGTGACGAATGCGGTGCCCACGAATGGATAATAGAATTTGAACAAAAACCTGCCGAATTTGAGCGTTTTGTCGACCTGCTGGATGAAACCCTCCGCCGCATTAATTCTGATTATGATGCCAAGCGGTTTAAGGATATGGCGCTGCGCCGCCCTATTGTTCGTAAAGCGCCGTCAGGAACATTCTTTAACTGGTTGAGGGAAAAAGGCAAACTGGGCGGGCAAAATAAAGTGCCACGCCTTGCCAATAACCGCGAATACATTGATAGTATTTTGAAGATGATGGAATTGGTAAGGTAGATAAACCCAATTCTACTTCGGCATAGTTATAAAACCTAAATGATATTCAATAATATGAAAAAGCTGCTGTTAGTGTTTTTATTTATCCCATGCATAAGTTTTGCCCAAGCCGCAAAAGACACATCAAATGAAAAAACTTACATAATACAAGCTAATAGTGCCTTATTTAATAAAGATTATAAAAGCAGCATTGCGTATTATACTGATGCTATTCGTGCAGCTCCAACAAAAGCACTTTACTACGCCAACCGGGCAACTGCGGAATGGGATCTGAAGGATTATGAAGCTGCTGTTAAAGACCTCGACACCGCTATCTCGCTCCCCGATAAGTATGCGTGGATAGATTATAATCAAATTGGCCTTATTAAAATGGAAGAGAAAGATAATAAAGGAGCCATTAAAGCATTTACCAGGTCGATTAAATTACGGCCAGATGAATCAGTATATAATAACCGGGCCCTGGCAGAATTGGCAATCGAAGAGTACCAAAGTTCTATTAACGATTTTACTGTAGCTATCAATTATAATAATGCCAGCCGAACACTTAAAAAAGGCCACATGTATAATACGATCGTAGGAAACCAGTATGAATTAAGGGGCAAGGCCAAATTATTAAAGGGAGACTATAAAGATGCGGTTATCGACCTAGACTCTGCTATAATTATTAACCCTCAATTGGCTTTGGCTTACAATATTCGCGGTGAGGCCAAAATTAAAATAGGCGATAAAATAGGCGCTTTTGCCGACTGGCAAACCGCAAGCAATATGAATTGTGAACCTGCCAAAGAAAATCTTGAAAAATATTGCGGTAAATAATGCTAAATTTTACCGCTAATTTGCAGGTTAAGTATTATATCATAATTCGTTTTTAACCGATATTTATACTCAATCAATCAGCTCGTCTACCTGCATGAAATTTCTTTTTTCAATTATATTCCTGCTGCTTATGCAGCAAGCTTTTGCTCAACAGCAAACCGCTAACAGCGCCAGCCTCATCCGTTTAAACCAGCTCGGATTTTATCCTGACGGCCCCAAAATCGCTATCATATTGGCTGATAAAAAAAGTGCTTTTTACCTGGAATCAACCGACGGAAAGACCGTTTTCACAGGCAAGTTAAGTAAATCTGCTAATCCCAACTTTGCAGGCAAACCAACTTATATTGCGGATTTTGGGGCATATACCCAATCCGGAAAATATATTTTAAACGTTCCAGGGATTGGAAATTCCTACCCATTTGAGATTAAGCCGGATGCCTATCAAAAAGTTGCTGATGCATCCATTAAAGCTTATTACTTTATGCGTGCTTCAACACCATTATTGGAAAAATACGCCGGTAAATGGCACAGGGCCGAGGGTCACCCGGATACGGCTATTTTGGTACATGCTTCGGCGGCTACAGCAATAAGGCCAATAAACACTATAATTTCCGCCCCGCGGGGATGGTATGACGCCGGGGATTATAATAAATATGTGGTTAACAGTGGCATTAGTACCAGCACCTTATTATCGCTTTACGAAGATTTCCCTGTCTACATGAAAACGGTGAAGTTGAATATCCCCGAAAGCGGGAATGGAGTGCCTGATATCCTGAATGAAGTTTTATGGAACCTGCGCTGGATGATGTTTATGCAGGACGTTGACGGCGGCGTTTACCACAAACTCACCAATGCCGCGTTCGATAAGTTTGAAATGCCGGACAGTGCTAAGGCTCCCCGCTATGTAGTACAAAAAGGCACGGCAGCTACACTTGATTTCGCCGCGGTGATGGCACAGGCGAGCCGCATTTTCAGGGCGTATCCTAAGGAATTACCGGGTCTGGCTGATTCATGTTTAAGCCAGTCGAAAAGAGCCTGGGAATGGGCGATAAATAACCCCAATGTGGCTTACGACCAGGATAAAATGAATAAAATCTTTTCGCCGCCAATAACTACAGGTGCCTATGGCGATAATAGTTTCGGCGATGAATTTATCTGGGCCGCATCGGAGTTGTTTGTAACCACACAACAGCCGGAATATTTAAAGGCAGTAAACCTGATGCCGGATAATGATATGCCATTACCAGGCTGGAGCAATGTGCGGCTTTTAGGTTATTATACGCTGATAAAGCATAGCACCACGTTAGGAAGTAATGCACCTAAAGAATTACCGGAATTGAAACAAAGGCTATTAGCTTACGCCGATAACCTCATCAGCGGAGCTGATGAAACAGCTTATAAAACGGTAATGGATAAATCGGCGCGTAACTTTAACTGGGGAAGTAACTCGATTGCCGCTAACGAGAGTGTGGCATTGATACAGGCTTACAAACTTTCTTTAAATAAAAAGTATCTATTATATGCCTTGAGTAACCTCGATTATATTTTAGGCCGAAACGGTACTGGTTACTCTTACATCACCGGTTATGGCAGCAAAACGCCTATGCATCCGCATCATCGTCCGTCCAAATCAGATGGCGTTGTTGAGCCGGTACCCGGACTGTTAGTCGGAGGTCCAAACCCAGGCATGCAGGACCATATACAGGTACCATCCACCGTGCCCGATGAAGCTTATATTGACGATGACCGCGCCTATGCCGTAAATGAGATTGCGATAAATTGGAATGCGCCGTTTGCCTATTTAGCTAATGCTATGGAGGCTTTGCAGGGGGGATTATAGTGGGGTAGCCTTATACTTCAGTCATAGTCTTTCAAAGTTAGAAATTTCTAATAGTGGGGGGAAAATAACAACTCGATAGTAGATAGGTGTAATTTACATCGCGATATCATGTCCCGGCCTTGGATCATCGGGCAGGATCTCCATATCAGGCACGCCAATATAATCAGCATACCATTGGATAGCGCCTACAACGTCGAGGGCGTCTTCGGCTACAATGTTAATGGTTTCAAAAGCATATAGTTTGTTGTGGGCATAACCATACAACTGGATCTCATTGTCGTTCGCACTAAACTTTTCTTCGCTCAGGCAAAATACCCTGATCTTTAATGCGGTGTCACGCGAATGTATTACGTCTCGGCACGAGTTTTTAGGATCGGTAGCTAGCAAATATACATTGTGGTCCATAAAACCTCAACAATGCTTTTTGCAGATAGTTTCAGTAAATTACATTAAGGTTAATATTTAACAATTATAGGTCTTGGTGTTTAGTAGCTATTAAAGCTTGCAAACCTTCAACACTGAGGTTTATTCCATCCGCAATATGGCTTGCCTGTAGATAAAAACTTTCCCGTTCTGCTAATTTTTCGGTGATGAACTGAAGCAGTTCATCACCATGTTTATCGGCCAGCAAAGGGCGTTTGGCTTTCCCTTTTTCCAACCGGTCAACCAATGTTTTGGGCGATAATTTAATATACACAGTTTTGCCGTTGGCATTCATCCATTCCATATGGTCAAAAAAGCAGGGCAATCCGCCACCGGTTGAAATGATGGTATTATGGGCGAATTCGGTTTGCTTCAGGATCTCAGATTCCAGTTTGCGAAACGCATCCTCACCGAAACTGGAGAAATATTCCGCTATGGTCATGCCCAATTGCTCTTCCAGCAGATGGTCAAGGTCAACAAAAGTATAACCCAAATGATTAGCCAGCTTGCGGCTCCAGGTGGTTTTACCGCAACCCATAAAGCCAATAAAGAATATTAAATTAGGTTTATCTGTTTCCTTACTCATTTTTTACTATATAATTATCATTGAGAGGTACGAAGCAACCTCTACTTAAGCAGATCGGACAAACTAGTTTTCTCTCTACAGTATAGAGATTGCTTCGTACCTCGCAATGACGGATTAACCTAACTTCACCCTCGGGTCGATCCAAACATAAGCAACATCTACCAAAATATTGATCACTACGAAAATAAATGCAATAAAAAGTATGGATCCCATCACTACCGGAAAATCCGACATTTCCAGCGCATCCACCGTAGTTTTGCCTAAACCGTTGTAGCCAAACACGTATTCCACAAAAAAGGAACCTGCCATTAAACCTGCAAACCAGTTGGCCACAGCGGTAACCACCGGGTTAAGCGCGTTTTTCAGTGCATGCCGATAGATAATGGCATTATTGCTCAATCCTTTTGCTTTGGCGGTACGGATATAATCCTGGCTCAAAACATCCAGCATGGCGCTGCGGGTTAGTTGTACGATGATCGCCAGCGGGCGCAAGCCCAGCGTGATCATCGGCAGGATCAGGTTCTTAAGCGTGATCACCTCGCCGCGAAAAGGGTCATAGCTAAACAGACTACCCGACATGTTGAGCCCGGTATATTTACTCAATACAAACCCAAAGATCCAGGCGATGATTATACCCGCGAAGAATGATGGTGCGGAAATCCCCACGATCGAAAACCCGACTGCAAACCTGTCGACCCAAGTATTTTGATGTACTGCGCTCATGATGCCCAAAAAGCCACCGATGATAATAGCAAACAGCATAGCCGTTGTAGCCAATACCAGCGTGTTAGGCACAACCTCTATCAAAAGCGACGTAACGTCCTTACGGGTTTGATACGAGCGCCGCAGGTAAGGCCATTTTAGGGCGATAATATTCGTGGCTGAAACCGGAAATAGCTTTACGTAGTGATAACGATGTTGTTCCCCGATATTATTGGCATGGATACCAATTGGCGAAAGATCATTCAAATAATAAGCGAATTGTACCGGGACGGGCTTATCTAACCCAAATTCCTTACGAACATTGGCTAAAGATTGCACATCGGCGCGCTGGCCCTGTGTCATCCGGGCAGGATCAACCGGCAACACGTTGAACAGGAAAAATACCACCACCACAATACCCAGCATTACTGCTATTCCATAGCCCAGTTTGCGCAGCAGATAGGCGGTCATTATTTATTGGTTTTGGAAATATTGTTTTACCATTTCATCATAGGTAGGCACTGTGTGGTAATGCCATTTGTTGATGATAGTGCCGTTTTTCAACAACATTACGCCCGGGTTAGCACGCACCATTGATTTTAGCGGAACGCCATCTACATAATAAATTTCGCTTACCAATTTGTGCGCTTTGGCAAAAGCTTCGGCATCCGCAGCGGAATTTGAGGTAAGTATGATGGTGCGCATGTTATAGTTTTGGATCAGGTTGATGCAAAGCGCATTCAGGCTGCTTAGTGCAGTCAAATTTGATTTATGGAGATCATCGGTTACAATAACTAAACTATAGAATGGGTTCGATAACAATTCTTTGGTATAATCATTCCGCTGTGCATCCTGGATTGAAAGATCCTGGATCTTTGGCGTAAAACCCTTCTTCACCAAACGCGACTCCGGGTTGCCGATAACCTGCCAGTTGGCATCTTTCCAAATATTGCTTTTTATGTACTCCTTATCATTCATGGATTTGGTGGCTCCGGTAGCTTTATTCTTTAGCTGGTAGATTTCCTCGTACTCATCCACAGGCGCACCCGACGGGATCTTCATTTCATCCGCTATATTAGCGCCTACTTTATATGGCAGGAAATCAAATACAGGCAAATAGTTGTAGGTATAAAACCCAACACCTAAGAATATAACTGTTGCTATCACCAATAAATAATCGCCTGTTTTGGGTTTGAACAGGGGATTTATGCTGTCGCGGTTGCGGAATAGGATGATGATCAGCAACAATAAAATCAGGTCCTTGCTAAACGACTGCCATGGTGTGAGCACTATCGCATCGCCAAAGCAACCACAAGTAGTTACCACCTTAAATACGGCAGAGTAAAAGGTTAAAAACGCAAAGAAAATAATCAGCAAAAGCAATCCCCAGGCTACCTGTTTAGCGCGTACACCGATGAGCAGTGCGAAACCTAAGATCATCTCAAATGCGCATAAAATAATCGCCATGCTCAGGGCAAGGTTATTTAAAAAAGTGACATGGAAAACTTCAAAATATTCTTCAAGCTTATACGAAAAACCAAGTGGGTCGTTAGCTTTTATCAGCCCTGAAAAAATAAACAGCAGGCCCACTAATATGCGCGATACCCATATAATTGACGAACTATTACCTGCCTTAGTTTTTGCCATGATGTTACGAAACGGGGGTAAGCTTTATTAACGCAAAAACCGCATAGTTTAGCATATCCTGGTAGTTAGCCTTAATGCCTTCGGATGCAAGCGTTTGGCCTTTGTTATCCTCGATCTGTTTTACACGTAAAAGCTTCATCAGGATCAAATCGGTTAGGGAGCTGATGCGCATATCGCGCCAGGCCTCGCCATAATCGTGGTTTTTGGCGAGCATCAGGTCTTTAGTTTCTTTAACATTGGCATCAAACATGTTCCCGGCCTGATTTGCAGGCAGCTCAAGTGGTGTTTCTGTAGTTGATTCCAGCTGCATCATGGCAATCACGCAATAATTTACAATGCCGATGTATTCGCTGGTGATATCTTCATCAACTTTGGATACCTTTTTTTCTTCGAGGGTACGGATACGCTGCGCCTTGATAAATATCTGGTCGGTTATGGATTCCGGGCGAAGGATGCGCCAGGCCGTGCCATAATCATGGGTTTTTTTGATGAAAAGCCCTTTACAAATGTTAATTACCGCGTCGTATTCTATTGATGTATTGCTCAAAGTATTGTAATGTATGTTTTGTTACCGATATCAATTTATAAAGATATAATTACCTTTACAATAAAAAATCTGTGGCTAAAGATACGTTTTTTCATAAAAAGGTAACCCTAAATGCAGGGGGCAAATTGATAGATTTGAGCAGCCCAAAGGTTATGGGCATTATCAACCTTACGCCCGATTCTTTTTACGCCGGTAGCCGAAAGCAGGATGTTGAAGCAGTTTTAGCGCAGGCAGGCAAGATGTTAAGCGAAGGAGCCGCATTCTTAGACCTCGGCGCCTACTCATCTCGCCCCGGCGCAAAGGATATATCGGCACAGGAAGAAACTGACCGCCTGATACCTGCAATTGAAGCAATTACAGCAATTTTTCCGGATGCTGTTTTATCGATAGATACTTTTAGGGCACGGGTTGCGGAAGCGGCGATTAAAGCAGGGGCGCATATTGTCAATGATATTTCCGGCGGTGAACTGGACCCGGATATGTTTGCGACCGTTGCTAAATTACAGGTGCCCTATATTTTAATGCACATGAAAGGCACGCCGCAAAACATGGTGCAGCAGGCGGAATATGAAGATGTATTTGCCGAAGTGTTTGATTATTTCAATACCAAATATCATCAGCTACTCAAATTGGGCGTAAAAGATGTAATTCTTGATCCCGGTTATGGTTTTGCCAAGAAAGCAATGCACAGCTATGAGTTGATTAAACGATTACAGGATTTTAATGTGCTGCAATTGCCACTACTGGTGGGGATATCGCGCAAGCGGATGATCTATAATGAATTGGGCACTACCGCCGAAGATGCTTTAAACGGAACAACCGCATTGAATACCATTGCCCTAACCAAAGGTGCCAATATTTTGCGTGTGCATGATGTGAAGGAAGCTTTGGAGGCTGTGAAGATTTGGGAGATGAGTAATTAATATTAATCCCCTATTACCTTTTTAAATTTTTCTAAATTATTGACTTTCAAAAGCGTACCTTTGCAAAATTATTTTTGGAAAGGCCTGGATCAATAATTGGTATCTGTTCATCAATAAAATTTAATACAAGCGAATAGATATTATGAAAAAAATTGTTGACTACAGGAAACTTTTAGGTGTAACCAAGGAAGCGGAATTACAGGAACTGAAAACCGTTTACCGCGGAATGATGAAAACCTGGCACCCCGATAAATTCCAGGAAAGCCCTGAAGCTAAGCTGGAAGCCGAAGAAAAAAGCAAAACCATTATTGAGGCTTACCACTTTTTGGTGAGCATAGCCCCTGAGACCGTTGAATCATCTTCAGAAGAATATAACAACACCACCGCTAATGCTGGTATTGTTGATTTTGAATATAAATCACAAGTACTGAAGATCTATTTCAGCGATGAGAATGTGTACGAATACTTCGATGTACCAAAAGAAACCTACCGCAAACTAATCAACGCCGATTCGCCGGGACGCTTTGCGCGCAGGCACATATTTAACACTTTTGTTTACAGGAGTGTAAATAAATTGGTGGCTAACGGGTAAGCGATTATAAGACCATTTGAATGGTAGTTTTATAGCTATAAACACATTGAAGACCCGGCTCCGGTGCCAAGCAGCAAGGGCGAATCCGCTATATTTACCCGGGCAGTTCAACCAGCATTATAAATGCTACTCCTATCCTCGCATAAAAATCCAGGGCCGGTTTATCGCCGGCATTTAACGTCTTCAATTATTAAACCCGCCTTAAAAAAACAAAGGCCCGTGGCTGCTTCCGAACGGAAATTTATTTACCCGGCCATGTGTATGTGTGTGGCAATCAAACACATTATGGTTGCGGTAAATTTTGGGGTTTGAATTTTGGACGATTAACAGTTCAATGTTACTAGTTTCGGCCTTATCGGGCTGAGAAACCTGGGCAGTTTTCTTTTTCATAACAATTCTCCTGAAACTTAGGTTAAAGCCTAATTGGTAGTATAAATTTACATAATAAACATCCTCATTTGCAAGTAATTAGTTATAAATTTTTTTATGGATGGAATGAATAAAACAACTAATATTTAGCCAATTCAGCGTTGAATAAGTTGAGCCATATGCCTGCGCCCGTATTATTCCAATGGGTGTCTGATCTGTAATAAACTTTATTTTTGTTTTTAGTAAGTACAGGTATCAGGTTTATATAGGTAACATGCAATTGAGGCGAGTTTTGAAAACGCGCTGTTAAGTGGTTATATTTTAATTTTAAGTAACCCGGCTCTAAAATTGAAACAGGGTTAGGTACAATAGTAAGATATACTTTATCAAATCCCATCTTTATAGCTTGCGCGCTTACCTTATTTAAATTATCGACTAAAAAGTTGATACGTTTATCCGAAAACAACTTGAATGAACTTGTAGTCTGGCTTGAATCCGTAGTGATCACATAAAATAATTGTTTACGGTTTGATGCCACTACAACATCCTTATCAACTATGTTAAACAGCTTATAATTAATCCAGGCTTTAAATTCCTTTATCGGGGAAAATATAGAATAGTCCCACAAGTTTAGCTGAATATTATCACTAACTTTTCTATTGAATACAGAATTATTAATAAATGACTTCAGATTAAATATATTGGTTTTGGGCAAAACATCTGAGCCGGATGCTATAAGCATATTTTTAACATAATTGGTATCTGATAAAACCATATCAAGGTTCCTTTCGGAAAATTCCAGCAACAATATATTTTTTTTGGAACGATCCAGATCAGCCACGATGGATTGTTTGATATTGGTTTTAGCGATTGTTAGCTTGTTAACCCCAACAAAAAAATCTTTACTCTTATAAAATCCCCAAAAATAGCTATCGCAAATTGTGTACAGGTTGATGTTTTTAGCATGTGTAGCTTCGGGCAGCGGAATGGGGTTTTCTGTTGGATAAGTCTTCCTGAAATAAGGCAAATAACTCATCCCGTACAGGTCGCCGTATTTAAACCTGTCTGATCCTAAAATCGCACCCGGCTGAAATCTATCTGCACTCAATATATTTGTTAAATTATCGCTAAGGCTTATTGCATAAATTACTATGCAGATAATTAATACCGATAAACCAAAAAATTTAGCCATAATTAAAACTGAAAATAGATAAATTCTTTATTATCAAATACACCAAAAATGTAGCAAGTCATCAGCAATAAGCTGATGGATAAAAAAAACAAACGGGTATTTGCGGTAGGAATAACCAGCATAAAGCGCTCCTTTACAAGCAAAACTACAATTAACAGCGCCGTAAAACACAACATATTACCACTAACCAGGGCAAAATTAAACTTGCCGAAAAACGACTTGCTAAATATCTCAGCAAATACCACACTTGCGGTATGCAGATCCGGCGAGCGGAAAAATATCCAGGCAAAGGATACCAGCAAAAATATACTTATGGTTTGCGTAAGCCTGATGAAAGGGTTTGAGCGAATAACCAACCGCATTTTTTTAAAGATCGAATTTTTAGCGTTCTCTATCATTAAAAGCACCCCGTGAAATAACCCCCAGATCATAAAGGTCCAGTTGGCGCCATGCCAAAGGCCACTGATCAAAAACACCACCATTATATTAAAACACCTCCTTGCAGTACCTACCCGGTTACCGCCTAGAGGGATATATAAATAATCCCTGAACCAGGTGGACAGCGACATATGCCAGCGGCTCCAAAATTCACCTATGGAACGGGACAAATAAGGCACATTAAAATTTTCAACCAGCTTAATACCCATTGTTTTGGCCGCGCCAATACCAATATCGGTATAACCCGAAAAGTCGCAATAGATCTGAAAGGAATACAATAGGCTGATAATAAAGAACGTAAACCCATTTTGCGATTTTGGGTCGGCGTAGGCTTTATCTATAATCCCAGCCAGCCTATCGGCAATCACTACTTTTTTAAATAACCCAAAAGCCATCTGCATTAAACCGCTTTTTAACTTCTCAAAATCAAAATCGTGATTTTTGTGAAATTGCCATAAAATATTTTGCGGCCTCTCAATTGGCCCTGCAACCAGTTGCGGGTAAAACATTACGTACAGGCTATAAATACCAAAATGCTTTTCAGCTTTATGGTTGCCCCTGTAAACTTCAATTGTATAACTCATGGCCTGGAAAGTATGAAACGACAAGCCAATCGGCAGCAACATGGTAACAAACGGGAACGGCGTATGATGGCCCGAAAGATGCAGCAGGTGATCAAGCGCGCCATTAAAAAAATTGAAGTATTTGAAGAATACCAATACGCCAATATTAGATACCAGGCTTATGATCAGCAGCAACTTTCGCAACGGTTTATTGGCTGCTTTTTCTATACAGATGCCTGCTATATAATCTATAACGATGGTAAAGCCAATAATGAGGATATAGGATGGCACAAAAACCATGTAAAAGTAACAGCTCCCAATCAGTAATAATAAGTACCGGTGCTTATTAGGTAAATACCAATAAGTTATGGTTATGATAATATAGAACAGCAGGAACTGGAGGGAATTATAAAGCATTAACCATGATAATTAAGGATAAATATATACCATTCTGAATGGATTACACCTCGTTGTTAAAAAAATTCGCTAACAAATCCATTAGCAATTTTAATGGGAATATGATATGTTTGGGTTTGCTTTAATTTAAACTATCCAAAACCATGAGCAATACAGGAAACCCGGTAAGGCGCATACTTACAGCCAGCCTCATTGGCACCACTATTGAGTTTTTCGACTTTTATATTTATGCCACCGCCGCGGTGCTGGTTTTTCCAAAATTGTTTTTCCCTGCGGGTAATCCTGCCGCCGCTATATTGGCTTCATTTGCCACATTTGCCATAGCATTTATTGCCAGGCCCATCGGCGCGGCGCTTTTCGGCCACTTCGGTGATCGCAAAGGGCGTAAAGCTACACTTGTTGCCGCATTAATGACTATGGGACCATCAACCGTAGCTATTGGTTTGTTACCTTCGTATCATTCAATTGGCATTGCTGCACCGCTTTTACTGGCGCTATTCCGTTTTGGGCAAGGATTAGGATTAGGGGGCGAATGGGGCGGAGCTGTTTTATTGGCTACCGAAAATGCGCCTGAAGGCAAAAAATCCTGGTACGGTATGTTCCCCCAATTGGGCGCTCCAATCGGTTTTTTATTATCAAGCGGAACATTTCTTTTATTAAGCAAAAACCTGACCGAACAGCAATTTATTGATTTTGGCTGGAGAATACCCTTTATTGCCAGCGCGTTATTAGTTTGGATAGGTTTATACGTTCGTTTAAAAATAACCGAAACTCCGGAATTTTTAAAGGTAGAAAAGAGCGACGCCTTTGTTAAACTCCCGATATCTGATGTTTTTGCCAGGCATACTAAGGCCGTTATATTAGGCACTTTAGCAACTGTTACCACGTTTTTACTATTTTATTTGATGACCGTTTTTACCTTGAGTTGGGCGACCACGGCACTACATTACTCAAAGAGCAGTTTTTTAATAGCGCAGATGATCTCGATGATATTTTTTGGTATAGGCATCCCGCTATCCGCGGTAATTGCCGATCGCCTTGGGAGGGCTAATATGCTGATGTTTGCCAGTGCAGCTATTTTGCTGTTCGGTTTATTTTTTGCGCCGTTTTTTAACACAGGTAATTTTTATATAACAGTCGCGTTCCAGGTTGTAGGTATGTTTTTAATGGGCTTAACTTATGGGCCGATTGGCACTACATTGGCCGAAATTTTTCCGCCAGCTGTGCGTTACACAGGGGCATCATTATGTTTTACCCTGGCGGGGATATTAGGCGCATCATTCACGCCATACCTGGCTACCATGCTGGCAAAAAGCTATGGATTACCTTACGTAGGCTATTACTTAGCTTTCGCGGCGGCAGTAAGTTTACTGGCTTTGATCTTGGCTAATAGCTTAATCAGAGGAAATAAACAGACGGCATAAGTTATTATTCGCGAGAAAGAGCTCCAGCTTGTGCCCATACTCACCCGCACTAAACCCTAACAGGCAGAATGGGAATAAATATTATCCATTAGTATTCAAACTATAATGGACAGGCAATGTTGTAAAATAATTAATTATAAATTAAATTATGGACAACAAGGAAAACATCAGCTCCCCCGACAGGGACCTTATCAATACCAGTGAAAATTATGAAGTGAAATACTGGTCGACAAAGTTTGGCGTAAGTACAGAGCGTTTAAAAACAGCTGTAAAAGCAGTTGGTAACTCTGCGGCCGCAATTGAAACATACTTAGAAAAATAATATCAAATGGAACGAAAAATTAAACCTTCGATAGCCGACACCCGTACTATTGATATTGAAGATGATTACGCGCTCGATTTTTGGGCAGGCACATTTGGTGTAACGCCCGAAAGATTGAGAGCGGCTATAAATGTTGCCGGCGATTTGGCTAAGGATGTTAAAAAGGAATTAAAGAAATAAAGATGTGATTTGTTCTTCGTGAGCACTATAGCTATTTGAATTTGGTAAACTATGGATTGATATTTGCAACTATCGGTAGCATATGCCTATAGTTTTGTTATCAAATAATATCAATCATGATCATCAAAATAATCAGCGGCATTCTTATCCTTATCTCTGCCTTTATGGGAACCCGGGTTGGATTAAAAGGTTTGAATATTAAACACGGCGATACCGGACCTTTTGTTCAACTCAAGGATAAATTAAAGTTTAGTGAGCGTACATTAACTATACTTGCTGTTTTAACCATACTAGCCGGCATACTCTTATTACTGCCACAAACATTTTTGTTTGCTAATATTTTAAACATCTGCCTGTTTTTATTTTTGATCGTCCGCTGGTTAATGATCGGCGATATGAAGTCGGCATTATCAGAAGTACCTTTTCTACTGATACCTGTATTATTGATATTTCTTAAACATCCGTTCGCTGCAAATCCATCATAAAATTCGTCTTATAGCACATAGTAATTTTCGTGGCTTAATAAAGTCGGCGACGTTCACGCAGCGTACGGATACTTTTCTGTGTATATACGGGAATCAAAAAATGGCGTGTAAATGATGCTTATCCTTATATTTAAACCATAAACTGATGCCAAATGAGTTTTACCAATTCAAGATTCACCTTTTTATTATTTGCGGTGCTTTTATTAAGCTCTTTTAAAACCCGGGAAATTACCTGGGTGGCAATCGGTGATTCCATCACTTACTTAAATGACCACACCAATGAAACCGGCAATCGTGTAAGCAAAGGCTATTTAACCAGGGTGGTGGAACATTTTAATAATTTGCATTACATTAATAAAGGATATAATGGTTGGACATCGGGTAACATCGCCCAGCAAATAGATAGCCTGGGGCTGGTGAAAGCGGATATCTACACTATTTTTTTAGGAACTAATGATTGGTGGCAAGGCAGGCCTCTTGGCAATTTGAAAGATTATATTAAAAACAAGGGCAACAAGTCGGTATATGCCTCATTCCGCATAATTATTAATAAGATCCGCACCTTAAATCCGCAGGCAAAAATAGTGTTGATCACACCGATGCAAAGGGCAGATTTTGTTTATATCAATGATCCAAAAAACAATTCATATGGATCATACAAAGCCAAAAACGGCCAATATTTGGAATCATTTGCCAACGCGATAGATTCCATAGACCATTACGAACACATCCCGGTTATTGACCTGTACCACAACCCTGCACTAAGCTTTAATAAACTGGTTAATTTTAAACGCTTAAAAGATCCCGCTACCGGCCAATATGTAAATTATCAATATCCCGAAGCCGCCAAAATCCCATTCAATCCTTCCAACGACGATTATCCCTACCCCAAAAAAGCAATTGGATTAACCTATGACGGCCTGCATCCATCGGACAAAGGAAATTCGATAATTGCCGCCGAGGTTGTGAAAACATTTTCACAATTAGGTTTGCCGATTACTTATAAATAGCCTCAATTAATTCAACGTTAATTCCATTACCTAAACTAAGCATGTCAATTGTATTTCGCAATTTTGCCGGGAGGCTATGCGAAACACAAATTTAATTAATTGTTTATTGCTATCGTTGTGCCTGGCTCAATACACTGGCAAACTTACCCGCGTAGTCTTTATACTGCGCGGCATACTTGTCAGATAGTTCGTTTTGGTGACCATCCTTAGTAAACTGGGCCAAACCACCTAGAACCTGAACGCCGATCTCTATAGTTTCCGGATCTATCTGTCCGCTGTTATTTTGCAGCAGGTAATAGTTATAATCCAGCTGATCTGTCAGGTAATCGTCAATGTCTTTAGAGATCTTATTGCCGATCACTACATCATTCAGCCGGTACGCCGCCTGGGCCAGGTACAACTTTTTACCCTCAATCTGTATATACGGGTTAAGGTCGGGTAGCTCCTGGTCATATTTGGCTAATACTTTTAACGCCAGGTCGGGGCGTTTTTGCGCCGTTAATGCCTGTGTAAGATCAAGGAAAGCGGAGAGCAAACTGGTATACGACATAAATTTGGCTTCATGATCCAGGTATTTGGCGGTTTTAAAATTACCCCACTTAAATTTGTTCATTACATTATCGTACATCACCATGGCGTTCACATTTTCCCTTTGATTTTTTAAGGTGGTATCCGGCGTAAAAGGTATTAAATGATAGGCAAAACCTTCTTTATACAAATAGGGCTCTAAGCCGATCATATTTTCATCGCCAACGGTTGATGTAAAACAGATAGGGCGTTTCCAGTGGTTATGCGCCAGGATATCGATCATGGCTAAATTCTCCTTGGTAACATAATTAGGCGGGAACTTAAATTTCAAAGTATCCGTCAATCTCGCCCTGTCGCTATCCGGCACTACGCCACTTTTGATAACCTCATCCTTATTAATCGTGATCTTAAAGTTTTTTGTAGGCAGATAATTAGCCGACTCGCCGTTTTGGTACTGCGCCATGGTAGCCGGGTTATCCGATGTAATGAAATCAAACACGTCACTTAACTCGGTATAGCCGGGAATTTTCCTGTCATCAAAATAGATCACATCGCGCACGCCATCCTCATATTTTTCATACGGCATGGTGATCGGCAGCGGTGCGGATTCATTCATCTTGCGTGTCATTTGCCTGATATACCAGCTGCCCGAGAACAAACTCAGGTTTACAATGCGCACATCCGGGCGAATGCCTTCCACTTCCTGATCATACCATAGCGAGTAGGTATCATTATCGCCATAACAAAACAAAATGGCATTTTTTGGGCACGAGTTCAGGTAATTATAAGCCATATCATGCGGAACCATTTTGGTGGAGCGGTCATGGTCTTTCCATTCTTCTTTAGCTAATACAACCGGGCCAGCCAACAGGCAAACTGCCGTGGCGGCAAAAGCAGCAACTTTAGCGCTAAGTTTTTTGCGCAATACATCAGCAATGGCAACAACGCCAATCCCTATCCAAATAGCGAAGGCGTAAAAGGAGCCCACATAACTGTAATCGCGTTCGCGGGGTTGTATGTTGGGCTGGTTCACATAAAGCACAATCGCGATTCCGGTGAAGAACCATAGCAGTGTAACCACCAGCGCGTCTTCCTTGCGGCGGTTAAAATGGTATATCAACCCAAACAACCCAATAATTAACGGCAGGGCGAATAGTGGCGTATAAGTAACACCTTCCAAAGGCCTTGATGGGTCGCCGCCTATTACTGATTTTGGCAGATGCTTACTGCCATCAAAAATCCCCGACGTCCAGTTGCCATCAATACTGGTCATGCTGGCCATGCCTTCGGCATCATTGTAACGGCCCACAAAATTCCAGAAGAAATAGCGCCAGTACATCTGGTAGATCTGCCAGCTGAACAGGAATTTCAGGTTATCGCCAAAAGTTGGCGACTGCCCCTGCGGCAGGTTTAACCACGACGTATAAAACTGTACAGCGCTCGCGTAATCCTGGTCTCCCTGGGTAATGTACATGCGTGGCAGTATGGTGTTATGATCATAAATAAGCTTTTGTTTTTTACCGGCAACCTCATATTGGGTTTTTCCTTTACGGTAAATTGTAGCGCCGTCGGTTTGGTCGATAGCCTTCGCATCAAAATACGGACCGTACAGTAATGGCGTTTCACCATATTGCTCGCGGTTTAAATAACTATTCAGGATAAAGGCATTATCCGGGTGGTTATTATCCAGATCAGTGTTGGCGGTGGCGCGGATAGGAATATAAGCAAACGAACTATAACCCAGGTAAATAAATGTGCAGCACAAAAACGCTAAATTAAGCATTGGCTTTTTGTATTTAGTGGTATAGTATAAGCCCGCGATCAGTAACGCGATCAGCAATACGATAAATACTGCCGCGCCGCTGCCGAAGCCCATCCCTAATGTATTCACAAAAAACAGATCGAAATAAGCTATACCGATAACCGTATAATTCCTGATACCATATTGCACAAATACCAGGATAACAATACCCGTCAAAATGGCTAAAAGCGCGTTTTTAAGGGTGATCCTTTGCGTTCGGCGCAGGTAATAAACCAGTGCCAAGGCCGGGATTGTGAGCAAATTCAATAAGTGGATCCCAATGGATAAACCAATTACGTAAGCAATAAAAACGATCCATTTATCGGCGCCCGGATCATCGGCATGGGCATCCCATTTTAATATTGCCCAAAATACCAGCGCAGTGCAGAATGACGACCAGGCAAACACGATAGTTTCCACAGCAGAGAACCAAAAGGTATCGGTATAAGCGAAAGCCAGAGCGCCAACCAAACCCGCACCCATAATAAGGTATACTTTTGACTGATCCGCATCTTCTTCGCCTTTATAAGCAATCAGTTTTCTACATAGCGCGGTGATAGACCAGAACAGCAGCATAATAGTACTGCCGCTTGCCAATGCCGAACCCATATTGGTAAAATAAGGCACTTTAGCATTGTTACCCATCGACAAGAGCGAGAATGCCTTGCCCAGCATGGCGAAAACCGGATAACCGGGCTCGTGGGCCACTTGCAGGCGGTAAGCGCAGGCAATGAATTCCCCGCAATCCCAAAAGCTTACAGAAGGTTCGAGAGTGAGGATATAACTGATGGAAGCGATGGCGAAACACAGCCAGCCTAATAAAGTATTAATTTTTCTATACTGCATTGATTTAAGTTTTCGATATGTAAATATCAAATTTTAGGCGCGCAACAGGCAAACTAATTACACACTTTAACATACTTTAGCATAAAACCATTAAGTACAGCCATTTAACTTATTAGGTTTGTGTACCCCCATTAGTATTTAATATATGATGAGGAATTAAAAGCAAAAAGGTCCCGAACAGCGATTGTGAGGGACTTTTAATTCTTGTTGACGTTTTGGCCTACCCCGCCGATAGAAGCGGGCCGGGGTTATCCGTTCTTTATGCCTGCAGGCTTTAGGCGCGAAGGCCGGTATCCACTTTTATCCCTTACGCGGGGGAATTTGATAGCGCAGCAAATCTGAATTCGGTGAGTGATCAATAATTGTAATCGCAGGATCTTCTTCAACAGACCCTGCGATTACTTAATAGCCGCTTAATTATTTATAATTGTTACGCTATAGCTAATTAATTTATGTTAAAACGCATACCATTTGTTCACGCCATCACTTACCAGGCGAATAACACCAAATATTGTGTCAGAAGTACTATTAACAACCTGGTAAGCCGGGTCATATATTCTGTCGGCTGCTGCTGACGTAATTATCGTAATGCCTGAATTTGGAGTGACTGTTTGCATAATTATGACAACCTGCCCTGCCACGAATGAAGATGCGGCAGGCAATCCTACATAATATGTAGGGCCATCCTGACTGATTAAATATAAGCTTTTCGCATTTGTTGATGGTATATAAAAACTTGATGAAGAAACAGGATTTATAGTCAATATAGGTGAGGGAGGAGCCCACGCAACGCTGGTGCCATTATAAGTAAGTGCATTACCGGTTGCAGCACCTGTTGTTGATATATCGCCCGTAGCTACTTTACTAAATGTCAGGTTCCCACCTCCGCTGCCATGCAATACACTGTTAGTGCCAGCACCCTGGCCAGCAAATTGCGCGGAGGTAAGGCTAAGCGTAGTATTTGTCGCCGAGGTGACACGGCCTTTGGCGTCTACCGTAAAAAGTGATGCTCCCCCCAAAATACCATAACTACCAGCTGTAACCCCTGTTGTAGCAAGTGAAACAGCTCCTGTACTGGAAACACTGCTTACATCGCCTGATAAGCTTGTTGGCGCAGTTGGTATAGCCCCACCCGTACCTGTTATGTATACCTGGCCTGCAGTATTGGTTGTGCTTGCTGTTAGACCTGCTCCGGTAGCACCTGCATTTCCTGGTGAACCTACCGCACCCGTATTTCCGGTTGAGCCCGGATTTCCTGCTATATTTAAATTCCACGAGGTATAGGTAGGATTTCCCGGGCCGTGATAGGTATCTATAGTAAGCGTAATGCTTGCACCGATTATGTTCGTGACAATACCTTCCACATAGTCACTAGGAGTTGTGGACGATGTGAATCGAATACGTGAACCGACTGTATATGCAAATGGGTATGTGGAGACCGTGAAAGTTTTTGAGCCATAACTTGTACTGTTTGCGGAAGCAGAAGTAAAAGGGCCGTAACCATTACCGGTTGTACCTGTTGCGCCGGTCACGCCAGTAGCACCGGTCACGCCAGTTGCACCGGTCACACCAGTAATACCTTGTGAACCCGTAACACCAGTTGCACCAATAGCGCCGGTTGCTCCGGTAGTGCCCGTAACGCCGGTTGCACCAACAGAACCTGTAACACCGGTTGCACCCTGTAGGCCCTGCGCACCTGTAACACCGGTTGCTCCCGTAGCACCAACTACACCTGTATTACCAGTAATGCCTTGAATACCTTGTGAACCAGTAACCCCAGTTACACCTTGGATACCCTGTGCTCCGGTAGAACCCGTTACACCCGTAGCACCAATATCACCCGTATTGCCGGTAATGCCCTGAATACCTTGTAAACCAGTAGCGCCTGTAACCCCGGTTACACCTTGGATACCCTGTGCGCCGGTAGAACCAGTTACCCCGGTAGACCCTGTTGCGCCAGTAACCCCGGTTACACCCTGGATACCCTGCGCTCCGGTAGAACCAGTTACCCCGGTAGACCCAGTTGCGCCTGTAATACCCTGGATACCCTGAATGCCGGTAGAACCAGTTACCCCGGTAGACCCTGTTGCGCCAGTTGCGCCTGTATTGCCAGTAACGCCTTGAATACCCTGTAAACCTGTAACCCCAGTTACACCCTGGATACCCTGAATGCCTTGAGCACCTGTATTTCCTGTTATGCCCTGAATTCCTTGAGCGCCTGTTACTCCGGTTACACCCTGAATGCCTTGAATACCCTGTGAACCTGTAACCCCAGTTACACCCTGGATACCCTGAATACCGGTAGAACCTGTATTTCCAGTTATGCCTTGAATTCCTTGAGCGCCTGTTACTCCGGTTACACCCTGAATGCCTTGAGCACCTGTATTTCCTGTTATGCCCTGAATGCCTTGAGCGCCCGTTACTCCGGTTACACCTTGTATTCCCTGGATACCTTGTGAGCCTGTAACCCCGGTTACACCTTGGATACCCTCTGCTCCAGTAACCCCAGTTGTACCCTGAATGCCCTGTGCTCCGGTAGAACCAGTCGCACCAGTTATACCTTGAGCGCCTGTCAATCCGGTTACACCCTGAATACCCTGTGAGCCTGTAACCCCGGTTACACCCTGAATACCCTCTGCTCCAGTAACCCCAGTTGTACCCTGAATGCCCTGTGCTCCGGTAGAACCAGTCGCACCAGTTATACCTTGAGCGCCTGTCAATCCGGTTACACCCTGAATACCCTGTGAGCCTGTAACCCCGGTTACACCCTGAATACCCTGAATACCTTGTGCTCCCGTAACACCCGTTGCGCCCTGTATGCCTTGAATACCCTGCAAACCAGTATTGCCCGTCGCACCAACAGCACCTGCAGTACCGGTTACACCCTGTATTCCCTGGATACCTTGTGCACCCGTAACGCCTGTTGCACCCTGTATGCCTTGAATACCCTGCAAACCTGTTGCTCCTGTAACACCGGTTGCACCCTGTATGCCTTGAGCACCTGTAACACCTGTTACACCCTGTATGCCCTGCAATCCTGTAACACCCTGAACACCTTGAGCTCCTGTATTTCCTGTTATGCCCTGAATACCCTGTGCACCGGTGTTTCCCGTAATGCCCTGTATCCCTTGTGACCCCGTAACGCCTGTTGCACCCTGTACACCTTGAATACCCTGCAAACCTGTTACTCCTGTAACACCGGTTGCACCCTGTATGCCTTGAATACCTTGTGACCCCGTAACACCTGTTGCGCCGGTAGCTCCCGTAACACCAGTTGCACCTTGTAGGCCCTGCGCACCGGCCGGGCCTACAGGGCCTATTGCTCCGGGTGTTCCCGGAATTCCCTGTGCGCCATTGGTACCTGCTGGTCCCTGCGGGCCTGTAGCGCCTGTTGCCCCGGTAACTCCTTTGGATCCGCCCGGGTTAAACGAATAGATAGCATAGGGGACACTCAATAACTCTGATGCACCCAGCAGCACATAACCTGACCCCAGGTCAACCTCTGTTTGAATATATTTTTGGCCCGATGCCCAGTTGATGCCGGCATAACTCCCCTGGGTAACATTGCCGTTGCCCACACTAATGACAAACAGGCCGTAGGTATCCGTAGTTACCGTTTGTGTTTCCTGGTACTCAACCGTGCCTGTCGGCGAGCCTGTAAGAATGGACAGCCTGACATTAATCTGCTTATTGGTGAGCAAGGCTCCGTTTGAGCCACGCACGATCGCCTGGTACTTAAAGGCCTGCGATTGCGCTAATGACTTTCCGCCACAGATGAAGATGAAGAGTATTACAAGAAGTAAAAGTTTTTTCATATATCCCTATATAATTGTGATAGTTCGTTCAGTTTTATGTTTTTTTAATATTTAACCAGTTTAACCTCGCCGTGGAAAAGGGTTGGGTTGACTACCTGTACAAAATAAACACCGCCCGCGTAATGGGATATATTAATCGGGAAGTAATAATAATTTATAGCTTTATAATCTACGGTTTGCGATTGGAGGATCCTGCCCATGGCATCAAACACGTTGATCGTGTAAACTCCGTCGGGTACATGGTTAAAGGCAAGTTTAACTACCCCGCCATTGGCCGGGTTAGGAAAAATACTCAGTGATTTGGGCGAGTTTGCCAAAACCTGCGATACTTCAAGGTCGGGCTGCTCAAAGCCGGTGGTTAAATATAAGTGGGGGTTGATCTCTGTATTGGATAACAGGCCGCCTATAGCTTCGCCCGCAACAAAACTTAACGTAACATCAGCATTTTTGTAGGTATCACCCGCTGAAGACACTACCGAACGGGTTATATATTGCGCATGAGAAGCACGTACTGCAAATACAGTTACGCCAATCATTAGGAAATTGCGCGTTAAATTTTTCAACGCCATAAAGATAAACTTATTGCAATTATTCATAGAAAATATTTCACAACCCTGGGCTATGGATATCTCTTAGAATACAACTATTGCTTTTTTTGCAGTTATAAACTTTGTACTGGCGGATGGGTGCCGCGTTTATTAGCAAAAAGCCCCAAACAGCGATTTTAAAGGACTTTTAAATTTATTTTTAATAACGATGCCCTTTGTTAAGGCTATGCCGGCACAGCATAACTTAATTTTTGACTTGTTGACGAACCTTGCCCGCTGAGAGAAATGAGAATAGGTTTTGAAGATTAAATTATCTTGTTTTTTATTTCAAATAGATGAGGCCTGCTATTGTAAAGTAGATGATCAACCCGGTAACATCTACAAGTGTGGCTACAAAAGGTGCAGATGAAGTTGCAGGGTCAAACTTTAATTTTTTTAATATGATTGGGATCATTGAGCCGCTTAACGTACCCCACATCACAATGCCTATCAATGAGAAAAAGATAGTGGTACCCATCAATAAATATCTTGCACCGTAATTATACCAATGCAGGTACTGCCAGGTAATAATCCTTAAAAAGCCTATAGCGCCTAAAATAATACCTAAAATCAGGCCTGAAAATAATTCGCGCCTCATTACGTACCACCAGTCTTTTATAGTAAGTTCTCTTACGGCTAATGCACGTATAATTAAAGTTGCCGCCTGCGAGCCGCAGTTCCCCCCGCTTGATATGACCAGCGGCACAAATAACGCTAATACAACCGCTGTCGCTATCTCATCCTCAAAATGGCCCATTGCAGTGGCTGTCAGCATTTCGCTCAAGAATAAAATGATCAGCCAGCCGGCTCTTTTACGTATCAATGAAAATAAAGGCGTCTTTACATAAGGGTATTCTAAAGATTCAACCCCGCCAAACTTCTGCATTTCTTTTGTACTTTTTTGTTCAGCAACATCAATCAGATCATCAATAGTGACAATTCCCAGCAAAACGTTATCCGTATTGGTTACGGGTAATACAGTACGGTTGTATTGCTTAAATTTAGCTATAGCATCATCAACGGAATTATCGATCACCAATTTGATATAATGATCATCCATTATTTCCCTTATTGTTTTGGAATTTTCATTAAGCACCAGTTTTCTTATCGGGATGTCATCAATCAGCTTGCCCTCCCCGTCCGTTACATAAACTACGTCAGCAATGTCATTATCTTCATGATGCAAACGAAGGTATTCTGTTGCCTGTGCGATGGTCATATCTTTATTAATGGTACAAAAGGAAGTATTAATCAAACGGGCCACACTTTGCGCCGGATAACCCAGCATATCCTCTGTGTCTTTACGGTTCTTATCATCCAATAATTTTAATAGCGTGCTTCGCTGCAGACCGTTGATGGAAGAAAAAAAAGAATACCTATCGGTTGAATTTAAATTATTGAGGAGAAATGTTGCTTGATCATGGGCCATTGCCTCTATCATGCATTTCTGTAAATATTTACCCAGGAATTTAAAAGTTAGCAATTGCGATTGCCCGGGCTGCGACACGAATGCTTCGATAGCCGTTTTAACAGGCAGGCCATTAAGTATTTTCGCAACTTCTGATGGGTGAATTTGCTCGTGGTTTTTTGCGGAAAAAAGAGATGTGAAACTATTATGCAGTATTTTTTCTTTGATTTTATTTAATTTAGTCATCGGTAGTCGTTCTGAATGGTTTTAAATTCGTGATCTGTATCATGGTTTAAAAACATTAACCCATAGCTTTATTAATGGCAACAATAGCTGTTTTAAAATGCTCGCGCGCTATTAAATATTGAATGTTCACTTTTCTTATTGCAAAACCGGCACTTTTAATATTTATACCCTGCTCGGTTAATGCGTAAGCACTTTTCGCCAGCAGGCCGGGTTGGTCCATATTAGAACCTAATAAACATACCAGGGCAACTTTTTCGATGGTTACTTTTTCAAATAAATTTTCCAGGTCAACGATCAGCTTTTTGTTAAAATCGCGCTCCCATATAACTGTTGAAATACTATTGGCGCTTGTAGCTTTAAACGAATAGCTCACATTATGTTTTTTAAATATCTGCATTATTTCCAGGTCGCTGCCAACATTACCCACCATTGAGGGGTCGTAAACATCAATCACCAATACCTTATCGGTTCCGGTGATCACTTCAACGCGTTTATGTTCGCAAATAAACTCTTTTGTGATCAACGTGCCCGGGTGAGCGGGCTGAAACGTATTTTTAATACGCAGGTTTATCCCGTTGATCTCCAGCGGCTTTGAAGCTTTCGGGTGGATAGCTTCCATACCTACGTCAGCAAGCTGGTCGGCAATATCATAGTTGGTAAAACCTACCGGCAAGCAATTGTCCAGCCCAACAATGGCCGGGTCGGCGGTTGACAGGTGGTACTCTTTATGAATAACCGCCTCCTGTGGTTTTAAAAACATAGCTATCTTGCTAAAGGTAACCTCTGAATATCCCCGGTCAAATTCCCGCATAATACCTTCAGTTCCTTTGGCGTAACCTGTAACAATACAAATGGTATTGGCAATATCAACACCTGTAAAGGCATGTTTTATCCGCTGATCAATCGTGTAGGCGTTATGATCTCCAAATCCACTCAAGTCAATCAGGGTAGCTTTGATACCCATATTTTGCAGAATATTGGTGAAATTAAAAGCCGAGTGGCTTTCTCCGATTGAAGCAAGTATTTCCCTGGCGGCCTGTAATATTCCTTCCTTACTCACATAGCCTGAGGCTAATATATTCGCCAGGTTCTCTAAAAATTTACCGGCCTCGCTGATGTGCTTTTCAATATAGGTATCGGCCACGGCAAGGTCGAGCCCAAGTTCTGTATACTTTTTATTCAGGTTTTTTAACTGTGCGGTTAACTCTTTTAAAGGCTTATGAAAATCCTGGTATTTAGCTATGCGGTGATATACACCGGGTTTTCCCGTTTTTTTATTTTCAAGCAACATATCAGTCACTCCTGCGAAAGCAGATACCACAAATACCCGGTTATATAACTGCTCGCCGCTTCTGTTAAATAAAATAATATTATTAATAACCTCTTTCAGGGCAGTCATGGATGTGCCGCCGATCTTTTCCACTGTTAACATGTTTCAATTCTATTTCTTGCTAAACTAAAAGTTTATTAATATTATTTACAACTTTCAAAATAATGTATGCCGCATATTATAGCAATACACAATGCCGTAATTACGCCTAAAACAAAAATCCACGAATGGATTTTTAATAATTCCTTTTTCATCCTATTAAATTTGATGGTATCAATTAATTTGAATTGATGCTTTTCACGTACAGATCATTGATCTGCCGGTGTACCAATTCAAGGCTTTTTATCTGTTTAGTAGAATTCGATATGAAATAAAGTCCTATCACATAGGTTATAAAACTCACCGGAGCGGTTATTTTTAATAAGTAGCTTAACCCGTGATTTATATCTCTAAAAAAGAAGATGCTGGCAACTCCCAGCAATACCGCATACTCCACCAGATAAAGCGATATCAATTTTCGCTGAGCAGACAGTTTATTAAGCTGATATTTTAAATACGTTTTATTCGCGTAATAAAAATAGCTGCGCTTATAGGTCATGCCTTTCCAAACAAAGTAGATTAAAATGCCCATCAGCAAATACATACTTATCAAGCTGCCGATAAGCATCAAAGTATGCACCCCCTTAAAGCTTGAATAGATCCTGGCAATTGATATGATCAATATCAGGTAGCTCCATACCGAACACAGGGTACTCCATAATAGCATTTGCTGTACTTTGTCATCTATGCTTTTAAGTTTTAATTTAAGTTCATCATCCGTTGCAATGTCTTCTTTAAAATACAGCAAAAGTTTCTTGCTGATATTTTCCGTTCTTTTTTCCATAAAGGATCAAGATATATTAAGCATTGTCTTCTTCGGGGTTGTGAATAAGGCAATACACTATTGTTTTTAATAAACTGACATAGATATTAATCCCTTCTTTGATTTCATCCACCAGGATATATTCATTCGCCATGTGCGAGCGCGCTGAATCGCCCGGCCCCATTTTTAATGACGGCACGTCCAGCCAACCCTGATCGGAACTTGTAGGCGATAGATATGTCTTCCGCCCCAGCGCTATCCCTGCCCTAACCAATGGGTGGATCTGATCAATGCAGGATGGTTTTACAATACCATGGCGCGCAAATACATCGCTAACAGTGTGATTTTTAATAATGGCTAAAACCTCGCCCGGGGTGTAACAGTCATTCAGGCGTACATCTACCGTAAAATGGCATTCAGAAGGAATAATATTATGCTGGATACCTGCTTTTATTTCTGTAACGGTCATTTTTATATTCCCCATAAAAGCAGATCTTTTTGGAAACTGAAAAGAACTGAACCACTGGATGTCGGCCATTGCCTTATACAGGGCATTAACACCTTCATTCCTGGCGGCGTGCCCGGCTGTGCCATGGGCTGTGCAATCCAAAACCATGCAACCCATTTCGGCGGTTGCCAGTTGCATTTGCGTAGGTTCGCCCACAATGGCGAAATCAAGGTGGCCAAGCATTGGCAATAATGTCTTCAATCCATTATCACCCGTGTTTTCCTCCTCGGCGGTAGCGGCAAAGCATAAGTTATAACACAGGTTGGGGCTGTTATAAAAATAAATGAATACCGCCATTAACGATACCAGGCAGCCACCGGCATCGTTACTGCCCAGGCCGTAAAGTTTGCCATCACGTTCCTCCGGAAAAAACGGGTTGCGGGTATAGCCCTCATTAGGCTTTACGGTATCATGATGTGAGTTTAACAGGATAGTTGGCTTTGCGGGATCGTAAAATTTGTTAAAAGCCCATATATTGTTGAAAAGCCTCATCGTGCTGATATCCCTGTTCTCCATAAAATCACGGATCAGATCGGCCGTTTTATGCTCCTCGCCGCTAAACGAAGGTGTAGCGATCAACTGTTTTAAAAGCATTAAGGCATCATCGGCAAGGTGCGACAATTGCTGATCTCCTTCTAAAATTTCATCAATTAACTGAAGTGACATATCGATATTTTTTTAGTTTTTATAGATTAGTTATGGTTAGTTGGCTTAAACATCATGGCGGTACACAGGCAGTTACCCCTGTTTTTACTTTCGAGGATGTTGTGGTTAACACAACTTTTGCAGCCCGCCCAAAAAGATTCGTCATGCGTTATCTCGGAGTAAGTCACCGGCTCAAAGCCCAGGCGGCTATTCAGTTTCATGATGGCCAGGCCCGAAGTGATAGAGAAAATATCCGCTTCAGGATATTTCTCGCGGGATAAATTGAAAACCTGCTCTTTGATGGACGCGGCCACACCCCTTTCGCGGTAAGCGGGGGAAACGATCAGACCGCTATTGGATACTAATTTGCCGCTATCCCAAACTTCTATATAGGAAAAGCCCACCCAACTGCCGCAATCAGAAACGGCCATAACCGCTTTACCTGCATTAATTTTTTCGATGATTGATGCCAATGATCTTTTAGAAATCCCGGATCCCCTGGCAATTGCCGAGCGTTCCGTTTCTTCTGAAATTTGCTGTGCATAAACATTATCTGAAGGTTGTGCCAACCTTACAATTATTCGTTCACCTTCCATTTTATTTTGTTGATTTATCGTAGACCGGGAGGTTTATTTCCGGACAGATCATGATCAACCAAAAGAGTGCCTGCGATGGAATTTTGAACAAAAAGCGCCTTTAAACTAAATTAAGGCGCTTTTTAATTTGCCGGGGATTATAGTCGCCAAATAATCCTATCAAATTGGTATGGCTTTTTCCCGGTATGAAAGGTTCAGGTAAAATAATAAGCTACAGGATTGTTCAGTACACTCAGGGTCTCTCGCAGAGAACCCTGAGTGCGATAGCCCGGCAGACTATGAATGTGAAAACGCAAGGCCTTCTTAGAAAGACCCTGCGGGAACTATAACTTATAAATGCACGCAGATTGGAACCGTACAATTGAACCTCGGCCCATAATTATAGCGCTTTTACAATCGCCAGTGATTTTTCTACGTGCTGGGTAGGTGTAATATGGTCATTATCTGATGAAAATACCGCTATAATTTTACCGTCTTTACCGATAACATAAGTAGTACGCGGGATGAAGCCATGGTTAAACTCAATGCCACGTACGTCTTTCATGCTAACCGTGGGTTTATTGATGACCAGTCCATAGGTTGCGGCGATCTTGCCGTCGGCATCCGAGGCTACCGCAAACTTGCCCGCGCAATAACTGGGATCAGCGGAAAAAGCATTCAAGCGCTGGATATCATCGCCGGAGATCCCGATAATGGTGGCTCCTGCCGCTGTAAATTTCTCTTTCATCTCGGCAAATGCATGAGCTTCGGCATCACAACCGCCGGTATAAGCAGAGGGGTAGAAGTAAACCACAACCGGCCCTTTAGCAAGCGCTTTTCTTAAAGAAAAACTAAACTCGCTGCCGGCAAGGCTGGCAGGCGCGGTAAATACGGGCGCCGCATCTCCTTTACCCAACATTTTGGATTGGGCAAAACCGGGGAATGCTGTAAGTACTAAAAAGCTAAAAATTAAAAAGGAAAGGCAGTTTTTCTTGTTCATGGCAGATGGTTTTGATTTTTTAAAGATGTTAAATCAAATCTACGATAGTTACGCGCAATTAGGTTGCGTTAAACCTCTCTTTTTTAATTTTTTACAAACCTTTTCTGTCATTGACTATTGTTATCTTCTATAGAAGTACAGCCATAAAATATATTCATCTTATAAAGTCGCCCTATGAAAACACGGTCAATACTAATGTTGTCGGTAGTGATATTATCGCTGCTGGCTTTTGTACGAAAGGATACCCTAAAAGTAAGCAGCACCGCGTTTTCACCCTATATGATGATCCCGGCTCAATATACCTGCGATGGCCCGGGCATGAGTCCACCCTTAACCATAAGCAATATTCCCGCAGGCACCAACTCATTGGCCATTATAGTGCATGACCCTGACGCGCCCCACCCCGGGGGTGTTACCCACTGGGTAGCCTGGAACCTACCCGTGAACGGCACTATCCCCGAAAACTTTGTTGGTGGAAAACAAGGCTATAACAGCGATAAAAAAACCGGGTACAAAGCCCCATGCCCGCCTGAAGGAACCCACCGCTATACTTTTAAAGTTTACGCGCTGGATGAGCTGCTAACACTGGATACCACCACCGACAAACCGGCACTGGAAAAAGCTATGAAAGGCCACATCCTGGCGCAGGGGGAATTAATTGGGTTGTACAGTAAAAACAAATAATCATCCGGGATTTGCCTTTTAACATGCTTTAAAGCTTGGGCGTAACCCGCCGATAGAAGCAGGTCGTACTATCCGTGCATACGCCCGCAGGCATCTGGGCGTGAAGCCGGTATCCACCCTTATACCTTACGCGGGTGGAGTTGATCAATCACATGCAGCATGCGTAGGCCAGCAACGGAAAATTCCTAAGGTTAGGAACCATGAAGGTGCTGGTTTGTTAGTGACAATACTAACAAAGGCAGCAAAAAATATCGCCATGCCGTCGATCCGGCCAGATAGGCATCCCACGTGCAAGGTCTGCGATTAATTTTTATTGGTAAACTTTAGCCAGACTTCGGGCCGCTGCGCATTAATTTCACTTAGTTGGCAGATAGAGACTTTTTAATATCATTCAACTTCCCACTTTTCAACGCATTAACTATTATTTTAATGAATATTTTAAAAAATATACCCCCCCAACTGCTGGCGCATGCATCCCGCTTGCGCCTATATTATTTAACAATCTTTCAAAGAACAAACACTCGCCATACCAGCCAGGCACATACAAATTTCCGTAAACCTTTTGGCATAAGTACTGACACTATTTTGTCAGTAATGTTTTAAGCAGGTTCTGGTCTGTTTCAGCGCTGTGCCGAACACGTACAAATGCGATAAAAAGCGGTGATTTACCGGGGTATTTTAGGATTGAAATTGTTTCAAATGTGCCACTTGTTCCACCTGTTTTATGTACACAATAAACATATTTATCACCAAAGCAAAAGCATTATTTTCTTAAAAGTTAAACCAATACTAATTTAATACGTCTATGTAAGTAATACTTAGCAGCTGCGTTATGAAAAATAAGTTAAAAATAGGTTGCGCTATGCTCATTCTCGGGAGCTTTTTCGCGCTGACTTCATTCCTTAGCCATCCCTCGAATTTAAGTTCCTTTAAATTTCCCTACAAAAGGGCTGGCCTAACCGAACGCCAGGCGGCAGAGTACCTTGTAGACCGTTTTACCTATGGCGCCACTCCCGGCGAAGTCGATTCCATAATGAAAACCGGGCTCGAGGCATGGTTTTCACAACAACTGGAGGCCAATCTGCCCGATGATTCCTTAAACAAACGCCTTGCTGCTTATAACGCTATCAACCTAACCAATACGGAGGTTTGTCATACTTATCCTCCCGGTTTTGTGATACGCACCCTGGCTATAAAGGATAGCGCCATTAGTAAAGACTCGGTAGATAAAGCTGTTGATAAAAAAGCATTCAATGCGCAAATCCAGGCCTATATGGATAAAAAAGGATTTAAGAGCGACCAGGACCTATACAAACAATTTATCGATCAGCACATACTCCGGGCGGTTTATTCGCATAACCAATTGCGCGAGGTGTTAACTGATTTTTGGTTCAACCATTTTAACGTGTCCTTTTTTAAAGGGGAATGCGCCCAGTTCATACCTGCTTACGAGCGGGATGTTGTGCGGCCAAATGCTTTAGGCAAGTTTGATCAACTGCTATTAGCCTCTGCCAAATCACCAGCTATGTTATATTACCTGGATAATTTTACCAGCGTAGGCCCTCCGCCACCACAAAAAGCACTTGCAGCTCAGCCTAAAACCGATGATGCCAATATGATGATGACCGGTGGCAATAAACCGCAGTCAACCGTAAAAGATAACGGGGCAGATATGCCGATGATGATGACGGTATCTGCAACGCAACCCGCCAGGCCTGTAAAAACGATTACCCCACAAAGTAAAAATCAAAATGGCCTGAACGAAAATTATGCCCGCGAAGTAATGGAACTGCATACCCTGGGCGTTGATGGCGGATATACGCAAACCGATGTAACCCAGGCAGCACGTGTATTAACCGGGTGGACAGTTTACCCTATCAGCGATTATGCCTATGGTTCAGCCATGAAGGGCTTAGTGGCCAAGGTTGGCAAGGATAACCTGGCGGCGAAAGGCTATGTTCGCGAAGGTGATTTTTTGTTTACCCCAAATCGTCACGACCAGGGTGAAAAGATAGTATTAGGCCATGATTTCCCTGCCAGTAAAGACCCACAAGTTGGTTACCAGGAAGGTGTAACCCTGCTTGAAATGCTGGCACATCACCCATCCACAGCTAAATTTATATCACGGCAGCTGGCGGTTCGTTTTGTGAGCGACGCGCCGCCGCAAAGCCTGGTTGACAAAATGGCTAAATCTTTTTTGGACCATGATGGCGACATCAGGCAGGTGTTGATTACCATGGTGAGCTCAAAGGAGTTTTGGGATAAAAAGAACATCGATATAAAAGTTAAATCGCCTTTCGAATTGGCCGTTAGCTCGGTAAGGGCTTTAAATGCTGATGTGAAAGACCCCTATCCTTTGTTTAACTGGATGGCAAAAATGGGTCAGAAGATCTACTATTACCAGGCGCCAACCGGCTTCCCCGACAGGGCTAGTTATTGGGTAAACACCGGTGCTTTGCTTGATCGGATGGACTTTGGACTGGCCCTGGCCAACGGACAGGTAGGCGGCACAATTATTAAGCTGGGCAATTTTACAAAAGCTGCTGCAAGTGATCCGCAAACTGCTGTTAAGGATTACAGCGAAGCTTTACTTCCGGGTACAGACCCTAATGAAACGATCAAAGAGTTAACACCGATATTGAACGATCCAATGGTGTTGGCCAAACTGTCTAATACGGGTAAACAACCCATAAAGCAAACACCGGTAGCTTCGGAAAAGCCAACCGTTGGCGCACCCGGGGATATGGCGCTGATGAGTGCCTTTGCTGATAATCAAGCCAAAGTACCGGCGCCGGCACCAGCTCCGCAACCGGCAGCGCCTGTATTAGCTACCAATAGAATGAACGCCTATAATATGCGCGCGCTGATTGCAGGTATAATTATAGGCTCTCCGGATTTTCAGAAACGGTAAATAAAATATTTGTACATAGATTAATAACTAAAACTATGGTAAGCAGAAGAGGATTTTTAAAATCAGGAGGCCTGGCCCTAATGGGAATAGGTTTAATGGGTGGCATACCCGGCTTTTTGGCCGAGGCTGTTGCCGCCGAGCAAATTATTAAGCCTTATGGAAAGCGTAAAGTAATGGTTTGCATTTTTCAACGCGGAGCGATGGATGGCTTAATGGCTGTAACACCATTTACCGACACTTATTTGCAACAGGCCCGGCCTACGCTATTCATGTCGGCGGCCAAAGGTACAACCGGGAACCCTTTGATCGACCTCGATGGCCGTTTCGGGCTGCATCCATCCATGAAAGCTTTTGAACCCATGTTCAGGGATAAACGACTGGCTATTGTGCAGGGTATCGGATCGCCAAACAATACCCGGTCACATTTTGACGCGCAGGATTATATGGAATCAGGAACGCCATTTAACAAAGGCACCAATAGTGGCTGGTTAAACCGCGCGGTTGGCTTATTAGGGCACGATGCACTTACCCCATTTAGCGCAGTAAGTTTAACACCGGCCATGCCGCGTTCATTTTACGGCGATAACCCCGCATTAGCCATCGGAAATCTACAGGATTTCGGTATTCAGATGCGTGGCAACCCTACCGGTACTGACTTGGCATCCAGGAGTTTTGAAGATCTTTACAGTCAAAATTCCAGCGGTTTGCTTCAAAACACGGGCAAAGAAAGTTTTGAAGCTATAAAAATGCTTCAAAAAACAGATGTACGTAATTACAAACCGGCCAACAATGCCGTTTATCCAAACTCGGCGTTGGGGAATGCATTGAAACAGATCGCCCAGTTAATTAAAATGGATGTTGGGCTCGAAGTTGCCTTTACGGAATCGAACGGATGGGACACCCATTTTAACCAGGGTACGGAAAACGGAATTTTCGCCCGAAACGTAGCCGACCTGAGCAATAGCATGATGGCATTTTGGAATGACCTTGATGCTTACCAGGATGATGTAACCGTAATGACCATGACCGAGTTTGGCCGAACAGTACACCAAAACGGTACCGGCGGTACCGACCATGGCCGTGCTTCATGCAATTTCATTTTGGGTAATGCCGTAAACGGAGGCCTAGTACATGGGCAAATGCAATCATTAGCAACCGAAAATTTAGAAGATGGGCGCGATTTGCCGGTAACAACTGATTTTCGTGCAGTATTTAGCGAAGTAGCTGATAAACAATTGAAAGTAAATAATGACCGGATACTTTTCCCCGATTGGAAGGGCGAAAAAATTGGCGTAATGAATGCTTAACGGATCTATACCAGAATAAGCGGCGAAAGGATTTTTCTTTTTCTGAAGCGCATTAATTTTTGCATTTTCTATGGTTATTTGCTTTGTACTTTACATCGATGTATGAAAATTTATATCTTTAAACAAATCTTTGTTTAATGAATAAATTATTTTGCCTTTGTGTAACCGCTTTATTTTTAACTATATGGAACCACTCGGATGCGCAAAGGAAAACCTTTGTTGATGTATCCGGGTTGAATCAGGAAGTTAAACCCGGCGATAATTTCTTTCGCTATGTTAACGGACGGTGGTATGATACCGTAAAGATTGCAAATGATCAATCAGGCGTAGGTTCTTATTCGTTCATGAATATCCCTCAAAAACAACTGCTGCAACATATTCTTGATAGTGTTTCAAAAACTAAAAATGCGATGGGCAGCATCGAGCAAAAAGTAGGTGACTTCTACGCATCCGGAATGGATCTCACAACTATAAATCACCGTGGATATGAGCCGATAAAAGGAATACTGGAGCGAATTGATGCTATTAACAATAAACAGGCGCTGCTTCGGTTTGTGGCAAGTGAATTAAAATCGGAGAACACCTCCATTATCAGCTTTGGTATTGGCCCTGATAACAAAAACAGCAGTATCGATATTGCGCATGTATACCAGGGTGGCATTGGCCTGCCGGATAGGGATTATTACTTCAAAACAGATTCATCTACACACTCCATCCAACAAGCCTATAAAAAATACCTGAAGATTTTATTTCAGCTAACCGGTAGTAGCAGTGACGCCGCAACGAAGAATGCGGCTATTGTTTATGGCATAGAGCTACAAATCGCGGCAGCTCATAAAACAAATATCGAACTAAGAGATGTTAATGCAAATTATCATAAAACAGCTATTGCGGACCTTAATAAAACGCAACCCAACATAGGTTGGGCAATTTTGCTTGCCAATTTAGGCGCGACAACCGACTCGATAGATATGGCTCAGCCTGCTTATTACAATAAATTGAATAGTCTGTTAGCATCCATAACGATACATGACTGGAAAATTTATTTAAAGGCCAACACTATTGAAAATTATGCACAAACGCTCGGTCAGCTTTTTATTGATGCCTCGTTTGCGTTTAATAAAGCATTATCGGGGCAAGCCACACAAAAATCCCGCAGGCAGACCATGACGGAGAATGTCGACAGTTATTTAGGGCAGGCTTTAGGGCAATTATATGTAAAACGATATTTTAACGAGGATGCAAAAAAACGTGTACTTGCTTTAGTAAACAACTTGCAGAAAGCCTTCGAAAACAGGATCAATCATCTTGACTGGATGAGTGACAGCACCAAGCAAAAGGCGATAGAAAAGCTATACGCTATTCATAAGAAAATAGGTTACCCGGATAAATGGCGCAATTATGATAAGGTGCAGATAAACAGGACAGCATACTTTGAAAATGTGCTTTCACTCAACCAAAACGATTATCAATATCAATTGGCAAAATTGAACAAACCGGTGGACAGAACAGAATGGGGTGTAACACCGGCTACGGTTACCGCTTATTATGATCCATCTTTAAATGAGATCGTTTTCCCGGCGGGCATATTGCAATATCCTTACTTTGATTTTGCAGCAGATGATGCCATTAACTACGGAGGTATCGGCATGGTGATCGGCCATGAGATGACACATGCTTTTGATGATCAGGGCGCACAGTTTGACAAGGACGGCAACGTTAAAAACTGGTGGACTAAGGAAGATTACCGAAAATTCAGGGAGAAAACTAAGCAATTGGCTAACCTTTACAGCTCATTTACGGTCTTAGATACGGTACACATTAAAGGGCAATTAACCTTGGGCGAAAACACCGCTGACAATGGTGGCGTTGCTATAGCTTACGATGCTTTTAAATTGACTCCGGAAGGGCAGAGTTCAGATAAAATTGATGGCTTTACACCAGACCAGCGGTTCTTTCTTTCAATAGCGAGGATTTGGAGGGTAAAAACAAGAGATGCATTCCTGCAAACTTATGTGAATACCAATCCCCATTCACCGGCCATTTGGCGGGTAAACGGGCCGTTGATGAATTTTGAACCTTTTTATAAAGCGTTCAACGTGCAACCTGGTGACAAAAATTATAAGTCTGAAGATCAAAGAGTGAGAATTTGGTAGAGGGCGATATTTGCCCGGGCTTAATTTTCAATCAGCCAATAAAATGTTTCCCGGCAGCTTTAAGCTTATGCATATATGTTTTAATTTATATTTTTCAAGAGACCTATCACTTGGAAAAGAGTATACAACTATGTATCATAGCTATTTCTAAGGTTTTTCTGTTAAAATAATATCACAATATGTTGTAAACAATCCTATTCATTATAAGCTATTTTACCGTTTGTGGGCAATTTTTAATTATAGATTGGTAAATTAATATTATAATCCGCGTTACTTCAAAGGTAATTTTGATATAATCAATTAAAACCAACCATGTTATGAGAAAAATTCTACAAATGGCGATGCTGTTTATGGCTCTGCATGTGTATGCCCCGGCATTTTCACAAACTCAGCAGAACGTAACCACTATCAAAGGAACAGTCAGCGACGACCAGAATGTTACACTGCCAGGTGTAACGGTATCGCTTAAAGGCAGTAATATAGCCGTAGTTACAGACATCAATGGGCATTATTCCATTAATATAGCACAAAGTCAAAACGCTATATTGCGTTTTACATTTATAGGCATGGAACCGGCCGATGTAATTGTGGGTACACGAACTGCTATCAACGTTAGCTTAAAAACTTCATCAAGTCAATTAAACGATGTTGTTGTTATCGGATATGGCACACAAAAAAGAGGCGACGTAAATGGCGCCATCTCTTCTGTAACGGCTAAAGACATCCAGGACATCCCGCAGCCCAGTATTGACCAAATGATACAAGGTAAGGCGGCAGGTGTAACAGTAACTCAAAACTCGGGTGCACCGGGTGCTGCTGTTTCTGTACACATCCGCGGCATAACTTCATTTAGTGGCAGCGAGCCCTTGTATGTTATTGATGGAGTAGCTATTGATGGCAACGCAAGTAATGCTGTTGGCGGCAACGGGGTGCAATTAACCAGCCAGGCAAGCCCAAGCCAGCAAGAGACCTCACCAAGCCCCCTTGCTCAATTAAATCCTGACGATATTGAATCGATAGATATATTAAAGGATGCTTCTGCAACGGCTATCTACGGTAGCCGCGGCGCCAACGGTGTCGTAATAATCACCACTAAAAAAGGCAAGAACGGTAATGCTAAAATTGATTATGACTTTTACTATGGTGACCAAACGCAGGGGAAATTCCTGAAAATGATGACCTTGCCTCAATATGCATCATTTGAAAATACATTAGCGAATGAATTTGGCATAACCCCGCGGGTTGAATTCTCTAACCCAAGTGCATTAGGCCCTGGTACTGACTGGCAGGAAGCAATTTTTAAAAATGCACCTGAGCAAAGCCATACGCTTTCAATATCAGGCGCAAAAGACAATACCGATTATTATATATCCGGCGGTTATTATAACCAGCAGGGTACTGTATTGGCATCAAGCTTTAATAGGTACAGCTTCCATACAACAGTAAATTCACAGGTAAAGAGTTGGTTTAAAATAGGTACCAGTATATCAGCAAATCAAACTTTTGAAAACATAGGTTTAGGAAATTCCTACGGACTGATCTACAATGCATTGTTGGCAGCGCCGGACCAGGCGGTTTATAATGCCGACGGTTCGTTCGCTGGGCCTGCGGTAGTTAACGGGACTATTGAGGGTGGCCGCAACCCGGTTCAGCAAGCGTTAAGCATAACGAATACATTGCTCAGAAGTAACGTGCAAGGAAATTTAAATGGCGACATTCAATTTACAAAGGATATATCATTACACTCAGAAATTGATGGCAATTTTGACTGGAGCGATGCAAAGGCATTTTTACCAACCTATTCTTACGGAGCTACAGGTTCATCTGCAGCATTTGTAAACACACAGGCAATATTGAATGAGTATGACGCAAACGACACTTATTATAACTGGGTTGAGCATTTAAACTACAACCACACGTTTGGTAAAAATGTAATTAATGCATTGGTGGGCCGCGAGGTATGGGAATCAACTTATGATGGTATACAAGCAGGAACCAAAGGGTTTACAGCCGGTAACACTATTCAAACCTTGAATTTAGGTACGCAAAGCACCAATACTTTAGGCGAACCGAAGGGAAGTACAACTATGGAATCATACCTGGCACGTGTTATCTATACATATGATGATAAGTATAGCATCACCGCGAGCGACCGTAGTGACCGTTCATCAAATTTTGCACAGGGCCATCAAACAGGTTATTTTCCGGGTGTGGCTGTATCATGGAGATTATCACAGGAATCATTCATGAGTGATGTGGATAAAGTAGTCAGTAACCTTAAACTTAGGTTAGGTTATGGAGAAACAGGTAACTCAAACATCCCCGGTTACCGTTACGGCACTGCAATTACGCCGGTTGTTACAGGCTTGGGTACGGGTTTTAGCTTTTACAACTTTCCAAACCCGAATTTGACCTGGGAAACTGCTATCCAGAAAAACATTGGCGTTGACTTTAGCTTGCTTAACAACCGAATTGACGCAAGTGTTGACGTATACGATAAAACTTCGAAAAACTTCCTGTTTCAAAAACCTTTGCCGGCTTTTCTTGGCGGCGCAACTGCAGAATATTCAAATGCAGCAGTTGTACAGTCACCTTATGTTAATGCAGGTAATATTCAAAATAAAGGTATCGAGTTTAGTATTACCAGCCGTAACATAACCAATAAAGATTTTAAATGGACAACTAACGTAATCTTCTCGCACTTTACCAATAAAGTGCTTTCTTTAGATGGCGCACCTCCGATTGTTGGTAATGTTGCTACCGGTTTTGGTCCGCAAATACCTGCCACGCTTACTCAAGTTGGCGGCCCTGTAGGGGAATTTTATGGTTATAAAGTAGAAGGTATTATTAAAACACAGGCTCAACTACAATACCTTGCGGCCCACCCGCAAAATGTGATAGGCCAGCCTGAAGTAATAACAAGCGACAGAAGCGTTAGTAACGGAGTTTATTTGGGTGATATTTTATACGCAGGAAATAATAACGGCGCGCCAAATACGGAATATGCTTTGGGTAACCCAAACCCCGACTTTACTTACAGTATTACCAATACATTTACTTATAAGGATTTTGACTTATCAGTCTTTTTGAATGGATCATACGGCGGTAAAGTGCTTAACGCTGTTGATTTTCAAACAGAAGGTGAATACGGGTTATATATGAACCAAACCGCTGCTACAGCAAATTTCTGGTCGCCTTCTAATCCTAATTCTAATATTCCAACACCAAGATCAGGTTTTGGGAACAACAACCTGGTGATGTCTGATAGGTTTTTAGAAAGCGCGTCATTCCTGAGATTGCAAAATGTTAGAGTGGGTTATAACCTGCCTGCCAGATGGGCTAAGTATATCAAAATGTCCCACCTGAAGGTTTTCGTTAGTGGTCAAAACCTATATGTATTTACAAAATACAGTGGCCTGGATCCGGAAGTTGGTTCATTGGATCAAAACCCTACCTTACAGAATATAGATTATGGCAGGTACCCAACACCGCGTGTAATTACCGGTGGAGTTAACGCTGAGTTTTAATCAATAATTTAAATAAAGATGAAAAAACATATAAAATATTTAGTCGGAGCGGCAATGATAAGTGTGGCTGCTGCCGGATGTAAAAAAGCTTTCTTTAATCGTCCGCCCGAAAATGCTTCAACTAGCGGCACTTATTATCAAACTACCGATGAGGTAACCTCAAGTACCGATATACTTTACGCCGCGCCATGGTTTGGTTTTAATGGCAAGGCATTTTTGGCCATAGGTGATCTGCAAAGCGGTAACGCGCGTTGCGACGCCGGTACTGATGGTGAGTTTGATGCATTCCGTAATTATTCTGAGGGCAATGCGACCCTCGCAGTACAAAGTACCTGGAATTCACTATTTACCGTTGTTGCACAGGCTAACGCGTTATTAAACACATTGCCTTCTGCAGTTCCTTCAAGCGTACCAGCTTCGGTTGTTAACAACGCTTTAGGCGAAGCTCGGTTAATGCGTGCAGCTGCTTACTTTTATCTGGTGCGCTTATTTGGTAATGTGCCAATTATAACAAATCCTACAACACAGGTTTCTAATTTTCAAACGGTAAATACAAACTACGTAACAGATGTATACACATTCATGATTAATGATTTACTATATGCTGAGGCTAATTGCACAAAAGGAGTAGCCAGTACAGGGCATGCATCCAGCGGCTCAGCTTCGGCATTATTAGCTAAAGTGTATTTATACGAGCAGGATTATGCCGATGCTAAGAAAGAAGCGGAAAAGGTTATCGCCAGCGGCGAATTTGGTTTAATGGGCCTTGATTTTGGTGGCAGCTATGTTAACCTTTTTGAAACAGCTTATAATAACAATAAAGAATCTATCATTTCTTTACAGTGGACATCTAACGGTGGTTATGGCTTTGGTAACCAGATACAATCGGTTATTGCTGATGGTGAAAATGGCAACTACCTTACTGGTACAGGTGATGGTTACGGCGAATTAGGCCCAACCTGGGATTTGCAGGACGCTTTTAAAAATGCCGGTGATACTATCCGCCGCCATGGTTGTATTATGCTGCCTGGTGAGTATTATGCCGAGTTACATAAAGCAACGGGTGGTTACACCACGCCGCTTGCAGTAAACGAACAAGGCACCCATGCGGGCATGAAAAAATATGTTGTAGGCACACCTGCCGATAATAATGGCTCCAGCGCCGCACAGGCAACCAGTAACAACACTTATATTATGCGTTATGCCGATGTATATTTAATTGATGCTGAAGCTATATTAGGCCTATCAGCAGCTCCGGGTGTTGGCCATGGGATTGACACCAATGCAACTTCATCAGATCCTACCGCATTAGCGTCACTTAACCGCGTACGCCAGCGTGCAGGCCTGGCAGCTAAAACAAGCTTTACTTACCGCGACCTGATCAAAGAAAGGCGTTTAGAATTTGCGATTGAGGGTGATTATTGGTATGATTTGCAACGTATTGACGGTTTTAACTCCGGCACACATCCCGTGGCTGAAGCAATCATTGCAAAACAAAACAGGGGTGGTTCTTCGGGCTCAGGCACCGCGCCAAAATACACTGACTATACACGCAATGTGCTGTATATACCAGCAACCGATGCTTCATTTATCATCCCGATTCCGGCTACTGATGTTGCCGCGGATCCAAATCTGACTAAACCACCGGTTCATTACAAATTTTAATTTATCATATAATATGAAAAAGATGATCTTAAAATCAAAAAACTTAACCTGGATATTATCAGCCTTGATGCTGTTCGGGTTAGCATCCTGCCGAAAGGACCAAAGCCTTGGCTTTACGCCAGGAACAGGTGCGCCAACAATTACTTCGGTACATACATTAAGTAAAACCGACACTTCGAAAGTGCCGAGAGTTATTACAACTATTGATGCAAGTGGTGTTGTCACACTTGATTCGGTAGGCTACCCGGTAAACCCTGTTGGATTCGATTCGGTAACTACCTCAGGTAATTTACAGCAATACTATGTTATTTACGGTACAAATTTAGGCACAGCAACAACAATATCCTTTAATGGGGTATCAGCATATTTCAATAGGGCGCTAAATTCAGATAATAGCCTTATTGTAAATATCCCTATTAATGTGCCGACATCAGGCGCAGCTGCAACAAATAAATTAGTTGTAACTACATTACATGGTTCTGCAACGTATAGTTTTACTGTATTGCCGCCTCCGCCTACTATTTTGGCGTATTCAACAAATGATTTCACTGCGGGATCTTCAATAACGTTAACCGGCCAGGGCTTTGGTTCAGTAACTTCTGTTAAACTAAAAACAACCGGCGACGCGGCAACAGTGGTTTCGCAAAATGATACCGTTTTGGTTTTAAAAATGCCAACATCAACTGCTACAGAATCACCACTACTGCTAAGTTATGCGTCAGGCGGAAAAACTATCGCAGTTACGTCAACTGTCATATTTAACGATATGGATAACGCCTATGTAGTGTTTACTGATAATTACGGAGCTGGTTGGTATAGTAACTCATGGGGTCCTGGTGCGCCTTCAACCGCTCAGGCAAAAACGGGTACTACCTCTTTTGCCGCAACCTATCCAAAAAATAATTATTGGGTTGACGGATTCGGAAATAGTGGAACCGGCTTGCCGGCCTCTAATTACACTTACCTGTCAATGTGGATAAAAGGAGGTATTGAAACTTATACGATATACTTAACAGCCGATACACGCAGTGCAGGTTTTGGGAACTCAGACCAAACAACTCCGATCACCGTGCCAGCAGGTGTATGGACGTATTTTAAGATCCCCTTAGCAGGCTTAAATCTGCAAGGATCAAAAGCTTTTGGTTTTTGGATACCAGGCCCGTCTGACCAGTCTGAAACATTATATTATGACGATGTGATTTTGTTAAAATAGTTAGTTTATATCTACAGCATATTACTATTCATTGTTAAAACCACCACCCTAAAAAGTGGTGGTTTTTATTTTAAAAACAAAAAATGAAATTAGCCGATTATCAATAATTAAATAATATTATGTTAAATTCGTATCAATATCTTAACCAATTAAGTATACCTAATATTTATTGATATGACAAGTAACGTAATGCGCGAAATAACGCCATTAACTCCCGGCGATTGTTTCACGATCTTTTCCAGGGAAAAGCAAAAATTCGATTTCCCTCTGCATTATCACGATGAGTATGAACTGAACCTGATCATTAATGCAAAAGGTGCTAAACGCGTGGTCGGTGGGCACATAGAAGTGATAGACGACCTGGAACTGGTATTGGTTGGCCCTAATGTTTACCACGCCTGGTTCACCCATCAATGCCAAAGTGAGACAATAACTGAAATTACCATTCAGTTCCATAAGGATTTGTTTGATGATAAGCTATTGCGCCGTAACCAGTTAAGCTTTGTTAAAAACATGATGGAACGTTCGCAAAGAGGTATACTTTTTTCACAGGAAACTATTGCCGCACTGCAGGACCGGATAAGATCCCTCAACAAAAAAAGTGGCTTTGATTCGGTTTTAGAATTGCTTTCCATATTGCATGATCTTTCTATATCGCGCAACATGAAAACACTATCCGATTCCAGCTTTTCAAACGAGCAACTCCACTATAATAGCAGGCGGATAGAGAAGGTTTTTGAGTATATGAATGGGCATTATAACATGCAGATCACCCTGGCCGAGGTAGCTAAAATAGCTAACATGCCGGAGGCATCATTCAGTCGTTTTATTAAAAAACGTACAGGTAAAACCTTTATCGATAGCTTGAACGAGATCCGCCTTGGCCATGCCTCAAGAATGCTGATTGATACCACTAATACGGTAGCTGAGATCGCTTATAAATGCGGGTTTAATAATATTTCCAACTTCAACCGGATATTTAAACGGAAGAAGTTTTGCATCCCCAAAGATTTTAGGGAAACCTATACCGGGAACCGGGTATTTATATAAGCTATACTGTTGCTTAATTGCCATTTATGATGCTTTACGTATTTTAAATGGTTAAAATAGTATTAGTAAACTGTTATCAACCAATTTAATTTAGCTACAGCCAAAACATGATAATTTTCATGTTCCTGAAAAGAAATTATAAACTGTAGCGAACCATTTAATTTTTATAATCAACACCCATGCATCTATCTGTAATAGATCTGTCGATAATTGCGTTGTATTTACTTGCAACCGTGTTTATTGGCTTATGGTATCGCAAAAAAGCACGAAAAAATAAAGAGAGTTATATGCTTGGCGGCAAATCGCTTCCATGGTATTTGCTTGGTTTAAGTGATGCATCTGATATGTTCGACATCAGCGGCACCATGTGGATGGTGAGCCTATGTTTTGCTTACGGGATGAAAAGCATCTGGATTCCCTGGCTTTGGCCGGTATTTAACCAGGTATTTTTAATGATGTATCTATCGCGCTGGCTGCGCCGCTCTAATGCCTCAACCGGTGCGGAATGGTTAAAAACAAGGTTTGGCAATAACGGTAGGGCTGTTGGTGCTTCGCATACTATTGTTATTGTATTCGCGCTGTTCTGTTGCTTTGGATACTTGGCCTACGGCTTTATAGGTTTGGGGAAATTCATTGAAATATTTGCCCCGTGGGATGCTGTAAAAGCTTACGTGCCGTTTGATGTTCCGCTTAAATATGTGCCGCAGTTTTATGGTATAATTTTTACCCTGTTTGCCATGTTTTATTCCATTCTGGGTGGTATGCATGGTATTGTTCTGGGCGATGTGATCAAATATGTGATCATGACGGCTGCTTGTATTTGGATCTCCATCATCGCGGTAATGAAGTTTCAGGGGCACAATTTAAATGTGCCGAATGGCTGGTATAGTCCGTTCTTTGGTTTACATCTTAACTTAAACTGGTCGGGCATTATCACCGAGGTCAACCAAAAAATAAAGGACGACGGTTATTCGCTGTTCGGGGTATTTTTTATGATGATGACCTTCAGAGGATTTTTCGCAGCGTTGGCAGGTCCGGCACCAACTTATGATATGCAAAAGATACTCTCTACCCGCACGCCCGAAGAAGCCAGCAAGATGAGTGGTTTTGTAAATATTATTTTGTTGCCTATCAGGTATGCGCTCATCATCAGCCTGACCCTATTAGGCTTGCTGTACTATCACCAGATGAATTTAAAGGATGCTACAGGCGCGATAGATTTTGAGCGGATATTACCGGCAGTTATCAATGATTTTTTACCTGTTGGTTTGGTTGGTTTATTGCTTGCCGGATTATTGGGCGCATTCATGAGCACCTTTAGCGGTACGCTTAACGCAGCACAGGCATACATCGTTAATGACATTTATGTAAAATACGTTTCGCCAAAAGCATCTACCAAGAAAATAATGTCCATGAATTACTTGGTAGGAATTTTGGTGGTTGCCATAGGTGTTTTGTTGGGGTTCCTGATAAAAAATATAAATGTTGCATTAGAGATAATCGTATCGGGATTATACAGTGGTTACATCGTAGCAAATGTTTTAAAATGGCATTGGTGGCGCTTTAATGCAAATGGCTTTTTCTGGGGGATGCTAAGTGGCACTGTGATTGCAATTGTACTTGCGGTGATAGGGTTAAATTATGATATAGGCAATATTCTTTATTGGTTCCCTTTAGTGTTTGCTGTATCAATCGCGGGAGCTGTTATAGGCACATATACTGCGCCGTCTACAGAAATTGCCGTTCTCCGTTCATTCTATATCAATGTACACCCATGGGGTGCCTGGGATCATATTAAGAATCTGGTGATGGCAGATGATCCTAACTTTCAACCTAACAAAAACTTTAAGCTGAATATGTTCAATGTAGTGATAGGTACCATAGCACAGCTATGCCTTACCATATTGCCTATGTACTTAATGCTGATGCAAAAGTTACCGCTGATGGTAACGGTGGCCATATTGGTGGTCATTATAACGATACTCAAAAAAACCTGGTGGAATAAATTAAATGACTATTAATTACTGAAATGACGAGAGAATTTGAACAACGGTTATCAGCATTAGAAAATGCTTATCACGAGCAAATTACCAAGCCCAATAAAGCTGAAGAGCCTGGGAATGGTGTTTATAACCGCTATATAAATCCCATATTAACAGCAGCGCATGCACCGGTTTTTTGGCGGTACGACCTAAACCCCAAAACCAATCCATACTTACTGGAGCGGTTTGGCATTAACGCGGCATTTAACGCCGGTGCCATTAAATGGAAGGGTAAATACCTGCTGATGGCACGTGTAGAAGGAACTGACCGCAAATCATTTTTCGCGATTGCTGAAAGTCCTAACGGGATTGACAATTTTACTTTTTGGGAAAGGCCGATTGTTATGCCTGAAACAAGTGAGCCGGATACCAATATTTACGATGCCCGTTTAACCGAGCATGAGGATGGCTGGATCTATGCTTTATTTTGTACAGAAAGACGCGATCCGCAGGCGCCAATATACGATCAATCGATGGCAGTAGCAGCTTGTGGTATTGCCCGTACAAAGGATTTTGTAAACTGGGAACGGCTCCCTGATCTGAAAACGCCTTCGGCACAACAAAGAAACGTTGTTTTACACCCGGAATTTGTAAACGGAAAATACGCTTTTTATACCCGTCCGCAGGATAGTTTTATTAATGCAGGCAAAGGCGGAGGCATAGGCTTTGGCGTTTGTGATGATATTGAAAATGCGGTTATCGATCATGAAGATATCATCGACAATAAAATATACCACACTGTTTATGAGGCTAAAAATGGCCAGGGACCCACACCTATAAAAACGGAACATGGCTGGTTGCATTTAGCACATGGCGTACGTAATACTGCTGCCGGTTTAAGGTATGTATTATACATGTTCATGACTGATCTGCATAAACTGACCAGGGTGACGCATAAACCCGGCGGCTATTTTATTGCTCCAGGTGATAATGAATGTACCGGCGATGTGCCAAACGTGGTATTTTGCAATGGGTGGATATTGGATGATGATGGCAAAGTTTATATTTATTATGCATCATCGGATACGCGGATGCATGTGGCTACATCTACCCTACCCAAACTATTAGATTACGTGATGAATACACCCGCAGATGGTTTACGCTCGGCTACATCGGTTGATACCATCAACAAAATCATAAGCGCTAACAGCAAGATATTAAGCCAGGAGAAAGAAGGATAGTGATGGTGAACGGTCAGCCGATAACAGAGCAGCTTGCAGTATTTAAAAATGAGCTTAGCATTGAGTTGGGCAACATTTTAAATTACTGGATGAAAAATACGCCTGATGAAAAATTTAGCGGTTTTGTTGGCAGGATTGATGAAGAAAATAAGGTAGTGGCTTATTCACCCAAAGGCTCAGTGTTAAATGCGAGGTTGTTATGGAGTTTTTCTGCAGCTTATAATTTGGATAAGAATCCTGAATATATAAAATACGCTGATCGGGCTTATCAATACATTACGCAATACATTATAGATAAAGAATTTGGCGGGGTTTACTGGACCGTGGATTACAAAGGCGATCAGCTCGATACAAAAAAGCAGGTTTATGCCATAGCTTTTACTATTTACGGGTTGAGTGAATATTATTTAGCTTCAAGTAACAATGGAGCTAAGTCATTGGCTGTAGACCTCTATCATTTACTGGTTGAAAAAAGTTATGATCAGGTAAATACCGGTTACCTGGAAGCATTTACCCGCGACTGGCAACCAGTAAACGATTTGCGCCTGAGCGATAAGGATGCTAACGAGAAGAAAACGACCAATACGCATTTACACGTTTTAGAAGCTTACACTAACCTGTATCGCATTTGTCCGGTTAAGGATCTTAAATTACAGATAGAACAACTGATCCATAATTTCCTGGATCACTTTATAGATCCTGAAACTGGTCACCTTTTATTGTTTTTTGACGAGGAATGGAACAGCAAATCTGCACTGGTATCTTACGGGCATGATATTGAAGCAACCTGGTTGTTACAACAGGCAGCAGAGGTAATAAGCAATAATGTTTTATTGGGAAAGATAAAAGCTATCAATATTTCCATTACTGAAGCAACTATAGAGGGCTTGGATACCGATGGCGGGTTATGGTATGAGTATGAAAATCATCAGCTCATCAAACAAAAACACTGGTGGGTGCAAGCTGAAGCAATGGTTGGGTTTTACAATAGCTGGCAAATAAGCGGCGATGATAAATACCTCGCCGTAGCCGAAAAAAACTGGCAATATATCAACGCGAAAATTTTAGACAAGCAATATGGCGAATGGCTGTGGGGAATAGATGAAAATGGAAACCCGATGAAAGGTGAGGACAAAACAGGCCTTTGGAAATGCCCCTACCATAACAGCCGGGCATGTATTGAAATTATTAAACGGATAAATGCCTCAACCTATGAAAAAAATTAAAAGATCGGTATTAATAATTACCAGCCTGGCCCTGCTCGTACAGGCTTGTAAAAAAGATGCAGTAAATGGCGGCAATAGTAATAATACTGCCGACACAACCCCAACCAGTATAACTCCGCCAACAGAGCCCGCAATTACTAACACCCAGGGTTTTTTTCTGGATAACTGGCAGGCGAAAACATGGGTAGCACCATCAGCAACTACAGTGGCAACAAAGCCGGCTGCCTTTGGTTCGGTAATCGTTACGGTTGATCTGAGTAAGGAGATCACCAAAGTATCCAGCCTGGTTTATGGCAATAATGCCAATCCGTTTATGGGGCAGATCTCCACGGTGCCAACGCTTGTTAATAACATCAGCGCGCTATCGCCAAACATCATCCGCTTTCCGGGTGGCAGCCTTTCCGATGTTTATTTCTGGGATCAATCCTCAAAGGCCCCGGCTGATGCTCCGGCCCAATTGTTGGATGATAATGGTAATGCATCCGCAGCCGGTTATTGGTTTGGCAACAACAGTTCTTACGTTGGTACTATGACCGTTGATAATTATTATTCAACACTGCAACAAACTAAAAGTACCGGCTTAATTACTGTAAACTATGGTTATGCCCGCTATGGTACAGGGCCTACACCTGTACAAACAGCCGCGCATTATGCAGCTAACTGGGTTAGATATGATAAAGGCCGCACCAAATACTGGGAGGTAGGTAACGAGGTTTATGGTAACTGGGAAGCAGGTTATCGTATTGATCAAACAAAAAATCATGATGGGCAGGTACAAATACAGGATGGCACAACTTATGGTAATCATTTTAAAATATTTGCAGATTCCATGCGTGCGGCTGCTGCGCAGGTTGGCAACACCGGCATTAAAATAGGTATTGTAGTTGATGGTGCCGATGACTCCAACGGGGCAAGCGAGGGCCAGGTAAGCAATTGGAACAGCAATGTCTTAAAAGCCGAAGGCAATACCGCCGACTTTTTTGTAGTGCATAACTATTACACGCCATATGAGCAAAATTCAACCCCTGCGGTAATTTTGGGCACGCCTGCGCCAGGTACCAGCCAAATGATGAGCTGGATAAAAACATCGGCATCAAATGCGGGGGTTACACAGCAACCGGTGGCTATGGATGAATGGAATATTTTCGCTACAGGATCAAGCCAGATGGTATCGGATGTAGCAGGTGCCCATGCGGTAATGGTATTGGGCGAGGCGCTTAAAGATCAGATCAGTATGGCAAGCCGCTGGGACCTCGCGAATGGCTATGCTAATGGCGACGACCAGGGCATGTTTAACAACTCCGCCCCAAATGAAGATGCTGAACCGGGCGCTCCGGCATGGAACCCGCGCCCTGCATTTTATTACATGTACTACTTTCAGCAATATATTGGCGATCACCTGCTCACTACGGCATCAAATGATGCGGATGTTACAGCTTATGGTTCGTCTTATTCATCAGGCCAGGCGGGTGTTATTTTAGTAAACACCAGTACCGCTACACATTCTGTTAAAGTAAACTTTTTGAACTTTGCGGCAGGCAGTAATTACTATTATTACGTATTAAATGGCGGAACAGATAACCCGCCGTTCTCTCATCAGGTATTTGTAAATGGTGTTGGCCCTGCTACTTCGAGCGGAGGCCCGGCGAATTATGCGGCGATTTTACCAATGATGGCCAGCCAAAACGGTGGAATTATCGTTTCAATACCCGCGAATGGAGCTGTATATTTAGTTGCCGATAAAAAATAGACCAAATGAAAGCAAATATTTATAAGTTATTGATCGTGTTGCTTTGCTGTTTTACCAGCAGCAATTTATTCGCGCAAAAGTTTGAAGAATTGGCACAAACCCCGCCAATGGGCTGGAATAGCTGGAATACCTTCCAAACCAATATTAACGAACAAATGCTACGGGATATGGTGGATGCCTATGTTTCATCGGGGATGCGTGATGCCGGGTATATTTATTTTGTTTTGGACGATGGCTGGATGGCTATGGAGCGCGATAATAACGGGAGACTGGTTGCTGATCCCAAAAAATTCCCAAGCGGAATGAAAGCTTTCGCTGATTATGTACACTCCAGAGGCTTGAAGTTTGGTATTTACAATTGTGCAGGTACTAAAACCTGTGGCGGCTACCCGGGAACACATGGTTATGAGTACCAGGATGCCCGTTTATATGCTTCGTGGGGAGTTGATTATTTAAAGTACGACTGGTGTAATACCGACAGCATTAACGCCCGTGATGCTTACCTAACCATGAGCAGGGCTATCAGTGCAGCGGGAAGGCCAATGGTATTCAGCCTTTGCGAATGGGGTAACCACGGGCCATGGTTATGGGCTAAAAATGTTGGTCAGCTTTGGCGCACTACTACAGATATTCATGCCGGGTTTGCGAAAGATCAGAATAACGGGAGCTGGTCGTCATTTGGGGTATTGCATATTTTGGATCTACAGGATCATATCAGGCAATATGCCGGTCCGGGGCATTGGAATGACCCTGATATGCTGGAAGTTGGCAACGGCATGACCTATGCTGAAGATAAGGCGCATTTTTCGCTATGGTGCATGCTTGCCGCTCCGCTGATATCAGGGAACGATCTGCGTAAGATGTCGCCGCAAACCATCTCTGTGCTTACCAATAAAGATATTATCGCTATCGACCAGGATTCATTAGGTGTGGAATGCTTCAAATATTATTCGTTTGATGGATTGGAGATCTTTGTAAAACCTTTAAAAGATAACAGCCTGGCTATTTGCTTTTTGAACCGTTCATCGCGGGAGCAAAATATTGATTTCAACTGGAAAGCGCATATGATTGTTGATTCAATATCAAAACTAAATATCGACTTTAATAAAAATACCTATGCATTGCGTGATCTTTGGTCAAAGAAAAACGTAGGTACAACTAATAAGGTTTTTAAACAAATCATCGCATCGCATGATGTGGTAATGCTTAAACTGAACAAAGTAAACTAAATGAAGAAAAAAATAACCCTGTTTTGTACCCTGCTTTGCAGCACCGCAAGTTTCGCACAGCAATTGTATGCGCCAAGTGATAAGCTGGCGACCTATGAAACGGTGCAGCTTTATTACAGTATGCAAAGGCTGATTGGGGCGGGTACGTTATTTGGCCATCACGATGATACTGCTTACGGCGTAGGCTGGAAAGACGAGGATAGCCGTTCGGATGTTAAGAGCGTCACCGGTTCATATCCCGGATTGTATGAGTGGGATTTCGCGAAGATGGAGCACAAACGCGATAGCGATATTAACGGCCACCCGTTTAAGCGCCAGCGTAAACTGGTTAGGGAGGCCTATGATCGTGGCGGGATAAACGAGTTTTGCTGGCATGTTGATAACCCGTCAAATGGTAAATCGGCCTGGGATACCACGCATAACAGCGTTGCAGAGATTATTCCGGGTGGTTCACGTCACGATGTTTATGTGAAATACTTGGATAATGTTGCCGAGTATGCCAAAACCTTAAAAGGCCCAGAAGGTGAGCTGATCCCTTTATTGTTTCGCCCTTTTCATGAACTTACCGGCACCTGGTTTTGGTGGTGCAGGAATACCTGTACGCCTGATGAGTTTAAAACCTTATGGAGGTTCACCATTGATTATTTGCGGAACACAAAAGGTTTGCATAACCTGCTCATCGTGTATTCGGTAGCGGACTTTAATACTAAGGAAGATTTTTTAGCCCGATACCCGGGTGATGATTATGTTGATGTAGTTGGTTTTGACAATTACTGTAATAACAGTGTTAAGGATTATGCCTACAATTTAGACAGACGCATGGGCCTGCAACTGGAAATAGCCAAAGAACACCATAAACTGGCTTGCGTAGCCGAAACCGGTTACCAGGGCATCCCGCAAGCCGATTTTTGGACAGGTATACTATTGCCTAAATTACATAAGTATCCGCAAACGTCATTTTTATTGGTTTGGCGCAACTGGAAAACAACCCATTTTTATGCACCCTATCCGGGACAGGTAAGCGCAGACGATTTCAAAAAGTTTTCAGCCGATGAGCACACGCTATTTCAAAACCGCTTAACACCGTTGGCTGTTTATGGTAGATATATACCGCCGGTGCAAAAGTAATTACAATTAGCTGAGCATATTGTATAACTTAAAATACGCTAACATCTGCTTAAATAATAATAAACCATTTTAGCCTATATACCATGAAAAGGATAATGTTTTTTGCCGCGATAATATGCAGCGCGGTTTACTCGCAAGCCCAACACAATGTCCCCAAAAGCGATATTGATAAAAAAGTTGATGCCTTACTGGCAAAAATGAATATCGATGAAAAAATTGGTCAAATGACACAAGTTACTCTTGATGTTGTTTTACAAACTGCTAACGGTAAAGCCACTGAACCTACCCAAATTGATGCAGGTAAAATAAAAGAAGCGCTGGAAAAATATCACGTAGGCTCAATACTGAATATAAGCGGTGCCGCCTATACCCGGGAACATTGGTATAAGATCATTAGTGATATACAAAATGCTGCGGCTCAAACCCGCCTAAAAATCCCGGTGCTTTATGGCATTGATGCCATGCACGGGCAAAACTATGTACAGGGCAGCACACTTTTCCCGCAGGAAATTGGTATGGCGGCAACATTTAATCCCGAGTTAGCTAAGCGTGCAGGCGCAATAACCGCTTATGAAACACGTGCAAGCTATATCCCGTGGGATTTTTCGCCGGTGCTTGACCTGGGCCGAAACCCGCTCTGGCCCCGCATTTATGAAACTTTCGGTGAAGACCCATACCTGGCAAAAACAATGGGCGCGTCGGTTATATACGGCTATCAAGGCAATAATGTAAGTAGTAAATACAATGTTGCCGCGTGTATGAAACACTACTTAGGCTACAGTTTCCCCTTGGACGGAAAAGACCGTACCCCTGCCTGGATACCTGACCGTTATATGCGCGAATACTTTTTACCATCCTTTAGGGCGGCGGTTAATGCAGGCGCTATGTCGGTTATGGTGAATTCATCCGAAATAAACGGCGTGCCTGTACACTCAAGTCATTATTTGTTAACCGATGTATTAAGAGGCGAATTGGGTTTTAAAGGCGTAATTGTAACCGATTGGATGGATATTAAATACCTCAATACCCGTCATCACATCGCGGCAACGCAAAAAGATGCTGTATTAATAGCTATAAATGCCGGTATCGATATGAGCATGGTGCCGCTTGATTATTCATTCTATACCTATTTACAGGAGCTGGTTAAAGAAGGCAAGGTACCGGTAAGCCGTATTGATGAATCAGTCAGGAGGATATTGAAAATGAAATTTAAACTGGGCATATTCGATCGCCCGGTTGGTAACCCCGATGATTATCCTAAATTCGGCTCGGCTGAATTTGCGGCGGTAAGCTTAAAGTCGGCTGCCGAATCGATCACTTTATTAAAAAACACCAATAATGTTTTACCGCTTAAAAAAGATATAAAAATTTTAGTTACCGGCCCTGGTGCAAATAGTATGCGCGCCTTAAATGGTGGCTGGAGCTATACCTGGCAGGGGGATGTTACCAACCAATTCACTACCGATAAAAACACTATTTTAAAAGCGATACAACAAAAAACTGGAAAAGACAATGTTGAGTTTGAACCCGGCTCGGATTACAATAATCCAATTGATATTGATGCTACGGTTAACGCAGCTAAAAAATCAGACGTTATTGTGTTGTGTTTGGGCGAAAACTCTTATGCTGAAAACCCGGGCAATATTGATGAATTGGATCTTCCTTCGGCACAAACAGACCTGGCAAATGCGTTAATTGCAACCGGAAAACCGGTGATCTTGGTGATGACCGAAGGCCGCCCGCGTATCATTACTGCTATTGAAAGCAAGTGCGCCGCTACAATTATGGCTTATTTGCCCGGTAATGAGGGTGGCAGTGCTTTGGCCGATATTCTGTTTGGTGACATTAACCCCTCTGGCAGGTTACCTTATACTTATCCGCGATACGCGAATGCCCTGGTAAACTACTATCGCAAAAATATTGAAAATGGCAATAGTGATGACGCGCATGGCTACAACCCCTTATATGAGTTTGGCTATGGCTTAAGTTATACCAACTTCACCTACAGTAATCTGAAGATCAGTCAGCCAACGCTTAAAGACGGACAAACATTAACCGTAACTGTTGATGTAAAAAATACCGGTAACCGTGAAGGCAAGGAAAGTGTATTACTTTACAGCCGGGAAGAATATGCGAGCATTACTCCTGATACCAAACGATTAAGGGCTTTTGACAAAATCAATCTAAAACCGGGTGAAATGCAAACAGTCACGTTTAAAATAACATCAAAGGACCTGGCATTTGTTAATGATGTAAGTAAGCCGGTTACAGAAGCCGGTGAGTTTAAAGTAATGGTAGGTGGCTTAACACAAAGTTTTATGTACGTAACAGGTTTAAAACCATCAAGAACAGGTAAATTATAGACTGAAACCAAAAATGAAAAAAACACTCATAATTGCAATTGCGGCCCTGATACCTGCGCCTTGTTTTGCGCAGTTAAAACAATACAATATTGTTGATTATGGTGCAGTTACTAATACCCTGAGTACAAAAGCCGTACAAGCGGCAATAGATGCCTGCACGGCAAATGGTGGAGGTGACGTTGTCGTACCAACCGGCGTTTTTTTGATGGGTACAGTGCACTTAAAAAGTAACGTGCATTTATATCTGCAAAGTGGCGCCCTATTGCGCGGCAGCCCAAATTTAAATGACTATGAGCCTTATAAACCGGATACACCTTATGTGCCAATACATATCGGTATGTTTTTTACAAAGGATGCGGAGAACATAAGTATTACAGGGGAGGGACAAATTGATGGCAATGGCGATAACTTTATGGAGCTGGACAAAGCTAAAAAATTAGATAGCGTTACAACACAATATAGCAGGCAGGGCAAAAATTACAGACATGTGGAATCAGGTATTGGTGATGGGCCGGTAGTGCCTAAAGATAGGCCCTACCAAATGTTTGTGTTCAGCAATTGTAAGCGGGTTACTATTAAGGATGTTTTTATAACCGGCGCGCCATTTTGGTGTATGCATTTTGCGGATTGTGATGCGGTAAAGGTTGATGGTATCCGCCTTTGGAATAGCCTGTTAGTACCCAATGCTGATGGCATCGACATTAATAGTTGTACGAATGTTATTGTAAATAATTGCGATATCCGTAGCGGCGATGATTGCTTTGCCATTACCGGTTTTGATCATCATTTTGAAATTCCGGGATTTGAACACTTACGCCATGTATCTGAAAATATTATTGTGAGCAATTGTAACTTGCAATCATCATCAAGCGCCATCAGGATAGGTTATTTAGATCAAAATACAGTTAGGAATGTGCAGGTCAGCAATATTAATATTACCAATTCAACCAGGGGAATAGGCATTTTTCTACGCGATCAGGGATCACTGGAAAATATCAGTTTCAATAATATTTACATCGAAACACATTTTCGGACCGGCGATTGGTGGGGAAATGCCGAGCCAATCCATATATCTGCCGTGCGCGGTAAAGCAGTTGTGAAACTGGGCGAGATCAAGCATGTTACTTTTAATGATATTGTTTGTAAAGGTGAAAATGGCATACTGCTTTATGGCAGTAAGGAAAGTGTTTTGCAGGATATCTCCTTTAATCATATCCGTTTTGAATTTGCAGATAGCAAATTAAACGACATAGCAGGAGGCAATATTGATTTAAGGGGGTGCCTTGACATAAAGCAAGGTATATTTAAACATGATATTCCCGGATTTTTGGCAGAATATGTTGATGGCTTAAGAATAAAAGATTTTCAATTATCGTGGATAAATCCACGCATGCCCTGGTTAACCAATGGTATCGAAGTAAATCACTTTAAAAATTTGACCATCTCAGAATTTAATGAAACCGGCGCTCCTAAAAACAACAAAGCTCATCCGGTTAAATTAAAAGACGGTGAAAATTTTATGAGCGACTTAAAAGTAACGGATGTGTATAAGATTGGTGTAAAGTAGAATTATTACTTACTCAATTTTCTTATTTGAGTCCTGATGTAATTCCCGGCAGGCGTTAGCTGTTCAATCATCCAATTCCCGTTTACTGATGCTCCCGGTAATAACAAAGCAGTGGTTTCGTGCTTATCAGTGATGTTCCAGTTGGTCCAGCTTAACTTATTTTTAGTAAGCCAATCCATCCATGTATTTACCTCGGGCATATCAAACTTACCATCGCCACTGGCTTCGCCAACGCCCCATTCGGTTACTAGTATCGGCAGGCCCTTTTTTATAGCCATATCCGCCTTATCCCTTAATGGTTGTTGATGATTAGGGTCTGAAGCATAAAAGTGAAAAGAATAGGCGATGTTTTTATAACCCTTTATCGGGTTTGCAGCAGCCACATCTACATCTTGGTCCCAATGCGGGCTGCCGACAATAATTAAATTATGAGTATCGTATTTTCTTATTTCGGGGATGATTTGCAAGGCATAACTTTTTACCGTATCCCAGCCAATTTTTTCAGGCTCATTCCATATCTCATAAATTACATTCGGTACGCCGGCATATCTTTTAGCCATCATTGCAAAGAATGCTTTTGACTGCGCTATATGTAAATTACTATGATGATCATGCCAGTCTATAATCACATATATCCCGTCCTTAATAGCTTCGTCAACAACATCCTGAATTAATTTTGCCTGCATTTCAGGTTTTTGTAAATAGCCGCTGTCTGGCTGTACAGCCACTGCAGCCCTCATAATTGAAATCTTGAAATCGCTTAACAACCAATCAACCACGGCAGCCGTATAGTATTTTTGACCCTGCCATATACTCCACGAAAAGCTTACGCCATGCAGCTGAGGCTCAACACCATTTTTATTGACAATTTTACCATGTTTTATCATTAATGCGCCGTTTATTGAAACTGCTGTCGACATGGATTGTGCATGCGATATAGCGCAAGTAAAAATTAAAATTATATAAGCGATAAGACATTTCTTCATAAAAGGCAATTGATCATGTAATTTAATAAAGCACGCCAAAAAAGATGCATAATGTAAAAAATCAATTAGCTTTTGATAAGATAAGATTATTAATGGCGTGGTAATGGCCATGTTACAAATTAACTTATCGGCCTTCCATTATTAATTTCAAAACCCTATATTTTGCAGCAATTCCACGGGAGCGAAAACTACGCTTACCTGCATATAATCCCCTTGAACGCTGCCTGAACAAGGCGGAACAGACCACTATTTTTAATTTCTGTTGTTGCAAATACTATAAATGGGCCGGCTATTTTGCGTGCTTTAAAAGGGTGTATTCGGCTGCGACAGATGAATTTCAATCAATACATTTTAGGAAAAATTTATGCAGTAGTCCCGATTGACGCATAATTTGCCGTACCGGCAATAATTTTCAGAATTTTAGCTCGCATCACCACCCTCACAATACTAATTCTCATCTCTAAGGTAATTATGTTAACTCTTTTGCGAATTATTTCCAACAAAAAACCCCTTAGAGATACTCTAAGAGGCTTCAAAATGGTGGGAGTTACTGGGTTCGAACCAGTGACCCTCTGCTTGTAAGGCAGATGCTCTGAACCAGCTGAGCTAAACTCCCGTTGTTTTGGGACTGCAAATATAGAAGTATGATGGTATTGTTCAAAAAATATTTTACTTTTTTTTATTTCATGCTATATATGATTAAAAACATGTGTGATTCTGATCATATATTAGTAATAAAACATAGCTGTATATGACTGTAGCGTCAAAAATATTTACTTTTGTCATAGTTATACTATGAGCAAAAAAGGAATTTTACTTGTCAACTTAGGTACGCCTGATAGCCCGTCCAATGCTGATGTGCGCAAATACCTGCGCGAATTTTTGATGGATGCGCGCGTTATTGATATTAATCCAATAGCGCGCACACTACTTGTTAAAGGAATTATAGCCCCAACCCGCGGACCAAAATCTGCCAAGCTTTACCGGGAGATATGGGACGAGAAAACCGGATCGCCATTATTACATTACAGCAAATTACAGCAGCAATTGTTACAAGAGCGCCTTGGCGATGGGTATATAGTTGAACTGGCTATGCGTTATCAAAGCCCTTCGATAGAGTTGGCGCTGGATAGACTTAAAGCTGCCTTAGTGCAGGAGATTAAGGTGATACCGATGTTCCCGCAATATGCTTCGGCAAGTACCGGTTCAGTTTATGAAAAAGTGATGGGTTTGGTTGGTATGTGGCCAACATCGCCAAATATTTCGTTTATCAATTCTTTTCATGATAATGAATCGATGATCCAAACTTTTGCTGATAACGCATTAAAATATAATCCCGAAAGCTTTGATCATATCTTATTCAGTTTCCATGGATTGCCGCAAAGGCAGCTGATCAATTCAGATCATACACATAGCTACTGTCTAAAATCAGCAGATTGCTGTCAGACTTTGAATGAAACCAACAAGTTTTGCTATTCTGCACAATCGCATCATACCGCAAGGTTAATAGCTGAGAAATTAAACATCCCGAAGGAAAAATACACCATTTGTTTCCAATCGCGCCTTGGTAGCGATCCTTGGGTTCAGCCTTATACCAGCGAAATTGTTGCAAAATTAGCCGCTGAAGGCAAGAAAAGCTTATTAGTATTTTGCCCGGCATTTGTTGCCGATTGCCTGGAAACCGTTTACGAGGTAACTCGTGAATATGGCGACGAATTTAAGGTTTTAGGTGGCGAGCATGTGCAGTTAGTAGAAAGCCTGAATGATTCACCAACCTGGATAGAAGGATTGGCAGGCTTGGCTACATCTTAACTATTGCGTTTTCTTAAAATCATAGGGCAACGGGTCTAAATCATTATCAACTTTCACCCTAACACTTAGCACGCGGCCATTTTGTACTGAAAATGGAAATACCGTTTTTCCCTTTTCAGGATCGGAGAAAGTAACATAAAAGCGATTGCCGCCTATGGATTGCATTTTGGCGTACATAGTTGGGTGATGCTCAAAGTGCATAGAAAGCTCGTTATTTTCACCCGCGGTGATATTCATGTTGCCATATAGTTCATTAGTATAGCTGCCGGTGTAAGCATTCAATGGCAATGCCGGCATCCTAAGCATAGCTACTGAATCACGTAGTTTTCTGTCGGTAGCTTCATTTTTATTTTGCTCCTCTTTAAACTTTTTCAGGTAATTATCGCTGTAATCCTGGTAAGGCAATTTAAAATAAGCATCTAATATTTCCCATCGTAAGGCATCATAAAGCTCGTTTTGATCTGTATTAGTTAGGATGATGATGCCTAAATGCTCCTTAGGAACTAATGTAACCGAGGTAACATAACCATCTACACCGCCATTGTGCATCACAATGCGATGATTTTCATAATCCTGTAATTCCCACCCTAGTCCGTACAATTCGTAGTTCTCTTCTCCATTTAAATGCTTAACATCAGCCACAAAATCCTGTGGCTGTCGCGTAGCTTCAATTGCAGCAGCGGGTATTACCTGGTGATATCCCACTTTTCCGTCGTTTAAAAGCATCATCACCCATTTGCTCATATCGTTAACTGAGGAGCCAATACTGCCTGCTGGCGCCAATCCATCAATCTGATTATAAGGGATAGCAGTCAGTCTTCCATCAACAAAAGTATGCGGAGCAGTCCTGTTTAAAACATGAGGGAAATCTTTGGTTAAGGCCAATGTATTACCCATACCTAAAGGAGAAAAGATGTAATCCCTAATATATGATTCCCAGGTATGCCCGGTTACGGCCAGCACAACCTGCCCTGCAGTTAAAAATGCCGAGTTGGTGTACCCCCATTTTGTTCGGAACGGATATGGCGCTTTTACTAATGCCATTTTAGCGATGATCTGATCGCGGGTTAAGTTGGTGTTGTAAAAGGTAAAATCGCCCTGGAACGTTTGAAAGCCGATACGATGGCATAACAGATCCCGCACCGTGGTCATTTCGCCGGCTGCTTTGTCGTTTAGCTTAAACGTGGGGATATATTTAGTGATCTTATCATCAAGCGACAGCTTGCCCTGTGCTTGCAGCATACATAAAGCGGTTGCGGTAAAAGCTTTGGTGTTGCTGCCGATCATGAATAACGTATTCTCATCCACCTTATCGTTCAACCCTAATTCCTTAACGCCGAAGCCCTGCATCATTACTACTTTACCATCCTTTACAATACATACCGCTGCTCCCGGTATGCGCCAGTTAGTTAGCGCGCGGTTAATGTATAATTGGAGGCTATCCTTTATAAAACGGCTGCGATCAGCGTTTTGGGCATTTACAATTCCGGTAAATAAAACGATGGCGATAAGTGGCAGGAATATTTTTTTCATTTTAAGCAAATATCTGTTTTAAAAACGCTCTACACCAATAGAGCGTTCTTAGGCTATAAAATTAACGTTAAATTTAAACACACCATATTTATCTACTCAAATATTATAAAAAACAAAAGCCCGACTTAGTTAAAAATCAGGCTTTAAGTTTAAGTTTATAATTGGCTCTTTATTTACAAAACATCGTTGGTGTTAAAATCATCCGGCATTTCTACGGTTGATCTTGCGGCACTTCTGATATTATCATTCTCAAAATCGCTTTTCCTCCCGAGCAAAGTAAAATTTTCGGCAACTATCTCTGTTGTGTATTTCTTTATGCCCTCTTTATCCTCAAATGATCGTGTGCGTAATTTTCCTTCGATATAAACCAGCTTACCTTTCTGCAAGTGCTTTGCAGCTACATCTGCAAGGCCACGCCACATTACAATATTGTGCCATTCGGTTTGTTCAACCTTACGGCCATCTTTATTAAAAGTTTCAGAAGTTGCCAGCGGAAAGCTTGTGACCGACACTCCTCCTTCCAGGTACCGTACCTCAGGATCTTTACCCAAATGACCAACAAGTATTACTTTATTTATTCCTGACATAGGCTTAAGCTCAACATAAATTATTCTACAAATTAAAAATATTTTTTATAAATATAAAAACGATTTTTGGCAAAGCGAATTTTTCAATGTTTTTTACGCCGGTAAAAAACCAGTTTTGTTGAATTTTTAAAACCTGTGGTTGTATGGTTATAAAGCGCACATACAGGCGCTGATGTGTTAAAATATGTTTGTAAACAGGTGAAACATCCTGTATGTCAATAGCATTACCAAAGTACGCAATAGTTTCCGGCATTACAACTATGCTGTTTAAAGAAATTAATTGATTTGTTTCAATCATAGGTAAATCATACATATTTGCCCATATATCTTTTTCATCGCGTTTTTTCAACAATATTTCCTCGTTATTAATAATTAAGAAATAATTAAAAAAGCGTTCCCTTACTTTAACTGTTTTTAGTTTTACAGGTAGCGCGGCAGTAGCGTTATGCTTAAATGCAAAACAGCCAGTGTTGACAGGGCAAATTCCGCAAGCAGGATTCTTCGGTTTGCATAGCATAGCACCAAATTCCATCATCGCCTGGTTATGCAGGCCAGGGTGATTATGATTGAGTATTTCATTTGCAATAGCCTGAAAATCTTTTTTGCCTTTATTGCTGTTAATAGGCTCGTTAATGCCGAAATATCGGGCTAATACCCGGTATACATTGCCATCAACCACCGCTTTAGCCTCATTTGCCGAGAAGGATGCGATAGCTGAGGCGGTGTATTCACCTATCCCTTTTAGTTTTATTAGGTTATTATATTGCTGCGGAAATGCGCCATTATAAAGCTCAACAACTTCGCGGGCAGTTTTTAGCATGTTTCTGCCACGGGAATAATACCCCAAGCCCTGCCATAACTTTAATATATCGTCTTCGTCAGCAACAGCAAACTCGCTTACGGTTGGATATTTATCTAAAAAGCGATGAAAGTAGGGCCTGCCTTGCTCGACACGCGTTTGTTGTAATATAATTTCAGAAAGCCATATAACATAGGCATCGGTTGTGTTGCGCCAGGGCAGGTCGCGCTTGTTATTAAGGTACCATTGTACCAGCTCATCAGCAAAATTCATGTAGTACAAAAGTAACTGAAAGCCTGTGGTTTTATTTATTTAATGTAAGTTTTACAGTGCATTTTATGGTCGCCCAAAAAAAACCTGTTAATTATTTCACTCTTTATTTATAAAACGATACTTTTGCAACCCCAAAACAGTTAAGTAATTATATAAAAAACAAAAGAAAATCAGATATGACTAAGGCAGAAATTATAACTGAAATCTCAACTAAAACAGGAATCGAGAAAGTTGATGTGCAGGAAACCGTTGAGGCGTTTTTCAAGGTTGTTAAAAGCTCAATGGTAGGTGGCGAAAATGTTTATGTTAGAGGTTTTGGAAGTTTTGTAGTAAAGAAAAGAGCAAAAAAGACAGCACGTAACATTTCAAAAAATACTGCCATAATTATCCCTGAACATTTTGTACCAAGCTTTAAACCAGCAAAAACTTTTGTTGAAAAAGTAAGAAGCGGTAACAAATCAAGCAAATAATTAATCCCGGAAATGAAATCAAAGCAAATAGTCGTTATTGTAGCCGTAGTTGCTGTTATCGGCTATTTGTATTCATTACCACCTGTTAAAGGCAATACCGAAGCATCAGTAAAAAAAGGTACAGGTAGCGTTGCTGCGGCTAACAAGCCATCAACCGACGTTACAGTTCAAACTGTATCTGCATCAGCTAAAAAATTTATTGGAGATAGCTTATCTACAAAGATCAGCGGATTGGAAGACCAGTTGAGAAATGCAACAAGCGATGCTGATAAACTTGCTCTGGATAAAAAGTTAGCACAACAATGGTCGCTTATTAATCAGCCCGGCCCTGCAGCATTTTATTACCAGGCAATTGCCCGTAGTGAAAATACCGCCGAAAGCTGGATAGTAGCAGGTAATCATTTTAATGACGCTTATAAACAGGCACAGGATACCACAGCGCAGCCGGTATTTGATGCCGATGCTGTTGAAGCTTTCCAGGTAGCAACCAAGTTGAAACCGGAGAGCCTTGATGCTAAAACAGGGTTAGGCATTGCTTATGTAAATGGTGGTGGCCCGCCAATGCAAGGCATTGGTTTACTGCTTGATGTGGTAAAGCAGGATCCTACAAATTACAATGCCGAATTAAATTTAGGTATGTTTGCCATGAAGTCGGGCCAGTTTGAAAAGGCGGTTGATAGGTTTAAAACCATCATCAGTCAAAAGCCCGGCGTTGAACCATACTTTTACCTGGCTGAAAGTTATAAACAGCTTGGTATGAAAACGGAAGCAATTGCTGCTTACGAAGAATGTAAGAAAATGATGCCTGACCCCACATTTGGTCAGAAGATCGACGAATACATAAAGGAATTAAAAAATTAAATAACATTTAAATTATTATTATTATGCCCAGCGGTAAAAAACGTAAAAGACACAAAATGGCTACCCACAAACGCAAAAAGCGTTTAAGAAAAAATAGACATAAAAAGAAATAAGCTGCTTTTTAAAGCACTTGTTAACCTGCCATGCACTCATGGCAGGTTATTTTAGTTACTGTTTTTTACCCTCTTATACACCTATGGCCATTAATTTGGCTGTAATTAAGAAATGGAGTAGCATTGATAAAGGAATTAATTATCGATTCAACCCCCAACGGGGCTACTATTGCATTATTACAGGATAAACAACTTGTAGAACTTCACAAAGAGCAGATCAGCAACAATTATACGGTTGGTGACATCTATTTGGGCCGCATTAAAAAAATTATGCCCAGCCTTAATGCTGCTTTTGTTGACGTTGGTTACGAGAAGGATGCCTTTTTGCATTATCTTGATTTGGGGCCACAGGTACAAAGCCTGTTAAAGCTTACCAAACAAGTGCGTAGCGGTGGTTATCAATCAAAGCTTTTAGATAACTTTAAGCTTGATGCTGATATTAACAAAGGAGGCAAGATCTCCGAAGTTTTAACTAAAAATCAGCTGATTCCCGTACAGATAGCAAAGGAGCCTATTTCAACAAAGGGCCCGCGCTTAAGCGCCGACTTATCCATAGCCGGGCGTTATGTGGTATTAGTGCCATTTTCTGAAGTAATTTCCATCTCCAAAAAAATAAAAAGCAATACCGAGCGTACACGCTTGCGTAAAATTGTTGAAAGCATAAAGCCTGCACATTTTGGTGTTATTATACGTACCGTATCCGAAGGAAAAGGCGTTACCGAAATGCAAAAGGACCTGCTCGACCTGATATCAAAATGGGAAAGTTTTATTACCCGTTTACCATCAGTTGAGCCTGCTAAAAAAGTTTTAGGCGAGATAGGCCGTACCTCAACCATATTGCGGGATCTGCTGAACGCGGATTTTCAGGGCATCACCGTAAATGACAACGCGATGTACGAGGAGGTGAAATCTTATGTTCATGAGATCTCGCCCGATATGGAGAACATTGTTCGCCTGCATAAACACAAGGAGCCGTTATTTGAGCATCATGGAATTGATAAGCAGATAAAAGGCGCTTTTGGTAAAACAGTGAACCTTGCCGGTGGTGCTTATTTGGTTATTGAGCATACGGAGGCCCTGCACGTTATTGACGTTAACAGCGGTAATCGTACGGCCAATAAGGAGAACCAGGAAGAAAACGCTTTCCAGGTTAACAAGGAAGCGGCTAAAGAAATTGCACGTCAATTGCGCCTTCGCGATATGGGCGGTATTGTGGTGATTGATTTTATCGATATGCACAAACCGCAAAACCGCAAGGAGCTTTTTGACTACCTGCGAAATGAAATGGCACACGACAGGGCGAAGCACACTATTTTGCCGCCAAGCAAATTTGGATTGGTGCAAATTACCCGCCAGCGTGTGCGCCCAGAAATGAATATTGTTACCACCGAAGTTTGCCCTGCATGCGGCGGGACCGGAACAATACGCCCAACTATTTTGCTGATAGATGATATTGAAAATAACTTCAATTACATTCTTGACGAGCAAAATGAAAAAAATATTACACTTTGTGTACACCCGTACATTGAGGCCTACATTAAACAAGGTCTGATAACCCGCCAGATGAGATGGCTGGTAAAATACGGCCAGTGGATAAAGGTTAAAAGCAACCCTGCTTACCAGATCACGGAGTTTCATTTCTTCTCCAGCAAAGACGAAGAGATTAAGTTATAATTTGCCAATATGAAGATATGCGGATGTGCAGATGTTTGATAAAAGCATCTGCACATTTTATTTATAGTGCTTGCGAGGACCGAGGCAATCGCAAAATGTGCATTTAATTAATTTACCTTCTTCACCCTCTTCAACCCCAGCAAATTCATCCCGTTAACACTATAGCCGCTGATGTTATTCTGGTACAAATTAACAAGCTTATCATAATACAAAACCACTACCGGCGACTGCTGCATTACTAAATTATCCATTTGTTGGTAAAGCCGGTAACGGGCGGTGTCATTATTTACAAGATAACTTTGGGTAAACAGGGCATCAAAAGCTTTGTTATTAAAATTGGTGTAATTCGGCCCGTATGGTGATTTGTTTTTGGAGTAGAATACCGACAGATAATTTTCACCATCGGGATAATCGGCATTCCATGATGCACGGAAGAATGGTACACCATTTTTGGCGATCTGCTCACGAAGGCTGGCGCCCTCCATTACTTCAATGCGAGTTTTAATACCTACTTGCTCCAATTCTCCCTGGATATATTCTATCAGGTCGCGGTAACTGCTTACGGTGGTTAATGTAATTTCGGGTAAGCCATTTCCATTTGGGAAACCGGCTTCGGTAAGCAGTTTGCGTGCTTTTTCAGGGTTATAATTATAGCCAGCTACTTTCGATGCATCAAAGCCGGGCATTCCTTCAGGAATAAAGCCGGACGTTCCAGGTGTACAAAGGCTGTTGCGCAGATATTTTACCATGCTCTGCCTGTCGATAGCATAATTGATAGCCTGCCTGATTTTCAACAAGCGCAATGGTGAATTTTTCATGATGGTTTGACTGGAATCAACGATGATGCCCAAATACTCCGTATTTAAATACGGATGGGTAACCATGATAAATTTACCACGGTATTTTTTAGTGATGTGACCGCTTTTGGTTAAAATATCATCGCGATAGCTGCCGTTAATACCGTTAAAGAAATCAAGGTCTTTTTTTATAAAGGACATAAAAGAGGTTTGTTTATCGGGAATAAAACTCGCTTTTACCGCATCTAAATAAGGCAATGAATACCCGGCGCTGTCTTTTTCCCAATAGTTTTCATTCTTCAGCAAAACCAAAACTTCACCTTCTTTCCAATACTTAAATTTAAACGGCCCGGTACCAACCGGATGACTCCTGAAGTCCTTGCCATAAAAATCAACCACCTCGTGCGGTACCACTACACAGTATTCCGAACTCAGCAAACTCAGCATCGGCGGGAATGGCTGTTTTAAAATGATCCGGAATGTACTGTCATCCAAAGCCAGAAAACTTTGTCTGCCGGAAACCTTATCACTAAATATCCAGGAGCCAGATGAACCAATTTTAGCGTCTATCAATCTGCTAAAGCTGTAAACAAAGTCTGCTGCGGTAACTTTACGCCCCTTGCCATTCTTAAACTGCCCATCATCCTGAAAATGGACATTGCTCCTTAAATGAAAAGTGTATTGCAAGCCATCAGTGCTGATCTGCCAACTTTTGGCTATACAAGGTTTTATATGCAGGCTATCATCCAATTGCACAAGTCCGTTATAGATCTGGTTATCCATCCAGATGGCGTTCTGGTTACGCGCGAATGCCGGGTCGAGCGATGTAAGGCCATCGTCTAAATTAAGATGGAATACAGTTTTTTGGCTTAAGTTGTCGCAATTGCTACAAGATGCAATTATCAGGCATATCAACCCCAACCAATTAACCAGTTTGTTCATATGCTGCTAATATCGATAAAAAGCCGGCTCTAACATTAGTTTAGTATCCATGTTAATAATTTTTGTAACAATTCATTAGTTAAACATACAGCGTTTAATAATTAACATGAAATACATGTAAGTTGTCAAAATTAGATATACCTTAGTCTATTAAGTTTTTTGTTTTCCCTAAGAAATAAAACTATTGTGAAGCAATCTAAACTGGCATTACTTATAGCGATATTTTGTGCAATAATGTGTTGTTGTGCGCCGGTTGGTGTTGCCCAAAACAAAAAGCCTGTTATTAGTATGCAGCGTAAGAATTTCACTCTGCTATTAAAACAATCAAACCTGAAATTTACTTTTCCACCGGGTTTTCAGGAAGTAAAAGCGGTTAACGATGAAGATTTTTCTTTCGATTTCGCATTGCACGATCCTGATCATAATTGTGATATTTGGTTGATGGCGCGTTCGCAGAAACAAGACTGGCTGACGTATGAACACACACAAGCCGACCAAAGGAGCGAACTGGATAACCCGGATTCGTTATATATAGAACTCGGTGAAACCTATGCCAATGCCCTAACCGGCGACAATATTTACCAGGCGCGGGATATGCCGGCGGATGTTTTAGCGGAATACAATGCCGATGCAGGAAAATCATACTTGCTGAATTTACAGGATATGCCGGTTACGCAACATTATAAATATGCGCTGATCGTTTCCCTTGAAAAAAATCATGCAGGTACCTTAATTGCCGTTTTCTTCACGAATTATAAAGACCCTGATTTTTACAGCGACGTAAACAAGGTGAGCCATAGTTTTAAATTTGCTCCCTGATCAGGATTTTGTTAATAAGTTAGCACAATTGCATTCTACAATTAGCGTCAATATTTTATTTTTGTAGAACATGTTACCAAAATGTGTTTTACCCTTTTCCGCCGCAGGCGAAGAGAGGGTCGACAAGCGCAGCGATGTCGGGGGTGAGTCAAATCTACGGCTCTGCGTGCAATCTAAATACTAAATACTTGATACTAAAGATATGGCAGAAGTAAATTATGATGACGATAGCATCCGGTCGTTAGACTGGAAGGAGCATATCCGCCTGCGCCCGGGCATGTACATCGGCAAACTGGGTGATGGATCAGCTTATGATGATGGGGTTTACGTTTTGCTTAAGGAAATTGTAGATAACTCAATTGATGAGTTTGTAATGGGGTCGGGCCGTTCGATCGAGATAAATATGAGCGATCATAAGGTATCTGTTCGTGATTATGGCCGGGGTATCCCATTGGGTAAGGTGATCGATTGCGTATCCAAGATCAATACCGGTGGTAAATACGATAGCAAGGCTTTCCAAAAGTCAGTAGGCTTAAATGGTGTGGGTACAAAGGCGGTTAACGCACTATCTAATAACTTCATCGTACAATCTTACCGTGATGGAAGAACCAAAATCGCTGAATTTGCCAAAGGCGAGTTGATCCGTGATGAGGCGGAAAAAGAAACTTCTCAACGCAATGGCACGGCAATAAATTTCATCCCGGATGATACCATCTTCAGGCATTACCGCTTTATCCCGGAGTTTGTTGAGAACATGATTTGGAACTATGTGTTTTTGAATGCCGGGTTGACAATTAATTTTAACGGGCAGAAATATCTATCTGAACGCGGACTGTATGATCTGCTTAATAAAAATACCAACGTTGAAAATATCCGCTACCCGATAATTCACCTAAAAGGCGAGGATATCGAAATTGCCATGACCCACGGCCAGCAATATGGCGAGGAGTATTATTCGTTTGTAAACGGACAGCATACTACGCAGGGCGGTACACACCAGGCCGCATTCCGCGAGTCGGTGGTAAAAACCATCCGTGAATTTTATGATAAGGATTATGACGCATCGGATATCCGCGCATCCATCGTTGCTGCTATTGCAATTAAAGTTCAGGAGCCGGTATTCGAATCGCAGACTAAAACAAAGCTGGGTTCGCAAAATGTTGGTCCCGAGGGCCCATCTGTGCGTACTTTTATTGGCGACTTTGTAAAAAAGGAGCTTGATAATTACCTGCACAAAAATCCGGCAGTTGCCGATGCATTAAAGGCACGTATCCTGCAATCAGAGCGTGAGCGAAAAGATATTGCGGGAATTAAAAAACTGGCTAACGAGCGTGCTAAAAAAGCATCGTTACACAACCGTAAACTGCGTGATTGCAAGCTGCATTTTGAAGATAACCACGAGCGCAAACAGGATACAACCTTATTCATCACCGAAGGTGACTCTGCCAGCGGATCTATCACCAAATCGCGTGATGTAATGACTCAGGCAGTATTCAGCTTAAAAGGAAAGCCGCTTAACTGTTTCGGGCTGACTAAAAAAGTAGTATACGAGAACGAAGAGTTTAACTTACTACAGCACGCCTTAAATATTGAGGACGGACTGGATAACCTGCGTTACAACAATATTGTAATAGCTACCGATGCCGACGTTGACGGGATGCACATCCGCTTGCTGCTGATGACATTCTTCCTACAATTTTTCCCTGATTTGGTAAAGGCCGGACACGTATTCATCCTGCAAACGCCACTGTTCCGTGTACGTAATAAAAAGGAAACGATATACTGTTACAGCGACGAAGAACGCCGTAATGCCATAGCCAAATTAGGCAATAAGCCGGAAATAACCCGCTTTAAGGGTTTAGGTGAAATCTCACCTGAGGAATTCGGTTTGTTCATAGGTAAGGATATCCGCCTTGATCCGGTTATCCTGAAAGATGCCAACATCAAAGCACTATTGGAATACTTTATGGGCAAAAACACACCGGTACGCCAGCATCACATTGTAAATAACCTGCGTGTTGAAAAGGATGACGAAAGTATTAATCCTTTGGTGGCTGAAGATCTGGAAAGTGTTACTTTGGATGTAGCAGTGTAATTCATTTGCATTTTAATTAAAAAATTCTCTATCTTGTATCCCCCTCTTTTTCATGGGGATACAAATGATAAATCACGAACTAAAAATAGCTTTCGAAGAATATGATGCCATAACTGAGCTAAACCCGGCCGATGAGCATTTATGCCTGGAATCGGTTAAAGCATTAGTCAACTCACATTCGCCATATTCAAAATTCAGGGTTGGTGTGGCCATGCAGTTACAAAGCGGCAAAATAATCCATGCCAGCAACCAGGAGAATGTTGCTTACCCATCCGGCCTTTGCGCCGAACGTGTGGCTTTATTTTACTGGGGTGCAAATCATCCTGATGATCCCATAGAAACCATGGCCATCACAGCCCAAACTGATGAATTTTTAATCACTAAGCCCATAACCTCTTGTGGTTCATGCTTGCAGGTATTGGCTGAGTATGAGAAAATGCAAAATCAGCAGATCAATATTATTCTTTATTGCCAGCAAGGGCCAATCTGGAAGATGAAAGGCATACACAACCAATTGCCCTTTTTGTTTTTTGAAGATAGATTGATAACGCAGTAAGGACCACTTTATTGACGCAGACAAAGAGGCCAACATACGCCCTTATGGCAAGTTAAGTTAATTCGTCGTATTTTGTTTCGTTTTAATAGCAGGGCTATTAATTAAATTGCCTGTTTTGCTATTTGTAGAATCCTTTTTGGCGCCTGCCGGCAATGCTTTTAATATTTGCTGTTTTAAAGTACTATCCTGCTTAGCTGGCTGCCCCGGGGTCAACTTTTTAAATAAACTGTCTGCACCGGATTTTACACCCGGTAAGTTTTTAACGTTACTCTCTTTCCCAGAAAACATTTTCTTAGGCCGCGGCATAATAACATGCTTATTGGTACTGGTATCATGCGACTTTCCATACGACGGCAATACGGATTCTTTGGTTGCCGGTCGATTTTTGGGTTTCCAGATAAAACCATCTAATATTTTCTCGTCCTCTTTAACTTTTTCTATTGGTATATACCGGTGATCGGGTTTGGTTAAAAATGCCAGATCGGTAACTTCATTGTTTTTCAAATAAAGTCGTAAACGGCTGCTTGATGACCGTTGCATATCGGTAACCAAACGAGTAGCACTATCGCGCACAAAATAAATACACTCCACATTGCCATCAAAGTAAACCCTGTGCAGTTTATTCTCCTTAAAAAAACCACGCATCCTTTTACCTCGCACCTGGTTAAAATGCGTAGAATCATATTTTTCTACATTTACAATAAACGCATTAGGGTACATGTCCATCTTATCCAGCTTTTTATTCTTCATGATGAGGTTGATAGTATCACCGGATAACTGCGACCCCTGCGTCCATATCATAGGTTTGGTATAACATCGGATAGTAGAATCACTGTTGCTGTAAAACATCGAGTCTGCTACAGCCTGCAAATCCGATTTAAATATTTTAGCCTTATGAAATGCATACAATATCCTTATACGGGCAGTATCCTTCAGCACGATCTTTCGGTCTAAAAATGTTGAATCCGGTTTAATTACTTTTTTACTTTTCGGCGCCAACAGATCTTTTTTGGGTTTAGCCTTTGCTATCATCTTGGGTTTTGGCGGCCCAAAGTAATCACGGTGCCAAAAGCTGGTATCCTTAGCCATTTTAGGTGCATTGATGGTTAAAAACTTGGGGGCAACTTTATAAACAATGGAGGGCTTTTTTGTGGTATCCTTAATGTGTGATAAACGTTCCTGTTCCTGCAATATATTTAGTTCCTTAAAAGTCAATATCCGTGTTTCTATGGTATCAGCCGACATATATACCGAGTCTTTTTTTACACCTGCATCTTTAGGCATTACCGGTGGCTTAGTGCTTACAATTTCATTCGTATCCAGCTTGCCTTTTTGCAGCCCTTTTATACTTTGCTTTATTTTATCTTGCTCGTTTTTATTTATTTTTTTGCTTTGTGCAGACAATATCTTACTAGCCGAATCAACACTCATCTTCGCTGGCATCTTTTTGCTGAAAGAATCAATCACCGGCATTGTGAGTTTCTTGCTTACAGAATCAATCAAAGGTTTATTTTGTATTGCCAGTTTAGTAACGTCTGCCTTGGTTTTGTTATCAACTAATTGTTTTTTACTTTTTTTGATGATAACAGGCGGTGTAACTTTCGCTGTATCTTGTTTCTGTTTGGTTGAATCGGAGTTTTCGGTCACTAAAATAACATATGGGTCGCGAGTAACAATTGCCAGGTCGTTGGCTTTAAAATAAGTACCCAAGCCACCTTTAATAGTTATTTTTTGCTCGTTATCATTAAACGTAACATGTTTTACAGAGCGGCCATAACCTTTTAAACGGTCATAAAAAAGCGTATCGCCTATTAATGATTTTGTACCCTGCTTATATAAATTATTTTTATTGAACAAGGCCTGTTCCGTAACAGTATTGTAGGTTCCATTGTCCGTTAGCAGGGTATCTTTATCCTTTGTGCCGTAAATCCTGGTAGGGCCGTAAAAATAATTGATACGCGTTTTGGAATTATAACGCATCGTATCGGTGTAAATGAGCGCATCGTTAGTTGTACCAACCACATTGTATCTAAAGTAAGCATCGTGCGTACCTGCAAAGTAATAACCATTCTGGCTTACCAGGGTATTGGTTTTACTAACCAGTTTACCTCCGTTTGTATAAGTCCCAATCCGCGTTGCGGTATTGTAATTGAAAAAGTTGGTGGTTAAGGTTGCTTCCTTGTCAACCATTTTTACATTATCAGTAAGAATAGCCACCTTGGTATTACCGTTATAATTCAGCTTATCGGAGTAAATGTTTAACGTGTCGCCCTGGTTAATTTCCACATGGCCAAAAGCGTCAAAAGCGTTGGCGCTTTGGTAAAAATAGGCGCTGTCGGATTTCATGCGCGTGCGGTCCTGGTTCCAAACACCGTTATACACCTTAATCACATCCATGCCATTTATTTTAACGCCCTGGCTTTTGGTGGATGATATCAGGTTTACCTTGGATGTTTTTTGGGCAATAGCAGTGCCCGTAACCAGCAGTAATAAAAAAATTATAACGTATTTACTCACAATGGCAAAATTAGTTTTTTGTTGGGGTTATTAAATTAATAATTTTGATGAATGCTGCCCCTTAAACAATTTACAGATTTTATTGAACAAAACAAGCTGTTCACCCCCGGCGGTAAAGTGGTTGCCGCGGTTAGTGGCGGCATGGATTCAGTATTAATGGCTCATTTATTAAAAGGTTCAGGGTATAATTTTAGCATTGCTCATTGTAATTTCCAGTTGCGCGGCGATGAAGCCATTGCTGACCAGGAATTTTGTAAAAACCTGGCTCAACAACTCGATGTGGAATACCACACCATCGAGTTTGACACACATACCTACGCTGCCGAAAACAAGATCTCCATCCAGATGGCGGCGCGTGAATTGCGTTACCAGTGGTTTCAACAAATTAAGCAACAGCATGGTTATGATGTAATTGCACTCGCGCATCATCAAAACGATACGATCGAGACAATATTGTTAAACCTTACCCGCGGCACTGGAATTGCGGGCTTGCATGGCATCCTGCCCAAAAATGGCGACCTGGTTCGTCCGTTATTGTTCCTGAAACGGGATGACATCCAGCGCATTATCGCCAAAAATGATATCGGCTTTGTTGAAGACAGCTCCAACACTTCTACCAAATACGCACGTAATAAGATCAGGCATGAGGTTATTCCGCGCTTAAAGGAATTGAACCCATCGCTCGAAAAAACTTTCGAGAACAACCTGCAGCATTTCCGGGAATTGGAGATCTTATTGGAAATGCGCGTGGCTGAATTAAAAAAGGATGCATTTATTGAAAAGAATGGCGAAATATACATCGCATTATCTGCCATAAAAACTCTCCACCCAAAAAGATTACTGCTTTTCGGGTTGCTGCAACCATACGGGTTTAACGAAACTACTATTGATAATTTGATCGCTGCGCTCGATAAACATTCAGGGCGGGTTTTTGAAAGCTTGGATCATAAATTAATCCTTGACAGGGACAGAATCATCCTCATTAAAAAAAAAAATAATCCGGTTGCGGTGCGCATCAATCCGAATGACCGTGAGGTTAACTACCATAATTACAAGGTGACTTTATTGCATGATGATAGCCCGCTTATTGTAAAGGACAATCCCTTGGCGGTTAGCATTGATGCTGAACTATTAATTTATCCTTTGATCATCCGCCGTTGGCAGCAAAGCGATTTTTTTTACCCGCTGGGGATGAAGACCCGCAAAAAGCTGAGCGATCTTTTTGTTGATCAAAAAATCCCGGTTCATCAAAAGAGCCAGGTACCTTTATTGGTAAATGGCAATGGCGAGATCATATGGGTGGCAGGTTACCGCAGCAGCGAACGTTACAAAGTGAGTAAAAACACTAAAAAAGTTACTATATTCGAATTAATTAAAACATGAGCGATAAACCCGTTTTTATTGAAAAGCAATACCTCGGCAGGGAGTTTATCCCTATCACCATTCGTTTGGTAATGGCGATGTTTTGCTTCGCGGCCTATTTTTTTACCGATCAGCGCTCTAATGACCTGTTAGTTGTGGTTGGCTTTGCCATATTGGTGATCTCCATCATCATGGGTTTCCTGCTGCATTTCCGTACCCGGGTAATCAATAAAAGTATTTTGCTGGATGGTTTATGGACCACTCGCCTGGTAAAGATCGACTTGAACAGCATCGTAAAAGCCGAAAAGGGCGAATACAGTCGCTATTTATTTAACAACCCGGTTTATAACCTGCATACCAAAGGCACCATCCGTTTTTATACGGGTGGTAAGGAAGCGGTTCACCTTACCGATCGCGATGGCTTATTGTATATCATTGGCTCACAGCACACCAATGAGTTTTTACGCGCCATACAGGCCGAAATGAAAGCCCGCGTGTAATAAATTAATTACGTATCATTTTTTTAATATTACTCCAAAACCGTTTAAACATCCATATCGTAAATTCTAATAACAATTGTAGTATTTATGACAGAGGGACTAAATTTTAAGATAAGAGCTATCGCGGCCAATATCAGGAACAAACGCGAATACCGTAACTACACGCAGGAATACCTGGCGGCAAAGCTGGACATTTCGCAAAATGCCTACAGCAAAATCGAGCTTGGTTATACTAAAATAACTGTTGAACGCCTTTTTCAAATAGCCGAAGTATTAGCTTTTGAAGTTAGCGAGTTGATTGATGTTAAACCCTCAGGGGTAAGCCATCTTGCTAAAGTAAGTTAGCATAAACAATAATATCTTTGCAGATATTGTTGAATTTATGACTGACCAGCAAATTATTGACGAAACCATTTCTTTTATACGTACCACCCTTGCCAACGCCGAGGGCGGGCACGATTGGTGGCACATTAACCGCGTACATACAAACGCAAAGCATATAGCCGCAACCGAGGATTGCGACATTCTTACCGTTGAACTTGCAGCATTGCTGCATGATATTGCCGACAGCAAATTCCATAATGGTGATGAAGAGATGGGGCCTCGCATCGCAGGCGACTTTTTGCGTATGCTGAATATTGATGAGGATATCATTACACATGTTCAGCAGATCATCAGGCATATTTCCTTTAAATCTGGTTTTGATAAAGTAAGTTTCCAATCGCCTGAACTTTTTATTGTGCAGGATGCCGACCGACTGGATGCCATCGGCGCAATTGGCATTGCCCGTGCATTTAGCTATGGTGGCTTTAAGGGCCGGGAGATTTACAACCCGGAGATCGCCCCAAACCTGAACATGACCAAGGAAGAGTATAAAAACACCACGGCGCCAACGCTCAACCATTTTTATGAGAAGCTGCTGCTGCTAAAAGATAAAATGAATACCGCCACCGGCAAAAAAATCGCCGAACAACGCCATGCGTTTATGTTGATTTATTTGGAGCAGTTTTATATGGAATGTAAATAAATTGTAAAGCGGTAATAATGTGTTAATATGCAAGCCTTACTTTTGCAGTATATTGTTAACCCGTCAATTAGTTTTTTTATATGACTGTTGAACAAAGGCTTACCGAAAAAAAAGTACAACCAACTGCCATGCGCATTCTGGTGCTGAGTTCGCTATTGAAGCAAAATTCGGCGGTGAGCCTGAGTGATATCGAAAAATGTCTTGACCCCGCAGATCGGGTTACCATCTACCGTACCCTGAAAACATTTGAAGGCAAAGGATTAGTGCACTTGGTTGATGATGGCTCGGGTTTACATAAATACGCTTTGTGTTTGGAGGATTGCGATGCCAACCAGCACCACGATTTGCATGTGCATTTTAACTGTATTGTATGCAAAGAGACATTTTGCCTGCCCAACACAAAAATACCTGAAGTTGCATTGCCCGATAACTTTATCCAAACCGAAATGAATTTGGTAGTAAAAGGCATATGCAGCAAATGCAAAAATTAATGCAATTGCATTGCATTGGTTAATGGCGTTCCTTTGTAATTTAAATTGAGTCTCTCTAAAAAGAGACTGTAACAATCCTTTAATGGCAAACTGTTTAGCCGTTATTGAATTAAAGGATTAGCTTAACCACGCTTTATGAAGATAATTTTTACTGCACTATTTTGTATAATATTTTTTACAGGTGCTTTTGCACAGGATACTGTTAAACAGCAATGGTATAGCCTGCATTTTCAGGAAACAACCATTACGCAGGATAAACCGCCTTTTAACGCGTCTTATTCAGGCAAAAACAGTTTATCAACTTTAGGCGAAACACAAACATCTATCACAAGCACCTTATTTAGTGATGCGCGGTTATGGAAAGGAGCAGACGTTGTATTTGACCCGGAATTATCCGGCGGCAGCGGCCTAAGCCATACCGAGGGTGTCGCGGCCTTCCCGAATGGAGAAACTTTTAGAGTAGGCAGCACAGCACCCGCCATATATATTGCACGTCTTTACTTGCGCCAAACATTTGAGTGGGGAAAAGAGAAGGACACAGTTACCGACGACCAAAACCAGATAGCAGGCCTTAAAAGCAAGCGCTATTTTACCATAGCCGGCGGTAAATATGGATTGGCTGATTTTTTTGATGGCAATAATTTTAGTCATGACCCGCGCATGCAGTTTATGAACTGGGCGCTGATGGATAATGGCGCTTATGACTACGCTGCCAACACCCGCGGTTATGTACTGGGCTTATTCACCGAACTGGGCCAGCCCGACTGGACCTTGCGATTTTCACTCACCATGGTTACCACTACGGCAAATGGAGCAGTTTGGGATACCAAAGTACTTAAAGCTAACACACAAAATATTGAGTATGAAAGGCGCTATACCATAGGCGGCCAAAAGGGTACCGTGCGTGTGTTAGGGTATTTAAACAATGGCAAGTTTGGCAATTATGAGGCCGCCATCGCTCAAAACCCCAAAGCGCCAAATGTAGATTCGACGCAGGCTTATGGCAGACATAAGGTAGGGTTTGGCATCAGTGCCGATCAAAGTATTACCAGTGATTTAGGTGTATTTGCCAAAGCAAGCTATAACGACGGCCATACAGAAACCTGGTTCTTTACCGAGATAGACCGCTCTGTAAGTTTTGGCGCTGTTTTAAAAGGCACATCATGGAAACGCCCGGATGATGAGATAGCCCTGGCGTTTATTGGTGATGGTTTATCGTCAGAACATCGCCAATATTTAGCTGACGGTGGTTACGGTTTCATTATTGGTGATGGAAGGTTAAACTACGCCCCTGAAATGGTTGCTGAACTTTATTACAAGATCAACGCTTATCAAAAGAAATTGTGGCTATCCCCTGATTACCAATTTATTATGAACCCGGCTTATAATGCAAGTCGCGGGCCGGTAAGTGTGTTGGGATTCAGGATGCACGTAGAGTTTTAAACGGTAGCCAAAAAATCTAAAAGCTTAGCCATCGCGATTGCGCGGTGGCTTATTTTGTTTTTATCAGCCATGCTCATTTCAGCAAAAGTTACGGTATAGCCATCCGGCTGAAAGATCGGATCGTAACCAAAACCGGCACTACCGCTCTGCTCATTGCGAATGGTGCCATTTACTACGCCCTCAAAAAAATGTTCCTCACCATCCCACAGCAGCGATATTACCGTGCGGAAATTGGCTTTGCGGTTAGTCAATTCCTTTAATTGAGCCAACACTTTGTCAATATTAGCTTCATGGTTGCCATGTCCGCCCGCATATCGCGCGGAATAAACGCCCGGCGCACCGTTTAAGGCTTCAATCTCCAGTCCGCTATCATCGCCAAAACAGTTTACGTGGTATTTATCATAAATAAACCAGCTTTTTAACGAAGCGTTCTCTTTAAAGGTGGTGCCGGTTTCGGCAATATCCTCCAGGCAGCCAATATCATTCAGGCTTAGCAGTTTTATTTTACCCTTTATTTTGTCGGATACTTCCTCCAGCTTATGGGCATTGTTGGTGGCGAAAACTAATTGCTTCATGGGAAAGATTTAAGAGTCAGGAATCAAAATTATAAAATCTTCATCTGCTCCCAGAAGATCTTTTTATAATCGTTGCTGTCCATCATCTCATCAAAGCTAAAAGTAAATAACGCTTTGTAGTTGCCATTTATTTGCTGTTCGTTTAGCTTTAATGCAGGAATATAGGGCGGTAAAGCATTTTTGCCCATCAGCAATAATTTTTGCGGTTTGAAATAACTTATGATCATTTCATGGTCTGCACCCTCATGAGCGGCTAAATTAAGGATCGCTATATCTTCCTTTTCAAAGCCAAGCCGTTTTAGTGTATTTTGAAGGGCGGTCAGGTGCGATTCCTCCATAAAATCTATACCCGGATAGTGTACTGTTATTAAAAAGTTCTTTTTGTTGCCCCCTAAATAATTAAATTCCGGTTGTTTCGTTTGTACAGGTGTAACCGGTTGAGCTTCTTCTTGTTCAATAGCCTGTTCTGCTGGTTCTGCCTCAAAAGTATATGCAGCGCGGTCCTGGTTTAATAAAAATATATCGTCCTGCATGATAAAATGCAGGGCTGTTGGATTTTCGGTTTTCACTTTAACAAATTTTAACCAAAAGTAGTTAAACACTTTCAAGGTTTATGGGCATATTCGCATAATTATAGCCGGCTCAAATTTAAACCCGCCATAATTAATAAATTTTACCGAAATTTGAATTTTATACGCGGATACTTTCCGCATATTATTTAGCATCAGAAATATACATGAGAAAAATTGGGTTAGCCGTATTAGGGATATGTTTATCAATATCATTAGCTACAGCACAAAATAAAGACAGCCTGGCTATGGCAAATGCGCCAAGAAAAACGCTTGATAAAATAGCTGCTGTTGTAGGGAGCAATATAATTTTGCAATCAGATATCGAATTATCATATGCCAATTACCTGGCACAGGGCGGCGCGCCAAACCAGGATATTAAATGCCAGATTTTGCATGGTTTACTTGCACAAAAAATATTAGCACAACAAGCGATAATTGATAGTATTGAGGTTAAGGATGACGAGGTAGATAACGAAGTTGACCGCCGTATGCGTACCATGACCCAAAGAGCCGGCGGACAGGATAGATTAGAGCAGTTTTTAGGCCGCTCAGTTATACAATATAAGGATGAGATTCGGCCGGATATAAAAGAGGCGTTAGTGGCTGATAAAATGCGTGCTAAAATAACCGAAAAGTTAAATGTTACACCCGAAGAAGTTCAGGAGTATTACAATAAAATACCTAAAGACAGCTTGCCAACTTACAATAAAGAAGTTGAAGTTGGTGAAATTGTATTTCAGCCTAAATTAAATAAGGACGAAAAAGAGTTTTACCGCCAAAAAGCTGAAGGATTACGCGCCCGTGTAAAAAACGGAGAAGATTTTGGCACACTTGCCCGCTTATATTCTCAGGATCCGGGCTCAGCTCCTGATGGTGGTGACTTAGGTTTTGCTGATAGAAATAGCTATGTAAAAGAATTTGCAGCTTGGGCATTTAAACTAAAAGCCGGTGAAATTTCGCCGGTGTTTGAAACCGACTATGGTTTTCACTTTTTACAAGTTATTGAACGTCGTGGAGAACAGGTCCATGTTCGTCACATATTGGTAACCCCTGCAATTACCCAGGCTAGCCTTGATCGTACTAAAGCAAAAGCAGATAGTATTTATACGTTATTAAAGACTAACTCAAAAATTGATTTCTCGAGTGCTGCTGCTTATTATTCAGACGATAAGGACACCAAATATAATGGCGGTATGATGCTGAATGCCGAAGATGTGCAAAACAGAAGCACCATTATCCCAAGCGATAAGCTCGACCCGCAAATTGCCCTTACAATTGATACCATGAAGGTTGGTGAAATCTCACAACCAAAATTATTTACAGATAATAGGGGCCAAAAAACATACAAAATATTGTATCTTAAATCGGTAACTGATGCGCACAAGGCAAACATGGCACAGGATTTTCCTAAATTAAAAGATGCTGCTTTTGCTGATAAAACCAATCGTACGGTAAGTGCCTGGTTTGAGAAAAGAAGAAAAGAAACTTATATCAGGATCGACCCTGAATTTAATATTTGTTCAAATTTACAAGGTTGGGCTACACCACCGGCAGCTACGCCTGTACAAGCAAACGTTACAAAATAACTATGCAGTACCAATCTGATGTTGAGGCCGCCGATGCGTTAAACAAAGCTTACAAACAATTACGTGCCGAAATAAGTAAAGTTATTGTTGGCCAGGATGAGGTTGTTAAATTTGTAATGATATCCATCTTCAGCAACGGGCATTGCCTGTTGGTAGGTGTCCCGGGATTAGCAAAAACCTTATTGGTTCAAACTGTATCTCGGGTGCTAGACCTGGACTTTAAACGCATACAGTTTACGCCCGACCTGATGCCTTCAGATATCATTGGTTCTGAAATTTTAGGTGAAGACAGGAACTTTAAATTTATACCCGGCCCGGTATTCTCCAATATCATACTGGCCGATGAAATAAACCGCACACCACCAAAAACACAGGCGGCTTTGTTAGAAGCTATGCAGGAGAAAGCGGTTACCGCCGCAGGTGTAACACATCAATTGGCAAAACCTTTTTTTGTACTGGCTACCCAAAACCCAATTGAACAGGAAGGAACTTATCCTTTACCGGAAGCCCAACTGGATAGGTTTATGTTTAACGTATCATTAGATTATCCCTCGTTTGCAGAGGAAATGCAGGTAGTTAAAAACACGACAGGCGGCAATAAAACCGAGGTAAATCATATTTTAAATGCCGAACAGATCATTTATTTCCAACAATTAGTGCGCAACATCCCGGTTGCTGATAACGTGATGGAATATGCTGTTAAACTGGTTGCTAAAACCCGCCCTACCGGCGAATTTGCTACCGCACAGATCAAACGTTTATTAAATTGGGGCGCTGGTCCGCGGGCATCACAATTTTTGATCCTGGGCGCTAAATGCCACGCTGTACTCAATGGCAAATACTCGCCGGATATTGAGGATGTACAAGCTATTGCCAAACCAATCCTTCGCCACCGCATTGTGCGTAGCTACAATGCCGAAGCCGATGGTTTATCTACCGATGATATTATCCAAAGCTTATTTTAATTAAAAATTAAAATAGCATCTTGCATTTCCGATTATTTAGTAATTTAGGTCAAATCTAAATCATCATAAGATGAGCAAAAAAGCCCTTATTGGTATTACTATCTTATTTTTTCAGTTTGCGCTGTTAAACCGGTCATCGGCCCAAAAAACAATTAAGCTTAAAGATGTTAAAAGTTTTACGCTGGTTACAAAGGGTGGTGGCTTAGACGGCAATTACAAGAAGCTTGAGGTAAGCTATGTACAAGGCGAATGGAAGTGCTATCAGCTATGGCAGTCGGGTTGTATAGTAAATGACCACGTTGATTCTTCGCAAAAACTCAAAAGATCATCCCGGCGACAATGCTCCAAGAACTTTTAAATCTTATATCAAAACCCGATACCGGTATTTTAATCGCCCCGTTTAATATTACAACCCAAGAATTAGCTCATACTATTGATACTATAACACTTGGATTAAAACTCGATCAACGAAAACAGGTCATAGATTCTTTACAGGATAAAGCTATTGTATATAATGCGCTTTATAAGGCAATGCACCCATTTATGATGGATGACGCAAATTATTATGGGATTTTAATAACAACCAAAAAAGGCATAAAAATAAAAGCTGAAGCCAATAGTTTTGCCGCTTTGTATGATCTTCCGTGTGTTATAAATAATGTAAAATGCTATAACCCTAATATTAGCCTAATTTATAGTTATATATGCGACAATAAGTTGTATCCCGCGCAAGAAAGAAAATGGTTGCTTTACAGGGTAGATAAAAATATCTTCCAGGATCATTTTATGACCCGTTTCAATTGGGAAGACCTTAAAAACGATAACCCAAGATCATACACTATTATAAAAGACACCTTTTACCCCGTTAAGTTCCGTATGTATAAAGGTGCCTCTTATGTTTATTTCAGATCGAAAAAACTTCCGCACTACGTACAAATAAGCACCTCCTTTTACAATACCGACACGCTTGAATTTAAGAGGTTAAAAATATATGAAGATACCTTAACCAAGATCTTTGCTCATAGTAACTTTTTATTAAGGTATATGGATACAAGAGCTGATGCACAAATGATACTATCGCCTGTTAGTCAAGTTTTTATGAAGAGATACTATCATAGTATTAAAAAATACTATGCTCAGGCAGATAGTTAAAGTTTGAGAAAGCTCAATTCATAAAAATAATCGGCGCCAAGGACATGGAATCAAGCTGGATATTATTACCTGATAATAAGTTGATATTGATGCAATTCAACAAGATCATAGACAGTGCAACTAACAAACCTAAATTTATGAATATACCAAGTGATATTTTAGGTCTAAATGTTTATCCCGGAGGTACGCTAAGGCATGTTTGCATCGTATTTGATACAAATGGAGCTGTGTTACAGAACACACCTTATGCTAATATATTTATTTATAATGCTTTATGAACCGGATATCAGCAGGAGCTTCGATCTATAACAAAGCTCTTGCTAATCTTTGATCATAAAATTAATCATTCTCCACTGCCGAGAAAATCTCCAGCAGGATATTCCATTTGTGGTCATTATCAATTTCCCAAATACGTACATAGTTATAATTGCTAACTACCTGGCCTTTGGTTATACGTGCAGTGCCGTAGCTATATGCTAAATCATTACTTGTTGAGCGGCCCGCATCTACTGTTTCAGCCGTAATACCAATAGCTTCGTTATCAACAAATTTCATTATCTTATCCTTACCTATGATAGGCTCAAAACCAGGAAAATAATAACGCCCTTCAGGGCTCAAAAACTCCTTATAGCTGGCTAAAGTTGATATTGATAACGAGTGATTAAAAATTTTATCAGTAGCTAATATTACACTTTTACCGTTGAATGGGTCTTTACTTGGGGCAATTAGCTTAGATGAGTCCGGCTCTTTAAAATCAACAATTGCTTCTTGCTCTGGCTCCGGGTGTTGTATGCCCAAATCCATCAGTAATTTAAGTTTATTGTTTTCATCTGTACGCCAAATGGATACATAGTCGCCATACACTTTATCATCATCTGTTTTACCATTTTGATAAACATATGGGCCCGCAGTAAAGGCAAGATCGCCGTTTGCTGAAATACGTGCAAATTTAGGGTTCCATGATAATGTCCCGGGCTGCTTATCTATATTGCTATAAAAATCAACTATTTTAACCGGTTGTGGTTTAAATACAATCCCCTCAATATCAGCAACTTCTAAGAATGCGGATTTAATCCCCTTGCGGGCAACAAGTTTATTAAAATCGTCTTCGGCCTTAATAACTTTATCTACATGCGCCAGATCTGGCTTTTGTGCATGGGCTAAACTAACAAAACAACTTAAAATAATAACTGCTGAAAATATTTTTTTCATAGAATAATAATTGTGTGAGGGAGGGTGTGTTGATTAATTTATAAGGCCTGACAGACCGAATAATTCTTATAATGTTTTAAATTTTAGTCCAGTTAGTTCCTTCTTTGGTATCTTTTAATTGAAAGCCTATCTTCTGTAAACCATTCCTAATTTTGTCAGATGTTGCATAATCTTTGCTTTCCTTAGCTTCATTACGCAAATCAACTATAAAGCTTAAAACCTGTGGTAAATCATCATTTGCGGCTTGTTCATCTTTCAACCCCAAAACATCAACGACAAAATTTTGCATCAATTGTTTTAACCGATCAAGATTTTCTGTATCAATTTTAAGTTTACCATCATAAACCGAATTGATAATTCTTGAAGCTTCAAACAGTTCGGCAATTAATACCGGGCTGTTAAAGTCATCGTTCATAGCTTCATAACAACGGTTAGAAAGCGATTTTATTTCAACCTCGGTTGTTAAAGATGTTTTTAACTCGTTTAGCAATCCAAACGAATTCATTAAACGCTTAAAGCCCTTCTCTGATGCTTCCATAGCATCGTTGCTAAAATCGAGCGTGCTGCGGTAATTGGCCTGCAGCATAAAAAAACGTACCGTCATCGGGCTATAAGCCTTATTCAATATCGAATTTTTACCGGTGAATAGTTCATATGGCAAAAAGCTGTTTCCTAACGATTTCGACATTTTTTGCCCGTTAACTGTAAGCATATTGGTATGGATCCAGTAATTAGCCGGAATTTTACCGCAAGCTGCAATATTTTGCGCTATCTCGTTGGTATGATGCGTAGGGGCAAGATCTATCCCGCCGCCATGTATATCAAATTGCTCGCCCAGGTATTTATCACTCATCGCAGAGCACTCCAAATGCCAACCCGGGAAACCGATGCTCCAGGGGGAAGGCCATTTCATTAAATGCTCCGGCTTGGCTTTAATCCAAAGCGCGAAATCAAGCTTCCCTTTTTTATCCTCCTGCCCGCCTAAGCTGCGTGTGTTATTTAGCAGGTCATCTAAATTACGGCCGTTCAGCATGCCATAATCGTGGCTGGCATTGTATTTTTCTACGTCAAAATACACCGACCCATCAACCTCGTAAGCATAACCTTTTTCCAGGATGGTTTTCACCAGCTCTATCTGCTCAATAATATGCCCGGTTGCAGTAGGCTCAATGCTTGGTGGCAAAATATTCAGGGCGCGCATCACATCATGAAAACCAACGGTGTATTTCTGTACAATTTCCATTGGTTCCAGCTTGGCCAGTTTTGCTTTTTTTGAGATCTTGTCCTCGCCCTCATCCGCATCGCCCTCCAAATGGCCCGCATCAGTAATATTGCGTACATAACGTACCTTATAACCCAGGTGGGTAAGGTACCTGAAAATAAGATCAAATGATATATAGGTACGACAATTACCCAAATGCGCGTCACTATAAACAGTAGGACCACACACGTACATGCCGACATGCGGCGCATCAAGCGCTTTAAATTCTTCTTTTTTGCGTGTTAAAGTGTTGTAAACAAACAAATTTTGTTTCATATCGGCAAACTTACAATTTTGAGTATAGAATCAAGAACCAGGAGTCAAGATTTAAGACAATGAATATTCTTAAAAATGTCACTTTTTATGTTAATTCCGGACGCTTAATTCTTGAATCTATTTCAAAACGACATCACTTACAACAGGATAATGATCCGATAAGCGCTTTTCAATAATATCATAGGTGAGTACATCCAAGCCGGGGCTTGCCAAAATGTAATCTATCTGAAAATTCGGAAAATCGCCATTATATGTTCTGCCAAATCCGGAACCTTTTTCACAGAACGCGTTTTTTAGCCCCTTACTCATTTCATTTACCGCGAACGAGCTTGGGGTATCATTAAAATCTCCTGAAATAATATACGGATAAGGGCACGCATCGGCGCTTTGCTTTACCTTAAGTACCTGGGCTGCGCGTTTTACAAATGCTATTTTCAATTTAGCAGCCAATCTTTTTGTGCCATGCATATCGGTTTTCCCCCGCGAAATACCCTTCAGATAAGTATAATCTTCAGATTCAAAATGTGTTGATTCCAAATGGACACTATACATACGAAAAACCCGGTCATCTTTTTTCACATCGATGTATAAGCATTGGTTCTCACTGGTATAGTCATCAGAAAGCATGATCAATCCCCTGCCTATAATAGGATATTTAGAAAAAATAGCTATACCAATTGAATCAATCGTATTATTTTGAAAACCAATAAAGTAATAGTTTTCTGTTTTTAAGACTTTCCTGATTGCACTAACCATCCGGTATGAATACCTTCGGCTGGAATAAAACTCCTGGAAACCGACCACGTCGGGGTTTTGCTGTTTTACAATATCCAGCATACTATTACGTGTATCGGTATCATTTGCTGAACCGTAAAGTTTAAAGCTATGCACGTTGTAGGTCATGATGCGGATAGCATTTGGGCTTTTTATAACGCCTGGCTTGTTTGCCCTTCTCAACCCTATGTTTTTGTTAAGCATGCCCCATCCAATGAGTATTACACTAATGGGTAGCAAAAACCATAAGCTTTTATTTAAAATCCATATAAAAGCAAATACCAGGTTAATCACCAATAAAATTGGATAAGCAAGGCCAAAAAACGCAAAAGACCAATGGTTTGCAGGGTTAATAACTGGGGCAAGATAGCTGAGTAGCATACTTGCGCATACTAAAATGTTTAACCCAAGAAAGAGCGTACCAAAAAATCCAAGCCCTCTTTGTTTAGTTATCATTTTTGCTGGCGCGGAAGAGCACTTCCTTTTCTTCCTTACTTAAGTTTTCGTAGCCTACTTTGGATATTTTATCGAGGATAAGATCAACATCTTCCTGGCGGGGTTTTAACGATGTGCGTTTACCGTTATTATTGCGGGCAACCACCTTTAACTTAGAAAGCCGTGGACCTGATTTAAACACGTTTGCAATGTTGGCAACCCAATCACTGCCTTTCTGTACACGTTTGATATAAATAAACCCAAATAGCATTCCGCCTAAATGCGCAATTTCTCCACCGGAATTTGGACCCGCGATACTTAAAAAATCGAATAACACATAAGCAATGGCTATCCATTTTAATTTAACCGGACCAAGGAAAATGATCGGGATAGAGTAGTCAGGCAATAAGGTTGCGGTTGCTACCACTATAGCCATTACACTTGCAGAGGCGCCAACGGCAGTACTGATCGGCAAAATCATTACAAATACCGGGAACAGGTTATAGCTAAGCACATAAAACAAAGCGCCCATTAATCCGCCTAATAAATAAACGCCTACAATTCGTTTATTACCTAAATACTCTTCAAATATCTGCCCAAACCAATATAACCAAAGCATGTTAAACAGAATATGGAAGATCCCGTCATGCATAAACATATAAGTCAGTGGTGTCCAAAAACGGATTGCCAACTTCGGTAAATAAGCGGGGATTGCTAAATACTCATTAGCTAATCCTAAAACGGTTTGCATAGAGCCGGTAAAAAGCCATGCAAAAACTGCCGGGACATTGATCAGCAAAAAAACAGCAACATTAATGGCGATAAGCAAGTTTAGTTTGCTATCGGATTTTAACACCCTTGATGTTATGCTTTGCCAGTTGTTACTCATATATTTTTAAACGCTGTTTTATCTAAAACTGTTTGTTTTGCCCAGCCCCCATATTTTTATCAGGATAAAGGCAATTAAAGCGCCACCCAAGTGGGCAAAGTGGGCAACATTATCGCCACCGAAACGGCCAACACCTAAAGTTAACTCAATTAATATATATACGGGAATAATGTATTTAGCTTTTATTGGAACCGGTATAAACATGATCATCAGTTCCATGTTTGGATACAACATACCAAAAGCGATCAGCACACCAAATATTGCGCCGGATGCTCCAAGTGTTGGTGATGAATAAATTTCTTTTATTTTACTAATTAAGCCTGCATCATCCGTCTGAAAAGTTGAGGGAAGAGTAAAATGACCAACCAAATGATAAACTTGTATCCCTTGAACTAGAAGCTGAATTAAGATGGCGCCAATACCACAGATAAAGTAAAGATTAAAGAATTTTTTCGACCCTATGCTGTATTCCACGATTGGCCCGAAAGAGAACAAGGCAAACATGTTAAAGAAAATATGCTCCCAGCCTGCATGCAGAAACATGTAGGTGATAATTTGCCAGGGTTTAAAAAATGGCGAATCGAAATAAAACGCCGCGAAGTGTATAATGATCCAATTATTCATGTTTTCATTAAACAATATGGATGGCAGGAAACACAGGACATTAATGATCAGCAGGTTTTTTACAACCGGTGACAGGTTACTAAAGGGGGATTGCATGTCAGTCTAAATATTATGTATAGCCATAAGGCTACTTTTCAAATCGTTCAATTATTTCAGTTAATGTAAAGGTACTAATTACAGGCTTTCCATTTAATGCAAGATTAGGCATTTGGCAGGCAAAAAGCTGGTCAATCAATAAATTCATTTCCTCTAAGCTCATTTTGGTGCCTGCTTTTATCGCCGCGTTCCGTGCTAATGAACGGGCGAGGTTATCGCGCTTGTCCAGTTTCAATATCGCCAGGTTGTTTTTAAAGCCCTCCAGCAATTGTTCTAACAGTTGCTCTTCGCCAACATTGTTCAGGTCGGCCGGTATGCCTTCAACCACCACGGTATTGCGGCCAAACTCGCGGATATCAAAGCCTAAGGCTCTTACATCGGGCAAAAGCTCCCGTAATAACTCAAAATCAGCGCTGTTTAATGTTACCGATTGCGGGAACAAACTTTGCTGGCTTACCCCTGAATGCGTTTGCAATTGCTGTAAAAAACGCTCATACAAAACCCGTTCATGCGCTGCCTGCTGGCTTATCAGCATAAAACCTGATTTTATCTGCGATAGTATAAAGCGGTTATGGATCTGGAAAAGTTGACGCTCGCTTGACTTGCTGATCGCCTGTTCATCCACCTCTATTTGCTCTTCCTGGTGCATTTGCTGTTGCGTAGAATTTTCTCGCTTGCTGATCTCATACAGTGTATCCCAATTGCCCGGGATGAGCGAGCTGCGGTATTCTCCACTTGTGCGAAAAGCGGGCGGCATTTCACGCGCCGGTCTTTTCTCAGCCGCGAAAGGATTAAAATCCGGGTTGAAGGCGATGGTTGGCGCAATGATCTCCTCAAAAGGCTTCGGGGTGATCAAATGTTCGATGCTGTTCTCCTGGTCGAAATCCAAACTTGGCGTAATATTATATCTGCCCAATGAGCGCTTTACCGCCGAGCGGATGATGGCGTAGATCGATTTCTCGTCCTGGTATTTGATCTCTGTTTTGGTTGGATGCACATTGATATCGATTTTGGATGGGTCGATATCGATAAACAAAACATACATCGGGTAGCATTCATCGGGCAGCAACTCCTGGTAAGCGGTAAATACGGCATGATTCAGGTAAGCATCCTTGATAAAACGATTATTCACAAAAAAAAACTGCTCGCCGCGGGTTTTACGGGCAAACTCGGGCTTACCCACAAAACCATGCAGCTTAATAATGCTGGTATCTTCCTCAACCGGTACCAAACGCTGGTTGTAGTTATTACCAAAGATGTGTACAATGCGTTGCTTTAATTGTGATGCCGGCAAATGGTATACCTCCTGCCCGTCGTGGTGCAGGGTGAAAAATATCTGCGGATTGGCCAGTGCCACCCGCTGAAACTCATCGATGATATGGCGCATTTCCACCGGGTTGCTCTTTAAAAAGTTGCGCCGGGCGGGGGTATTGTAAAACAGGTTTTTGATGGAGATGGATGTCCCTGTGTTTGCCGAACATGCTTCCTGGCTGATCACTTCCGACCCCTCGATCAAAATACAGGTTCCTAATTCATCCTCATGCCTGCGGGTTTTCAGTTCCACCTGGGCAATTGCCGCTATGGACGCCATCGCCTCGCCGCGAAAACCCATGGTTCGGATAGCAAACAGGTCTTCGGCTTTTTTTATTTTAGATGTGGCGTGGCGCTCAAAGCACATGCGTGCATCGGTCACGCTCATACCGCAGCCGTTATCTATCACCTGGATCAATGCTTTCCCCGCATCCTTTAGTATCAGCTGTATCTTATCTGCACCTGCATCTATCGCGTTCTCTACCAATTCCTTTACCGCCGACGCTGGTCGCTGCACTACTTCGCCCGCAGCAATCTGGTTTGCAACGGCATCGGGTAAAAGTTGAATTATATCTGACATCTAAATTTTATTTCCGCTCCCCGCCTATATCAAAAATACCGCGGAAGCTATTAGGCTGCTAAATTAAATATTTGATGTCATAACTTTTTTATGATTTGTTAGTTATATATAATTCATGGATTTAATTAAAATTGCAAGATCCCGTACTCTATGAAAAAATTGTGGCCCCTGCTTTTACTTTTTGCCATAGCCTGCAAACAAAAAAAGGCGTACAATGCCGATCTTTTAGTTAAAAACGCGCTCATATATACAGTAGATAGCAATTTTACCACCGCACAGGCTTTTGTAGTTAGCAACGGAAAAATTATTGCCGTTGGCGATAGTGCCGATCTTGATAAAAAATATACCGCTAAGGAAGTTATTGATGCCGGCGGGTACCCGGTTTACCCCGGATTTATAGATGCACATACCCACTTTTACAACTACGGGCAAACGCTGCAACAAGCCAACCTGGATAATACCAACAGCTGGCAGGATGTTTTAGATACCCTTAGCTCCTACGCCCGCCGCAATACTGATGGCTGGATAATTGGCAGCGGCTGGGACCAAAATAAGTGGAAAGTAAAAGAGTTCCCCAATAAAGCTAAGCTGGATTCCCTTTTCCCGGTTAGGCCGGTGATTCTGCACCGGGTGGATGAGCACGCGGTAATAGCTAACCAGGCGGCTTTAAATATAGCTGGTATAAAACCAGGCCAAACTATTATTGGAGGTACCATTGAAACCGTTAATGGCAAGCTTACCGGCTTATTGGTTGATAACGCAGTTGGCATTGTTACCCGTAAAATTCCACCGACCGATGACACCGTGGTGCAAAATTCATTATTAGATGCGCAGCGTAATTGCTTCGCGGTTGGTTTAACCACTATTGATGATTGCGGGCTGCCTTATACCATGGTAAATGTGATCAGGGAATTGCAAAATAAAGGCGACCTGAAAATGCGGATGTATGTGCTTTTACTTGATAAACAGGAGAATTACGATTACCTGTTTAAGCATGGCATCATCAAAACAACAAGATTGGATGTTCGTGGCTTTAAAATGTTTGCTGATGGTTCTTTAGGGTCTCGCGGTGCGTGCATGCTGCAGCCTTACTCGGACAAAAAAGGATGGAAGGGGTTTTTATTAAGCGATCCTAAGCATTTTCAGCAGATAGCCGAGAAATTGATCAAAAGCAATTTCCAGCTTGCCACCCACGCCATTGGTGACTCCGCTAACAGGGTGATGCTAAAGGCTTACGCAAGCGTATTGAAGGGCAAAAATGATCGCCGCTGGCGGATTGAGCATGCACAGATCATTGCGCCGGGCGATATGGGCCTATTTGGGCAATACAGCATTATTCCATCGGTACAACCTACACATGCTACTTCAGATATGTACTGGGCCGGCACCAGGATAGGCAAAAAACGATTGAAAGGCGCTTATGCCTATAAACAATTGCTGGATCAAAACGGATGGCTGCCATTAGGTACCGATTTCCCGGTAGAAGATATCAACCCGATGTATACTTTTTATGCCGCGGTTGAACGTAAGGATTTGAAAGGCTTCCCGCCAAATGGTTTTCAGCCCGAAAATGCGTTAAGTCGGATGCAGGCTTTGCGGGGGATGACCATCTGGGCAGCAAAGGCCAATTTCGAGGAAAAAGAAAAGGGTAGCATAGAGGTAGACAAGTATGCCGATTTTGTGATACTGGACAAGGATATAATGAAAATTGATGGCGCTCAGTTGCCAAAGGTTAAAGTGCTTAAAACTTATGTTAATGGTGAAAAGGTATATGAGAAAAAATAGGCTGAATATTGCTATCTTCTCTTTGTTCTCGTTAGTGTTGTTCAATTCCGCATGCGCGCAAAACCCTCCCACGGGTTTGGATTATGTAAAGGAAGAAACTTTGGTACAAAACTCCACAGTATTGCTCAATAATGGTGAATTCACCATTCCGCTCCAGGATCTGAGTGCTGCCAAAATTGCCAGCGTACATTTTACAAACCCCAATGCTGCCGGTTTTGATAGTTTGCTGAACAAATACGCCAAGGTCGATCCTATCAATGGCAACCTGTACAATGGCGTAAAAAATATCAATGATCTTTCGGCCGACCTGAAATGGTATAACACCATTATCCTTCAGCTAACAGCTGCCGATGTCAGCAACCCCCAGATCATCAACTTCATCACCCAAAATCAAAAAATAAAAATAGTAATTATCGCCTTGTTTGGCAGCGGTAATTCATTCAGTAAACTAAACGATGTAACCGCGCCAATCATCTGGTCGCAACGCACAACCCCGGTTGCTGAATATTTTAGCGCGCAGGCCATTTTCGGTGGTGTTGCCATCACTCAAAAACTCACCAATACTTTCTCGCCCCGCTATGCTGCCAACATGGGTTTCATCACCGCTAAAACCCGTTTGCAATATACCGTGCCGGAGGATGCGGGTGTGAATTCCATTAATTTAATCCAGATTGATGATATTGCGCGTGAAGCGATCTCGGCACACGCTACGCCGGGTTGCGTGGTATTGGTTGCCAAAGATGGCAAGGTGATTTTTAATAAAGCCTATGGCGATCATACATATGATCCGAATGTGCCGGATAAGCTGACCGATATTTTCGACCTGGCATCGCTTACCAAAGTTACCGCCATGACCATCGAAGTGATGAAGCTATATGATGAAGGAAAGATCAGCCTGGATGCAACCATCGGCGACTACATCCCCGGTGTTCGCGGCAGCAATAAAAGCGATATAACTGTACGTGAACTACTGGAACACCAGGCAGGTTTGGTAGCGGATATCCCTACTTATGAAAAGCTGCATCCAAGCGACCACAGTACAGATTCATCCGCGGCCTATCCAACAAAGGTTACCGGCAACTATTTTTTACGGAAGGATTATTTTAAGGATGTAATGTGGCAGGATATTTTGAAGTCGCCGCTACGCACCCGCGGGCAATATGTTTACAGCGATGTGAGCATGGTTTTGATGAAAGAGATCTGCGAAACGATCACTTCCATCCCGCTAAACGAGTTTGTACTGCATAACTTTTACAAGCCACTGGGCATGAAAACCGCAGGCTTTTTGCCGCTTTACCGTTTCCCGGCATCGCAAATCATACCTACCGAGCAAGATGCGGTTTTCCGCCACACCTTATTAGTAGGTTATACTGAAGATCAAACTGCCGCCTTAATGGGGAATGTATCCGGCAATGCGGGTTTATTTGCCAGCGCTAATGATGTGGCTATCCTTTACCAGATGATCCTGAACCGCGGCACCTATGGCGGCGCACAATACATCAAACCGGAAACCATTGACCTGTTTACCGCCAAGCAATCTGCTGTTAGTCGCAGAGGTTTAGGATTTGACCGTTGGGACCCTTTGGAAGACCATCACTACCCATCAAAGCTGGCATCACCGCAAACTTACGGGCATACCGGCTATACCGGCACCTGCGTTTGGGTGGACCCTAAGTATAATTTGGTGTATGTATTTCTATCCAACCGGGTAAACCCAACCGTTGGCAGCAAACTATCCAGCCTCAACATCAGGCCAAGGATACAGGATGCGATATATCAGGCTATACAAAAGGGCATGTGATTTAATTCAATAGAACAGAACGATCATACCAAAATAATTACATCCGCTTAACACTATTCCAATAAATTGCTGTTAACCTTGTAGCAATGAAAATAGGTATCGTTTGTTATCCAACTTTTGGCGGTAGCGGTGTAGTGGCTACTGAGCTTGGCAAAGCACTTGCAGATCGCGGGCACCAGGTTCATTTTATCACTTACAACCAGCCTGCCCGGCTCGATTTCTTTTCGGCCAACCTATTTTATCACGAGGTTTCAGTATCCAAATACCCACTATTCGATTATCAGCCTTATGAGCTTGCACTTGCAAGCCGCATGGTTGATGTGGTTCGATTTGAGAAATTGGATATATTGCACGTCCATTATGCCATCCCGCATGCTTCGGCAGCGTTTATGGCCAAGCAGATCTTACAAACCTACGGCATTTATATACCTGTAGTGACTACGTTGCACGGTACTGATATTACTTTGGTAGGTAAGGACCGCACATTTAAACCCGTGGTTACATTCTCTATTAATAAATCCGACGGCGTAACCGCGGTTTCACAAAATTTGAGGGATAATACCTATGAATTTTTCGAGATCGAGAAGGATATCAAGGTAATCCCCAATTTTATCGATCTTACACGCTTCAGCCTGAAAGCAAAAGATCACTTCAAAAAGGCGATTGCGCCGGAAGGAGAAAAGATCCTGATCCATACTTCCAACTTCCGCAGGGTAAAACGTACCGAAGATGTGGTGCGGATATTTGCTGAAGTGATCAAAAAGATCCCGTCAAAACTATTAATGGTTGGCGATGGCGGCGAACGCTCTGATTGCGAGCAATTATGCCGCGATTTGGGTGTAAGCGCCAATGTTCGCTTTTTAGGTAAGCAGGATGCTATCGAAGAAATATTATCCGTTGGGGATCTGTTCCTGATGCCTTCACAATCCGAAAGCTTCGGTTTGGCAGCATTGGAAGCCATGGCTTGCAAGGTACCGGTGATCAGCAGCAATGCAGGTGGTTTGCCAGAACTGAATATTGACGGTGTAACCGGCTATTTAAAAGATGTTGGCGATGTAAAAGGCATGGCCGAAAAAGCGATTTACATTTTAGAGGACGAAGCCCGCCTTGCGCAGTTTAAAGACAATGCCCTTGCCCGCGCCAAAGAATTTGACCTGGCAAATATATTACCGCAATATGAAAGCTATTATGTTGAGGTGATTGAACAGAGCAAAGTGAATAATTTGTTGTAGATTCCCTTTACTATTCTTACCATTTCGACCTCAAAGAGAAACTATCTCTTAGGCAATAGAGAAAATCTTCTTCGCCCTATATACCCGTTTTGTATGAAGCAGAAGATTTCTCAGGATGGTCGGAACGACAGAGAGAAAATATTACTTTAATCTCTCCACAATTTCCTTTACGTTTAAATTTTCCTGCAATCCGCTATGCATATCCTTAAAAGCTAACAATCCGCTTTTCATTTCATCGCTGCCGATGAGCACAGTGTAAGGAATATTCTTATTGTTGGCGTAATCCATCTGTTTTTTAATTTTCGCACCTGCAGGGTAAAGCTCTGAATTGATATTATTGGCACGCAACTCATGCAATAATGGTAAGGCATATTTCTCCCCCTCGCTGTCGAAGCAGACGATAAGCACTTTGGTAGTTTGATTGGTATCAGCAGGAAAGAGGTTTAGCTCATCCATTACATCATAGATCCGGTCGGCACCGAACGAGATACCAACGCCGGTAAGGTCTTTTAAACCGAACATGCCGGTCAGGTCATCATACCTGCCACCACCGCCAATACTGCCCATGGCAACTTCGTTAGTTTTTACTTCAAAAATAGCTCCTGTATAATAGTTTAAACCTCGGGCAAGCGTAATATCCAGTTCCAGTGTTGCGTTTTGCAGGTTACAGCTATCAATATAAGTAAATACCGTTTCAATCTCGTCGCAACCCTTTAAACCGGTTGCTGAATCTTTAAGCGCTTCGCGGAGGCTTTCCAGCTTAATACTGTTTGATCCCTCTAATAAAATAACCGGTTTTAGCTTTTCAATATCCTCCGAACTAAAGTCTTTTTCAAGTAACTCTTTGATCACGCCATCCAGCCCGATCTTATCCAGCTTGTCGATTGCTACCGTCAGGTCGATAATATTATCAGCCTTACCAATCACCTCGGCAATACCCGAAAGTATTTTGCGGTTATTGAGTTTAATGTTGAAATCCTTTAACCCCAGCTTACTTAAAGCCTCATCATAGATCATGATAAACTCTGCTTCGTTCAACAACGACGGCGAACCTACCACATCCGCATCGCACTGGTAAAACTCGCGGTAGCGGCCTCGCTGCGGCCTGTCGGCACGCCAAACCGGCTGCACCTGGAACCGCTTAAACGGGAAGGTGATCTCGTTTTGATGCATTACAACGTAACGCGCGAATGGCACGGTTAAATCGTAGCGAAGAGCTTTTTCGGAGATCTCAGCGGTTAAACTTTGTGAGTTTTTATCTGCTAACTTTTGAGCATCAGCCTTTGCTAAAAAATCACCCGAATTCAATATCTTAAATATCAACTTATCCCCTTCATCACCATACTTACCCATCAAAGTGCTCAGGTTTTCCATTGCCGGAGTTTCTATCTGCTGATAGCCGTATTTACGGAAAACACTTTTTATCGTATCAAAAATAAAATTACGCCTCACCATTTCGGTTGGTGAAAAATCGCGTGTGCCTTTGGGAGTAGATGGTTTGATGGATGCCATGCGGCAAATGTACAAAAAAGTAGCCCCACCCAAACCCTCCCGTAAGGGAGGGCTAAAAATTTTACAAGTCTTTCCGCCGATTGGCGGAGGAGATTAAAGGGTACAAGTAAATTGTTTATTTTTACGCCCATGCACATCATCGCACAAACACCCCGCCTTATTATCCGCGAGTTTTTACCGGAGGAACAAGCTGTATACCTACAGCATTTTACTGATGAAGAGGTTTGCCGCTACATACCCGTTCGTACCACCGAGGAGCGAATCAACATCTTTCAAACCGCTTTGAACAACTATAGCACCAGCAAGCAAACCGGTATTTGGGGAATGTTCAATAGTAAGACCGGCGAGTTTATCGGCAGTTGCTTGTTGCGGCCTTTTAATGGCGACTATACTGTAATGGAAATAGGCTACAGCATGGAACGGAAATATTGGGGACAAGGCATTGCAACCGAAATGGCGAAGGCTATGATCGCTTATTCGTTTTCCTACGATGATATAACAGCCGTTGAAGCGGTTACTACGCTTGAAAATATAGGATCGCAAAAGGTGCTCCAAAAAGCCGGATTAGTTCATGCTGATAATTTGTTGAGGGATGGACTCGAATTGGCTTATTTCCGGGTGCAAAAAAGTTAGTTCTACTATTTCGCTGCAACCACTATCCTGAACTTATTTTTATAGATCACATGTCCATTGGTTTGGATGTATGGTTCAATAGCTGCCGAAATAGTTGCTGATACTTTTTCAATACCGCTGTGCTCAATAGCTTTTACCGCCGGCCCGGCCGATAGTAGCCCCCTAAATGCAATATTGGCATTTTCATAATCCCATACCGTAGTGAGGTCTGTGCTTTCAATATCTTTAAAGCCTATCTCCATTAATATATTTTCTAAAGCGCTGTTTTCTGTAAGCGCGAATGGCCCTGGCGTACCCGGCGGAGGTGTTGGTAACAGGCTGCCGACAGCTTTTAAATAGGTTGCCGCCTCACAGTCCTCTTTATTTCCCCATATCATGGCTACCAATTTACCGCCGGTTTTTAATACGCGTTTGGCCTCGCTCAAAGCATTTTTGGTATTGGCGACATACTGGAATGAATTGAAACCGCAAACCACATCAAACGCAGCATCTTCAAATGGGAGTTCTTCCATTTCGCCTATGCTGAATTTTGCCTATGGAACACGCGTCCTGGCTCGTTCAATAAAAGGCAAGCTGGCATCAATACCGGTAACTGTAGCACCTTTCTGTACAGCCAAACTGCTAAACAAACCTGAACCGCATCCAATATCCAAAAGCTTAACGGAACCATCTATTTTAATTTTATCCAACACATCATGGTATGTATTGATGCTGGTTTGCTCCTGGATGTTTGCCCAGTCATCGGGCCTTTGTCCCCAAAGATGGCCTTGTATAGCTTTTGAACCCATATGTTGCAGATTTATAGTTGCTTACAAGGTAAGTATTTGTGTGAAATATATGCAAATTGTTATCAGGGCTATTTTATCATTCAAATGACACTATTCCCTGTGGTTTGTGTAAATTTGTATTGATTATGACTATCACTAAAGAACAAGTACTGCAAGCTCTGAGTAATGTTGAGGAGCCGGATCTAAAAAAAGACCTGGTGACGCTTAACATGGTACAGGATATCCATATCGATGGTAACCGGGTAAGTTTTTCGGTTATCCTGACTACCCCTGCATGCCCGCTGAAGGCCATGATTGAGAACGCCTGCCGCAATGCCATCCTGCATTTTATCAGCAAGGATGCCGACATCCATATCAACATGACCTCGCACGTTACCACGCAAAAAAATACCGGGGTACCGGGCGTTAAAAATATTATTGCCGTTGCTTCGGGCAAGGGCGGGGTGGGTAAATCAACTGTTGCAGTAAATCTGGCTTTGGGTTTGGTTAAAACCGGCGCTAAAGTTGGTTTGATTGACGCGGATATCTATGGCCCATCCATCCCAATCATGTTTGGGCTGGAGAATGCGCGTCCGCAAGCCAGTAAATTAGAGAATGGTAAAACCCGTATTGAACCGATTGAAAAATTTGGCGTAAAGCTATTATCCATAGGTTTCTTTACAGACCCTAACCAGCCAGTGCCATGGCGCGGACCAATGGTATCAACTGCGGTAAAACAATTGTTTAATGATGCCGATTGGGGCGAACTTGATTATTTAGTGATAGACCTGCCACCGGGCACGGGAGATATTCATATCACTATTACCCAAACATTCCCTGTTACGGGTGCTGTTATTGTTACTACGCCGCAAAATGTAGCATTAGCCGATGCAAAAAAAGGCATTGGCATGTTTATGATGGATGCCATTAATGTGCCGATACTGGGAATCGTAGAAAATATGTCATATTTTACCCCGGCTGAATTGCCCGAGAATAAATACTACATCTTCGGACAAGGAGGTGGTGAAAAGTTAGCGAACCTGCTGGATGTACCATTTTTAGGCGAAATACCGTTAGTAAAAGGGATCAGCGATTCGGGTGATGCGGGTATGCCGATCGTGCTGGATGAAACTTCAGTACAATCAAAAGCGTTTATTGATATGGCTAAAAGGGTGGCCCAGCAGGTGTCCATCTCCAACGCGAAAGTATTAGGTAATGGAATTGTAGTAAATAATTAATAACTTTACTTATAAATTAGTAAAAATGAGTTTATTAGATCAGGTAGAGGCAGCGTTGGATACCATTCGTCCGTATTTGGAGGCTGATGGCGGGAATGTTTCTATTGAGGAGATCACTCCTGATAACGTGGTACGTTTAAAACTATTAGGCTCATGCGGCTCGTGTCCTATGAGTATCATGACATTAAAAGCAGGTATTGAACAAGCAATTAAAAAGGCTGTACCTGAAATCACCAGTATTGAAGCAGTAAACCTAACGGATATCGACGATCCGAATGCCGTACTCCCGGAAAATTTACGTTAATGTTAAGTATTGTTAAAGTTACATCTGTGTAAGTGTGAATAACCTACTTTTGTACACTTTTCGGAATAGATTTTGATATACACCCAATAGAAAAGGGCTTAGAGCAGCATGAAATATTTAATTGGCATATTTTTTTTATTGGTAACAGTATCTGCCTCAGCGCAGCATCAGGAAAAACCCCTGGTGCAGTTTTCAGGTATTGTACATAATGCCGATAGCGCCAAAATTATTGTGCCTTACGTTAACATCACCAATTCGGCAACACATAAAACCATCACCGCATCAAATTATGAAGGATATTTTTCTTTTGTAGCACATGAACAGGACACCTTGATATTTACCTGCGTTGGTTATGCAACTACCCGTGTAGTTATACCTGCCGATATTAAAAATAAAAGTTATACCATCCCTGTGATGATTAAACCGATCATTATCAACCTGCCAACATTCCATGTGTTCCCATGGGCAACTACTGATGAGTTTAAAAAAGATTTTTTAGCCATGAAGGTTGCTGATGACGACCTGGAGATTGCAAAGAAGAATGTAAGCCGCAGCGCTTTGACTGCTTTAATGAGCACCTTACCGCGCGATGGACAAGAAATACAAGATGGGCTATACCAGGGACTAAATACCAGTATTGAAAACTCACACTCTATAACACCCAACCCGCTGTTAAACCCGCTGGCATGGGGTAGCTTTATTAACCAGATAAGTGCGGGAGACAAGGCCCGCCAAAATGTTAATGCCGAAGATGCTAATTAACGGCCTTTTTTAGCTGCCGGGAATTTCATTTTATATTCAACGTCCACTTCACCTTTTGATATGTTACTAAGTCTTTTTTCTATCAGGCGCTTGCGTATCGGGCTTAATTTATCGGTAAATAGTTTACCTTCAATATGATCATACTCGTGCTGTATAACCCGTGCAGCCATACCTGTGTAGGTAGCTTCATGGTGTTTCCAGTCCTCATCATAATAAGAAATTTTAACTACAGGCTTACGGTAAACATCTTCCCTGATATCGGGTATACTTAAGCATCCTTCGTTAAATGCCCATTCTTCACCGGTTTCCTCTAATATATTGGCATTGATGAATGTTTTTTTAAAGTCTTTCAAATCCGGCTCATCATCAGCGAATACCGAAGCATCAATCACAAATAAACGCATTGATAAACCCACCTGTGGTGCAGCAAGGCCAACACCGTGTGCGCCATACATTGTTTCGTACATGTTATCAATAACCTCTTGTATGTTAGGATATTCATCGGGTTCAATTGCAGTTGCTTTTCTGCGTAAAACAGGGTCGCCGTAAGCTATAATCGGGTACTTCATAACTGCAAAAATACAGGTTTATTCTTTAGGCTCAAATAGCAAGGTTGTCATGCCATTAACATCAAAAATTTCATTGCTGATATCGAGCAATTCATCGGCAGTTACTGTATTTATTTTGCTAAACACCTGCTCAAGGCTGTCAATCTCTCCAAAGTCAAGTAAACTTTTCGCCATCCCGATGATCAAACTCATCCGGTTTTCCTCAGCCAAAGCTATCTGGCCAATAAATTTTTGCTTGGCTTGCCGTAGCTGTAACGAACCCAATTTATTATCCCGCAGCTTCTTCAACTCCTTATTTACCAAGCGCATGGCCTTATCAGCTTTTTCAGTATCAGTGCCGAAATAAATAGAGAAAATACCGGTATCCGAAAATGAGATATAGTTAGATTCGATAGTATAAGCGATGCCATGCTTCTCGCGGATCTCGAGATTTAGGCGGCTGCTCATACCCATCCCTCCTAACAAATTATTCAACAGCAATAAGCCGTATCGTTTTTCATGTTTTGATGCATAGGCGCTGCTGCCCATCATGCAATGGGTTTGCGAAATGGGTTTATGCAGAATGAGTTTCTCTCCGGAATTTGCTACCGGGGCTATCCTCATTTTCTTCAAGTTATTAGCAGGAACCCAGCCAACATATTTCTCGAATAACTTAATGAGCTTTGTAAAATCATAATCGCCAAAAACAGCAAAAACCATTTCGGAGGTGTTGTAGGTAGCCGACATGAAATTTTGAATATCAGCCTTATTAAAGGCACTCACCGTTTCGGTAGTTCCTAATATGTTTTTCCCTATGGGATGATCTTTAAACAGCAACTCCTCATAATCATCCTGGATAGCTTCTTCAGGCTGATCAAGATACGAGGCGATCTCATCCAAAATCACACCGCGCTCCTTTTCCATCTCGTCTTCCGGGAAAACAGAGTGAAACAGGATATCTTCAAACAGGTCTATTGTACGCTCCAAATGCTGTTTTAGCAACGAGGCGTGTACGCAGGTATATTCTTTAGTAGTATAGGCATTCAAATCGGCGCCGACTAATTCCAAACGGTTAAGGATTTGGCTGGTGCTGCGTTTTTCAGTTTCCTTAAAAAGCAAGTGCTCAATAAAATGTGCAAGTCCTTCCTTTTGCTCCGGTTCATCGCGCGAACCGGCATTAACCACAAAGCAGCAATGTGTAATGGTTGACGGTGAATGCTTAAAAAGTATACGGATGCCGTTAGTTAAAGTGTAAACATGGTAATCGATCATGAGGCGCAAAGATAGGTATATATATTGCAATTATTTTTTAGTTGATTCGACCGATTTGTTCTAAATTTAACACATGAAAGTTGCCGATCTTGATTTTGAGCCATTGATTAATGCGGAAGCCATAGAAAAACGTGTAAAAGCGATTGGCGCCCAGCTGAACGAGGATTATAAGGATACTAAGCCTCTGTTTGTAGGTGTGCTAAACGGCAGTTTCCTTTTCATTGCCGACTTAATTAAGCAAATTGAAATTCCCTGCGAAATTACCTTTACCAAGTTAGCCAGCTATTACGGCGGCACTAAAAGCACTTTAAAAATACGCGATGATATTGATTTGAGCGTAGATATTAAAGGCCGCGATATTTTAATTATTGAGGATATTGTTGACACTGGCAACACTGCTCACTACCTGATAGAAAAGCTAAAACTAAAGGAACCAAAATCCATTAAACTTTGCTCGCTGCTGCTTAAACCGGCATCCCTGAAAATCAAGATTGAAGAACTTAAATATGTAGGCTTTGAAATAGCCAATGATTTTGTGGTAGGCTACGGTTTAGATTACCAGGAAATGGGCAGGCATTTGAAGGATATTTATAAGAAAGTATAAGGATTATACAAACAACAATAATTGCCTGTGGAGGATACAGGCAATGGAATTAGACAGTAACCTCTTCAACGATCCCGCTCAACAGCTCAATCGCTTCATCAATACTTTTAACACCTTCAATACTTAAACGAAGCGTGTTCTTCACCTCTTTTAAATTAGTTCGGCGAGGGTTGGCTTGCACAAAGTTGAGCACTTGGCGGAATACCGGCGTTTCAAAATAAGGTGATTGCTGGTTGGTGATAAAGTAACCGCGTAATATGTACTTTTTAAGGGAAATCTTTTCAAACCCAATTCTTTTGCCGAGCCATTGCAGGCGCATGGTATTCAGCAGTGCTTCTACCTGTGGCGGGATAGGGCCAAACCTGTCGTGCAGTTGTTGCTGGAAAGCATCCAGCTCAACCTCGTTCTCCAGTTTCGACATTTCGGCATACAGGTTATAGCGTTCCGATAAACTGGTTACATATTCGTTTGGAATGAGTATCTCCAGGTCGGTATCTATCTGTGTAAAGGCAATAAATGGCCGCGGTTTATCATCCGGAAAAACGCCTTTAAATTCTTCTTCTTTTAACTCCTGTATAGCTTCGTCAAGTATCTTATGATACATTTCAAAACCAATCTCCGCAATAAAACCGCTTTGCTCGGCACCTAATAAGTTACCACTACCGCGGATATCCAAATCACGCATGGCAACATTAAAACCACTACCCAAATCGCTGAATTCTTCAATCGCGCTCAGGCGTTTACGGGCTTCGTTGGTAAGGGTAGATAAAGGCGGACTCAGCAAATAACAATATGCCTTTTTATTGCTTCGCCCAACACGGCCGCGCATTTGGTGCAGGTCGCTTAAGCCAAACATGTGGGCATGGTTAATGATAATGGTATTGGCATTCGGGATATCCAAACCGGCCTCAATAATGGTTGTAGCCACTAATACATCATACTCATGATTTACAAATTTCAGCATCACATCTTCCAGGGCATCACCTTCTAATTGGCCGTGTGCTATACCAATCCTCGCCTTTGGTACCAGCTTATGGATCATCGCGCCTAACTGTGGCAGATCACTCACCCGGTTATGGATAAAGAATACCTGTCCATCCCGGTCAACTTCAAATTCAACAGCTTCTTTGATGAGTTTATCATTAAATACATGCAATTCGGTAACAACCGGCTGGCGGTTTGGCGGCGGGGTAGATATGATTGATAAATCCCTTGCACCCATCAAACTAAAATGCAAAGTACGCGGAATAGGCGTTGCAGTCAACGTCAATGTATCCACATTGGCACGCATTTGTTTGAGTTTTTCTTTGGTTGATACGCCGAATTTTTGCTCTTCATCGATGATCATCAAGCCGAGATCTTTAAATTTAACATCCTTGCTCACCAAACGATGCGTGCCGATGATGATATCAACCTTACCTTCCTTCAGTTTCTCTAAAGTATCCTTGATCTGCTTGCTCGATTTAAACCGGTTCACATAATCAATATTGCAAGGAAACCCCTTTAGCCTGTCAGAAAATGTTTTGTAATGCTGTGCCGCCAAAATAGTTGTTGGTACTAAAATAGCAACCTGCTTACTATCAGCAACAGCTTTAAATGCTGCACGAACAGCAACTTCGGTTTTACCAAAACCCACGTCACCGCAAATCAAGCGGTCCATCGGGTGTGGTGATTCCATGTCCCGTTTAAAATCAGCGGTGGCTTTTTCCTGGTCGGGCGTATCCTCGTATAAGAATGAGGCTTCCAACTCGGTCTGCAAATAGCTATCAGGAGAAAAAGCGTTGCCCTGTTGTGCTTTGCGCACGGCATACAGCTTGATCAGGTCGCGGGCTATGTCTTTAACTTTTTTTTTTGTGGTTTTTTTGAGACGTTCCCAGGTATCGGTACCCAGTTTGTTCATTTTAGGAACTGCCCCCTCTTTCCCGCTGTATTTTGAGATACGGTTAAGCGAGTTGATATTCACATAAAGCAGGTCATTATCAGCATACAGCAAACGGATCATCTCCTGCATTTTGCCGTTAACTTCAATCTTTTCGAGGCCGTTGTACTTGCCAATACCATGGTCTATATGGGTAACGTAGTCGCCCGGCTTCAATTCGCGTAATTCTTTTAGCGTGATGGCCTGCGAACGCTGGTAGCCTTTTTTAAGCTTATATTTATAATAACGGTCAAAGATCTGGTGATCGGTATAACAGGCTATTTTTTGCTCATGGTCCACAAAACCCTCGCGGATGGATACACTTATCGGTGTAAACTTTACTGTTTTATCGAGATCCTCCAGAATAGCATAAAGCCGCTCAACCTGTCGTGCGGAATCAGTAAAAATGAAGTTGTCGATCTTAACCGACTCGTTATTCTTAAAGTTATGGATCAACAGGCTAAAATCCTTGTTAAAGGATGGCTGCGGGCGCATATCAAAATTGATGGTATCGTTTGGCGTATAAAAAAACTGCTTGCCAAACTCCACTATCGGGAAATCCGCCAATTGATCGGCGATGAGCTTTTCATCGGTGAAACCAAATTTTGGATCTATCCAATCCTGGTTCTGATTTTTTTCCTCCGGGGATAAGGCTTTCCACAAAGCCGTCGCCTTTTTATAGCCTGATTGTATAATATCTAAAGTAAACTGAACGTCTTTTATCCAAACCTGTGTGCCTGCGTCTACATATTCCAATAAAGAGATATTGCTTTCCGTCAGGAATTTGGATTGTACGTTAGGAACAATGGTAATGCTTTTTACCTGCTCAACCGAAAGCTGGCTTTCTATCTCAAAGGTGCGGATAGATTCGATCAGGTCGCCGAAAAATTCAACGCGGTAAGGCAACTCGTGCGAGAAAGAGAAAATATCTACGATACCACCACGAACGGAAAATTGCCCCGGCTCATATACGAAATCAACCCGGTCAAAATCATATTCAACCAAAAATTCGTTGATGAAATCAATGCTGAGCTTATTATTTACTGCTATTTCAAGTGTGTTTTTTTCGAGCGATGCACGGTCTATAACCTTTTCGGCTAATGCCTCGGGATAGGTCACAATCAATTGGCCGAACTCGGTAGCGTGATTGAGCTCATTCAATACCTCGGCGCGGGCAAGCACATTGCTGCTGTCGGGCTGGGTAAACTCAAATGGTTTGCGGTATGATGATGGGAACAATAAAACTTCCTTGCCGGTCAGGTTCTCCAGGTCGGCCTGAAAATAGCCTGCTTCCTCGCGCTCAGGAAGCACAAATATCATGTGCTGGTGCTGCAAAAAATACAAAGCTACCGCCATAGCCGAATCACTTGATCCCACTAACCCACGCAACTGAATCCTCGGATTTTTGGTGGCATTTAAGGCTTGCGCCAATGCTTTAATCCGTTCATCAGCCTTATATTTATCTAATATATCACGGATGTTCAAAACGTTGCAAAGATAAGTAAAAAAGCTCTTTTACACAGGTCAAACGACTCTAATTAAAAATTATAAAACAAAACCGTATGTTGTTACCTTTAAATGATAATCAACGTATACAATACACCGACCATATTATTTAACCAAATACTATTACAATGAAAAATGCATTTATAACCGGAGTTATTATCGGAGTTTTAAGCGGCCTGTGGCTTTTCATTATGCACTTAACCGGGTATGACCTGACCAAAGACCAGGTTTCGCCCTTTGAATATGTTTCCATTATTATCCCTGTTGCAGGTTTATACTTTGGCATCCGTGCTTACAGAAACGAGCTTGGCGGTAATATGGGTTTTTTAGAAGCTTTGGTACAATGTTTTAAAATATTGATCCTTGCAGGTATCATCGCAATTTTTGCAGGTATTCTGTACATCAGCTATGTGCAGGCAGGTAACAATGTTCGCGATTTTTCGGGCCGTATGTTTGGCGCTTTACTGGTTGGCGTAATTAGTGCATTTGGTGTATCTTTACTGCTGACCACCAAATCAAACAAAGTTGATTAAACTGTTTTTATTTCGATATTTTGAATTGATCTTTTGGGTTTCGGCCCTGGTAGCTTTAGGGGCGAGTAACCCATTACAATCCACACATTTTACCTTATGCCCGTTAAAATTAATGGGCATAAGCTGGTGCCCAGGTTGCGGCCTGGGACATTCAATCGCTTTTCTGCTTCATGGCAATATTTATAATTCTCTACACGCGCATTGGTTAGGTATCCCTGCACTATTGATCATCTTATATAGGATTGCTAACCTGATCCGTCAGCGTATAAAAGAGCCAATGTTGTTTGTAAATAAACAAACTAACTCACCGCTATAATCCTATAGCCTACCGACTTATTCAAAACACCTGCCAGTTTTGCATAGGTGAGTTTTATATTCTATCTTAGTTTTACATCACAATCAAAACAACAAAAACTAAACAAGATGGATCCTTTTCAAAATCCCTACATGAGCCTTCCGGGTATAACTCCTGAAGAAATGGGCTTTTTACAACAAGCAACTTCTTCATTAAATGAAGGTCAGCAGAAATATTTCTTTATGGTATATACAAACAAAAGAAAAAACCCACAAGATTTAATAATACTTACGATTATTGGCTTTTTTGGTATTGCTGGTATTCAAAGGTTTGCAACAGGGCAAATTTTTATGGGGCTGGTTTTTTTATTCACAGGAGGCTTTTGCTTAATAGGAACAATTGTTGATTTAGTAAATAATCAATCGCTTGCTTTAGAATACAATAAAAAGATGGCTTATGAAAGTTATCATATAGCACAGATGGGCGGACAATCGCCGATTCAATAAATTGATTGCCGGTTTGAAAAATACTAAAATCGTGTAACTTCGGTTTATGAAACTGTCACAGCTTACCGATTACCTCGAGAGTTTAGCACCACTGACCTATCAGGAAGATTATGATAATTGCGGACTGATAGTCGGCAGGCCGGATCAGGAAATCTTACAGGCATTGGTATCATTGGATTGCACCGAGGCTGTGGTTGATGAAGCAATTGCCAACAACTGCCAGGTTATCATTTCGCATCACCCCATCGTTTTTAAAGGGCTTAAAAAGTTTAATAGCAAAACTTATGTGGAGCGCGTGGTCGAAAAGGCGATCCGCAATAATATCGCGCTGTACGCTATTCATACCAATCTTGATAGTATGCAGACCGGTGTTAACGCCAAAATTTGCGAAACATTAGGCTTGGTAAACACCCGAATATTATCGCCCAAACAAAATACCCTTAAAAAACTGGCTACATACGTGCCGGTTGCCCAGGCAGAACAGGTGCGCAATGCGATGTTCCATGCAGGGGCGGGAAATATCGGCAATTACAGCGAAGCCAGTTTTAATGCCGAAGGAACCGGGACTTTTAAAGCGAATGAACACGCCGACCCATATGTTGGAGAGATTGGCGTAAGACATTCCGAACCTGAGATCAGGGTTGAGGTGATCTATCCGGCTAACCTGGAAAGTAAAATTTTAATGGCGCTGGTATTGGCGCACCCGTATGAGGAAGTAGCTTACGATTTGTACAATATCACTAATCCAAACCAGCAAGTTGGTTCGGGCATGATTGGTGAATTGGAATATCCCACTACCGAGGAAGCTTTTTTGTTTGATGTTAAGGAAAAAATGAAAGCGCATGTCATCAGGCATACGGCTTTTACAGGTAAGAACATTAAAAAAGTGGCTGTATGCGGTGGTGCCGGCGGTTTTTTATTAAAGAATGCCATAGCTGCAGGCGCCGATATTTTTATTACCGCCGATTACAAATACCACGAGTTTTTTGATGCCGAAGGAAAGATAGTTATTGCAGATATCGGGCACTTTGAGAGTGAGCAATTTACGCAACAATTATTGTATGAAATAATTAGAAAAAAATTTACTACCTTTGCCGTCCGTTTAACAGAGATTAATACAAACCCCGTCAAATATTTTATTTAATGGAACAAACCGTAGAACAAAAGCTAAAGGCTTTATACGAACTACAAACCATCCACACCAAGATTGATAAAATTCGCCAGGTACGCGGTGAATTACCTATGGAAGTGTCAGATCTTGAAGATGATGTTGCAGGATTAGAAACCCGCATTCAGAAGATCAAATCTGAACTGGATGATTTGGAAGATGATATAGTTACCCGTAAAAACCTGATCAAAGAAGCGCAATCGAACATTAAAAAGTACGAAACGCAACTAAATGAGGTTAAAAATAACCGTGAGTATGATGCAATTTCAAAAGAAATTGAAATCCAAGGTTTAGACATACAGGTAAGTGAGAAAAAGATCCGTGAGTTTGGTTTCGAGATCGTAACCAAAACACAGGTTTACGAAAAAGCGCAAGCTGACCTTGATGCACGTAAAAGCGACCTTGATGCTAAAAAAGCCGAGTTAGGTACTATTACCGCTGAAACTGAAAAAGAAGAAAACGAACTTACAGGCCTGGTTGAAAAAGCAAAAGCAGGTATTGATGAGCGTTTGTTAATTGCTTATACCCGTTTACGCGGAAACGCTAAAAACGGCCTGGCAGTGGTTACTATCCAGCGTGATTCATGCTCTGGTTGCTTTAACCAGATCCCGCCTCAGCGCCAGTCGGATATCCGTCAGCGTAAAAAAATTATTGTTTGCGAGCATTGCGGCCGTATTTTGGTTGATGAGCAAATGGCTTTAGAAGCCGAAACAGTTTAAGCCCTTTTCGCTAAGAAAGCTATATGAAATTATAAGGCGCTCAAATGAGCGCCTTTTTTGTTTGCATGGTATTTGCTCGCAATTGCCGGCTTATGCATATAATTTAATTATTAACTGTTGATGGCTTAACATTAAACGGTTTAACTTTAATTGCATTTATCCTGAGCCAATACGTATGAAAACAAAAGAAAACCCTACCCAAAAACATTCTACCGGCGAAGTTTTGCGCTTTGCCCACCCGTTTTTTACGCCCACACCTATAGAACAACGAGATGTGGTTGAAGGCATAGGCACCAGGATGACGGATTACATTCAAACGCAGCTTTTACCCATTCCTGCGCCACTACGCAACCCAACCATGATGCTTTCAGAAATTATTGGCGATGCGGGTGTTAACGAAATTGAACAAACCGGCACATTGATATTTCATACTGTTGGCGATACGGGTATAGAAACTGGCACTACCCAACAATTAGTTGCAGATGCCATGTCGTCAGATTATAATACGGCTGAACCGGCTTCGTCACCGGCATTTTTTTTCCATTTGGGCGATGTGGATTATTATGACAATACCGATAAAGGCTATCACGCCCAGTTTTACGAACCATACAAAACCTATCCCGGCAAAATAATAGCGATCCCAGGAAATCACGATGGCGAACTATTTAAGTATGATGGTACCAGCACCGGGCAAAAAGTAACCCTTGGCGAATTCCAGGCTAATTTTTGCCAGGCCGTAACCGGTGTACCACCTGCTGCAGGTACTATTTATCGGGAAATGATAAGCCAGCCTGCTGTTTACTGGTGTTTAAATACACCGTTTGCAGATATTATTGGACTATATTCAAACGTTGCCGAAAACCCCGGTTATATATCCGGACCAACCATCGGCACAGCGCAAAAAGATTGGTTGACACAAACTTTACAAGCCATTGCCACTGCGCGAAAATCCGGACCACGCAAGGCTTTAATTATCGCAACGCATCATCCGCCATTTAGCTCGGGAAGCCACTCCTCAAGTACAGACATGCTGATTGATATTGATGATAGTTGCACACAAGCCGAAATTTTCCCGGATGCTTTTCTTTCAGGGCATTCGCATAATATTCAATGCTATACCCGCTACATAACAATTAATAAGAAGGATTTGCAGGTACCTTATGTTATCTTAGGCTGTGGGGGTCGCCCTGTTACACACGTGCCGTCCGCAACAGGTGCAAAAATTACTGATGCGACGAAAATACCCTCATCGCATACATTCGATAAATCACTGTCCACTTATGGTTACGGCACCATCACCGTTACCCCCAATAAATTAATTATTGATATTACCACAGTTGATTCAACAGGCACTAAAAATTTGTTCGATAGCATTAGCGTCGACCTACAATAACCAATCATTATAAATTTAAATTCGGCGCTCGTTTGGGCGCCTTTTTTGCTTAAATGAATTTTTCTTTTTTGTCATTTCAACCATTTGGAGAAATACTCTTCGATAAGAACAATGGCTTTGCAACTCCAAATTGCTTGTTGAAGAAGATTTCTCTCTCCAGTCGAAATGAGACTGGCAGAAAGGATTTTCAAAATCTTAACAACTTCATAAGCCTATTTAAGAATTAATTCTTTAACTTGTAGCAATGAATTACAGATTAGGTTTATTTCTGATGCTCATAACACTCGCCGCTTGTTCCAATAATAAAAAGCCGGTAAGCGGGCAAACAGATATTTCTATTCACAAACAATGGAAATACAATACCGTAAGATCAGCATCAAATAATCCTGGATTAATTGGCAAACACATCCTCGACCTAACTAATAAAGATACCCTGCACTTTAGCTATCAATCTGTCAAAAATAATTCAACCGCTTATTCATACAGTATTTTACACGATACAATTTTTGTTAATAAAAAAGCCGCATACAAGATCATCAAATTAACAGGTGATGAATTAGATTTGTGCATCCTCTTTAGAAGCGATAGTGTGAAAGCGGTTCCAGATTCAGTAGTTATGATCTATAAAGCTAAATAGCCTATCACTTCCTGATCGAAGGTTTTATTAAAAAGAAATAGATCAAAACAAGGCCTGTTATTGCAACTATACCATTTATTATTGGCCAAAGCACGGATGAATTCATTTTGCAAAGGTATTAAATTTTACATGTGTCATTTCGACCGGCGGGAGAAATGACACGGAGGGTTAAAACAGATCCATCTGTTTCCCATTTTTGGGAATAAACAAAGTATAATCAAAGGGTGGCATTTCACGCCCTGCTAAAAAGCGGTTACAGGCCATACGGTACATTTGATGGATCGATTCTGCAATTGGCCCCTCGCCGCTCATGCGCCGTCCAAATTCGCTATCATTTAGTTTGCCCTCGTGGCAGGATTTGATCATGTTGAGTACTTTCTCCGCGCGATCGGGAAAAGCCTTATAGATCCAATCGCTGAATATTTCGGCAATGCTACCATTCAATCTCACAATGGTGAAGCCTGCGGCTAAAGCGCCCTGGTCGGCGGCAGATTTGATGATGTTGGGGACTTCCTCGCTATTTAATCCCGGGATGATCGGTGCCGCCATTACCCGCACCGGAACGCCAATTTCCGACAGTTTTTGGATGACGGCTAAACGGCCTGTTGCGGTTACGGTGCGGGGCTCCAGTTTTTGGCGGAGCTGTTCATTAAGCGAGGTAATGGATACGTTCACATGCACTAAATTCATAGTTGCTAATTCAGCCAGGATATCCAGATCGCGGAGTATGACATTATTTTTGGTAATGATGCTAACGGGATTTTTGTACCTCAAGAAAACCTTCAATAGCGAGCGGGTAATTTTTAGCTTCCGCTCTATGGGTTGATAACAGTCGGTGTTTCCGGAAAGTAATATGCCCACCGGTTTATAATTCTTTTTGTTGAAATATTGTTCCAGCAATTCAGCCGCGTTGCGTTTTACGATAATCTTGCGCTCAAAGTCTAATCCCGCGCTAAAGCCATAATATTCGTGGGTGTTACGTGCATAGCAATAAATGCAGCCATGTTCGCAGCCCTGGTAAGGATTGATAGAAAACATATGACTCAGATCAGGGCTGCTGGATTCGCTTACAATCTTTTTAGGGTTATCTTCAAAAAGTTGCGTGGCACTGTTTTCCAGCAGCGGCTCGTCTAATCCTTCAATATGCTCGCATACATATTTATTCTTTATAAATTTATTGTGCGTGTTTACCTGGGCTCCACGGCCCTTAAAAAACTCCTCATTATCCTCATGCGACATGCGACAAATTTGCTAATATATTTAGCAAAAAACAATGATAAAAATAGAATATTTCTCAAGATTTTTTTGCTGAATGAAAATCAAACACAAACTGTATTATTGTTGGTTATCAAAATATGCGCAAATTCCTTCAACGCCTTTTAACAAAACCCATAATTAACCTGGCAAATTCCATGTCTTCACGGCCAGATAAGAAACGTGTGAATGCTGCCTTAAGTGAGCTCAATCAAAATATTATTGATCATCCGGGGAATAAAGGCGAAATTATTCCTTTTGATCCTGAAAAGGATAAATTCATCATTCTGTCCGACCAGCATAAAGGCGCACGTGATGGGATGGATATTTTCGCAAAAGCAAATAAAAACTATTTAGCGGCTTTAGATCATTACCACAAAAATGAATTTTTCTACATTAATCTCGGTGATAGCGAAGAGCTTTGGGAAAACTTGTTAGTTACCGTGAAGCGACATAACAAACCTACGTTTGAAAAGGAAAAACTTTTCCTGCACCGCAAGGCATTTATTAAAATATTCGGTAATCACGACCTCTACTGGGCCAATGATCCGCTCGCACCGGTTAGCCTGATGCAGATATATGGCGAACGCATAAAAATTTATGAGGGCGTAGTCCTTCAAGCTGAAATAAACGATAAAATACTGAATATTTATATGACCCACGGGCACCAGGGTGATTTGCAAAGCGATGGCAATTGGTTCAGCAAATGGTTTGTATCGGATGTTTGGGGGCCATTCCAGTCATACCTGCGCATCAACCCAAATACGCCTTCAACCAATGATGACCTTAAAACGGCTCATAACAAAATGATGTATGAGTGGAGCTCGAAGCGTAAAAATACCTTGCTGATAACAGGTCATACCCATCAGCCCGTATTTAAATCGCTCACACATATTGAACTTTTATATGATCAGCTTGAAAAAGCGACATCGGCAGGTGATAAAAACGCAAAGGCTGAAATTGAAAAGCAAATTGGCCGTCGAGAAAAAAAGGGCGATAAAATGCCGAATTTTACAGGCTATTTAGATACCTATTTTAACAGTGGCTGCTGTTGTTTTGATGATGGTGACATTACCGGGATTGAAATAGCTAACGGCTTTATCAGGCTGATTAAATGGCGTTACAAGACTGATAAAGAAAGTGAAAGGATTATTTTGGAAGAAAGCAAACTTAGCGACCTTAAAATTACGTAACTTATTATCAACGTATTATTTGTAAATTTATTAACTTTATAAATACGCCGGCAAAATCCTATGCTCAACCACATATTAGCAGCTTTAAATGATTATACCTTTGCTTTTAACCAGGATGAAGGCTATTATTCTTACATAAGCGATAATATTGCAGAACTTGCAGGATATAGCAATTTCGATTTCGAAAATGACACTAATTTATGGTTTAGCATTATTGATGGCCGGGATATTAAAAAAGTTGAAGAACAATATGATAAACCCCTCTATGATGATAATTCTGTAAGTGTAACTTACAGGATCAGGACTACATCCAACCAGTTAAAGTGGGTTAATGAAAAAAGATGCTTATATACCGAAGATAGTGGCCAGAATATTCTATTAAGCATTGTTAAAGATCTGCAACGGGAAGATGAAGAAGGCTATAACAGAGAAGAAGCAGTAGCCGGTTATGGGATATTATTTGATAATAACCCTAACCCGATGTGGATATACGAAGTTTCTTCACTTCGTTTTTTAAAGGTGAACGCAATGGCTATAAAAACCTATGGCTACAGTGAGGCTGAGTTTTTAACCATGACCATACAAGATATTCGCCCTCAAGCAGATCAGGATAATTTGAACAATTTTTTAAAGGACCGGGGTATCAGCGAAGCGAATTTTAAAGGATACAGCAATTCAGGAATATGGCGCCACATAACAAAAAGCGGCGAGCTGATACATGCTGAAATGTATGGTGATACTATACAATATAAACATTACGATTGCCGACTAACTGTAGCCACCAATGTTACTGAGCGTTTATATTACCAGGAAGAAGCAAAAATAAGGGAGCAGTTTTTAAATTCGCTTATCGACTCACAAACCAATTTTTTGGTGCGGATTGATATGAACGGAAATTTCACCTTCGTTAACAAACGTTTTTTAAAAATACTAGGTTATAACAGAGCCGATATTGTAGGTAAGCATTTCACCGTCACATCCATACCTCAGGATTATCAGTTATGCGAAGATACTTTTTACAACTGCATCAATAACCCGGGTAAAATTGTTCATCTGGCGCACAAAAAGCGTGACTCGCGCGGAAACTTGCATGATACCGAATGGGAATTTATAGCCATTACTAACGAAAGCAAAGACGTTACCGGGATACAAGGCATTGGACAGGATGTTACCGATAGAATAAACTCACAAAAAGAAATTGCCTGGACAAAAAGCAGCCTTGAAGCCATTATAAATAATACAGAGGACCTGATATGGTCTGTAGACCGGAATTTTCGTTACTTATACATGAACCACGCTTTTAAAAACAATATTGCTAAATCAACCGGTACTATACCGCAAGCCGGGGATAATTCCTTGCAGGAAAAGTTTGGTGCGGAAATGCTAACCAAGTGGCGGAATTATTATACCCGTGCCTTTTCAGGTGAATCTTATGTGGTTGAAAACGAATTAACCGATCCGGAATCCGGCGAACTTTATTATTACGAAACCAGTTTTAATCCGATCCATAATTCCGATAATGTTATTACCGGCATTGGTTGTTTTTCGCGAAACATTTCAGAGCGAATAAAAGCGCGGAAATCTATCATTGATCAAAACGAAAGATTGCAAAATATAGCTTCGCTTAGTTCGCATGAACTACGCCGGCCGGTGGCAACCATGCTGGGCTTGATCAATATTATTGATAAAGAAAATTTCAGCAATCCTGATAACAAGGAAATAATTGATCACCTGTTGGTTACAGGTAATGAGATCGACGATGTGATTAGGTTAATCGTTAATAAAACTTTTATCTAGCCAAAAACGCCCTGCCTAAAGCGATAATATCTCAACTATTTTAAGAAAATTATTATTGATGTCGTGATCATGTTTAATGGCATGCTCAAACGGGGTGTAGGAAATTTCGTTATGAATAACACCGATCATTTCATTGCGGTGCCCATCGCGTAGCGCTTCAACAGCTGCCACACCAACACGGCTTGCCAACACGCGGTCCATACAAGTTGGTTTGCCTCCCCGCTGGATGTGGCCGAGTATAGAAACACGGGTATCGTAGTGAGGAAACTTCTCTGTTACTATCCTGCCAATTTCAAAAGCGCCACCCGCATCATCACCTTCTGCAGCAATTACAATCCTTGATGTTTTGTCTTTTCGGCCATTCTCCAAACGGTCAAGCAAGCCTGCCATGCCGTTTTTGTTCTCAGGGATCAGGATGGCCTCGGCGCCCGCTGCAATGCCGGTACGCAAGGCAATTAAGCCTGAGTCGCGGCCCATTACCTCCACAATGAATAACCTGTCGTGCGATTCTGCAGTATCCCTTATCTTATCCACCGCGTTTACTACGGTATTAATAGCAGTATCATAACCAATAGTAAAATCGGTGCCCATTAGGTCATTGTCAATCGTTCCCGGCAGACCAACAATTGGAATATCATATTCGTGCCCAAAGATCTTGGCACCTGTGAATGTACCATCGCCGCCGATAGCAACAAGGGCATCAATACCGTTCGTTTTTAAATTATCATAAGCTATTTTACGCCCTTCGGGAGTACGGAACTGGTCGCAACGCGCAGTTTTTAAAATAGTACCACCACGCTGAACGATATTTGATACAGATTTACGGGTCATCTTAAACATATCGTTCCTTACCATGCCTTCGTAACCGCGTAAAATGCCGGTAACTTCGATATCATAGTACATAGCTGAACGTACAACTGCCCTAATGGCAGCATTCATGCCCGGCGCATCGCCGCCTGATGTGTATAATCCAATATTTTTAATCTGCGTCATTATAAAAGGGCGCTAAAAGCGTTGTAAGTAAATGCCGCTTTACAAATAATAGTTGAAACCATTATCTATAAAGACGGGCGAATTTACATTAATTTTTTGTGAGCGCTATTTGTTTTTTAAAAACTTAACGCTGCCTGCAACGACATTATTTTTTGTAAGCGGCGATACCTGATTCTAAAAACTTATTATAATCAGCTATCTCATAATCCGCAGGAGATGGATTGATTACAGCGCCGGTTTTGTCGGTAAGCAAATTGCCATCGCTATCCAGCATTACATAAAAAGGCTGCGAGTTGGAGTTGAAACGGCTTGCTTCCAGATCGCTCCATTTACCGCCTAAATTGGTGATGGTTTTACCACTGTAGGTAGATACGAATCGATCACCGGCAGACAGTGCTTTCTTATCATCAACCACTAATTGCAGTAGTACAAAATCATTTTTAAGGTGATTGTATACTTGTGGGTTGCTCCAAACATTAGCCTCCATTTTACGACAGTTAACGCAATTGAACCCCGTAAAGTCGATCAATATGGGTTTATGTATTTTTTTTGATTCCTGCAGGGCTTGTTCATAGTCATACCATGGGTCTAACCCTTTTGTTCTTATGCGCTCATAACCACCATCGGCAGCGTATTTTCTGTTTTTTATGGATGCTGTATCTACTGCACCGCCGGAGCTATTTCCGCCCGGCGATTGCGAGAGATCAAAATCCTGAGTTGCTATAGGCGGTAAAAACGCGCTGATAGATTTTAAAGGTGCACCCCATAAGCCCGGTATCATATAAATCACAAAAGCAAATACGATGATGGCGAAAAATGTGCGCGGTACTGATAGGTATGATGTATCGCTATCATGCGAAAATTTTATCTTGCCAATCAAATATAAACCCATCATCAAGCCAATCGCGATCCATAAGGAAAGAAAGATCTCCCGGTCAAACCAGTTCCAGTGATAGGCCAGATCGACATTCGATAAAAACTTAAGTGCGAAGGCCAGTTCTAAAAACCCCAAAACAACCTTAATATTATTTAACCACCCGCCAGACTTTGGCAGGCTCTTTAAAGCTGACGGGAATAAGGCAAACAAAGTAAATGGCAATGCTAATGCAACCGAAAATCCAAGCATCCCTACTGCCGGGCCAAGGCGGTCGCCTTTAGAAGCGGCATCAACCAATAAAGTTCCGATAACCGGCCCTGTACAGGAGAATGATACCACAACCAGCGTTGCGGCCATAAAAAATATACCTGCCGAGCCGCCTTTGTCGGCATTGGCATCCAGTTTATTGCCTAATGAGCTTGGCAGGGTGATCTCAAATGCACCCAAAAACGAGGCTCCGAACGTGATCAGTAATAAAAAGAAGAAAACGTTAAATATGCCATTAGTAGCCAGCGCGTTTAACGCATCTGAACCAAATATGACGGAAATGGCCATTCCCAGCGCCACATAAATAATGATAATGGATAAGCCGTATATTAGTGATTGAAAAATTCCCTTACGCCTTGATCCAGCTTTTTTAGTAAAGAAACTTACGGTTAACGGCAATAACGGGTAGATACATGGCATCAGTACTGCTGTAAAGCCGCCTAATAAGCCTAATAGAAAGATGTCCCAAAGCGTTTTTGGTATTTCTACCTTTATTTTAACATTTACGCCGTGTTGAGTACCCGATTTCGCTTCCGCTAGTGCTTGTTCGGTTTTAGCTTTGGTTGCATTCATCTGCTTGCGCATGGCAATGCTATCGGCAGCTGTAGGGATACTTGTAAACTGCACATCGCTTGATAATGTGGTGTCCGCTTTTTGTGCGTGAACAAGCCTGGGTATGCTTAATAAAGCAGCAAAAACAATGCAGGTTACCAGTAAAAGCTTAACTGCAGATCCGTATTTTGAAAGTTTCATTTGTTAAGATCTGTATAATTACTTGGCAGGAACAGGGATGCTAAAGTCAACATCATCCGGTGGAAGGCATTTGCGGTCGTTACAGGTCATATACTCTAAACTGCCTTTAACAACAGTAGCGCCCGCTGTTTTTAGTTTTATTTTTTGCTGAAAGGTTACTGTTTTTTCAAAATAACTAACATCAATACCAAAGGCTTTTTCAAACTTAACTAAAGGAGCCGGCTCCGATGCTTTACCTTCCAAGCTGTATTCTTTTGATGCCGGAAAAGTAAACGATGTTTTAACCGGGCCGCCATCTTTTTGGTTGATGGAGTAAATGTGCCATTCAGGCTCAATAGTTGCCCGTAAAAATACAACGGCTTCTGTCCCGCTGATCCTTTTCGCAGCGTATGCCCATTTTACCGGAGCCTCTATTTGCGCGAAAGCGCTTACACTCAATCCTAATACAGTTAAAAGTACGAGTAACTTTTTCATTAATTTATTTGTTTAAAAATTCAATTTCTTTAAAGTTGAAGAATAATTCTGTTTCAAATTTGTTTTGCACAACCAATATCCCATTATCCTGCACATTGATGATCTTGCCTTCAAATTCTCCCGCAGAAGACCTAAAACGCTTAAATTCCTTTAACCAATATAGTCGGGATAAATATTCTTTCCTTACAACTTCAACCTGGCCTGCCTTAAGTTTAAGGTACCACGCCTCGATATGACTGCAAATGTGCGATAATATCAGCCGCAAATCGTAATCCTGTTGTAATATCTGTCTTACCGAGATCGCGTTAGGTACAGTTTCCGGAAAACTTGCCTGGTTTATATTTAAACCGATGCCGATTACGGCGTGTTTTATCTGGTTCCCTTGTATGGCATTTTCTATCAGCATGCCGCCAAGTTTCATATCATTGTAATAAATATCATTTGGCCATTTTATTTTTAAAGCATCGCCAAGCAAAGGTTCTAAGGCATCGTAAACACCTAAACTAATTACGCGCGTAAGGTCAAATTGATTTGATATTGCTAAGAATGAGGGTTTTAATAATAAACTGAAGGTTAAATTTTTCCCATCCTCGCTATGCCAGCGGTTTTGCTGTTGCCCGCGGCCCGCATACTGGCTCTCTGCCATAATGACCGTTCCCTCCGGCAATGGCTTGGAATTTGACAGGGTATTCTTTAGGAATGTATTTGTTGAATCAACTTCTTTAAGCGTGATTAAATTTTGTCCAACAAATAATCCTGAAATAATGTTATTTTGCAAAGTATATTTATATAATATTTGTAAATCAAAATCGTTCAAAACTAACTCTTTTTGATGGTAAAAAGTAAAACGTTAAAGGAATCCACCTATCTTTCTGAACTTGCCATACATGGCATGCAGGAAAAAAAGGGGAATGAGATTGTAAGGTTAGACCTCCGGAATATTTTCAGTTCAGTATCTGACTACTTTGTGATATGCCATGCCGACTCGGCAACACAAGTACGCGCAATTGCAAACAGTGTTGAAGAAGAAATTTTTAAAGCCACGCAGCAGGAACCCTGGCGCAAAGAAGGCTTAGAGTATAGCGAATGGATCTTACTGGATTATATTGATGTTGTGATACACATTTTCAGGACTGACAAACGTGAGTTTTATGGTGTAGAGGATTTGTGGGGAGATGCAGAAATTAAGTTTTATAAAAGTGCCTGATAAAAAAGCTGCTTTTTAGCGGCTTTTAATGTTAAAATGTAAATTAGTAAGTTTGCTGTTGTAAAGAAATGAAAGATACTAAAGATAATAAATTGGAAAAACCCAAACCAATAAGGAAAATATCGAATAAGAAATCAGTTAAACCGCCAAAGTTTAACTTTATGTGGATATACGGCATTATTTTATTTGCCATGTTTGCTTTTGTTTACATGATGAATGATATACCGGGTAAACCGCTCCCTTTTCAGCAGTTCATCGTAATGCTTAAAGGTGGTGATGTAGAGCGGGTTGTAGCGTCAAAAACAGGTGATTACATTACTGCGGATGTTTATCTTACGAAAAGCGCTTTAAAAAAGCCGCAGTACGCTGATGTTGCTAAAGATCAGGGGTCTTTAAGTATGTCTGGCACAAGTCCGCAATATGAGTTTACTTATCCTACGTTAGAAAGCTTAAACCAGGCAATATTAGCTGCTGAAGCTGGTATGCCTGACGCGCAAAAGGTAGATATTCAATACAAACAAAACGAAAGCCTTTTCTCAAATCCACTGGTACAAATTGTACTGATGGTAATTTTGGTTGTCGGTTTATGGCTGTTCGTAATGCGCCGCATGTCGGGCGGTTCAGGCGGTGGCCCGGGTGGCCAAATTTTCAATATCGGTAAATCAAAAGCTACCCTGTTTGATAAAGAAGCGCAGGTATCCGTAACATTCAATGATGTTGCCGGGCTTGAAGAAGCGAAACAAGAGGTAATGGAAATTGTGGATTTCCTTAAAAATCCTAAAAAATACACCAACCTTGGTGGTAAAATACCGAAGGGCGCATTGCTGGTGGGTTCACCGGGTACAGGTAAAACACTATTGGCTAAAGCTGTTGCAGGCGAAGCGCAAGTGCCTTTTTTCTCATTGTCCGGTTCTGATTTTGTGGAGATGTTTGTAGGTGTGGGTGCGTCACGGGTTCGTGATCTCTTCCGCCAGGCTAAAGATAAGGCGCCATGTATCATCTTTATTGATGAGATCGATGCGATTGGCCGCGCCCGAGGTAAAAATAATATCGTAGGCGGTAATGATGAGCGCGAAAATACATTGAACCAGTTATTGGTGGAGATGGATGGTTTTGGTACCGATTCAGGTATCATCATCCTTGCAGCAACTAACCGTCCGGATGTACTGGATTCAGCATTATTGCGCCCGGGACGTTTTGACAGGCAGGTATCTATTGACAAACCGGATTTGATCGGCCGCGAACAGATCTTCAAAGTGCACCTAAAACCAGTTAAAATGGCAGAAGGTGTTGATGCTAAAAAATTATCAGCACAAACACCGGGTTTTGCGGGTGCAGAAATTGCAAACGTTTGTAACGAAGCAGCGTTGATAGCTGCCCGTAAAAACAAAGAGGCCGTTGATATGCAGGATTTTCAGGATGCGATCGATCGTGTGATCGGTGGCTTGGAAAAGAAAAATAAGATAATCTCTCCCGAAGAAAAACGCATTGTGGCCTACCACGAAGCAGGCCACGCTATTGCAGGCTGGTTCCTGGAGCATGCCGATCCTTTGGTTAAAGTATCTATCGTCCCGCGTGGTGTTGCAGCTTTAGGGTATGCCCAATATCTGCCAAAAGAGCAATTCTTATATACCATTGAGCAATTAGAAGATGGCATGTGCATGACTTTAGGTGGCCGCGTTGCTGAAGACCTGGTATTCGGTAAAATATCCACCGGTGCCCAAAACGATTTAGAGCGCATAACCAAATTAGCTTATGCCATGGTTACTATATACGGTATGAACGAGAAAGTTGGTAACGTATCATTTAATGATCAGCAAGGTGAATACCAGTTTAACAAACCATACTCAGAAAAAACATCTGAACTGATCGACTCTGAAGTTCGTAACCAGATCAATACTGTTTACCAACGCACCAAACAGTTATTAACTGATAAACGTGACGGGTTAGAAGCACTGGCCAATAAACTGATCGAAAAGGAAATTTTGTTCCAATCTGATTTGGAGGAAATATTAGGCAAGCGTCCGTTTGATAACCGTACTACTTATGATGAGTTTGTAAACGGCCCCCCTGCAGAATCAAACCAGGACCCTGCCGCGCAAGGCTTGGTACACGAGGGTGTTGGCGATCATTCAGGAACATTCGAAAGAAACCCTGAAGAAAAAGAAGCAAGCTCCGGCAACGAATAGCTTTTTAATTAAAAGTTGAACGTAAAAAGTTGAAAGTTAAGATGGCTTTCAACTTTTTACGTTTATAAGAGTTTGTACTTAAGACATGTACGTTTTGGACTTTAATTTTAAACTTTTAACTTTCACCTTTTAACTTTCAATTCCAAAAATGAGGGATATCACTACATCAAAGGAAAAACTACTAAAAAAGATCCGCAAGGCCTTGCTCGAAAAGCGGGACAACCCGTATCCTAATTTAGAGGACCTGCCGATGTATGAGCCTAATGAAGAACTGTTAGAAGTACTTTTCGCCGAGCAGTTCACCAATATTGCGGGTCAGTTTGTTTTTTGTGAGGATGAGATCCAATTTGTAGAAAACCTGCTTACCCTTGCCGAAGAGCGCAAATGGCACAAGATTTATTGCTGGGAACCGCCTTTACAGGAGATCTTAAAAAAATACGAATATCCTTTTTTTGAAACTGATAAAGATTTTGAAGATGCGCAGGTAGGTTTTACCCTTTGCGAAGCCTTAATTGCACGTAATGGTAGTATTATGCTGTCGAACGCTAATATGGCAGGCCGCAGGTTGAGTATATACCCGCCGGTGCATATTGTGCTGGCCTACACTTCACAATTAATGACAGATCTGAAAGATGGTTTTAAACTCATCAAAACTAAATACGGTCACCAGTTACCATCCATGATAACTACCATTACCGGCCCAAGCCGTACATCTGATATTGAAAAAACACTGGTTTTAGGTGCCCACGGCCCTAAGGAATTATTTGTGTTTTTGTTGGATGGATAATTGACTATCAAAGTTTTATTACAAAGTCTTTTATGTATAGTTTATTTTACATACCTTTGCAGCCCCGCTGAAAGATAACTCCGGGGATAATGTTGAACACATAAAGAAAATTAAAGAATGGCAACTAAAATCAGATTGCAAAGACACGGTAAAAAAGGAAAACCTTTTTACTACATCGTAGTGGCAGATGCACGCGCTCCAAGAGACGGGCGTTTTATTGAGCGTTTAGGTTCATACAACCCAAACACCAACCCGGCAACTATCGATATCAATTTCGACAAAACGCTTGATTGGGTTAACAATGGCGCACAACCAACTGACACTTGTCGCGCAATACTTTCATATAAAGGTGTATTGTACAAAAAACACTTACAAGGTGGTTTAAAGAAAGGTGCTTTAACCGAAGAACAAGTTGAAAGCAAATTTGCTGAGTGGACCGACGCTAAAGAAGGTAAGATCACCGGTAAAAAAACAAGTTTAGTTTCAGCGAAAGATGAGGCCCGCAAAGCAGCTTTAGCAGCAGAAGCTATTAAGAAAGAAGAAAAAGCAGCAGCTATCGCAGCTAAAAATGCTCCTGCTGTTGAAGAAACTCCTGAAGAAGAAGCTCCGGCAGCAGAAGCAGCTGACGAAACTTCAGCAGAAGCAGAAAGCGCTGAGTAATTCTTTCTAATTTTTATACAAAAGGCGAAGATCTGTTTAAGGTTCTTCGCCTTTTGCTTTTAAAACCATTTTTATGAAAATCGAAGATTGTTTCAGGATAGGCACCATTTTAAAAACCCGCGGCCTTAAAGGCGAGCTGCAATTGTATGTCGACTTTGAGAATCTGCATGACATTAACATTGAGGCCATTTTTATTAATATGGCCGGTAAACTGGTGCCTTATTTTGTTGAATCGATCAAATATCCGCAAAAGGGTGTTGCCTATATTTATGTAGAGGATATTGATACCATCGAGAAAGCCACTCCCCTGGCAAAAAAAGATGTTTACCTGCCCAACAAAATCAAACCTAAAAAGAAAAAATCAGAATTTACGTTAAAAGATTTGCTAGGTTTTACAGCGATAGATGAAAACGAAGGCGAATTAGGAGAGATCACTGAGATAAACGAATTTCCGCAGCAATTGATCGCTACTGTAAATTACAAAGATTGTGATGTGCTGTTCCCACTTAATGAAAGCATCATCAAAGCAATTGATGTGGTGAAGAACGAGGTGTTTATTGATCTGCCGGATGGATTATTGGATATTTATTTGGATTAAAAATATATTTGTCAAATATACTTGACTTTTGTAAAGTTTGTTTTACATTTGGTAAATCAAACTTTACTATATGAAAACACGATTTTTATTTCCTCACCTATTTCGGATAGCAGGATATTTTTGCCTAATTGGTTATATTCCAGTTATGGTCTTCAAGAAAATTTTGCATAACGGATATAATAACCAAAACCCCGCAAAAAAATTAGCAGATTCTTTAAGTGTTTTTAATAGCGAGCATGTATTATTTGCGATTGCCATGATATTAATTACCATAGGTTTGTTACTTATTGCTTTTGCAAAGGAGAAAGTTGAGGATGAACAAATATTACAAGTGCGATTAGATTCATTGCAATGGGCGGTCTATTTCAATTATATAGTTTTGATACTTAGTATATTTTTTGTGAATAGCTTTCATTTTCGCGATATCTTATTTATCAATTTGTGGTCATCATTGATATTCTTTATCGTTCGGTTTCGCTGGAAAATATACCAGAATAATCGTTTATTAAGAAAGGACGGGGATATGATATGAAAAATAATATTCGTATTGAGCGCGCCATCAAGAATATTACCCAAGCTGATCTTGCAAATCTGATAGGCGTGTCTCGCCAAACTATAAATACTATTGAAAGTAATCGTTATGTACCATCAACTGTTTTAGCATTAAAAATTGCAAGAGTATTTGATAAACCCGTTGAAGAAATATTTATACTAAGTGACGAGGATTAGAGAATAGCGGTTGACTCTTATATCTCGACTCTCTCAAAAAACCTATCTTTGCCTTATGCGTTTTGATATCATCACTGTATTGCCCGGTTTATTGGAAAGCCCTTTTGCTCATTCAATTTTACAGCGTGCGCAAAAAAAGGGGATTGCTGAAATATACGTACATAATTTGCGCGATTACGCCACCAACAAGCAAAAAAGCGTAGACGATTACCCTTACGGTGGTGGCAGCGGTATGGTAATGACCATCGAGCCCTTTGCGGCCTGCATCAATAAGCTAAAATCAGAGCGGGAATATGATGAGATCATCTTTATGTCGCCGGATGGTGAAACGCTTAACCAGGCCATGGCTAACCAGCTATCCATCAAACAAAATATTATTATCCTTTGCGGGCATTATAAAGGCATAGACCAGCGCATACGCGACCTGTTTGTAACTAAGGAGATCTCCGTGGGCGATTATGTGTTATCAGGCGGTGAGCTTCCTGCGGCGATTGTGGTTGACGCGGTTGTGAGGCTGATCCCGGGTGTTTTATCAGATGAAACATCAGCATTGTCTGATTCCTTCCAGGATGGTTTGCTGGATGCCCCGGTTTATACCCGCCCGGCGGACTGGAATGGCAACAAGGTGCCCGATATCCTGTTAAGCGGCAATACCCCCGAAATTGAAAAATGGCGCTTTGAGCAGGCTGTAGAACGCACTAAACAGCGCAGGCCTGATCTGTTGGAGTAATTGGTTGATTATGTTGACTGGTTGAATAGTTGATTAGGTTAATTTTGAAATTTGAGTGATATTTTAAATAAAACTACTCACACACTTAACTATTCGACTAAATAAACAAATTTTCAAAATCCGTTTTTTATTCTAAAAAAATATTCCTATACTTGCAATCCGATTTTTACGGGTTAAAAATCGCTTTAAGAGCTTAAAATCATGGATTTAGTAAAATTTGTAGAAGAGCAAACAGTAGTAAAATCGCAATTTCCTTCATTTAAGGCGGGTGATACTGTTAGTGTGCATTATAAAATCAGAGAAGGAAATAAAGAACGTGTTCAGTTATACCAAGGCGTTGTTATTCAACGTAACAGCGTTGGTGTTAGCGAAACTTTCACTGTACGTAAAGTATCAAACGGTGTTGGTGTTGAGCGTATTTTCCCTGTAAACTCTCCTAACATTGAAAAAGTTGAGGTTAATAGCCATGGTAAGGTTCGTCGCTCTAAACTTTACTACCTGCGTGCCCTTACCGGTAAAGCAGCTCGTATTAAATCAAAAAGAGTTTAATTCTGCTTCTCTTTTAAAGGGAACTTACAAAATATTTAAAAGCCTTTACGTTACTTCCGTAAAGGCTTTTTGTTGTGGGTTATAGTTTAAATTTTCCGCAAATATAGCGCAAAAAAAATCTCGATGTCTCAACCGCGATTTAATATCAGATAGCATTAAGCTTTATGAAATATCTTTCTTAATAACTTTTTTAGCAGGCGCGTCCGCATGTTCAACAACCAAAGTTGGTTCCGGATGTGCATCTGCAGAAGCAATTGAAAGTTTGTTAACATTAACAGTTTCAACTTTAGCTTTCGCAGGCGTAACTTGCGCTAATTCAGCCAAAACAGTTCGGCCGCCTTTTACAACATCACCAATGTTAACTTTAACGTTAGTGCCAAGCGGTACATAAATATCAACTCTCGAGCCAAACTTAATAAAGCCGAACTGGTCACCTTGCTGTACTTGATCTCCTTCCTTTACATACCATACTATCCTGCGGGCTAAAGCGCCTGCGATCTGGCGGAACAATATCTGGGTTCCTGCGCTATTCTCAATTACAACTGTTGTACGCTCGTTTTCGGTAGATGATTTCGGGTGCCAGGCAACCAGGTATTTACCGGGGTGGTATTTAAAGTATTTTATCACACCACTTATCGGGTTACGGTTAATATGCACATTAACAGGCGACATAAATACCGATATTTGGATCCGTTTGTCTTTTAAAAATTCAGTTTCGGTAGTTTCCTCAATTACCACAACTTTACCATCAGCAGGGCAAAGTACCGCTGTATCGTTCTGCGTAATTTTGATTGATGGACTGCGGAAGAACTGTACAATAATAATAAACAGCAGCGCTGATAGTATATAGATAATCCATTTTAAAGTATGCGCATCAGGGTAATAAAATTGAATTACAGCATTCAATACAAATATGAACAGGATGCAGATGGCAAGGGAAGTATATCCTTCTTTATGAAAAGTCATTGGTCAGTTTTTTGTTGTAAAGATAAAATATGAGCGCAATTATTATGCTAATTATTATTTCGAAATGAAGTACAGGTAACTATATACAATTGGAGCAGCTAAAAACAAGCCATCGAACCTGTCGAGCAAGCCACCGTGTCCAGGTAATATGCCGCCACTATCCTTTACATTGATGCTGCGTTTAAACATGGATTCAACTAAATCGCCCATGGTGCCAATTGTGCCGATCAGCACAGCCATAATTACCCACTCGCTCCAATTCAGCTCTAAATAAAAATGACTAATGATCAATCCAACCCCGGCGGCAATAACCACACCGCCTATAAAACCTTCCCAGGTCTTTTTAGGCGAATGACGCTCGAACAATTTATGTTTTCCAAATGCCCTGCCTGTAAGGTATGCGCCGGTATCGTTACTCCAAAGCATAAGTAAGAAAGCCATAGGGAAATGAGAATTAAAAGTTCCCTGTAAGTAAGCTAAAGCGTGGAAAAATGTGAACGGGATAATGGTTAAAATCAAGCCTAAAAAAGTATAAGCCAGGTTAGTGAAAGGTGCGGGTGTTTTTTTGAAAAGCTCCTGCGCGAATACCGCGGTTATTAGCAATACGATTAAAAAAGGCCACTGGCGAAAAGTATCATCGTTATTAGCAGTAATTACCGCGAAAATGGCGTAAATACCAGATCCGGTTAACATGCCGGTTGCCTGGTTTGGGCTGATACCCGTTTGTTTGATGAGCGAATAAAACTCGTTTAAACAAAGTAAACTCAGCAACAAATAAAAGCCTCCGAATACCCAATGCCCTAACAGCACAGATGCCAGCATCACAATAATAAAAAAGAAACCCGTTATAGCGCGTGTTTTCATAATTCGATTTGATTGAGTATAAGCAGCTCAATGGCGTGGTCAAAATCCTCCTGGTGAACGTAAACCTCCACATTGCCAAAGCTGCGGTACGAGGAATCCTGCTTGTTGAGCAAAACAGCTTCTACCTTGTGCTGTAAAAGCATTTGCTTCACAATCTCCGACTGATAAAAATTGGTTGATTTGTAAATTTTGACCCAGTTTTTTTCCATTTATAAGCTTACCGGCTTTTTACCTAATGCAATGTTGCGGTATACATAAAACAAAAATAATATAATTATAAGGCTTACAATATATCCCGAGTAATTAAATACGTGCTGGTCGTCAGGGTTGATGCTGATCTGCTTGTGCTGCGACAAGTAGGTGATAAGCACATCGGTACCGTTATTTACAAAATGCCCAACCACTGCAGGCCAGATGCTGCCGCTATAAACAACAAAATACCCGAACAGCGCTCCTAATAAAACCCGTGGTAAAAACCCAAAAAACTCCATGTGAAAAGCGCTGAATATAATAGCCGTGATCCATACCGCAACGTGCGTGTTTTTGGTCCAGCGTAAAAATATGGTTTGCAGGCATCCCCTAAACATAAATTCCTCGGCAATAGCTGTTAAAAATGCTACTACGAACAGGTCGAAGAAGAGATCATACAGCGTGTTCATTTTCAGCATGGCATCCTGTGCCTTTTGGGCCGTAGCTTCACTGGCGCGCATCCAGTCGTCAACGGCCTTTAAAAAATGAGGCAGCACCATTTTTTGGTTGATGTTACTCAGCAATTCTATCAGGGGCAGCGAAAAAAACATAATAACAAATGCTATCAGCAATAAAACCAATGGGAATTTTGGTGTATCTCTCAAATATTCATGCGGTTCACGAACAATCAACCAGGCAAATGCTATTGGTGTAATAAACAGTGGAACGGTAGTGCTTATGATCTGTAATATCCATAAAGCGTTAAGCGAACTTTTACTGTTGATATTGTAAGCCATCACATCAGTCATGGCCTGACTGCCATATTTTGCAGAAATAATAGCCTCGGCAGTAAAAAGACCTACGATAACCAGCCCTACTAAAAGCGTAAAAAGTATAACAAACTGAAAGAAAGGATGTATGCTAACATTCGGCTCAATGTCATGTTTCTCACGCTTGTTTATCATCCGATATAAAATTTTGTATTTTTGCAACGAAGATAAGGTATGAGTGTACAAATAGGAAATATTGATTTAGGCGAATTCCCGCTTTTGTTAGCGCCGATGGAGGACGTGAGCGATCCGCCGTTCCGTTATGTGTGCAAGCAAAACGGCGCCGATATGATGTATACCGAATTCATCAGCAGCGAGGGTTTGATCCGCGATGCAGCCAAAAGTCGCCAGAAGCTGGACATTTTTGAATACGAACGCCCGATAGGCATCCAAATCTTTGGAAGCGATATCGACCATATGCGCGAGGCTACAGAAATTGCTTCGTTAGCTGGGCCTGATTTGATGGACATCAACTATGGCTGCCCGGTTAAGCAGGTTGCATGCCGTGGAGCAGGTGCCAGTTTGTTGCAGGATATCGACAAGATGGTTGCCATGACTAAAGCGGTGGTTAATGCCACGCATTTGCCCGTAACCGTTAAAACCCGCTTAGGCTGGGATGACAATACAAAAAACGTTTACGAAGTAGCCGAACGCCTGCAGGATGTGGGTATAAAAGCGCTAACCATACATGGCCGCACCCGAGCGCAAATGTACAAAGGCGTGGCTGATTGGGCATTGATAAGGGATATTAAGAAAAACCCGCGAATTCAAATCCCGATCTTTGGGAATGGTGATATCGACTCGCCCGAAAAGGCTGCCGACTGGCGTTTGGAATATGGTGTGGATGGGATGATGATCGGCAGGGCTGCCATTGGTTACCCCTGGATATTCCGCGAGATAAAACATTATTTTGCTACCGGTGAACATTTAGCCAAACCAACTATCGCCGAGCGTGTTGAAGCTTGCAGAACACATTTGGAAAAATCTATAGAATGGAAAGGCCTTAAAACAGGTGTATTTGAAATGCGCAGGCATTATTCCAACTACTTTAAAGGCATAGATCATTTTAAGGAATACCGGATGAAACTGGTTACCGCTGGCAATGCCGATGATGTATATGGGCTATTAGCCGAAATAAATGAAAATTATGCCTATACAATGGCGTAAAATTTGTATATATAATTATATATTTGAATTAAGTACAGCAATTAAATGGTTACAACAATTACCGATGGTGTTAAAGTTTCAGTAGAAACAATCTATCAGCCCGAATATTCTAATCCGGGTAATGACCATTTTATGTTTGCTTACCGCGTTAAAATAGAGAATATGGGCGATTACGCTGTTCAGCTTTTAGCCCGCCACTGGTATATTTTTGACTCCAATGGTGCCAAGCGCGAGGTGGAAGGCGAAGGTGTAGTTGGCCAGCAACCTATGATAGAACCCGGACAAGCGCATGAATATGTGTCAGGTTGTAACCTGAAAACTGACATGGGCAGCATGAAAGGCGAATACCAGATGATTCGCCTGATGGATAATTCTGTTTTTAATGTCAAGATCCCTGAATTTTATCTGATCACGCCGTATAGGATGAATTAATAAAATTTTGTTTTACTCTAACATTGACACTGCTTTCTATCCCACAATTTAAAATTTCAAAGAACATTCTCAGCCCTTTCACAGAGCATTACCGCTACATAAATTTCGGGAAATGGATTGGAAAAGTATTGACACTGTTTTGCCGGCACTTTTGGATTTAGGCGTAAATCACAGATAATTACTCAATTGCATTAAAACAATTATTGCAATATCTAATTAACTAAATTATTATCTTATTAATTAAAACATTGCTTGTGTAAGCCTGTTATTACAATATAAATCAATTATAAATATTATGGCAACTACAAAACACAGCCACCACGAAGACGCGGCTAAAGAACATGAATCAGCAGCTAAACATCACCGTGCTGCACACACTGCCCACAACGAAGGCAATGAAGAAAAAGCTGCATCACATGCACATGCAGCAAGTGGTCACCATGCTAAAGCAGGTGAGCATGCAAAATCAGCATCAAAAAAACATGCTGAATCGCACAGTTCAAAATAATTGTATTATCAACCAATGCAATTAAAAAGTCCCGACTAATTTTAGTTGGGACTTTTTTGTGTTGTTCATTTCCCTCCAATGACTACATTTGAGTTTGGAAGCAAACTTTTCATACTGGGAGCGCAGCTCGTTTATTGATAATGCCGATGTGATCATCATTGGCAGCGGACTGGTTGGTTTAAGCGCGGCGCTGCATTTAAAGCAAATAGAACCTGCCTTAAAAGTATTGGTTTTGGAGCGTGGCTTTCTGCCATCAGGTGCTAGTACCAAAAATGCGGGATTCGCCTGTTTCGGCACAGTGTCCGAACAATTGGAAGCCCTGGAGCATTCATCGGAATATGAAGTTGCCCGACTGGCAAACTATAAATGGCGCGGCCTGCAACGCCTAAGGCGGAATTTGGGCGATAGTAATATCGATTATCACCAGCATGGTGGCTACGAACTTTTTATGGCTGATGAAGCAAAACTTGCCGAAGAGCACATCGCGAAGATCCCCTGCATCAACAAACTCTTGCAGCAAGCCATCGGTAGTGATAGCATTTATTCGGCTGCTGACCATAAAATAGCTGATTTTGGTTTTGATAACGTAAGCCGAATGATCTTCAACCCTTTCGAGGGACAAATTGATACCGGTAAAATGATGCGTGCCATATTGAACAAGGTGTGTGATGCAGGTATTTTAGTTTTAAACTCCTGTGAGGTAACTAATATTGAGCAGTTAAACAATGGCGTCCACCTGAAAACTTCTCAGGGGAATTTTAAAACCGCAAAGTTAATCCTGGCGACCAATGCATTCGCTAATCAACTATTTCCGGATCTAAAGGTAATTCCCGGCAGAGGTCAGGTATTAATTACGAAACCGATTACGGATTTAAAGCTAAAAGGTACCTATCATTTTAATAAAGGCTATTACTATTTCAGGAATATCAATAACCGGGTGCTATTCGGCGGTGGGCGTAATTTGGATTTTGAGGCTGAAGCAACCTGGGATTTTGGCCACACCGAAAAGGTAAAACAACAATTAACCGCCTACCTTAATGAAGTGATCTTGCCCGGGCAAAATGTGGAGATCGATTACTGGTGGAGCGGCATTATGGGTTTCGGCGAGGATATAAGCCCGATAGTAAAGTTGGTTGAACCCAATGTTTTTTGTGCGGTGCGGTGCAACGGCATGGGCGTAGCCATGGGTAGTTTGGTTGGCGAGGAAGTGGCAGGACTAGCGCTGCAATCGTTATAAATATTCGCTTAGTTAATATTCTTTCTGTTCCATCGCATCATTCCAATAAAAAGCCGGGACACAATAAACGGGTTCCAGCTTTTTATTGTTTAGCCCTTATATATTAACCGTTGGAATTTAATAAATCTAATATCGCCTGGTTGTTGTTTGTTTTAGCATAGTCAAATGCCTTCAGGTGCTTTTTATCAGTGATATTAATATTTGCACCACGGTTTACTAAAAAATTAACCATATCTAAATTATTAGCATTTACTGCTGTAATCAACGCAGTGTTACCCACCTTATCTTTCATGTCAATCTTAGCATCTAACTCTAATAAAAGTTTAGCAACACGTAACTGGCCGTTTTCAACAGCAACAATAAGTGGTGTTTCGCCCTGTGCGTTGCGGGCATTGATGTTAGCGCCATTGGCTAATAAAAAACGGATACCAGGGATATCATTTGTTTGTACCGCTGTAAAAATGTTTTGAGCAAAAATTGGTAATGCGAACAATGCAAATACACATAATAGGATAACTTTCTTTTTCATTTTTTTTAATATTTAATAATCAGGGGGTTAATTTTTTTAAATTTCCCCTAATAACGTAAGAAGGTTATACGAAGGTTTTGTTCATTTTTTGAGGAGATAGATGTTACAACTCCTTGTTTTCTTTGTACGAAAGATTAATTATCGGTGTAAACATGCCTATTTAAATTTAAAACTAATAAATATACCAAAATGCGATTCGGAAACCACATCGAATTAATCTATGGTTAAATTTAAGTTGTGTAAATTCTAATTTTGCAATTACAAAAAAATGACAGTTTATAGCTAACAGGAATATATCATCTTGTATTTTAGCCTGCTAAATCTGTTTACCTAAAGGGTACGTACCGCTTTGCTACAATAAATATTTGAGCTTTACTTTCATTTAACCAGTTCAGGTTTGCCTTATGCGATAAAAAACGATGCGTAATAAAGCAAAAAAGCAGTTGAAATATTCAACTGCTTTTTTATATTCGTAATATCACCTAAAATTGGTGAAACCTAAAATATTTATTCTGAATCAGTACCTTGTAATTGCCCTTCAGGTAAATGACGACGGTATCTGTCAGTAAATGGAGATTTGTGTGTAAAGGCGCCGGCAATAAATATTAAGCCGCCTATTAAAACCTGTGGCCAAAATTCTTTAGTGTAAAAACCATACATAAATGGCGATAATAACAGAAATGAGCCGATAACAACATCTAAAAACAAATGCATTTCCATTGGGAACTGCTTGAAAAAACCATGTTTATTATTACTGAAAACTGCCATAATAAATTGCATCCAGCCAAAAAGTAATGGTAAAAACAAAGCGGAACCGCCTACTTTGTAATAACCAAAAGCAAATGGACTGCCCCATAATAAAGCAACTGCTAACCAGTTGATAACTCCGTAAGTTGATAGTGAAATGAATGGTTTCATTCGTATTGAGTATTATGTTTAAAACTACGCTGCTAAATTAATAATTTATAGCGGGAGTTTGTTTTGAAAGTTTAAAAATTATTTCATTAATAACTGTTTATACCCATATTACGGATATTGACAATACGGAAAATTGCATTACATTAGTAATATGAAAAACAACCTAACCCTGGCAATAGCATTAGTGCTTTTTTCTGTAGCACTTTTAGTTTTAAGCATAACAACTAAAAATCAGGTAACCGAAAAACTTACCAGCCTGTTATTAGGACTAACAACCCTAACACTGGTTAACGGGTTAAATATCGTATACCGTTACTTTAAACAATTAAACAAAGCACCTAATATTTATGAAAAATAAAATAATTCGTTTTTCAGTTGTAACAGCCGCTTGTTTAATGGTTTATACTCTAACAACATTTGGCTATTTTAAAAGTATAAAGATCGCCGATTTTTTGAGCGGGTTTTCACTTGGCATAGGTTCGGTAACCGCCATCGCTTTAATTTATAATATAGTTATAGCGATACAACGAAAAGACAATACTGCAACGATAAACTAAAATATACTCCTATTTGCCCCGCCATCTACCTGTATGGTAGTTCCGGAAACATAAGAAGCCTGCTCCGAAGCTAAAAATACTACCACTGCTGCAAGTTCCTCGGGTTTGCCAATCCTGCCTAATGGGATAGTTTTTGCTTTTTCTTTCAATGCCGTTTCCGGGTCCTGCCCTTTTGGTACGGTATCTTTTATCCGGTCAGTCGCGATCAATCCCGGGCCAACATTATTCACGGTGATTTTATATGGTCCAAATTCGTCGGCCATCAGTTTAGCCATACCAACAATACCCATCCGCATGCTGGTTGACAATACCGAATTTGCCAGCACCGATTTTACCGATCCGCTAACAATGTTGATGATGCGCCCATTGCCTGACTCCTTTAAATAAGGCAGAACCAGCCTGCTCATATGTGCCACGCTTAACAGGTTCAGTTCGAAGGCCTTCTGCCATGCCGTTTCATCAAAATGCTCAAACTTATCAAAAGGTGGTCCGCCCGCATTATTTAGCAGGATATCAATCCGGCCGTAAACAGCCGCCGCTTTTTTAACAAAGTTTTCTATATCCTCACTTTTACTCACATCAATGGGGATGGCTGTAACCTCGTTGCCGGTTTGCTTTTTTATCTCATCTGCTGTTTTATTCAGTTCATCCGTATCGCGCGAGCCAATAATAACCTTTGCGCCTTCGGCAGATAATAGATTGGCGATAGCCTTGCCTAATCCTTTACTGGCAGCTAATACAATAGCCACTTTGTTGGTGAGTTTTAAATCCATTAATGTAGAATCTAGATATTAGCATCCAGAGTCAAGATAAGAACCAATTTCAGACAGATTTTGTTCGGCTAATAAAATAATTTCAAAGAACAGTTTATATGCTTTCACAAGCATATGATCCCCGGTACATACAAATTTCGGCAAATGAATTGGAAGAAGTACTGACACTGTTTTGTCAGTAGTGCTCAGCGCAGTCAGGTGAGTCCAATATATGCTATGCTTTCAATCTTGATTCCTGCCTCTTTACTCTTGCTTCTTTTTTAACTAAGTTTGATGCAATGATCAAAAAGCTCATACGTAGTTTCGGTTACGCCTTTAAGGGCCTTGCTTATGCAACCAAAAGCCAGCTTAATTTCAGGATTCACCTGTTTGCGGCTGTACTGGCTATTGTATTGGGTTTTGTTTTGAATATTACCGCGCCTGAATGGCTGTGGATCTGCCTAAGCATAGCTATTGTATTGCTTACAGAACTTACCAATACCGGGATAGAAACCCTTACAGATCTTGTATCGCCAGATTATAACGAAAAAGCCGGCCACGTGAAGGATATTTGCGCCGGGGCGGTAGTTGTGGCGGCCACCTTTGCGCTCATCACCGGGCTCATCATCTTTTTACCCAAAATAATCCTCGTTTTTCACCATGTTGCATAAAACGCGGGCAATCGTTTTTAAAACTACAGATTATGGAGAAAGCAGTGTTATTGTGCAGCTTTTTACAGAAAAATTTGGTTTGCAGTCGTACATCATCAATGGGGTAAAAAAGCCGCGAGCTAAAATATCTGCAAACATGCTTCAACCCCTGCATTTGCTGGATGCCGTGGTTTACCATAAAAACAGTAACAGTGTGCAACGCATAGCCGAGCTTAAAAATTCACCGGTTCTGTTATCGTTACCTTACGATGTGATCAAAAGTTGCGTCGCTATTTTTTTGAATGAAGTTCTTTATAAAGCAGTAAAGCAACAGGGAAGTGATGAAAGCCTGTTTGAATTTGTTTTTAGTTCAATAGAATGGCTGGACCATCAGCAAACCGGACTAGCCAATTTTCACCTATTGTTTTTGATCCAGCTTACGCGATACCTGGGCTTTTACCCCGATACAACCTTTGCATCTAACGCAGAATATTTCGACATGAAGAACGGCATATTCACGCGGTATAAGCCGGATAGCTTTTCTTATTTGTCGCCCCCACACACATTAAATTTTTATAACCTGCTGGAATGCAGCTTTGAAAATTCCCCTCAATTAAAGTTAAGTACCGACGAACGCCGTTACCTGCTGAATAAGCTAATAGAATTCTATGCATTGCATATTGAAAGCTTTGGGAATATCCGCTCCCAGGCTGTACTCGAAGAGGTTTTGAGCTGATTTAAAAATCAAGTCAAAAAAAAAGAGAAAGCTTTCGGGCTATCTCTTTTTTCATTTTAACTGACCTCATTATTATATCATAAAGAACAAGCTTGTTAGACCGATAATAACAATGGCGCAAATATATAATTTGAAACAATACATGTATAATTTTTTAACTTTTTTTAACTAAAAAAGCTTGAAAAAACATCAAAAAATCTACATTTTTTACTTAAAAACAATCAAAAAAATATAATTTTAGCTATAAATCGATATATAATTTGAATTTTTTATCCAAAAATCATTAAAATACGGATTGTTATTATAAAAATTAAAAAAGTGATTAATTTTTAATTTTTTATGTCCAAAAAACAAAAAAAATACTTTTTTCGATTGAAAACTTAATATTCGGTTCGCTTTATGTTAAACTGAAATATTTATTAAATATTTATTACTTGCCGTTAAGCCGTATATAATAACTAACTTACCAAAAACCACTAAAACTTGGTTTTAAAACTCTCCCTTAGGCATTACCAATTATCTGTTACGGTAATATTTAAGCTTTCTGCTAATTGAAAAAATCATGAGTAAAGACAAAAAAAGTATGCCTAACCCGGTAGGAAAAAAGGCGCCATCCGATTACCAGTCAGGTAAAACATCTACGGCAAAAATTGAAATTGCACCGCTAACTAAAAAGAAGAAATAATGATAAATGAAACGATAGAGCGCAAAGCAAAAATGTATGTCTACGATTTAAATAACTGCGCGACAGAAAATGGCTTTAAAGCTGATGAAACATGGGAGTTTAGTTTAGCTACTGATGATGAAAAAGTAGCGCTCGAAAAAAAGTACTTCCCGACCATATCGGCTAAAGTTTTGCCTGAATTTTTGTCGGAATTGTTTCACCAGGTAAAAGCAAAGCTGGTACATGCAAAATATAATGCCGAAAGAACGGGACAGCATAATGTAACTGAAAGCGGCTTGCAATATTTAATTGCCTATAACCCTGCCAGGTTACGCCACTAAATAAAATACTGTTAGGGATTTGTAGAGGATCTCATCCTCCACAATTTCCACCACGGTAGCCAGGGTGCATCATGATGCTCATAATGGTAGCCGAAAAAGTAACAGGAAAAAAATGCCAGCAAATGGTTTTTAGCCAGGCTGCGCGATTGGTGCTTATTATCATGTTCGCCCTTGTGGGGCAGGTATGTGCCAAAATAAAATAGCTGCAAGGTGCTTAATAATGATGGCGCCACCCAAAACAGCAATAGGTTTGCCTGCGGAATCCATAACTTTAATATATTAAATAAAGCAGCCATTATCACAATTTGCCATATAGACAGATAATTGCGAATGAACCTGATATACCATTGCACAAAATTACCCTCGTGGTAATCCGGATCTTCAGCAGTATGTACATGATTATGGTGTTGGTGATGCTTTGTATGTAATTTGGGATACCAGAATGATGCATAAAGCAGCGTACAGGTATATCCAACCAAATTATTAAGCATTTTATTAGATGAAACCGTACCATGCATAGCATCATGCGCGGTAATAAACAGCCCGGTATACAGATGCATTTGTACCAGGATAAACAAATAAAGGAAAGGGTTTGAAAAATCAACCTGCCACTGCATCAGCAAAATCATTGACACTACCCAGCTTCCAATCACAATAAGAGCAACTAATAAACCGATATTGGAAGGTGATTTTTGCATGGATATTACTTCTAATTATTAGATGATTTACAAGGAGAGGCTATCTTTAAGCGACAGCGAAAAAATCTTCTTCAATATGCAAAGCGTCAATACAGCTTGAACAAGATCTCTCCCTTGGTCGGGATGACAATCTGAAACAGGATTTGTTTGTAATTAAAACGCCTCGATAGCGGTTTTAACTTGCTGCATCAGCCACATGGGTGTTGACGTTGCACCGGCAATGCCAACGGTATCGCCCGGCGCAAATAAATTCACCTCCAATTCACTAATTGAAGATATGAAATAAGTGTTAGGGTTATTTTTAAGGCAAACTTCAAACAAAACCTTCCCGTTTGATGATTTTTTTCCTGATACAAACACTATTTTGTCAAATTTCTGCGCAAACTTAGGCAAATCCTTATCCCGGTTACTTACCTGGCGGCAGATGGTATCATTGGCTTTCAGGTCATATCCACGGGAAAGCAGCTCATCCTTTACGCCATAAAACTTTTCCATGCTTTTGGTAGTCTGGCTGTATAAGGTGATGTTATTCGGCAATTCTACACCATCCAGTTCGGCAATATCCTGGAAAACCAAAGCTTCATTGTTAGTTTGGCCCTGCAAGCCGATAACCTCAGCATGGCCGTGTTTTCCAAAAATCAGGATTTTTTCATTAGAGTCGTAAGATGATTTAATGCGGTTCTGTAATTTTAATACAACCGGGCAGGAAGCGTCTATTAAAGTTATATTATTCTCTAAAGCAGTGCGGTAAGTATCAGGAGCCTCACCATGCGCGCGGATAAGTACTTTTTCGTTACGCAAATCTTTCAAGGCATCATGTTCAATAATGCGTAAACCTTTTGCTTTTAACCGTTCAACTTCTTCATCGTTATGTACAATGTCACCCAGGCAATACAGGTAGCCGTCTTGTTCCAGTATTTCCTCAGCCATGTCAATGGCGTAAACCACCCCAAAACAAAACCCGGAATCCTGGTCGATAGTAACCTGTAAATTATATGCTCCCATTATTATACAAATTTACGGTAAAAAAATTGGATGATATATACCTCATTTTGTCATTATTAAATTCAACATAGAAACTACCCGGCGTAAAACTGCTTTACAAATTCTTAGCTGCACTCCGAGCAACAAGGGTATAAAAGTATTAACTGATCAACCACATTACCGCAAAAAACACAAACTGCACCGTCAATAACACCGGCGCTACTATACCCTGCCTTTTGAACTTAAACAGCTCAAATAAAAACAACAAGGCGGCGCTAACTACAAACCAGCCTGCATAATTTTTTAATGGGATGATGTTATTTGCCCATTGCCAGTAATCATAATGCTGTGCTACGGGTTCAATCAGTAGGTCTAACAAAACTAAAATTACGGCGCCTGTTATTACCCGGAATAATAAACTTCTAATCCTCGCCCTTTGCATTAAAACCCCTGTTGAATAGACCAGTAAAAACCAGTTGACACCAATAATCAGGGGAATAGCATCCAGTTTTAAACCTAATGTATTACCATAGGTGTAATTACCAAAAACCCAGTTTTTATGTACGCCGATCCATTCTAAAATAATACCACTTGAAAATATCAGTAAGGCAAATGCGATGAATTTACCCTCCACCGGGCGATGGCTGTACAAAATCACGATCAGCATTAATAGGATGTGCCATGGCACCAGTTTCATAAAAAATGGCTGTAAGGCAGGGATCGCGAAGCCGATTAACCCCACAATATGAAACAATACAATTATTATGATAAGCCACTTTTGCCCTCGCCGGGTTAGCTCATAAGGGTTTAGTTTCAAACCGGGCGTCCCTTCCATACCGTGCTTTTTGTTAAATATTTTTGGATAGCCATAAAAGCGATGATGGTTAAGTTGATCATCTGCAGTGGGTGAAGCAATAAATTTAACCAGGCATTTTGCCCAGATGCTAAGGATACCATGACCCGTGTTAGTATGATAAGCCCGACCATAAATACGATCAATTGCAAATTCAGGGTCATGATCACGATCATGGGCCCGCCAATTAAAGCTATTAAATAAATGAGTAATGTAATGATGCTATAATTAAATCCTGCTAAAAAGTTTTTGCTAAAGCCGTTCAAAGCTTCGGTGTAACTTTTATACATCCTGCAGGTGATCATACCGTTTGCCAGCAATGCTTCGCCGTTAAACCCGGATGATTTTACCAGCCGCATTATTTCAATATCCTCAACCACGCGGTCCTTAACCTGTTTGTGCCATTCGTTGGCGCGGTATATCTCTGCATCAAAAAACATAAACTGACCGCTGGCGGCAGCAACCGTGCTGTTCTTCACTAAATAAACCAGGCGAAGCGGCAGCAAATTTAATAAAATGAAATGCATCAGCGGCACAACCGATTTTTCGCCAAAAGTATCCATCTGCTGGTTAGTGAATAGGCTAAGCAAACCTAATTTATATAAATGCATACGATGGATAGCGCTATTTACTAAGACATTGTTGACTTTTTCATCCGCATCCAAAAACAAAAAATAATCGCCCTTAGCTTCCTTTGCCAGTTGGTGACAGGCGTAATTTTTACCCAGCCAATCATCGGGTAGTTTTTTTCCTCTTATTACCTTGAACTGTGAATGCTTTGATGCAAAGTTTTCGCAGACGCTAAATGTATTATCGTCAGAACTGTCATCCAGGATGATCACTTCGTAATCAGCGTAATCCTGCTTCAGGATAGATTGCAGCAAGCCTAAAATATTATCCTGCTCATTCCGCACCGGGATAAGGATAGATACCAATTGCGTGTGCTGCCGATTAATATGCGGCAGTTTTGGGTTCGATATAAAATTGAACAGCGTAACCGTAAACCGAAGTACAATAAAAATGAATGTTATAAATATGGCTATGATCACTGTTCAATATCTATTTCGGTTTGCAGCAATTTTGACGCCGAATAATGTTGCTGGTAAGCCTGGTGTAAATCACCAATGGTTTTACCGGCATAATTTACAGTTTCTGTTTTTAAATAAACGGTTGCTGTAGGTTTTTTATGTTTAAAGTACTGCACAAAAGTTGCCGCGAATACCAATTGGAAATCAGCCTTTGTTTGTTTGATGATATGGAGCGCCCCTTTTTTTAAACGCACCTGCTCCACAAAGTTCGAATACAATTTTCCCTGCGGATATATTAATACTAAATTTCCAGGCTCATTAAGCAAATTACTTGCAAAGTTTAACGCTTCAATTATTTCTTTAGGCTGCTTACCAACCGAAAATGCACCGCCATATTTCAAGAAACGCTCCTTGCGCATGGTTTCTTCTAAAACCATAACATAAGCCTTCTTTTTAAATAGTTTCTCATTCACCCAAAACAAAATCAGCGAATCCCAAAAGCTAAAATGATTGGCTATGAGCAAGATGCTTTTTTCATCAAGACTAATTTTGTCAAAAATTATTTCATCAAACGCATGCCCTAACAACCTGTTGGTGTACCATTTGAAGCACCAAAATATGATCTTGTTTTGCTTTGGGTAGATCATGGCTGTTATAAGTTTATAAACTCCACAATAGTTTTAGTCGCGCCTGTATTTTCCTGCACATAGGCCTTTACCTTTTTACAGGTTTCATCATATTGCGTAATATCCTCGGTTAAGTAAGCAACAGTAGCTTTTAGTTCGGGTTCAGTGGTAATGCTAAAACCGCCTTTTATAGCAACCAGGTCTTTAGCTTCCTTAAAGCGATCATAATTTGGCCCGAAGATTACCGGCATACCAAAAGCAGCAGCTTCCAGTGTATTATGAATCCCTACACCAAAGCCACCACCTATATAAGCTATTTCGGCATACTGGTATAGTGATGACAACATGCCAATATTATCAATAATCAACGTTTGGTAATTATGGATCGATATTGGGTTCCCTTCAATCTGCGAATAACGGACCACCGAATTTAATGGCAACTGGCTGATCAGTTTATTGATCTTTTCTTCGCCAATCTCATGGGGCGCGAAAATGAATTTCCAATCGGCATAATCTTTAACCAAAGTTGCCACCAGCGCTTCATCATCCGGCCAGGTACTGCCTGCTATAAATATTTTATGATTGCTTTTAAATTCGGGTATTAGTTGCAAATCTTTAGGATGCTCTGCATTTGCCCATACCCTATCGAACCGGGTATCGCCACTAACGGTAACATTGCTTATACCAACAGTTTGCAGTAGTTCTTTTGAAGCAGCATCCTGCACAAAAAAATGACTTACAAAACCAAGCATTTTGCGGTGCAGGCCGCCGTACCATTTAAAAAATACCTGCCCCGGCCTGAATATCCCGGAGATCACATAAAGCGGGATGTCATTTTTATGCAGCTCATTAAAATAGTGGTACCAATACTCATATTTGGTAAATATGGCCATCGCCGGTTGTATCGCATCAATAAATTTACGGGAATTGGCATCGGTGTCAATTGGTAAATAATATACAGCGTCGGCCAGCGGGGTGTTCTTTCTTATCTCGTATCCAGAAGGAGAAAAAAAAGTAACAACAATTTTTTCACCGGGGTGTATGTTCCTCACATATTCCAACAACGGCCGGCCTTGCTCAAATTCGCCAAGCGAGGCAAAGTGAAACCAAATGCTTTTTTCAAACTTTTGATATATGATGTTGTCCCGCCCTTTTAACCATAGTTTAGCCTTTTTGTTAAAAAGCGAAGCTGCGTATATAGCGCATAAATATAACTGTACCCCTATATTATATATTAGTAGCATTAATTTTGATTGTTTATCTTCGTCGGTATAAAAGTATAACAATAAATACAATCCATCTTTATGAAAATAGCAGTTGTTGGAACAGGTTACGTTGGCTTGGTAACAGGCACATGTTTGGCGGAGACGGGGAACCAGGTAACCTGCGTTGATATCAATGAACAAAAAGTTAAGATGATGAAAGAAGGTAAGTTGCCGATTTACGAGCCAGGCCTTGAAACCTTATTTAACCGCAATATATCAGAGAACCGCTTACAGTTTACCACCAACCTTGCCGATGCGATTGCTGATGCCAAGATCATCTTCCTGGCTTTACCAACTCCTCCCGGAGGAGATGGATCTGCCGACTTAAGCTATGTACTTGGCGCGGCTAAGGATATTGCCAAACTGGTAAAAGATTACAAGGTTATTGTAACCAAATCAACCGTACCGGTAGGTACAGCAGATAAGGTAACCGCTGTTTTAAAAGCAAATACCGACGTTGAATGCGCCGTAGTATCAAACCCAGAATTTTTACGTGAAGGTGTTGCCGTTGAGGATTTTATGAAACCCGACCGGGTAGTGGTTGGCACCATGGATGAACGCGCCCGCAAACTAATGGCGGAATTGTACGGGCCTTATGTACGCCAGGGTAACCCGGTAATCTTCATGGACGAGCGCTCGTCTGAATTGACTAAATATGCTGCCAACTCATTTTTGGCAACCAAAATATCATTCATGAACGAGGTTGCCAACCTGTGCGAACTGGTTGGTGCCGATGTGGATATGGTAAGGCGAGGTATTGGTGCTGATGAGCGTATTGGCAGAAGGTTCCTGTTCTCGGGTATTGGTTATGGTGGCAGCTGTTTTCCTAAAGATGTGCAGGCGCTTGCCAAATCTGCAGAAGAAAATAAATACGACTTTAAGATCCTGAACGCTGTGATGGATGTTAACGAGATCCAGAAAAAGGTTTTGGTTGAAAAACTAAGAGCTTATTATAAAGACGGATTAAAAGGTAAAAAATTCGCGCTTTGGGGTTTGGCCTTTAAACCCGAAACTGATGACATCCGCGAAGCACCTGCTTTATATATTATAGATGAGCTTTTAAAAGACGGAGCTGAAGTTGTAGCTTTTGATCCCGAAGGCATGCCGAACGTTAAAAAGCTTTTGGGTGATAAAATTAGCTATGCCGCTAACCGCTATGATGCGCTTGATGGTGCTGATGCTTTACTGATTGTTACTGAATGGTCGGTATTTCGCACGCCGGATTTTGATTTTATGAAAGAGAAGTTAAAAGTGCCGGTTATTTTTGATGGCCGTAACTTATATGACCTGGAAAGAGTAAAAGAGTGCGGATTCCATTACAACAGCATAGGCAGAAAAGTAATTAACTAATGGCAGCACGTAAAACAATATTAATTACCGGCGCAGCCGGCTTTTTAGGCTCGCACTTGTGCGACAGGTTTATAAAAGAGGATTACAAGGTTATCGCCATGGATAACCTGATCACGGGCGACCTGCGTAATATTGAGCATCTTTTTAAACTGGAAAACTTCGAGTTTTATAATCATGATGTTTCCAAGTTTGTTTATGTTCCCGGCGAGCTGGATTATATCCTGCATTTTGCATCACCAGCGAGCCCGATTGATTATTTAAAGATCCCCATCCAAACATTAAAAGTTGGTTCATTAGGTACACATAACCTTTTAGGCCTCGCCCGTGCCAAAAAAGCACGTATGCTGATCGCCTCGACATCCGAAGTATATGGCGACCCGAATGTGAACCCGCAACCCGAAGAATACTGGGGCAATGTAAACCCTGTTGGCCCCCGCGGTGTATATGACGAAGCCAAGCGTTTCCAGGAAGCCATTACCATGGCTTACCACACTTTTCACGGTTTGGAAACCCGTATAGTGCGTATCTTTAATACTTACGGCCCGCGCATGCGCCTGAATGATGGCCGTGTATTGCCTGCTTTCATAGGCCAGGCTTTACGTGGCGAACCGCTTACCATGTTTGGCGATGGCTCGCAAACACGTTCTTTTTGTTATGTTGATGACCTGGTTGAAGGCATTTACCGCTTACTGCACAGCGATTATGCCCAGCCAATGAATATCGGCAACCCGGATGAGATCACTATTAAACAATTTGGCGATGAAATCATCAAACTAACCGGCACCGACCAGGAAATGATCAGCTTGCCATTACCGACAGATGACCCTAAACAACGCCGACCGGATATCACCAAGGCAAAGGCAATTTTAGGCTGGGAGCCAAAAATATCGCGCAGAGAGGGTTTAAAGATCACTTATGAATACTTTAAATCATTACCTGAAAAGGAAATTCAGCATAAAGACTTTACTTACTACAATAAATAATGGCTAAAATATTAGTTACCGGCGGCCTTGGTTTTATTGGTTCGCATACCGTTGTTGAATTGGTAAACTCTGGCTACGAACCAATTATTGTCGACAATTTAGCTAACTCTGATATTAAAATATTGGATCAGCTAACCAAAATTATAGGTTACAAACCCGCTTTCCATAAGCTAGACCTTTGTGATGCGCAAGCCGTAAAAAAATTAGCACAGGATGAACCGGATATAACCGGGATCATCCATTTTGCTGCATATAAAGCAGTTGGCGAATCGGTTAAGGAACCATTAAAATATTATCGCAACAACTTTTTTTCGATGCTTAATTTATTGGGCGCTTATGAAGGCACGTCTTTAAATTTTGTCTTTTCATCAAGTTGTACGGTATACGGGCAGCCGGACGTATTGCCGGTGACAGAAGATGCGCCGGTAAAACCTGCACAATCGCCTTATGGCAACACCAAACAGGTTGCCGAAGAAATGTTGACCGATATGATCGCGTCGGGAAGTAATTATAAAGTTATTTCGCTGCGTTATTTTAACCCTGTTGGCGCGCATGAATCCGCTTTAATTGGTGAGCTACCAATTGGGGTACCACAAAACCTGGTGCCTTTTATTACGCAAACAGCAATTGGCAAACGAGAAAAGATCACCGTTTTTGGGAATGATTATAATACATCTGACGGCAGTTGCGTTAGGGATTATATCCACGTGGTTGATTTGGCTATGGCCCACGTTGCTGCATTGAAGTTAATGGAAAAACCTGAATTTACCGGATATGATGTATTTAACATCGGAACCGGGCAGGGTACTACGGTACTACAGATCATCCACGCGTTTGAAAGCACGACAGGTGTTAAGCTAAATTACAGCATCGGACCGCGCCGTGACGGCGATGTGGAACAAGTTTGGGGCGATGTAACCAAATCATCGCAAAAATTGGGTTGGACAGCGGCTTTAGGCATTAGCGACATGATGCAATCGGCGTGGGAATGGGAAAAATACATTAAAGAAAACCCATTAAATTAATTAGTACAGACCTGTAATAGCTACCATAAGATGTTCGGTTTTTTTAAGAGTAAAAGCAAAAGCGGCAGTAAAAAAGAGATTACATTTAACTATGAGTCGATTGCTGTTGATATGCATTCCCATATTTTACCGGGAATTGATGATGGCGCGCAAACCGTGGAGGAATCAGTTGCCCTTGTAAAAAAAATGATGGCGCTCGGTATCCGGAAAATTATTGCCACGCCACATATTATGGTTGATTTTTACCGTAATAATGCTCAAACCATTGGCGATGCGCTTGCCATTTTAAAAGCGGAATTAAAAAATCAACAGATTGATATTGAGGTTGAAGCCGCCGCCGAGCACTTTTTCGACGAAACTTTTGAACCCCGCATAGATAAAAAGGAACTAATGATTATCGGTGATAATTATGTTCTGTTTGAGTTTTCATTTATCAATCTTCCGCCAAATTATATACCGGTTGTTCAAAAACTGATCACGCTTGGTTACAAACCAATACTGGCGCATCCCGAGCGGTATCCATACATGACCATGGATCAGTATAAAATGCTGCATTCGTGGGGCTGCGATTTTCAGCTAAACACAATATCGCTCACCGGTTATTATGGCAAAGAAGTAAAAGCTACAGCCGAAAGTTTAATAGACAATCATTTAATAGATTATATAGCAAGCGACATGCACCATTTAAGGCATGCAGCAGCGCTAAATGATGCGCTAAGGACAACCTATATTGAGAAGCTCCTTTTTGATTACCCTTTAAAGAATATAATGCTGTTGGGGGTAGAGTCAAAACTAAGGGATCAAGAGTTAAAATTAAATTCCGTCAAAAACGGGTTATAAATCTTGATTTTGAATCTAATTACTTGATTCTATTCCCTATTCGTATCTCAAAGCCTCTACCGGATCAAGCTTTGATGCTTTACTGGCCGGATAAAAACCAGATAATAAACCAATCCCGGTACAGACGGTTAAGGCAATGCCTATCCACTCAAAAGGTATTACAAAACTTCCCTTTGTTAATATTACGATCACATTACCGATTAATATCCCTAAAAAGATTCCGAGTACGCCGCCAATTAAGCAGATCACAATTGCTTCAATTAAGAACTGCTTTCGTATAATGCTTGGCGTGGCACCTATAGCCTTGCGCAGGCCTATTTCGCGGGTACGTTCGGTTACCGATACCATCATAATATTCATTAAAGCTATCGCGGCGCCAATTAGTGTAATAACACCTATTGCCACGCCACCGTAAGTAATATTGTCCAGGTTCCCTGACAATTCTTTTTGGATGGAATCGCTGCGCTGAATGTTGAAATTATCTTCCTTGCCGATCCGCAGGTCGCGGATATTACGAAACAATGAAGTTGCCTCGCCGCTGGCGGCATCAAGCGCGCTTGGTTGGCCTACCATAACGGTTACATTAAAAGTTGGGTTGCTGATGGTATCAATTTGTTTGGCTTTAAGCACAGGTATCACACAAAATTTATCACCGGCACCCATACTTGAGCCTTTCTTAGCGAAAACGCCTACTACCCTAAAACGGTTATTGCCAATCAATATCGATTTATCAACCGGGTCTTCGTTTTTAAATAACTTGTCTTTTATTTCATCACCAATAACCACCACGTTTTCGCCGTGCTGTAGTTCATCCGAAGAAAAAAACCGGCCGAAAGCCATTTTATGCCCGGTGGTTTGCATATAACCATCAGTTGTGCCGGCTACAGAAATATTTGGGTTAGTTTTAGTATTGCCGTATTTCAATATCCCTGTACCGGTTACATTCAAGTTAATGGTTACCACTACCGGCAAACTGAATTTCTGTTTAAAACTCACAGTCTGCTCATAAGTTATTGGCGGAAAAACCTTGCGGTGCCCGCCATTACCAAATCCCAGGTCGGCAGTATTAGCTATGGTGAACGAGTTTGCACCAAGCCCGGCAAACGCACTATTGGTTTGCTGGCGGATGCCATCAATAGCGGTTAAAATGCCCACCAATGCCATAATACCGATAGCTATAATTAATGCCGTAAGCGAAGTGCGCAGCCGGTTACCTTTTATGGAGGTTAAAGCAATGGCAATGTTTTCTTTATAAGTTGTTTTTACCGGCATGAATTAAACTATGGTTGCGGTTATAAGACTTTGGGTTAAGGTGGTTTGTTACAGGGTGAAGATATTAATTATTGCTGACAGGTGAATATCTAAATTCGGATTTTAGGTATTAAGCGGATTTTTAGAATTCTGAAAATCATATTTAATTTTAAAAATTCTGGTTCAGACAATTTTGACGCTTTAATTTCATTATTCCATATAACTTTTTAAGCTTAAAATTCATATTTTTGCAACCTCTAAAATTTAGGTGTAAAAAATTGAAATACAAGGAATATAAGCAGTTAAATTTATCTGATACCGGCAAGCAGATACTGGAGTTTTGGAAGGCGCAAAATATTTTCGAGAAAAGTATCAGCAGCCGTCCGGCTAACAACCCATATACCTTTTACGAAGGCCCGCCGAGCGCGAATGGTATGCCCGGTATCCACCACGTAATGGCGCGTGCTATTAAGGATATTTTCTGTCGCTATAAAACACTGAAAGGTTTCCAGGTTAAACGTAAAGGCGGCTGGGATACGCACGGTTTGCCCATTGAGCTGGCTGTTGAAAAGGCATTAGGTATTACTAAGGACGATATCGGCAAAAAGATTTCCGTTGAAGATTATAACGCTGAATGCCGCCGCGAGGTCATGCGATATACCGACGTCTGGAACGACCTGACCGAAAAAATGGGTTACTGGGTTGACCTGGAAGACCCTTACATCACCTACAAAAACGAATACATTGAATCGCTTTGGTGGATACTAAAGCAGTTATATGATAAAGGATTTTTATACAAAGGCTATACGGTACAGCCTTATTCACCAAAATCAGGTACCGGCCTTAGCTCGCATGAGCTGAACCAACCGGGCACCTATAAAATGGTGAAGGATACCACAATCACCGCGCAATTCAAGGTTAAACATGATGCTGATTCGGCATTTTTATTTGACGGAGAATATAACGAAGTATTTATTTTAGCATGGACAACCACGCCGTGGACTTTGCCTTCAAATTGTGCTTTAGCCGTTGGCGAGAAGATTGATTATGTAAAAATAAACACCTTTAACCCATACACCTACAAACCGGTTAGCGTTGTTTTAGCAAAGGATTTAGTTGGTAAATATTTTAAGGCCGAAACCGAAAACGCTTCATTTGAAGAATATAAAGGCGGCGATAAGATTATCCCGTGGACAATCAAGGCAAATTACAAAGGCAAGCAATTATTAGGTATCCATTACGAGCAATTAATGCCGTACGTAACTAACCCCGACCTGGAAGCAAATGCTTTCCGAGTGATCCCTGCTGATTTTGTGACTACCGAAGACGGCACAGGCATCGTACACACGGCATCAATTTTTGGTGCAGATGACTTTAGGGCATGTAAGGAAAATAACGTACCATCAGTACTGATCAAAGACGAAACCGGCAAGGAAGTACCTTTGGTTGACAAACAAGGTAAGTTTGTTGCTGAGGTTACCGATTTCGCGGGCCGTTATGTTAAAGAGGAATATTACAGCGATGCGGAACGTGCGGAAGCCGGTTTCAGGCCAACGGATGTTTTGATCTCCATCAAGCTAAAAGAAGAAAACAAAGCGTTTGACGTTAAAAAATATGAGCACAGCTACCCGCACTCATGGCGTTCGGACGAACCGATATTATATTATCCGCTGGATAGCTGGTTTGTAAAAACTACTGCCGTTAAAGATAAAATGGTGGAGCTTAACAAAACCATCAACTGGAAACCGGAATCAACCGGTACAGGCCGTTTTGGTAACTGGCTGGAAAATCTGGTGGATTGGAACTTATCACGTTCACGTTACTGGGGTACGCCGCTGCCCATCTGGCGCGAGGTAGATGGAAACGAAGAAAAATGCATTGGTTCGATAAAAGAACTGGAAGCAGAGATCGCCATATCAAAAGCCGCAGGCTTAATGCCGGAAGCGTTTGAGCTGATCGATATGCACCGCCCTTATGTTGATGATGTGATCTTAACCTCATCAAACGGTAAACCCATGTTGCGCGAACCCGATTTGATCGACGTTTGGTTCGACAGCGGTGCCATGCCTTACGCGCAATGGCATTTCCCTTTTGAAAATAAAGAAGAGTTTGCAAACGCATACCCGGCAGACTTCATTGCCGAAGGTGTGGATCAAACACGTGGCTGGTTCTTTACGCTGCATGCTATCGCGGTTTTATTAAGCGAAGCCAGTGACGAAGTAAAAGCCATTAATGAAAAGATTGGTAATAAAGGTATCGCGTTTAAAAATGTGGTATCAAACGGTTTGGTGCTGGATAAAAACGGCAACAAAATGTCTAAACGTTTAGGCAATACGGTTGATCCTTTTGCCACCATCGAACAATACGGCGCTGATGCTGCCCGCTGGTACATGATCAGCAACGCGGCTCCCTGGGATAACCTTAAATTTAATATTGAAGGTATTGACGAGGTTCGCCGTAAGTTCTTCGGAACGCTTTATAATACCTACAATTTCTTCGCGATGTATGCCAATATCGATGGCTTTACCTACAGCGAGGACGAGATCAAATTAAGCGACCGGCCTGAGATCGACCAGTGGATCATCTCATTACTAAACACCTTAACTAAAGAGGTGGATGAGTTTTACGCTGATTTTGAGCCCACCAAAGCTGCCCGTGCTATACAGGATTTTGTAGATGCGCATTTAAGCAATTGGTATGTACGTTTAAGTCGCCGCCGTTTCTGGAAATCAGATAACTCTGACGATAAATTATCGGCCTACCAAACGCTTTATACTTGTTTGGTAACTATCTCCAAACTAACGTCGCCTATCGCGCCGTTTTTCTCAGATAGCTTATATAACGATCTGAATAAAGTAACCGCTAAGGAAGACCGTGAATCGGTACATTTGGCTGACTTCCCGGTTTATCAAACCGAGCTGGTTAATAAAGAACTGGAAGAGCGGATGCAAATGGCACAGGACATTTCGTCATTAGTATTATCGCTTCGTAAAAAAGTAAGCATCAATGTAAGGCAGCCTTTAAGCAAAATTATGCTGCCGGTGTTGAACAAAGACTTTGAACGCCAGGTTGAACAAGTAAAAGATTTGATTTTATCTGAAACTAACATTAAGAATATAGAATATATCACTGACGCGTCGGGCTTTATTAAGAAAAAGATAAAACCAAACTTTAAAGCTCTGGGCGCGAAGGTTGGCAAGGATATGAAGGCGGTTGCTGAAGCGATCACTAATTTCACACAAGAGGATATTGAAAAGTTGGAGGCCGAAGGAAACATCCTGATACTTGATACTAAATACTCGATACTAATTAATGATGTCGAGATCATAGCCGAAGATATCCCGGGCTGGCAAGTTGCAAGTTTAGGAAAACTAACTGTTGCTTTAGATGTTACGCTTACCAATGAACTTAAACAGGAAGGAATATCACGAGAACTGATCAATCGCATACAAAATTTACGTAAGGATAAAGGATTTGAGGTTACCGATAGGATAAATGTCCGCCTGCAAAACCATCCTTTTATTAAGGATGCAGTAAAGAATAATTTAGCCTATATTTGCGCCGAAATTTTAGCCGATGGCATATTACTTGAGGATGAGCTAAATAACGGTGATTTAATAAATATTGAAGCACACGCAATTTATATTGTTATTAATAAATCATAATGGAAAACGAGACTATTAAAACCAGATATTCAGACAACGAACTAAAAGAATTTAAAGACCTTTTATTAGATAAATTACGTATTGCCCGCGAAGAACTGAATTCGCTTGCTACCTCACTAAGCTCACCCAATGCAAACGGTACCGATGATACCGCAGGTACTTACAAAACTTTAGAGGATGGCTCTGCAACATTAGAGAAAGAACAAATTAACCAATTGGCTGCACGTCAAAAGAAATTTATTGAGCAATTAGAGGCCGCTTTGGTACGTATTGAAAATAAAACCTATGGCGTTTGTCGCGAAACCGGTAAACTGATCCCTAAGGAACGTTTACGTGCGGTGCCACATACCACACTAAGCATGGAGGCCAAACTTAAACAATAATGAAGCCGGCGTATTTAAAACCGTTTTTAGTTGTTGTTTTAATTGTATTGGTGGACCAGATCATCAAAACCTGGGTGCGTACCAATATGTACCTGGGCCAGGATATCCACTTTTTAGGCGACCGCGGCATGCTGCATTATACTGAAAATAACGGAATGGCCTTCGGTATGGAATTGGGCGGCGCTTTTGGTAAGCTGGTACTAACCCTGTTCCGTATTGCGGCTGTAGTAGCAATAGGCTATGGTTTGGTATATCTTATCAAACATAAATATCACCGTGGGTTGATCATGTGTGTTGCCTTAATATTGGCTGGTGCGTTAGGTAACATTGTAGATTCTACTTTTTATGGAGTGTTATACCAGCACGGCGAATTGTTTTATGGCCGTGTAGTGGATATGTTTTATTTCCCATTGTTGTCAGGTAATTTCCCGCAATGGGTCCCGGGCTGGGGCGGTCAGGATTACGTATTTTTCCGCCCGGTTTTTAACTTGGCAGATTCCGCTATCTCCGTAGGTGTTATTGCTATATTGATATTCCAAAAGCGCTATTTTAAGCACGAAGTACCGGAACTGGCAAGCCCGAATAGTGAAATGGTTGAAGAGTAATTCTATTATCACTTATTTTCCCTTGGTCAACCTGAGCAAAGCGAAGAATCTGCACGGTGTAAACTACTTTACAGATTTTTCGCTCTGCTCAAAATAACAACTTGGAAATTACAAAACCTCTAAAATCTTATAACTCTTACCGTTCACGTCAAATTCCTCCCCTGCTTTTTTGCCCAGCATTTTTATGACTATAGGCGCCGCTGCCGATACAGCAAAGTAATTTTCATCATCTACTTTTAATGTTCCTGCGCTTATTGCGATGTAAAACTTACCGTTATCAGTTATTACTACACTGCCGGTATCAACTGTATCTGAATTTCCCTTGATACTAATGCCGGTTAACGCTACCATTAGTTTATTAGCCTCATTAACCTGTATAGTGTTACGGTCCTTCTCCTGCTGCATCATGGCACGGCCGGTTTCATATTTGTCGCCCGCGCTGCTTTTGGTATCGTCGTTTGATGCCTTTTCGGCATCCTTATAAGCATCTTCGGCAGCAGCCATACGGGCTTGTACGTAGGCAACACATTGATTATAAAGTTCTTGTTTGATGTCGGACATATCATTTAATAATCAACAAAGGAATGGATAATTTATCTATATTTAATTATCAAAGCCCTAATACAACATCTATCACAATATGAAAAAAGCATCAATTGGAGGTTTATTTTTAGCCTTAAGTCTGTTTGGCTGTAACCAGCCTAAAAAACAGTCGCCACTCAAAAAAACAGATTCTATAAATAAAGATAGCGTAATACTACAAAGCAATAAATCTGATGCAAATAATGTTATGTCTGATTCCATTGCTGATAAAAAAGATATTCAAGCATTGATCCGCAAAGTTTTACTTTGGGCCGAATCTGGAAAAGCACCCGACCTGACGCCTGTAATCACTGATAGCAAAGACAGCCTTTGTATTGGCTTTGATGATGAAAAGGTGAAAGCCAATCTTAAAATATTCAAATCCACCGGATATTTTTCCGATGAATTTATTGACAATTATCATAATATACTTTCAACACTCGAACAAGAAATGAAGAATAAGCGATTTGCGCCCTGGTCGACCGGAGAATTGCCGCCATATAACTTTGCAAATGATGTTGACCCATGGAGTGACTGCCAGGATGTTCCGTACGACAAGCCTAATGCTTATAGTTTGGTTGATGTGCATGTAGTAAGCCTAAATAAGGAAGAAGGAGAATTGTATTGGACGTGGGGCAGGATTGGAATAAATACCGATAATTCACCCGATGAATTCAGATATAAATTCAAGGTAAAAAAAGAAGGCAATAAATGGAAGATATCCTACCTGGAAGGATTTGATTTTGAGCAAAGCGTAAAATACACTGCATAGTTTATTGAAAAAATAAAAGCCCCCTTGCACTCGCTGCTTGGGGGCTTTCAACCTAAACCTTATCACAATGTATGTAAGAATCACATACTGCTTATATTAACGTAATATTGTACCGCTTGGATATGTCAAAATGAAAAAAAATCTCATCCTTACAGTAAGATGATAATAATTAACTGTAGCAAGGGTGATACCGCTATAAATAAGCAGCAAAAAACTTAAGCGTACTCACTATTCGCGTCGCCCAGTATGACCATTCATGACCGCCTTTATATTCCTCATAAAGATGCTGGATGCCTTCATTTTGCAATTGGCGGTGCAGTTCGCGGTTATATTTAACCAACAGATCATCATCACCACAATCAAAACGGAACGGCGGCAGCTCTTTACGATAGTGCTTTAGGGTTGCCAGCACATCCTCGTCAATAATATTTACCTGGCAATAGCTTTTAAGTGGTTCCTCCACAAAAAATTTAATTTGCGCCAAGCTGGTAACCGATGAAAGGCCCGACATAGCCCTGAATTTTTTATTGTATTTGGCCCCTAACTTTAAAGCACCAAAACCACCTAAGGATAATCCCGCGATAAACAATGGCGAATCCGCTGTTGCCCCTTTAATGGTTTCTATGAGGGCGTTATGCACATCATCCACTATCCACTTCTCAAAATTTAAATTATCATGGGGCATATAGGCAGACCCATCGCCCCACATTCCGTCAGACGGCATCGCCAGGATCATAGGCGGCAGATCATTATTCCTGATGAGCTCATCAACTTTAAGATGGACACCCGCCTGGTAAGTCCAGTTCCAGGCACTGCCATAAGCGCCATGCAGCAGGATAACAATGGGCAAAGTGCATGCGGAGCTTGTACCTGGCGGTACGTAAACACAAATATCGCCACGGCCTTTTAAATTAGCTGTTTTAACCGTGATGAACCTGAGATTATTACTTTCAAACTGAGGGTCGGATACTTCAATACTTCTGAATACGGACATTATTTATACGATATGATAAATGCATTTAGCATTTCGAAGCCCGGCGATTTGCAGGATTTAATTAATTGATAAATAAAAAGGCATAGTTAAATAGCTGATGCACAATTTTTTGACCTAATAACACGAACATAGATAAATAGCAATTGAAATAAACTTTTATATAGGTTAAAAACAAGGGAAAATTAGGTAATTTTTTGAATAAATTATTCCCGATAGCTCTAAATAAATGGCATTTTGTGTATCATTTTTGTTATAATTAATTTTTGCCTATTAATTAAGCATGTATGTATTTTCATGATCACTATTCTGAACTTTACAAAATATAATTTTGATTTCAAGGTTATCTTTTAATGAATTTATTGTTAGGATTATAAAACGTGCCGCTAAATAATGATCATTAAAAGATATGCTTAAATTTTCACTATAAATCAGGACTTGGAATTGTTAAATATTAGCCTTACCTTTGCGCCCGATTTGACGATGTTGTCAAATTCGTTATTTAAATTCATGAACCCATTTATTCAACTGGGAATCCGTCATGATATTGTTAATGCCATCTCTGAGTTAGGGTTCGAAAACCCTACGCCAATCCAGGAACAGTCAATTCCGGTATTGTTAACAGGCAGCAACGATTTTGTCGGATTAGCCCAAACCGGGACCGGTAAGACTGCTGCCTTTGGCCTACCATTATTAGAACTGCTGGATTTTGAAGAAAATTATCCGCAGGCGCTTATTTTGTGCCCAACGCGCGAACTTTGTTTACAGATTACGAACGATCTGAACAACTACTCTAAAAATATGCCCAACGTACACGTTGTTGCGGTATATGGCGGAGCAAGTATCTCTGATCAATTACGCCAGATTAAGCGTGGAGTGCAAATTGTTGTTGCAACTCCCGGCCGTATGCTTGATATTATCAATCGTAAAGCGATTGATTTTTCGAAGGTGAAATTTGTAGTATTAGACGAAGCTGATGAAATGCTCAACATGGGCTTTCAGGAAGACATTGACAGTATTCTATCTACAACACCCGACGAGAAAAAAACATGGCTGTTTTCAGCCACCATGCCTACTGAAGTTCGCAGGATCGCCAAAAAATACATGACCGATCCTCATGAGCTTACAATGGGCACAAAAAACACCGGTAATGCTAACATTGAACACGAATATTATATCATCCGTGCCCGTGACAAGTATGCCGCGTTCAAACGTATTGTTGATTTCAATCCGGAGATCTTCGGTATCGTATTTTGCCGTACTAAAATTGAAACACAGGAAATAGCCGAATCTTTAATTAAAGATGGTTACAATGCTGATGCTTTACACGGCGATTTATCGCAACAACAACGCGATAAGGTAATGAAACGTTACCGCGACCGCAGCTTACAGTTGCTTATTGCTACTGACGTTGCTGCGCGTGGTATTGATGTTAATGATGTAACACACGTTATTAACTACTCGTTACCTGATGAGATAGAGAATTACACCCACCGTAGCGGCCGTACAGCCCGTGCAGGTAAAACAGGTGTATCAATCGCTATCATTAACGGTAAAGAACTTGGTAAAATACGCCAGTTAGAGCGTGTTATCGGCAAAAAGTTTGTTAAAGCTGAAATACCAACCGGGTTTGATGTTGTAGAAAAACAATTATTTGCCCTGGTACATAAAGTACATAATGTTGAAGTTAACGAGCAGCAAATTGAACAATACATCCCACGTATTATGGATGAGTTTAAAGAGCTGAGTAAAGAGGATATCATTAAACGCTTTGCATCGTTAGAGTTTAACCGCTTTTTAGAATATTACAAAAACGCGCCTGATTTGAACGCGCCTGCTGATGACCGTGTTAGGTTTGAAGGCGAGCGTGGTGAAAGAGGCGAGCGTGCACCACGTGCCGGATCAGCAGAGTTTACACGTTTGTTTATAAACTTAGGTTCTGTTGATGAATTTAATCGTGGCGATCTGTTAGGTTACATTTGCAACAACACCAAAATAAGCGGCCGTACAGTTGGCAAGATCGATGTTAAGGGTGTTTACTCTTTCTTTGAAGTAGCTAATGCAGACGTTGAAAAAGTAATGACCGGATTTAAAGGCATTGACTTTAAGGGCCGCGAAGTTAGGATAGAAGTATCTGGCGAAGGCACAAGCAGCACCCGTCCCGAAGGCGAAAGACGCCAGGGCGGTGGTGGTTACAGCGGCGGCGGCAGATCTGGTGGCGGCGGTTACAACCGTGACCGTAGCAGCGGTGGTGGTGAAAGACGCGAAGGTGGCTTTAACCGCGAACGTAGCAGCACAGGTGGCGAAAGACGTGAAGGCGGAGCCGGTGGTTTCCGTGATTTCTCCGGCAAACGCCGTGAAGATCGCCCGGAACGCCGTAAAAGATTTTAGTTTTTTTAGTTTTCATACCGCATCCCGTAGTGGGGATGCAATTAGTTTAGTTAGTTTAGTTATGCCTCCGGATTAGTTACCCGGAGGCTTTTTTTATTTACTAAACTCAACTAAGGTTGAATCAGGCGTAAACAGCTTTAATACATGCTCATCCAAATGCTTGATAGCATATTTGGTGTAAGGCAAATTACCCTCGAACGAAGTATAGATCGTATCGCCTTTAACAAAATAATCTTCCGGCTCTGGTGAATCCTTGGCCATCATAAAACCTTTATCGGTAATATTAAGCTTGCTGCCATCGGCGGTTGATTTCCATTCCCCTATTAAATTAGGATCCCTTTTTTGCTTAGGCGAACAGGCAACTGACATCAGCATTACAGCACAAGCGAGGCTGATGATCAAAAAAGTTATTGTTTTCATTTTTGGGCGATACGAAAAATTGAAACTAAGATTAACATTCGATATTATTCGTTTCTTAACTGAGATTTTTTCAGATAATATTTATGACCTTTTGAATTCACGTAGTAGTAGTGTGAATATTTATCGATGTAGATGGTTTGTCCGCCCGGGCCTTTTTTACCATCGTATTTTCTGTCGACAATAGCTGCTTTGCTTTTTGCAGCAATTTCCGATGTTTTATGGCCTACGTCTTTGGCATCCTGTTTAACCGTTTGGGCATGGCCCAATGTAACAGAGAATATTCCTGTTGCTAATAAAGCAACCTTTAGTGCATTTTTCATATTGTATGAGTTTGTGTTTGCAATACTAACTCAAATGCTCGGCCAAATGTTTCATTTCAATTGCGGGTGAATGTTTCTGGTAGAGGATATTGTACACAGCGTCACAAATCGGCATATGTACGCTATAACTTTTATTCACTTCGTGGAGGCAATTTACAGCGTAGTAACCTTCTGCAACCATATTCATTTCCAGTTGGGCCGACTTTACCGTGTAACCCTTACCGATCATATTACCAAAGGTACGGTTACGGCTGAATTGCGAGTACGCGGTAACCATCAAATCGCCTAGGTAGGCTGATTCTTTAATGTCACGATCAATGGGATGCACCGTATCTACAAAACGCTCCAGTTCGCGTATCGCGTTTGAGATTAGTACAGCCTGAAAATTATCGCCATAACCAACACCGTGACAAATACCGCCTGCTATGGCGTAAACGTTCTTCAATACTGCACCATATTCGGTACCATAAATATCATCGGATACATTGGTTTTGATGTAGCGGGTGTTGATGAGCCCGGCAAATTCGGCTGCCAGTTCAATATCACTGGATGCTATAGTGAGATATGATAATTTTTCCAGCGCAACCTCTTCGGCATGACAAGGCCCACTGATCACGATGAAATTATTAAAAGATAAGTTGTAATGCTGGTTCAAAAACTCGCCGACAATTTGATTTTCATCGGGTACTATTCCTTTTATAGCAGATATGACCTTTTTCCCCGCAAAATCTTCAGGAGTAATACCCTCCAAAGCCTGCTTTAAAAACGCGGCGGGTACATTTAATAAAATAAAGTCGGCGCTTTGAATGATGTGCTTAAGGTCAGTAGAAATATTACAAGGCGGCATTTTAACATCAACCGAACTGAGGTAATTGGGGTTATGCTTAAACTTTTGGATATGCTCAACCGCCTGGGCATTGCGCATCCACCAAAAAACCTCTTTGTCTTTAATGTTATCAGTTAGCATTTTAACGTTGGCTGTAGCCCAGCTACCGCCACCAACAACTGCTACCCTGTGTATTTGCTTGTCCATTTCAAATAAAAAGTCCCGCTGCTGAAAATTGTTTTTCAAGCAGCGGGACAAATATATGGGAATAGATGTGAGATATTAGATTTGAGACGTGAGATTTTTATTTGGGTTCGAACCTATCTCAAATCTCACGTCTCAAATCTAATATCTAAATTCTAATTAGCCGGTTTATCAAATAACTTCGACTTATCAACCTTTTCAACCAGCATACCATCTTTCAGATCTTTCGAGATAGCGGCATAAGGCGCAGAAACCACTTCATCACCGTCTTTTAAGCCTGATAAGATCTGGATATAAGTATCATCCTGGATACCTGTGGTAACCAAAACCTGTTTGATCTTACCTGCCTTGTAAACAAAAACATATTCCTTAACAGGCGCATTCATTTTTGCAGCCTGCGAATCGTCATCAGTTTTAGGCTTGCCTGATTTATTTGGTTCTTCGCGGGTAGTAACTGCCTGTATCGGCACCGACAATCCTTTTACATCATTCGTCCTGATGTAAACAGTAGCAGTCAATCCCGGGCGGAACGGTGATGGGTTAGCAGCGGTCTTTTTCAACAGGTTCATATATGATTCCGGGTTGATCCTTACTTTAACCGTAAAGTTGGTTACCTGGTCGGCATTAGTACCAACCACGTTTGCCGAGCTGCCTATTTCAGACACAGCACCAGCGAATTTTTTATCGGCAAAGGCATCTACATCAATATTTGATGAATCGCCCATTTCAATCCGGTTAATATCGTTCTCGTTCACATCAACATTCACATCTAATTTAGACAGATCAGAAACCGTCATGATGTCGGTACCGGCAAATTGGATAGTTCCTAACACACGGTCGCCTTTTTCTACTGACAATTTGGAGATCACACCATCGATTGGAGAGTAAATACTCGTTTTGTCCAGATCAGCCTGTGCTTCCTGTACCGAAGCAGACGACTGCGCCAATCCAAAGTTTGACCCGATCACATTTTGCCTCGCAGCTTCTAAAGCGGCTTTAGCCCCTTCGTAACTGGCTTTAGCGGCTTCAAACTCGGCAACAGTTAATACTTTATTATCTAAAAGAGATTTATCACGGTTGTAAATCGATTGCTGATTTTCGAAAGTAGCCTGTGCTTGCGCCAGCATTTGTTTTGAATTACCCACACTTGCCTTTTGAGAATTGTAAGATGCAACCGCGCGCTCATAACCTGATTTCAAAACATCAGGCCTGATCTTACAAAGCAACTGGCCTTTCTTAACCACATCGCCTTCTTTAACCGGCAGCTCAACAATTTCACCCGATACCTCTGCAGTGATCTTCACTTCCATGTGCGGTTTAATTTTACCACTGGCAGTAACCGTTTCGGTAATTTCACGCACGGCTGCTTTTTCAGTGGCAACCTGTGTCTTTTTTGGTCCGCCTATTACGCCGGTTACCACAAGCGCAACTAAAAGCACGGCCAAAACGCCAAGCACTATCAATATGTATTTAGTAGTTTTTCCCATGATTATTTTTATTCAGATGTCGGATTTTCGATTTCGGATTTATTAATTTCTTTATATTATGTTGCCCTTATAATACTATCGGGTTACCCAAATAGTAATCAATTACTTTACTGCGGAAGATGAGCGTATACTTTGCTTGTATCATATCATTCTCTGATTTTTCGTAATTGGTTAACGATGTATTGTAATCCAGGGAGTTTACCAGCCCAACATTATAGCGTTGTTGCACAACATTAAAGGCTTCCTTATTGGCCTGATATGTTTGTTGCGCCGATATGTAACTTTTTTGCGCGGCCTGCACATCCAGCAAAGCCTGTAAAATGGTTTTGCTTAGCGTTATACGTGCAAGATCGGTAGTAACCCGGGCGTACTCGTAATTCAGCTTAGCTTTTTTTACTGATGTGTGCGCTGTAAAGTGGTTAAATATCGGGATCTGCAAAGTTATGCCGAAACTCTGGTTAAAGTTATCGTCGAACTGGCGTGTAAATGAATATGGACCATAGATAGGTTCGGAAACCTGGGTAACACTTTGCACCGTTTGATTGGTACCTGTAACCGTACCAATAGTTTCAAAAGCAAGCGGCGTACTGCCAACAACCCTGTATTTAATATTCGCGCTTGAGTAATAAGAAGCCAAACCGCCGTATAAAGCAACCGTCGGGTAGTAATTACCCTTAGCTATTTTAATTTGCTGCTCGTAGCTTTTTTGTTGCAGCTCAGCTAATTTAACATCCGGGTTAACGCCTAATGCGGTTTTGATAACATCGTCAGCATTAAACAAAGTTTGGATGTTATCCATTTTGCTTATGTCCGGTTTTTCTACAACAATATCCGAATCTGCGCTCATTTCCATATACTGCTTTAAAGTAAGAATGGAGGATGCATATTGATTTTCAGCAGTAGTTAGGTTCAAATCAGCGGTAGACAAGCCTGCCTTAGCCTGTGAAAGATCAGCCAGCGTTTGGTTCCCGGCATCAAAATTCTTTTGTGACCGGTCGAGGGTTATTTTGGCGATATCAATCTGTTGTTTTGCTGCCGCGATCAGGTCCTGGTTGGTTAATATCTGCAAATAATCAACCACCACGTTTAATACCAGGTCGTTTTTTACTTTAGCAGTGCTGGTTTTATCAGCGTCAAGAATAATTTTATTCTCGATGATCTGGTTACGCAACTGCCCGCCCTGGAAAAGCACTTCCTGAAAAGTAGCCTGCGCGTTAACGTTAAATATAGTTTGATTGGCGTAAGCGTAAGCACCTGCTACCGGGCTGCGGCCAAAACCATAACCGGCAGATGGGTTAGCACTTAAAGTTGGATATAAATTGAATCTGCTTTGGTCAACATCTGCCTTGGCAAGCGACTCAGTGATCTGGGCCTGTTTAATAGTAAGGTTGTTTTGCAGCGTAAGGTCGATGGCTTTTTGCAGGGTGATGACCTGCTGCGCATGGGCGGTAACACTCATAATCGCTACAATTGCGACACTGAGGATACTCACTCGTTTAAATTTTAAACTATATAAAGTCATAAGGTTATATTTGTTGTTATGTACCTGGTTAAATCACCCTGGCTGTTAAAAAAACTGTATCCTGCTTTAATATGGGATGTAAAACCCGCCAAACCTTGCATTTATCTCACTTTTGACGATGGACCTATCCCCATTGTTACACCGTTTGTGTTAAATATTTTACAGCAATACCACGCTAAAGCTACATTTTTTTGTATTGGCGACAATGTAAGCAAACATCCCGAAATTTTCGACCATGTAAAATCCGCCGGCCATGTCATCGGCAACCATACCTTTAACCATCTTAAAGGCTGGAAAACGCCTGACGACATATATCTTGAAAACACTTTAAAAGCAGATGAACTGCTACACACCGATCTGTTTCGCCCGCCGTATGGGCGCATCAAAAGGTCGCAAATAAAGTTGTTAAAAAGTGTTAAGCCCGAAATTAAAATTGTGATGTGGGATGTGCTGAGCGGTGACTTTGATATTAACCTCTCGCCCGAGAAATGTTTGCATAATATTTTGAAGCATACCGAAAGCGGATCGATAGTTGTGTTTCATGATAGTTTGAAAGCGTTTGACAGGCTGGAATATGTTTTGCCGAGGGCGATGGAGGTTTGGAAAAGGAATGGGTATGAGTTTGGAGTGTTGTATTGAAATGCTAAATTAGAGCGGTGGTAAAAACTAAGCCTAAATCAAATTTGTTTTATCGCATATCATTTTGGGTGATGATGTATTGTCTGTTCAGTTTAACATTTGGACATATTATTCCCATTTATTTCCAAGATAATAAATTAAGAGAAAATTATCATCTAAGCATTTATGCAATATTTATTATCACACTTGTAGTTACATGTTTTGGCCGATATTATAAACCTGAGAAAAAAAATGGGATTTATGTGGCTATTTCATCTGTTGTTATCGGAGCGAGTGTGTTTATCATCACTTTTTCTTTGTAATTTTAAGTTCTTTAGCTATTTGGACAGATTCAGCTATTATTTATATCAATAAAAAAAACCCGGATTTAAAAATTGTAAGGCGGTATCTAAATGAAGGTGATTTTGGTGTCGGCACTGAACCAAATGAATATGAAACTGTTTTTTTAAGGCCCATAACTCCTTTACTTAAATTGGAAACAGCCGTCGATACCAATAAACTAAATAAAAGTGATTGGTTAAGAGCGCATTAAATTTTTTGTATTTCAAAGAACATTTTATACGCTTTCACAAGCATATGTTTACCGGTACATACAAATTTCGGGAAAGTATTTGGGATAAATACTGACACTATTTTGTCAGTAGTCGCTAACCCGATCTTGATTCGCCCCTAATAGCTGTAACGTAGGTAAGCCTCCCGAAGTAAAAAACCGGCTACAAAAACCTGCTATTAACAGCCCTTAAGAAACATTTTATTGATCTTCACGTTTCTCTCCTACAACATTTAGTTTAGTTTTGAGTAAATTTTTTTAGATGCGCCGCTTCCAGCCTAAATATATCCGTATTGCCGCTATTGTTATTATTGTTTTAGTGATCCTGCTGGGAATAGGTGGTTACATCGCTTATTCCAAACGCGAGGCTATTTTAGAGCATGAGATTGCCAAAGCCGAGCAAAAAGCAAAAAGCGAGTATAATCTCGACATTAAAATAGGCTCTGCTAATTTTAGCGGCTTAAGCACGGTTGCTTTTTCTGACATTACCATTGTACCGGCCGGGCGCGATAGTTTGCTCGACATTAAAAAGCTATCCATCACGGTAAAATTATTGCCGCTAATTTTGGGTGATGTTAAACTGGCGGATGTAAACCTGGAGCAAGGCCATTTAAACCTGACAGACAGCAACAAGGTTAAAAACTTCTATTTTTTATTCCGGCATAAAATGGATACAACCAGCACCGCACCTAAAACTAACCTGGCAACGGTTGCCAATAACCTGATCAACGAGTTTTTATATAAAATTCCGGATAACCTCGACCTCAAAAACTTCCTGGTAACTTTTAAGGGTGATAGCAGCAAGATCAGCCTGCTTACCACAACCGCTACGATTAAAGATGGCTTCCTGACCTCAAATATTAACGTTGACAACGGTACCGCTACCTGGCACTTTACAGGTAAAATGCATCCATCAGATAAAGAAATAGCCATTAAGCTTTATGCTGATAACGGTAAAAAAATAGAGTTGCCCGTTATTGAAAAGAAATTTAAAACCACCTTTAACTTTGATACCATAACCACCCGTCTGGATAAAGTTAAACGCGATGGTGATGAAACACAGATCTATGGTTCATGGTCGGTGAGTAATTTGCTGATCAATAATCCGCGATTGTCTGAAAATAATATTATTATCCCTTCGGCTTCAATAGATGCCAACGTATTCGTTGGTCCAAATTATGTATCGTTAGATAGCTCGTCGCTTATCCATTTAAAAAATGCTTCGGCTCATCCATTTATAAAATATACGCTCAGCCCGGTTAAAATTTACGAGCTGAAGGTTAACACGGGTTGGTTGAATGCGCAGGACCTTTTCGACTCTTTCCCAACCGGGATGTTTGAAACCTTCCAAGGGATAAAAGTCGCAGGTAAATTAAATTACAGTCTGAATTTCTTCTTAAATACTGCTGACCCTGATAACGTACAGTTCAATTCACAACTAAATAAAGATAAGGAATTCCACATCATCCAGTTTGGAAAAACAGACCTTACCAAGCTAAACAGGCCGTTTATGCAGCAGCCTTACGAGGTAAAATCTCAACCGCCACCGTTTATGGTGGGCCCGCAAAATCCTGACTATACGCCATTGAGCGATATCGCGATTGATACGCGCAACGCGGTAATGACATCGGAAGACCCCACCTTTTACACCAATAACGGTTTTGTGGAGGAATCTATCCGTAAATCGATTGCTACAGACTTCAAGAAAAAGAAATTTTCGCGTGGCGGCAGTACCATATCCATGCAGCTGATCAGGAATACATTTTTGGATCGTAATAAAAACCTCGCCCGTAAGGCCGAAGAAATATTAATTGTGTGGATGATTGAGAATAACCACCTGATGACCAAGGACCGTATGCTGGAGGTTTACTTTAATATTGTGGAGTTTGGTTACCACATTTATGGTATTGGACCGGCAGCGCGCTATTATTTCGGCAAAAAACCATCGCAGCTAACTTTGGGTGAAAGTATATTTTTGGCCAGCATATTGCCAAACCCCAAGGCCGGGTTATATGCCTTTCAGCCTGATGGCACTTTGCGGCCCGGGTTACATGGCTACTTTAACCTGATAGGTAATTTAATGGCGGGGCACGGCAAAGCCCAGCGCGATAGTAATGCCTATGGTTTTTTTGATGTTAGGTTAAAAGAAAGCCAGCGCCGTGGCATAAGCAATGTTGATACAGCCAGGGTTGATAGCTTAATTCGCCAGGGTAATGATGACGATAACGATGCCACCCCTGTTGTTGAGCCAGAGAAGAAATTAAACTTCTTTCAACGCTTATTTGGTAAAAAGGATACCACGGTAAATAAGAAAGTTGTTAAGAAAGAAAAGCATTCTACCGTGGTGGATTACGGCGATGGAATACAAATAGATACCGCCGGTAAAACAAAAAAAGAGATAAGGCAGGAAAAACGCGCATTAAAAAAACAACAAAAGGAGCTTGAAAAAGAGAACAATAGTAATTAATGGGTATCAATATCATTTTAGCAGATAAAAAAACGAAGCGTAATTAAAATAAGATGAACAATAATTGCATATTAGGCTAATAATAAAACAACTTTATTATATTTGGTGTATAAACAAAATACAGGGCGAAATAAATCCGCCGTTTAAATTTAAGATTGATGAACATATTTGTAGGAAGCCTTCCTTTTAAATTAGAGGAAGCTGATTTAAAAGAACTTTTTGAAGCGTATGGCGAAGTAAGCTCCGTTAAGTTAATTAATGACAGAGAAACCGGCAGAAGCAAAGGTTTCGGATTTGTAGAAATGCCTGACGACGAAAGCGCGCAACAAGCTATTACAGCTTTGAACGGCAGCGAAGTTGGCGGCAGAACTATTGCAGTAAGCCAGGCTGAAGAAAGAAAACCAAGTGATCGCAAAAGCTTCGGCGGCGGCGGCGGTGGAAACCGTGGCGGCGGTGGTGGCTACGGCGGCGGTGGAAACCGTGGCGGTGGCGGCGGTGGTTACTCAAAAGATAACCGCGGTGGCGGCGGCGGTAGCCGTTGGTAATCCTTTAAACAGGATTTACACCTCAAAATATAAAAAGCGAACGCCTGCATATGTTAGGCGTTCGCTTTTCTATATACGCTATTTACGTAAACCTTATTGCTTGTACATATTTATTTAACCTGTTACGGGTGTGATTTTATGATGCATAAAAAGCCCGCTGATTGTAACCAGCAGGCTTCGTAATTTGTAAATTGAATAATTATAGTACAGGATGACGATCATCCTTGCCTTTGGTGCGATATTCGAGCGCGCCATCTTCGTTTACATATAAATTGCTTTTTTCAGCAGCTTTTTTAGCTTTAACTTGTTTTGGTGCAGCTAATGGAAGTATTACAACTGCCAATAACGCACTAATCTCGAACACCAGGTAAAAGGTTGACATTGCTTTTGTATTAATATTATGTTTGTATTTAATACATACGCTAATAACATGCCAAATAGTTGTAAATTTTAAAAATTACTTTCGTAACCCTATAATAACCAAAAACTTAGCAATCCGCACAACAAATTGTACGTTTTGTTGATATTTTTATATTGATACAATTATCAAGATGAAAAGGAAGTGGAGCAAATACCTTTCATTTTGAGAATAATTTAAAGGGCATATTTTCAATAGTAAGCAATAAGATCTAAAACCTGATTATGAAACTTTTAATTAACGGAGCCCTAATATTTATACTGCTATCATTTTGCCTTTACAGTTGTAAAAAAGATGAGGTTAAAACTATAAGCGGAAAGTGGTATTATGCTAAAACAATTTTAACATACTATGATGCAGGGCGGGTGTATGATACTGATACTACAAATGTTAGCGGTAGTAGTTATGCCATCAGTTTTAATAGTAACGGCACAGGCGAAACTATAAGGCCAGGCGGGGATAACAATTTTACTTATAGCTTATCAGGATCTTCATTAACCGTTGTGGTTGATACAACGTCGTCAACCGGCCAAGTAGGAACTGTAACAACAAAGCTTACTATTTTACAGCTTACTAACAGCAGTTTAAAATGGATGACTACCAACACAAGCGGGTATTATGAAGTAACTAACGAAAATGACCTGGTAAGATCCTTTTAAAGATTACCTGTTGAATTAATCATCCAGGCCCTTGCCGCTGAGTATTAGCGGGATATATTTTTCAATTCTCGCCTCGCGTGTTTTTGCCTGCTTGGGCGCAGCAAAATAAAGGTAATAAGCTTTTTGCCTGCCGGGGGTTAATGCATCAAAAGCGGTTTTTAGAGCAGGGTTTTCGTCTATCTTTTTTTGAAACTCTTCGGCAATAGTGAACTGCGCAGCTGTTTTAAATTCAACTTTTAAACCGGCTTTTTCAATCTCAACGGCTTCCATAATGTAGGCTTTCAACAGTGGCTCAAGCGTTATTATTTCATTTAAATTAGTGAACCTTATTTGGCGTGCCGATTGCACATTTGCGGTTTGCTGTACGAGTATCCCATGGTTGTCGGTCAACAAGGCTCCTTTCATAAATAAAAGCGCGCAGTAACCTTTAAATACGTGAATCAGGACGATATTGTTGTTTTGATAGGTGTAACAAGGGCAGCCCCATTTTAATTCTTCATCAAGGCCTGTTGTAAGCACAATTGACCGTAACAGTTCAATTTCTTTCTGCCATTTTTTTTCTTTAAGAAAATAAAAATCAACTTTAGGGTTCATCGGGAATTAGCAAATAAGGCGGTTTTACTAAAGTACTAATATAGAACATAATAATGTATCTATAAATTAGTTTTCGATCTTTGTATTTATTTCTTTTATAATATTATCCAGATTTTTAGCGCTTTTGTTTAAAATCGGCATAAGCTCCGTAATTTTTTCCTTATCGTCTAAATGCTCCATCAATTGTATAATGCCAACTATATTGGCCACTTCTTTCCTGATCACGTGTGAATTAAGATAAGCAAGCTCTTCCAGTGTTTTGGTGTGGGCCTGGTTAAGCATCTGGCTTTTTTTCTCCAGGGTAATATCAGTAATATATATGCCCATGCCTGATGAGTTAGGGTAAATTGTTGGGCATATCCATTTATCAGGTGTACTTAGGTATTGCTCAAATCTCTCCGACTTTGGGTCAACAAGCGCTTTTCTTATAAATTCAGCAAACCGGGTGTTTTCTATTTCAGGAAAAACATCAAAAATGTTTTTATTTAATGAGATGTTCTTTTTTGTGCTAAGGATCCTTAATGCTTCCTTGTTTATATAGGTGAATTGCAGTTTTTTATTAAGCGTGATAAACCCGTCTGTCATGGTTTCCAGGGTTTGCCTTAGTTTGGCCCAAGCTGTTTGTAGTTTCCCATTTACTACGCTTTGGCGGGTAACATCATTAATAATCACCATACGGCATTCGTGGCCCTGGTAATTAACGGTGTATGATGTAATATTAACCAATATGATATCGCCATTCTTTTTTACATGGGTGAGTTCTTTTTTTACGGATTGCCTGTCTTTAATTTTATTGATCAGCTCAATCATCTCGCCGTGTTCTTTAGGCGGCCTTATTTTAGCTAAGGTGATACTCAAAAACTCTGACCGGGAATAGCCATAGTGCCTTATTGCTGCATCATTAACAGCAAAAAATTTCAATGTATCAACTTCTACAATCCACATAGGCTGCGGATTATGGTAAAACAGTACTTTGAAACTATTTTCGGTATCCGTTATGATTTTTGACAAGGGCATTTCGGTTTAGCTTAATATATTTATTACAAGGCATTTAGCTTAATGTTTCACTTGTGTTTACATTAATTAAATATATATATCAGGCCTGCCAAAATATCTTTAAGGAACAATGCTACTTTGCCTTAAATAATCCATACTTCAAAATACAATAAATAGCGCGTACACCATCTTTCCAGCCTATCTTTTTGCCTTCCTGGTAGGTGCGGCCGTAGTAGGATATGCCTACTTCGTATAGGCGCAAATCCTCAACGCGCGATAGTTTAATGGTAACCTCAGGCTCAAATCCAAAGCGCTTTTCAGTTAACGGAATAGATTGGATCAGCGTTCTTTCAAAAAGTTTATAGCAGGTTTCCATATCGGTCAGGTTCATGTTAGCAAACGCATTTGAAAAAAACGTTAGCCAGCGGTTACCTATGGTATGCCAAAAAAATAATATCCGGTGCGGGTTATTGCCCATAAAACGCGAGCCATACACCACGTTGGCAAAACCCTTTACTACAGGTTTTAACAGGTCGTTGTATTCATCGGGGTCATATTCTAAGTCGGCATCCTGTATCAATACGTAATCCCCGGTCGCTTTAGCAATGCCGGTATGCAGCGCAGCGCCTTTGCCCTGGTTAACTTCGTGTTTATAGTATTGAAGGTTGAGGTCGGGGTTTTCCTGCTGATAAGCAAATATGGTTTTTTCAGTATCGTCGCTTGAGCAATCATTAACAATGATCAATTCCTTCTGGATATTATTGATAAGCTTAACTGATTTTATTTTGTTTAATATTAAATGGATGGTCCTGCTTTCGTTATAGGCGGGAATGATAATTGATAGTTTGCTGATTTCCATTAATATTATGCTGATGATTGACTTGTAAAATTATATTAAATTATGAAATATATTTTGTTTGCAAAATCTTAATTACATCCCGTTTTGCAAAAGCGTTATCATTTTGGTAAAAAAATCAATATTTTATTGAAATCAAGGAAGATAATCTAATGTTATTCTAATCGGATATTAAGTCAGGCTTAATTTAAGCTCCCTACCTTTGTGTACTATCTTGCAATAAATGGCAATTGTTAGATAGCTTAATATAATTAGGATGTTCAAAAATAGTATAGTAGGCTTTTTTATTGCCGGAGTTATCGGTGTTGCGGCTGTACAAACCGGGTATGCGCAAACCGATACCATTAAACTTACCGCAAAACAAGCTGAAGATCGTTTTTTAAAAGAAAATTTACAAGTGATAGCTCAGCATTATAATATTGATAACGCGCAGGCTGCTATTATAACTGCCAAGGTTTTCCCAAACCCTGATTTTAGCTTTGCTAACGGCATACATGCTACCGGGGTTTCGGATGCATTTAATGAGCAATCATTCAGCGTGTCGCAATTGTTTACCACTGCCGGTAAACGTAATAAAGGCATCCGGTTGGCAAAAATAAGTGTAGACCAGGCCCGATACCAGTTTTTCGACCTGTTGCGCACGTTAAGATTTAGTTTAAGAAGTGATTTTTATAATGTGTATTATGAGCGCCAGTCGGCCAAAGTATATGATGTGGAAATTAATTCTTTAAGCAAAACGCTTGGAGCTTTTAAGGAACAATATGCCAAAGGCAATATTGCCGAAAAGGAATTATTGCGTATCCAATCACAGCTTTACTCTTTACAAGCAGAATACGTGAGCCTGCAAACCAGCGTGGATACATCGGAAAGTGATTTGAAAATGCTGCTGCACATCCCGGCGAATACGGCAGTTGACCCGCAGGTTACTGATGCGCTTACCGGTAAAGATGTTGTAGCCGATGTTACCTACCAGCAATTGCTCGATTCGGCAGAAGTAAACCGTTACGATCTGAAAAACAGCAAAGTTGCAGTTGATTATAACAACATGAACCTGCAATTGCAAAAAGCAACCGCTGTTCCTGATGTGTCCCTATCAGTAAACTTTGATAAACTTGGTTCATACGGGCAAAATTTTGTAAGTGCCGGGGTAGGTTTTAGTTTGCCGTTCTTTAACCGTAACCAGGGCGCTATTAAACAAGCCCGGATTGCTATCGACCAAAGTAAAGTTCAATTGCAAAGCCAGCAGGACCAGGTTGAAAGCGATGTGACCACCAATTACAAAATCGCGCTAAGGCTGGAAAAAATGGCCAACAGTTTTGACCCCAAGTTTAAAGACGACTTTACACACCTGATACAGGAAGTTTACAAGAATTATGAGCAGCGTAACATCAGCATGCTTGATTTTCTTGATTTCTACGATTCATACAAAACTAATACCCTGCAAATAAACACACTGCAACTTAACCGGGTTTTATCCCTTGAGCAATTGAATTACGTTACAGGCACACCATTTTTTAATCAGCAATAAAGGCCGCAAGCCATCTACATAGAATGAAAAAATTTATAAAATATACATGCTACACACTATCAGGTTGCTTAATGCTGGGCTTCATCTCCTGCCATTCTGATGCTGATGACCAGCAGGATACAAGGCAGCCTTATGTAATACCGGATTCATTAATGCGTACGTTAAGGGTTGATACAGTGAAAGTATCACCGGTAACAGACGCTATAAAGTTTAATGGTATTGTTGATTTTAATGCCGATAAAGTGGCTAATATTTTCCCGTTGGTGAGTGGTAATGTATCGGGTATAACTGTTATGCCGGGCGACTATGTGCATGCCGGCCAGGTATTGGCTGTTGTATCAAGCGCAGAGGTTGCCAACTATAATTCAAACCTGGTGAGCGATGAAGCCAATGTGCGCTTAACAGCAAAACAACTGGCGCAGCAACAGGAAATGTTTAAAAGCGGCCTTGCGTCGCAGGTTGATGTTACCAGCGCCGAGGTTAACTACCAGCAGGCAGTTGCGGCAAAAATTGCCGCTGAAAAAATATTGAGTATTAACGGGAATAGCACTAATGGGCAGTTTGCCATTAAAACCCCGGTTAGTGGTTTTATAGTGCAAAAAAATGCCAATAATGGTATGGCTATCCGCCCCGATAATAATGCGGCATTATTCACTGTTTCCGACCTCCAGAATGTTTGGGTAGAAGCTAATGTATACGAAGAAAGCATTAGCAAAGTACATGAGGGCGATGAAGCCGATGTAACCACGATTGCTTATCCGGATAAAATATTTAAAGGTAAGGTTGATAAGATCACAAATGTGCTTGACCCGACCAGCAAGGTAATGAAAATGCGCGTGGTGCTTAATAATCCCGGTTATTTATTAAAGCCACAGATGTTTGCCACCATCACCATGTATAATAATGAGAATAAGACAGCAGTTTCCATATCAAGCAGCGACCTGGTTTTTGACAACAGCCAATATTATGTAGTGATTTACCAGGACCAAAAGCATATTGCCATACGCCCCGTTGAAATATTAAGCGCGAACGGTAAAACAACCTATATCAAAAGCGGAGTAAAGCCGGGTGAACGCATCATCGGGTCGGATGCTTTGCTTATTTACGGTTCATTAAATAATTAATCACCCAGCAAAAAATATATAAATGATCAAGTTTCTGAAGGGTGTTATAGGATTTTCGCTTAAAAACAAATACCTGATTTTGTTTTTGGCCGCCGTATTGATTATAGGCGGTGTAATTACTTTCCTGCAAATGCCTATTGAGGCTTTCCCGGATGTAACCAATACCGAGATTGATATTATTACCCAGTGGCCGGGCCAAAGTGCCGAAGAAGTTGAAAAGCTGGTAACTATCCCTATCGAGATAGCATTAAACCCGGTACAAAAAAAGACAAGCCTGCGCTCCACAACCATATTTGGCTTAAGCTATGTTAAGGTTATTTTTGATGATGGGGTACAGGACCAGGAGGCAAGGCAACAGGTAATGTTTTTGCTGGCTAATGCCAATTTACCTAACAATATTACCCCATCGGTACAGCCACCAACCGGGCCAACCGGCGAGATCTTCCGTTACACACTTAAAAGCACTTTCAGGGATGTAAGGGAGTTGAAAACCATACAGGATTGGGTGATCGACCGCCGTTTAAGGGCCATCCCGGGCATTGGCGATATCAACAGCTTTGGCGGCAAAACAAAAACATACGAGATCACAGTAGATCCTGGTAAACTGGCCAGTTTAGGGATAACTCCGCTTGATGTTTACTCCGCCGTTCAAAAAACTAATATTAACGTTGGCGGCGACATGATCGTGCAAAATAACCAGGCCTTCGCGGTGCGGGGTATTGGCTTGATCAATGATATTAACGAGATCAAAAATATTATCGTAAGCAATAACAATGGCGTGCCTGTTTTGGTTAAGGATGTGGCAACAGTATCTATATCGAATGTTCCGCGCCTGGGTTGGGTTGGGCGAAGCGATGCCATTTTTGACAAAGATGGCAAACGTTCTGTAACTGATGATGAAGATGCCGTAGAAGCTATTATTGTGATGCGAAAAGGCGAAAACCCGACCGCGGTTGTAGCCTCGCTAAAAGCAGAAATAAATAAATTAAATAACGACATACTGCCGGCTGATACCAAGATTGTACCTTATTATGATCGTTCAGACCTGATAGGCTATGCTACGCACACCGTATTGCATAACCTTATAGAGGGTATTTTGCTGGTTACATTCCTGGTATCGCTGTTTATGTTTAACTGGCGAACTACACTTATTGTATCCATAATTATTCCAATGGCTTTGCTGTTTGCTTTTATATGCCTGCACTTAATGGGCATGTCGGCCAACTTGCTTTCATTAGGCGCTGTGGATTTTGGGATCATTATAGATGGTGCGGTGGTAATGGTGGAAGGCATGTTCGTGATCCTGGATCACAAGGCCATCGCGCTGGGTATGGACCGTTTTAACAAGATCAGCAAGTTAGGGCTTATTAAAAATAACGGTGCTGTATTGGGCAAGGCTATATTTTTTGCCAAACTGATCATCATTACAGGTTTGCTGCCGGTGTTCGCGTTCCAAAAAGTTGAGGGTAAGTTGTTTTCGCCTTTGGCTTATACACTTGGCTTTGCATTATTGGGCGCATTGATCACTACACTAACGCTGGTGCCGGTTTTAATAAGCATGCTATTACGTAAAGACGTACATGAAAAGCATAACCCTTTTGTACATAACCTTACCAAATTTATGCTGTTTGGCTTTACCCAGGCCTTTAAGCAAAAAACTTTAGTGGTAACGGTTTCGCTTATTGTAATGTGTTTGGGTTTGTTCTCCTTTAAGTTTTTAGGCAGTGAGTTTTTGCCCGAACTTGATGAAGGCGCGATATGGCTTAGGGTACAGTTGCCATATAGTGTTTCGCTGGAAAAATCTATTCAAACAGCTACACAGGTACGTAAAATACTAATGACGTTTCCGCAAGTAAAATATACGGTGTCACAAACCGGGCGGCCGGATGATGGTACCGATGTTGCCGGCTTTTATAATAATGAGTTTGATGTTGTTATGTATAATGAGGACGACTGGAAACCGAAGATCACTAAAGAGGAACTGATCAGCCAGATGAATGCCAAGCTGGCTAACCTGCCGGGCGTAGACCTTAACTTTTCGCAACCGATAAGCGATAACGTTGAAGAAGCAGTATCCGGAGTTAAGGGCTCGATCGTAGTAAAGGTTTATGGCGACTCACTAAACTATATGGAGGGTAAGACTAATGAGATTTACCAAATATTAAAGGGTGTTAGAGGCATAACCGATTTGGGCGTACTTAAAAGTATAGGCTTGCCCGAGCTTGACATCAACCTGGATCAACAAAAAATGGCGCAATACGGCGTAGCTACTGCTGACGCGAACTCTGTTATTTCTATGGCAATAGGCGGGCAGGCGGCTTCAACTTTATATGAGGGTGTCAGGACATTTGATATAAGGATCCGTTTCCCCGAAGCTTTCCGTAAAACACCGGATGATATTGGTAACTTATTGGTACCAACACAAAGCGGCTCAAAAGTGCCAATAAAAGAGATTGCCAACATTATTGAAAAAACAGGACCATGCCTCATTTATCGCGACGAAAATGAACGATTCGCAACACTAAAATTCTCTATTCGCGGGCGCGATATGGGCAGTACCATTAAAGAAGCTCAGCAAAAAGTTGATGCAAAGGTTAAGCTTAAACGCGGTTATCACCTGGCATGGCAGGGCGATTTCGAAAACCAGCAACGTGCCGAGAAACGCTTAACCCAGGTAGTGCCGGTTAGCTTGGCGCTCATCTTCATGCTGCTATTCGTCATGTTCGGCAATTTTAAAGATGCATCGCTGGTATTCCTGAATGTGCCATTCGCCATTGTTGGCGGTATCGCTGCCTTATATATCACAGGTACAAACTTTAGCATATCAGCAGGTATTGGTTTCATCGCATTATTTGGTATTTGCATACAGGACGGTGTGTTGCTGATTACCGTATTTAAACACAACCTGGAAGAAATGAAAGGCCAGCGGCAGTCTTTATACACCTCGATCAGGCTTGGGGTAAACTCCAGGATCAGGCCGGTAATGATGACGGCAATGATGGCGGCTATCGGCTTATGTCCTGCTGCATTGTCGCATGGCATCGGTTCGGAAAGCTCAAGGCCATTGGCAAGGGTGGTAATCGGCGGTATATTATGCGCCATGATTTTCAGCTTATGGGTTTTTCCGTTGATTTTTGGTTGGGCATACCGTAAATCTGACCCTACGACACGATAAATAACAAAGCTTAAATGCTTTATAAAAATACTTAATACCCCTAGCTCTATTGAGTTTGTTGAAGGCATTGCGGCTTAATAGCCGCAATTGCCCGATACAAGATTTACCTGTTGATTTTTAAAAATCCTCCCTTTAATATCTTTAAATATTTATATTTAATAAATACATAAAGCTGGCAGTATGTATTTATTAATGTATTTTTGTGTATGAGTGCCAATAAGTGGATTAAACTTTAAATTTCGATATGGATAATATCTACCGATTAAAAACCTTATGTATAATCTGTTTAATAGGCGCCTCCGTACTTTACGGAAAAAGGTCCATCGCGCAAACGGAATACCAGCCTTATTCTTTTCAACTGAATGACAAACTAAGTAAAGACCTGTATTCAACTTCTACAGATTTGCATACGTCGCTTAAACCATATGTGATAACCGACTCGAGCCCGTTAAAGGCCGGATACGATTCAATAATGAATAGAGGTGTAGATCCATCCCGTAAAGGTTTGGTTATTCGTAAATTGCTTAATGAGCACTTATTAGAAGTAAAAAACCCTGATTATACATTCTATTTTGATTATTTGCCTGATCTGCTTATCGGCAGGGAGTTTAAAGACCATTATACCACATCTTTAAATACCAGAGGTTACCAGGCAGGTGGTACAATCGGGTCTAAGATTTATTTTTACACCAGCGGGTTTGAAAACCAGGGAAAATTTCCTAATTATTTAAATAAATATGTACTTGAAACCGATATGGTGCCGGGACAGGCTTATGATTTCAATAACGGGATAGGAAGTAAGGACTGGACTTATGCGACCAGTATAATCGGATACTCGCCTTCGTCAAAAGTTAATATTGAGGCAGGTGTTGATAAAACTTTTATTGGCGACGGTTACCGGTCGATGCTATTATCAGATTTCGCATCAAACTATCCACTCATACGCCTGAAAATCGATCTGGCTAAAAATGTTAGGTATATGGTGATGTGGGCCTACATGCAGGATCAAAATGCACCTAAACTCGATTCGCTTGCACATGCCCCTAACCGAATAAAATGGGGTGTGTTTCATTACATAGACTGGAATGTGACCAATAGGTTTTCGTTAGGGTTTTTTAATGCCCTCATAGCTCCTGCGGATTATGCTTATGGCAGCTCGCACGGGTTTGATGTTAACTATATCAATCCAATATTATTCATTAAATCAGCTGGTCCGTCCGGGCCGATACCTGATAATACTTTGATAGGTTTCAATGCCAAGTATAAAATCTTTGATAAAACCGTACTTTACTCGCAATATATCTATGATCAACTGGCATCAAGCGGAAATTCAAAAGATGGGTTTCAATTAGGATTAAGAGGAGCAGACCTGCTAAATGTTAATTCTTTTAATTATTTGGTTGAGTTTAATACGGCAAAGCCATACACCACTGCTACACAATACCCGCTTGTTAATTACACCGATCTGGATGAGCCGCTTGCACATCCATTCGGTTCAAATTTTAAAGAAGCTATTGGCATATTAAGTTATTCAATCGGCAGGTTTGATTTTAGGGGGGAGCTTGATTACGCTAAATTTTATCTCAACCTGGCTGAATTGAATGTTGGTAATGGTATTCTTTTCCCGGACCTTACTTCCCAGATTGCAACTACCACGCAAGGCCAAAACACAACCTTTAAGTATGCCCAAGGCACGGTATCGTACTTAATAAATCCTAAATATAACCTTAGGCTTGAGCTTGGTGCAACTTACAGAGATGAAGATAACAGCCAATATCACTCAAAAACAGCATTAATTAACTTTGGCTTGCGAAGCACCTTCAGAGATTTATATACCGATTTTTAATCCACAACTATGAGAACGAAGTCTTCAATATATATTCCGTTATTCATTGTTATAACGCTAATATTAAAAATCAATGGCACCGCTTACGGCCAGTCGGTGTACCAACCTTATTCTTTTGATTTTAACCAGAAATTCAGCGCTGACCTTTACTCCACTCATACAAGGATCCTTTCATCCGTAAAAACTAATTTTATTGATGACAGCCTGTTAAAACATACCTATGACTCAATTATGAATGTAAATTCAGGAAGGAACAGGTTGTTAAATGAGCACTTAATAGATGTTAAAAGTAACGGAAATACATTTTATGGCGAAGTGCTGCCTGATTTTGAAATAGGGCGCGATTTTTCCGGAGGCAGATCGGTTTGGACAACAAGCCTGGGCGCGCAGATTGGCGGAACAATTGGGTCGAAATTTACTTACTATGCCAGCTTTTACGCAAACCGCGCCGCTTTGCCCGATTATGTGGTGGATAATATTAACACTTCGGCATATATACCCGGCCAGGGTAAAGACCGGTCGCTGGACCATTATATAAAGGATTGGGATTACACCACTTTCGATTTATCATATACGCCAATTAAATACATCAACTTTACTTTAGGAAAAGATAAAACTTTTATTGGCGATGGCTACCGTTCATTAATGCTGTCTGATTTCGCGTCTAACTATCCATTTTTTAAAATTACAGCCACTATTGGCAACGTAAGGTACATGAGTATGTACGCTTATATGGATAACCCCACTAACCCAAGTGTGCCTTATGGGCCAACAACCGGTAAATGGGCCTATTTTCAATATATAGAATGGAATATTAATAAGCGCTTTACCTTAGGCTTGTTTCAAAATGTAATGGAGGCCGACAAGGATGCTGACGGGCAAAAGCAAGGTTTTAACCCATCTTTAGCAAGCCCGTTTGTGTTTTTAGACCCCTTGGACAATATTGATAACAATCCAGCCAAAAACCTGTTGGGGCTTAACGCTAAACTTAAAGTATTTAATAAGGCAATAATTTACGGGCAGTTTGTTTTAAATGAGTTTCATGCCGCTGATTTTTATTCGAGTGATGGTGCGGTTGACAATAAATCAGGCTATCAAATTGGTTTCCGCGGTGCTGATATGTTTAACATTAAAGGATTAAATTACCTTGCAGAATTTAACACGGCACGGCCTTATACCTATTCTTCATTTAATCAAACCAGTAATTACAGCCAGGATGGCCAACCTTTAGCAGATCCATTTGGTGCAAACTTTAGGGAATGGGTTGGTATTTTAAATTACTCTGTTGGCCGGTTTGATTTTAAGGCAGAAGGTGATTATGCTTTATTTGGTTTAGATATTAATGGTTTGGATTACGGACAAAATATATTTAAGCCCTATACATCTGCACCAAACCCATTAGGAAATTATATTGGACAGGGCCTTCGCACCAATTTTTATTATGCCGAGGGAAAGGTGGATTATATAGTTAACCCCAAATATAACCTGCGCGTTGAACTGGGCGGCATGTACCGGAATGAAAAAAATGCTGAAGGTACCCAAAAAACACCTTTGCTGCTATTTGGTATAAAAAGCTCATTCAGGCAAATTTACAGCGATTTTTAATAAAATAATATAATAGTGTTTGCTATTTAATAATATTATTAATACTTACAATAAGGGCAAAAAAATAAAGCCTCCTTGCACTCGCTGCTTGGAGGCTTAAACCTAAACCTTATCACAATAGGCAAGCAAGAACGCTCACCGTATGAGCTTTAAATATATAAATTTTATATTAACAAATAGCATATTAACCGCTATAATTGTCATTGTTACATGATTGTTAGCTAAGTTCGTTAACATGTGCCAAAAGCCTTTCATAAGCTTCGCATTCTACAGCGTATGACTTACCGGATATTAACGAAATAATAGTATTATTCTCAAAATCAAAGGTAATATCTGCATCATATACATAAGATGCATTACCAATCATGCGGCCGCTCAGGTCATCGTTCACAAGGCATTTGGTGTAGCCACCTTTATTGAATAGCGTTACCCATTCGTCTTTTTTTACATGTCCGGTCTTAGCTGCTGATATTGTGGTAGCAAACATACCTGTCCCGCAAGAATAAGTAATACCTACACCACGTTCGTAGGTGGATACGTAAATACTATTATCGCTTATTATTTTGCCAAAATTAACATTAACGCCATGTGGAAATATTTGTGGCGTTGAGTTAGCTTTTCGCCCAAGTTCACGTAGTCCATCCTCACTTATATCATCAACAAAAGCAACAATATGCGGGTTTGGTAATGCTATGGCTGTAAATTTTAAAGTTGATGATAAGCCCGGGATCAATCCGCTGATTAATTGGGTTTCATTTTCCTGGAGAAGAAAATTACCTGAATCAAAATTCGCTTGCGGAAAGGTTAGCTCAAAAGCAGTAAGTTCGGGATAAAAATCTTCAATCAAATTAAGCGTGTATGGGATACCTGTAGTATTCTCAATAATTACCGTCGGTTTATCTAACTGTTCCGATACATAGCGGGCAACTATGCGTATGCCGTTGCCGCACATTTCCGCTTCAGATCCATCAGCATTAAATATTACCATTTTACCGTCGCCGGCTGTACTGTTATCTACGTACAAGATACCATCGGCACCAAAATCAGAATTGCGGTCACATAAATATATGGCCAGCTGCTTCTTCATGGCATTGGTTATTGCACCGTTGTAATGCCTGATGTCAATCAAAAAGAAATCGTTACCGGAGCCCTGGCTTTTAAGTAATGAGAATTGCATGTTAGTTTTAAAGCAATATTTATTGCGCTTATACAAAATTACATTTTATACGGATAAATATCAGGCATAGCTTATTTATTTAATGTCATAAACATTACTCCTTCCTAACGATTTGGCTATTTACCTCGATCTCCTTCAACAGATCAGGTGATTTAACGGAGCTGCTAAAGCTTTTATCAGGATTGCTTTGCGATATTTTAACCAAGTCCGCATTGGTTTGATCAAGCTCCTTGATCAATTCATTAATCTCCTTTAAATGCGAGTTGAAAAACCTCACCTTATTGTTATAGCTGTCTATTTTATAATTATCAGCCATTGCAGCAGTTTTTTTAGATGTGTCGGGAGCCATGTTAGTATAAGGCGATAAATTATTGACGGTCGTTTCTATAGGAACCAAGGAAGGCGTAGCATCCTTCGGATCTAATGCCTGCAGACTTAACCTTACCGGGTCGGGATTGTAGGCTACAAGGCTTTTATACTCATCAACAATGGCATCAGTAATACGGTGCTGGTTAGCATAAGCATCCGCGATGATTTTATTTTTGATATTATTTTTGAACCCATTGAACAATAATGAGGTAAAATCATAGGCCTTGGTACGCAATACCGCTCCCTGAACCGAGTAGTAATTGGCCAAAGTTTTATTATTAGTATACATAACCCCTAAGTTAGTACTGACTATTTGAGCTGGTGTGCTTAATGACAGATCGGCCTCGTTACCAAAATTATAGTATTGCCGCCCGAATATTTCCAGGTCATCTATTCTTTCGTAAGATGAGAGAAAATATAACCGGTACCGCTGGTATTCCACATCGGGGTTATCTATCTGGGCATAGCAGTTCTGTAAAAAATCCTCAACCGCTTTATCATTAAAAACCTGGTATATGGTTGCATTGGCCGATGGTTTCCACCTGATGAGCGAAAGCTTGGCTTTAAATTCCAGCTCGGCAGTGTTGTTTACCTTTAGCGAGTCGAACATCTTGGCCACAAAATAGGCAACCTGTGCATTCGCCATGCCTTGCTTGCCTTTATCAACCATAGCGTATAAACTATCCTGTATGGTTAAGTACTCATCGCTATTAGCCCAAAACGAGGGCTCTAATGGCGGTAATAGCAAACGGTTAGTTTTGGTATCAACAAAGATAAAAGTGCCTAACGGGTATACATTCTGAAAGTTGTTCTCCAGCATGGATAAGCTGCTCATAGATAGTGTATCCATCTTTAATAAAAAATTGAGCACTTTATTATGCTCCAGCTTAACGCTTAAGGCCTCAAGCGACTCAAAATTGGATGTTTCCTTTTCGGGAATGATGATGGGGATGTAGTAAATGGTGTTTTTATTTTGGATAAGCATATTAAAATCACGCTTTACAAATACAGATGTCTCGTCCTCGGCATCCTGGCCATAGAATGCGATCGTGTCACCTTTTTCAATCGAGATATCCTTTATTTTTTCTTCACCAGGCTTTAAGTTCAACAATGCTTTGAGTTTAAAACTTCCTGATTTTTTGTTAATGCGGTAAAACACTGCCACATTAGTTTTGGCTGTGTTTTTTATTTTGAACTTAATGCCGGTAGCGCTTGCGGAAACACCGAAGCAGATAAGAACTAAACAGCATAAAATTTTGGATAGAAGGGCTATATACTTTGCCGGGACAATTGGAGATGTTTTCATTTTGTGGGGTAAATTATTATAACGCCCCATTCTGCGCTTTAGTTTTAACTAAAAGGGAAACAACAGGTTTCTAATGCTGGTCTAATGGTATTGTAAACCAAAAGGTACTGCCTTTGCCCAATTCGCTTTCAACACCAATTTGGCCGCCATGCTTTCGCACAATTTCGGCACAAATATATAATCCTAAACCTAAGCCTGAATTGTTAAACCCGGCAGATTGTGCCTGGTAATAACGATCAAACAGATGCGGAATTTTATCGGCTGCTATACCGGGTCCGGTGTCTTGTACAGCTATTTTTGCATGATCCCCAACTTTTTTAGCTATTAATATGATCTCTAATGATTCCGGCGCATATTTCACAGCATTATTTACCAAATTCACAATTACCTGGTCTATCGCGTGTTCGTCGGCATGGATCTTTAAAAGCGGATCACCCTTAAATGTTAACGTGTATTTTCCGGCGACACGGATATGGCTACAACACCCGTTAAGCAAATCGGCTGCTATAAAAGTTGTTTTATTTAATTTAAGCGCGCTTTGCTGTGTACGGCTTACATTAAGCAAGTCCTCAACCAAAGTACTTATTTTCTCCATACTGCGCAGGGATTGGTCTATAAGCTTAGGAACAATAGGAGAGGCTGGATTTTCCTTTAACTTATCCAGTAATTGCAACGATGCTTTTAAGCTTGTTATAGGTGTTTTAAGCTCATGGCTGGCGATGCTTATAAAGTCATCCTTTTGCTGCTCAAGTCGTTTAAATTGTGTAATATCCAACAAGGTGCCTAATATCCTTAATGGCTGGCCGGTTTTATCATAATATACATTGCCTTGTACCCGTAACCAGTGTATAGATTGGTCCGGATGAATTACCCTTGCTTCATAAAAAAGTTTGCCGGTTATTAAAGCACTAGCGTGCGCCGCTTCGCGGATATCTTCATCATCGGGATGTATAACATCAGTATAATTTTTCCATTCCACATGTTTGTCAAACCCAAAAATGGTATCAAACCTCTCGGAGGTAAGCATTATATTATTTTGCAGGTTGAGGTCAAATGTACCAATCTCCGCTGCTTCAACAGCCAGCCTTATCCGCTCATTTATATCTTCAATATCACGCCTTGCAACAACCTTATCTGTTACTTCAATAGCTAAAACCATAATAGCATGTACCTGGCCATTGGCTAACATTGGTTCGTAAACAAAGTCAAAAAAAACATGCTCTTCAATTCCGTTCCGCACTAACAGCAATTCATTTTCTTTAGCTGCGTAAGTAATATTAGTTTTTATAACATTGTTGAGTATCGGCGCATAAGTAGCGGCAGCTTCGGGTATCGCATCCCAAATGTGCCTTCCTTCAAATTCATCACGTGATTTGCCTACAATTTCCAGGTAGGCAGCATTTACATCCTGTACTATCAGGCCCTCGGAATTGATGATACAAATACCTACCGGCGCCTGCCTTACCATACTACGGAAATAAGCATTGCTTTCTGACAGGTCACTGTACAATTTCATCAGCTCCCGCTGTGACTCGCTTAGCTCTTCATTAGAAGCAGCCATCTCTTCGTTAGACGCCGTTATTTCTTCATTAGCCGCACGTATTTCTTCATTAGCCGCTAGTAATTCTTCATTTACTGCACGTAGTTCTTCTATAAGGTCTTGTTCACGTTTTTTTGCTAAGTATGCGTCAGTAATATCTTTTGCCATGTGCAAAATGCAATAAGTTTTCCCTTTAGCATTTTTTATAGCACGGTATTCAAAATCAAAATAAAACGTTTGTAATTTACCGTCAACCAACAAATCGGCAGCGGTTTCACTACCCTTTATCGTCAGGCCTTCGTTCCAAACCTTTTTGAACATTTCAATAAAGGGTTGTCCTTTAAGTTCTGGCAAGGCATCTTCAAGTGATTTGCCTAAAACTGCATCTCCTTTTCCCCAGATGTTTAACATCGCCTTGTTGGCGTATTGGATAACCGCATCTTCGGAAACGTGAATAGCGGTAGCATCAGTTGAAAAAGATAAAACCTCTAATAATTGTTCGTTACTTAAAAGGTAGTCCGTATAGTCCATTTAGTATTAGATCGCAGGGAAAAAGTAAATTTAATAACCCTCCTGCTGGTAAAAAGTTTTCAAATTAATTGATTTAATGTTGCGATACTATAATTAATTTTCATCAACACAAATAGAAATTTCATGATGAAAAATACTGCGGCAATCGCTGCCTGCATCTAAAAAAAGCCTCCCAAAATTGGAGAGGCTCTGTAAAAATCTGAAATCGAAATTCCGCAATCCGAAATTAAGAAGCCATTTGCTTCCTGATGATATTTAAAGCGCCGCCGGCTTTAAACCACTCAATTTGCTGCGCATTGTAAGTGTGGTTTACCGGGAATGATTCAGATGAACCATCTTTATGGTGCAATACAACGGTTAACTGTTTGCCGGGGGCAAAGGTGGTTAAACCGGTAATATCAAAAGTATCGTCTTCCTGTATTTTATCGTAATCAGCAGGGTCGGCAAAAGTGATGCCTAACATACCTTGTTTTTTAAGGTTGGTTTCGTGGATACGGGCAAATGATTTTACCAGGATGGCGCGTACGCCAAGGTGACGTGGCTCCATAGCCGCGTGCTCACGCGATGAACCTTCACCATAGTTCTCGTCACCCACAACGATTGAACCGATGCCATGCGCTTTATAATCGCGCTGCGTAGCCGGAACAGGGCCATATTCGCCGGTCAGTTCGTTTTTAACGCTGTCGGCAGTGTTATTAAAGTAGTTGATCGCGCCGATCAGCATGTTGTTAGAAATATTATCTAAGTGGCCACGGAATTTTAACCATGGACCAGCCATAGAGATATGATCCGTAGTACATTTACCTTTTGCTTTGATCAGTAATTTTAAGCCGTTAATATCAGTACCTTCCCATGCGGCAAATGGCTCCAGCAATTGTAAACGTGCTGATTTAGGATCAACAATAACGCTAACCTGGCTGCCATCTTCTGCCGGTGCCTGATAACCTGCATCTTCTACAGCATAACCTTTTATCGGCATTTCAATGCCTTGCGGCTCGTCAAATTTAACTTGCTCGCCTTTATCGTTAGTTAACGAATCAGTCAGCGGGTTAAAAGTAAGATCACCGGCGATAACAAATGCAGTAACAATTTCAGGCGAAGCCACGAAAGCGTGGGTGTTCGGGTTACCATCCTGGCGTTTTGCAAAGTTACGGTTGAATGAAGTAATGATCGAGTTTTTGCGGTTAGGGTCATCCGTATGACGCGCCCACTGGCCGATACAAGGGCCACAAGCGTTAGCCAAAACAACACCGCCCATATCCTCAAAAGTACCTAAGTAACCATCGCGCTCAACAGTATAACGTACCAGCTCCGAACCCGGTGTGATGGTAAATTCTGCTTTAGTTTTTAAGTGTTTATCTGTAGCCTGTTTAGCGATAGATGCTGAACGGGTAATATCTTCGTAAGATGAGTTGGTACATGAACCGATCAAGCCAACCTCTAATTTAGTAGGCCAGCCGTTTTCTTTAACAGCAGCCGCGAATTTGGAGATAGGCCAGGCCAAGTCCGGAGTAAACGGACCGTTAACATGTGGTTCTAATTCATCAAGGTTGATCTCTATAACCTGGTCAAAATATTGCTCAGGGTTAGCGTAAACTTCATCATCGCCGGTTAAGTGTTCCGCGATAGCGTCAGCCAGTTCAGCAATATCAGCACGTTTGGTGCCTTTCAGGTAATCTGCTGATTTTTCATCGTAACCGAAGATAGAAGTGGTTGCACCGATTTCAGCACCCATGTTACAGATGGTGCCTTTACCTGTTGCAGAAAGTGAACGTGCACCCTCGCCAAAATATTCAACAATAGCGCCAGTACCACCTTTTACAGTAAGGATACCTGCAACTTTAAGGATAACGTCTTTGGCTGAAGTCCAGCCTGATAATTTACCGGTTAATTTAACACCGATCAGTTTAGGGAATTTTAGCTCCCAGGGTAAGCCGGCCATTACGTCACAGGCATCAGCGCCACCAACACCAATAGCAATCATACCTAAACCACCTGCGTTAGGTGTATGTGAGTCGGTACCGATCATCATACCACCCGGGAAAGCATAGTTTTCCAATACTACCTGGTGAATGATACCTGCACCCGGTTTCCAAAAACCGATGCCATATTTATCAGATACTGAAGCCAGGAAATCATAAACCTCTAAGTTTACATCTTTAGCTGTTTGCAAATCCACATCAGCGCCAATTTTAGCCTGGATCAGGTGATCGCAATGTACGGTTGAAGGTACAGCAACCTGCGGACGGCCAGCCTGCATAAACTGCAATAAAGCCATTTGCGCGGTAGCATCCTGCATCGCCACACGGTCTGGTGCAAAGTCAACATAGTCAACGCCGCGGCCAAATGCTTTTTCAGCATCGCCTTCAGAAAGGTGAGCGTATAATATTTTTTCGGTTAAAGTAAGGTGTTTACCGGTCGCTTTACGGGCAGCAGCCACACGGGTGCTGTAGCGATCGTAAACCTTTTTGATCATATCTAAATCAAAAGCCATGGTACTGATCTTTTTAGGTAACATAATTAATTTAACACAGCAAAAGCCAAGCGACTGATGCAGAGCGGCGAATTTACAAAAATTGCAGGGAATATGCTGAGCATAAATCGGTAAATGTTATTTGGATAGGTTCTAAATTAGTGCTTGGTATTAAGGTTGAAGATTAGTTGCACTGGTGGCTTTCCTTAACCGGCGATGCTATGCTGACCGGATGAGTTAACTATTGAACTAACTCCTTAACAATTTTCTTACACCCTTCCTCAATCAAATCAAATACAGGCGCGAATTGCATATCATCATAATAAGGGTCCGGTACTTCCTTGTCGCCTAACAGCAATTTTACTTTTTGGGCAGCTTGCTTGTTGGGCGCAAGGGCAAGTACATCACCTAAATTGCTCCTGTCCATCACATAAATATGATCAAATTCATCAAAATCACTCAACCTGAACTGGCGGCACTTTTGATGACCAATAGGAACACCACGCTTGTGGGCAATTTTTACAGATCGCCTGTCGGGTCCTTCGCCAACATGCCAATTGCCGGTACCTGCTGAGTCGATCTCCCAACCCAGGTTGTTTTTATCCGAAAGGTCCTGCATGATCCCCTCCGCCAGCGGCGAACGGCAGATATTGCCCAGGCAAACCATTAGTATTTTCATTTTTCTGAAGGTTAAAGGCGTAAGGATAAAGGTTAAAGGAAAAGAAAAAAACCTTTCACCTTTATCCTTTAACCCTTCTCCTTAAAAAACTATCCAAATATCTGGTTCAACAAACCCGCTAACCTGATGCCGCCTTTAAGTAGCTGGCGGTTCAGTGTATCAATATGGGTAAAGTTGTACTTGTAGTTCAGGGTATCACCCGGTTTTATTTCGATATAAAGCTTTTCAGCTATTTGATTCGTTTCAAAAATCCATTGGCTGATGGGAGCGGATTGCCATTCTTTTATTTCAGCGGGGGTAGCGTGATTAACCGCTACAGCATATTCTGTATAACTTAATTGCTGAAAATCGATCAGTTGCGAATCCCAAACAGAATGCAGGTTGGTTGGCTGGTTAAACCAGTTCACTTTAAAGTCGTTACCGCCTTTGTCGTCAGCATGGGCAACATGCATGGGCTGGTGTATATCCTCTGTAATGTGGATTACCATGCGCAAATCAAGCAACTGTTCTTTTTTAGGCAGATTTTTCTTTTTCAACTGTGCCACCAGGTAGTTTAACTTGGTATAGGCATCAACATTAGTATCTGCCTTTAAAAATATAACCAGTTCAGGATAGGTATAAACCTTGTTCAAATCAATATAATGCCACGGCGACATATAGCTGTAAGCCGGGTCGGATTTGATAAAATCGGCCCAGTTGCTGGCTAAGGCGATGGATTCGTTACCTAAAATGGCATGAACCGCCAGGCGAGCCTTCGGCGTTAAATGTTCTTCGGCAATTTGGCCGCTAACACGGTGGCCGGTTGTGCCCCAGGCCATGCTTTGTAATGGCGCATACACTATTGCAGCACCGATAAATAGTTTTTTAAATGTGTTTTTCATAACAATACTAAAGTGGTTTTGGAGTACAGGTAGTGCTTTTTATTAAATGGGCGGTTATGGGAATAACTGCCGATGTGCTTGAAAATTGATAAACTGAATCTGTTTTTTTGCTGACCTTGAACACTTCCTCGTACATGCCGAAACGGAAACAGTTCGGTTTTAGCTTTAACGAAAAATCAGGGTTGCAAAACTGGCCCTTTAAAAATAAGGTATCGTGCCGTTGGCCATAGTTGCCTTTGGTATACTCGGTCCAGTGGCCGGCTTTCATGCAGCTATCGGTGCCGTAATTTACTTTGGTAAAGGTTTTTACCGTTACAAAAAAGGAGTCGCAGGTGAATTTAAAATGGTACAGCGAGTAAGTGAGCAGTTTTTTTTGCATCGGTACGGAATCCTGCTGCCATTCGCCCTGGAATTCCTTTGCGCCGGGCTTTTGCATGTCGGGATTCATCCAGCACGCGCCGAGGGTTAAAGTTATTATAAGAAAGATGGCGAGGGTCAGTTTTTGCATTTAATGTATCTGATTTGTTGTCAGATTTACGAAGCTTTAAAAACTTCGTAAATCTTAACCTTTTGTCATTCTGAATGGAATGAAGAATCTATCCATGATACATGACGCTGATGCATTCTTTTACAGATTCTTCGTTACTCATAATTAAAAAAGTTCTACTTCAATGAGCCGATCATATCTTCCGGCCTAACCCATTCGTCAAACTGCTCATTGGTTAACAGCCCCAGGCCTAAAGCGGCTTCGCGTAATGAAAGATTTTCCTTTAGCGCTTTTTTGGCAATCTTAGCGGCATTCTCATAACCTATGTGCGGGTTCAAAGCCGTTACCAGCATTAGTGAATTTTCCAGGTGTTTTTTGATACCGGCATAATTTGGCTCGATACCGGCAGCACAATGATCAGTGAAGGAAACGCAGGCATCGCCAATTAAACGTGCCGACTGTAAAAAGTTAGCCGCCATAACCGGTTTAAATACATTCAGTTCGTAGTGGCCCATTGAACCGCCTACAGAAATGGCAACATCGTTACCCATCACCTGAGCGGCAACCATGGTAACCGCCTCGTTTTGTGTTGGGTTAACCTTGCCCGGCATAATGGATGATCCCGGCTCGTTATCCGGGATATGAATCTCGCCAATACCTGAACGCGGACCAGAAGCCAGCATCCTGATATCATTCGCGATCTTCATTAATGAAACCGCGATCTGTTTCAAAGCGCCGTGACTTTCCACAATGGCATCATGAGCGGCCAAAGCCTCAAATTTATTATCCGCTGTGCGGAATGGCAGGCCGGTAAATTTGGCAATGTATTCAGCAACCTTAACATCATAACCTTTCGGGGTGTTGATGCCGGTACCAACCGCTGTACCGCCCAATGCTAATTCAGCCAGGTGGTCTAAAGTATTTTTTAATGCTTTTAAGCCGTGGTCCAATTGTGACACATAGCCTGAAAATTCCTGACCTAAAGTAAGTGGTGTAGCATCCATTAAATGGGTACGGCCAATCTTCACAACAGTTTTAAATTCTTCTGATTTTGCTTTCAGCGTATCGCGTAGTTTTTCAACGCCGGGGATGGTCACATCGATCACCATTTTATAGGCCGCGATGTGCATAGCAGTAGGGTAAGTATCGTTTGATGATTGTGATTTATTCACGTCATCATTCGGGTGGATAAAGGTTTTGCCTTCGCCCAATTTATTACCCTGCAAAACGTGCGAGCGGTTAGCAACCACTTCGTTCACGTTCATGTTTGATTGTGTGCCCGAGCCTGTTTGCCAAATTACCAGCGGAAACTCGCTGGCTAAACCACCTGCTAATATCTCATCACAAACCTGTGAAATCAGGTCGCGTTTTTCGGCAGGCAATACGCCGCAATCAGTATTAGTATAAGCTGCTGCTTTCTTTAAATAAGCAAAAGCTGCTATAATTTCTTTAGGCATTGATGCCTCCGGCCCGATCTTAAAGTTATTACGTGATCTTTCGGTTTGCGCACCCCAATATTTGTCGGCAGGTACCTGTACCTCGCCCATGGTATCATGTTCAGTTCTGAAACTCATTGTATTATATTTTGATGCGCAAAGTTATATTTTATATAGATGATATAAACTGAAAACGGTAATCTTTTTGGTACAAAAACTAAAGTAATCCAGCTGTGTTATTACTTAACATTCTTGCACACATGCCCAAATACAACATCATCTACACCGCACCAAATAACCACCCCTACCTTTGGGATGGCTCCGAGCTAACCAAACTGGAAAAAACCGGGCAGGAAAACCTGATGTTCAGCGGGAAGAATTTTAAGGAGGAGGAGCTATCGGAAGCCATTAAGGCCTGCAAGGAAGTAGCTTTACAAATGTTTCCCCACCATACCGATCCAGAAATTAAAACGGTTGAGATCAACGTTTCAACCTAATTATTCACAGCGGTATAATTCTTTTGCTTGCGCCAGTCGGCCAGGGCAATATATTTTGCATGTTTAGGATCTAAATAATAGATCTTATTAGTTTTTGGGTATAGGATAAAGCTGTAAACCAAATCGCCGGCGTTACTATCATATTTCGCCACCTTAACCGAATAAAAACTTTGTGATGGTGACGGCCGCCCGCTGACATAAACAATCAAATGCTGCTTGCCGTGCGACGTTTTTCTGATCTGCGCATTGGCCTTAACCACCTCGGGCAGGTTATTTATGGTGGATATGATTTGCCCCTCAGTTTGCGGCTGGCTATCATCAACCACCTGCTTTTTTTCCGCGCACGATGTTGTAAAAAGTATTATCGCCATGATAGCTAATGCCTGTATCTTCATCAATTTTAATAAACCCATAATTAATAATTTCTACTCTTTTAACAGCTGAGGCTTCAAAACGTTCATAATATTATCCAAATGTTTAAAACTTAAAATAGTTAGCGATTGTATAATTTCTGAATTTCGCAATCGTTAACTGATTGACTTCTTCTGCTTATGATTCTATATAAAAATATTCTTACTGTTCCGCTTTTGTTGCTATGCCTGGCCTCGTGTTCTCAAGATAAAAAATCAAAATCACAGGTTTCCTCCACGCCTGATATCGATAAACCTTTCAACGCCAAACAGTACCTCCAATACGACCCAAAACATGCCGATAAAAACATCGACGCCTACATGAAACACCTGCACCAGGTAGCCAATTTTAATGGCGATGTGCTGGTAGCCAAAAAGGGAAAGATCATTTACGAAGGCGCCTTCGGCTGGGCTGATTACCCTAACATGCACCCCTTGACTGTTGATTCAAAATTTCAGCTGGCATCGGTATCAAAAACCATTACTTCGACCGCTATTTTGCAGCTGATGGAGCGCGGCAAGTTGAAATTGAACCAGGATGTGCGTGATTTTTTTCCGAATTTTCCATACGAGGGCGTAACCATCCGTTTGTTGTTAACACACCGCTCTGGCATGATGAACTATGTTTATTTTGTAGATGGCATTTACCGCGCCGAGCACCGCGACCAGCGCAAGGGCATTACCAACCAGCAAACGATGGACATGATCGCCCAGTATAAACCGGCACGGTTTAACAAACCCGACAAAAGCTTTTTGTATAACAACTCCAACTTTATGGTTTTGGGGTCGATCATCGAAAAAGTCTCCGGCATGAGCTATGCCGAATATGTAAAGCAAAATATTTTTATCCCTGCGGGGATGGCGAATACCGCGGTTTACTCTAAAGCGGTTTATGACAAGATCCCAACCGATGTTTTGGGCCACGACCGCAACAGCTGGAGATATTCTGTTGCGCCCAACTTTTTGGATGGCCCGGTTGGCGCTTATGGCGTTTACAGCACCGTTAGCGATCTGTTTCTGTTCGACCGCGCATTACGTGCAGGCCGTTTGTTGAAACCGGCAACCCAGGACTCTGCCTATACAGACCATAACCCAATGCTCCGCGGGCACTTTAACTATGGCTATGGCTGGCGCTTATTTGAAGCGCCCGGACAAAAAGTGGTTTACCACACCGGCTGGTGGCATGGGTTCAGGCACATATTTTTGCGCGATATGAAAAACGATGTAACCATTGTATTGTTAGGTAATATGGTTAACGGAAGCCTGCTCCATTTGGATGACCTGTATAAAATGACCGGCATGCCAATAGTGCGTAAAGGTGCTTATACCGGTAACGGAGCTGAGGAAGAGGATCAATAACTGTCTGAACCTGAATTTATGGAATTAAAGAATGAACAGAATTCTAAAATTTCGTAAATCCATAAATTCGAGTTCAGACAACAAAAAAAAGATATGTTCGATAAAATAATGGAAGCCCAGCAGAAGGCTGGCGAAGTAAAAAAACGTCTGGATGCCATTAGCGTATCCGGCACTGCCGAAGGCGGCAAAATTACCGTAGTTGCCAACGGCAATAAAGTAATCCAGTCCATCAATATTGCGGATGACTTTTTTGTTGATGCTGACAAAGAGGAATTAGAGGAGTTGCTTTTAGTAGCAATTAACAAAGCTATTGAGCAGGCTGAAAACGTAAGCGCCAGCGAAATGGCCGCCATGACGCAGCAAATGTTTGGCGGTTTGGGTGGTTTGTTTGGGAAGTAATCACCACTTGTCATTATAAGCGAAGCGAAGAAGATTTTTCGCTATCGCTCAAGAGATAGTTTCTCTCTCGTTCCTCGTTCTAAATGATAATTCGTAACGTAAAATTTCGGTCATAAACCTGCCTGAAAGAAAACTTATGCCATTGCGTTGTTACTTTAGCAAAAACTACAAAAAACTATGAAAATCACTTATTATGGCCAGTCATGCGTTCTAATTGAAACGGCTGGTAAAAAACTTTTATTTGATCCGTTCATCATGTCTAACCCGAACGCGAAACATGTTGATGCGGGCGCGATAAAACCGGATTATATCCTGGTCTCACACGGGCACGGCGACCACGTTGCCGACCTGTTGGAAATTGAGAAAAGCAGTGGTGCAAAAATTATCTGCATTGCCGAAATAGCAAGCTGGTTAGGTAATAAAGGCATTGAGGCCCACGGCATGAACATTGGCGGTGGCTATAACTTCGATTTTGGCCGTGTGAAAATGGTAAATGCTATTCACTCCAGCTCTATGCCCGATGGCAGCTACGGCGGCAACCCTGCAGGCTTTGTTATTTACAGCGAAGGCAAGGTTATTTATTTTGCAGGCGATACCGCGCTTACTTACGATATGAAGTTGCTGGCTGATGAAAATATTGACTGGTCGATATTACCAATTGGTGATAACTATACCATGGGTGTTGATGATGCCATTAAAGCCAGCGCTTTTGTTAATTGCACCAATGTGATCGGTGTGCACTACAATACTTTTCCGGTAATCGCAATAGATACCGAGGAGGCTCTCGATAAATTTGTTAAGGCAGGGCTTAATCTTAAGCTGCCTGCAATTGGCGAAACATTAGCATTGTAAAAAAAACGCCCCCGGTAATTGCCGGGGGCGTTTGTTTTATTACATCTTAGAAGTATCCTTCTTCATTTTCATCGGAGAAGTATCTCCCTTCTTCATTTTCATTTTTTTCTTTTTCATTTTAGTGGTGTCCATTTGCATGGCATGGTTTGTAACTTTAACCGGCGCAGCCGCAAATGCGCTTCCAAATGAGATCGCTGCTAAAGCGATAATACAAATTGCTTTTTTCATGATGATAGTTTTTAGTTTTTTTATTGTTTGCACTAGCAACACAATAATTAAACCAAAAATCATATAATTTTCTTTTTGGTTAAATAACAGTGCCGTGAGGTATAACGGCACGCTTTTTAACTACTACAATACCGTCCTGAACGGTATGCGTTTCATAATCACCATCAGGCAGTTTTTCGCCGCAATTTATACTTACATCGTTGCCAATGAAAGTGTTTTTATCAATAATGGCATTTTTAATAGTGCACCTGTCACCAATACCCATAATTGGTGAGTTGCTTAATTTCGATTCTTCTATCTGCTCTAATGTTTGATAGTTATCGCTACCCATTACATAGCAATTTTCAATAACCGTATTAAACCCAACGCGGCTGCGTATCCCAATTATTGATCGGGTGATGTGGCTTGCGTTTATAATACAACCATCAGAAATAATGGCTTTATCAACCTGGGTTCCGCTCATTTTTGATGGCGGCAACATCCTTGCACGGGTAAATATGAAGTTTTTATCAAACAGGTTAAACTGAGGTATATCGTCAGTTAAGCCCAAATTGGCATCAAAAAACGATGGGATTGTACCAATATCTGTCCAATAACCTTCATACTGATAGCTTAACACTTTATGGTTATCAATTGATTGGGGTATAATCTCTTTACCAAAATCGGTGCGCTCGTTACCCTGCAACAGATCATATAATAAAGAGCGGTTAAACAGGTAAATACCCATTGATGCCAGGTATAACCGTCCCTGCGCTTTCATGTCATCGCTTACTTCTGATGCCCAGCTTTCAAAATCCTTTTTAGGTTTTTCAATAAAAGCGGTAACCAGCTTGTCCTCATTTGTCTTCAGGATACCAAAACCCGGAACATCATTGGCATGTACAGGGATAGTTGCTATAGATATTTCTGCATCAGAATTGATGTGGTTGTCGATCATTTCCTCAAAATCCATCTGGTATAGCTGGTCGCCCGAAAGGATCAATACATAATCAAAATCATGTACCGCCAGGTGGTGTAAGCTTTGCCTAACCGCGTCTGCCGTTCCCTGGAACCATGACCCGCTGGTTGGGGTTTGCTCTGCCGCCAAAATATCTACAAAAGCCTCACTAAAACTGCTAAAATGATAGGTGTTTTTAATGTGCTTATTTAACGATGCAGAGTTAAATTGCGTTAACACGTAAATACGTGTAATGCCCGAGTGCAAACAGTTGGAAATAGGGATATCAACCAAACGATATTTGCCGGCAATTGGTACCGCAGGTTTTGAACGTGTTGCTGTAAGCGGAGAAAGGCGACTTCCCTGGCCACCGCCAAGTACAATGCAGATTACTTTAGAGGTCATATAATGGTTTTTAAGCTTTCATAAAGGGTTATATATTCTTTGGCAGACCGGTCCCATGAAAAATCAAGCGCCATCATCCGTTTACGTAACAACTGGAGGTGCTGCTGGTTTTCATATAATATTAAAGCTCGGCTAACAGAATAACAAATATCATTAACCGAAGCCTGGTTAAAACGGATGCCGTAACCGCCTTCGTCGCCAAAATCAATAACGGTGTCTTTTAGTCCGCCGGTACTACGCACTACCGGCACTGTGCCATAGCGCAAAGCGTACAATTGGTTCAACCCGCAAGGTTCAACCCGCGAAGGCATCAGTAAAAAGTCTGATCCGGCGTAAACCTGGTGGGCCAGCGCCTCATCATAACCAATAAATATATTGCATTGCCCGGGCAGCATCGTTTTTAACTCTCTTAACCCCTGCTCCATGCCGGGGTCACCAGCGCCTAAGATCAGGAAGTTGACTTTACCCGGGTGTTCCGCGATGCTTCTTGAAATGGACTCAGCCAGCAGGTCCGCGCCCTTTTCCATTACCAGGCGGCCAATGAATGAAATCAGCGGTAACTCAGGCGCCAGGTTAAACCGGGCGCATAGTTCCTCTTTATTTTTCTGCTTTCCTTGTGCCAGCTTTGTTGTAGTGAATTTGGCCGATATCATCGGGTCTGTTTTCGGGTTCCAAACCTCGGTATCAATCCCGTTAATAATACCCGACCCTTTAGCGTGCTCCAGGTAAAACAAATATTCCAATCCGTTTGAACTAACAGAAAGCTCCTCTAAATAGCTTGGCGATACCGTAGTGAACTTAGTACAGCATTTTACTGCCGCGGCAAGCGGGTTTATAGCATTTGCCCAATCCAGCAAGCCGGTTTGGGTCATGTCCACCTCCGGTAAATAAGAAAACTTGCTCCAGCTTAAAACGCCGTGGTACTGCCCGTTATGAATAGTAAACACTGTTGGCGTATGCGAAAGCGCCGTATATAATTTGGAGTGTTGTAGCAAAAACGGTATCAGCCCGACATGATGATCATGGCAGTGAATAATATCCGGGCTTTGTTGGGAATAGCTGATCCAATCCAGAAAAGCCAGTTGGAACGCGATAAACTGTTCACGCTCATCAGGGTACATATAAACCTCCTTACGATCCAGCAAACCCGGTATCCTGATCAGGTAAAGTTCAAAACCCAATTTGTTGGTTTTTTCTTTCAGCACCTCAAAGTATAGCCTTTTGGTATCCAACAGTGTAACCGCTTTAAAAATAACATCGAATTCGTTTTCGCGGGTAAACTTGCGATCATAATAAGGGATAACCACCGCGGCATCCATTCCTGCCAGGTTCTGATATTTGGGCAAAGCGCCCACAACATCGGCAAGGCCGCCCACTTTAGCAACTGGATAACATTCGGCGGCAAGATGATAGATTCTCATACTAGATTTATTGGCATAAGTTAGGAAACATTTAGCTCAATAAGCAAACACATATTTTAAAAAATGTGTTTGAAATACTACGAAATTTTAATAAAAAACAACATTAGGGTGTTAATTCTATATATTTATTGAATACGTGCCGGTTGTTGAATAATAACAAACACAATCTTCATAAACTTTTATCTCACAATGATAGACAGCCTACTTTACAGCATTCAAAGTATAATTAAACTAAGCCCGGCGGAAATAGATATCGTAAAATCTTTATTCAAAGAAAAAACCTATAAAAAAGGAGAATTCTTTTTAGAAGAGGGACGGATCTGCAAGAATGTCGGCTTTGTGGCCAAGGGGTTAATGCGCTATTATATCAATCACGATGGCGAGGAAAAAATATACGACTTCTCCCAGGAAAATGAATATGTGTGTAATTACGAAAGTTTTCTGCCTCAAAAACCATCTGCCAAAAATATCCAGGCTTTAGAGGATAGCGATGTGCTGATTATTTCGCATGCCGACCTGCAATTGCTCTATACAAATGTGCGTGAAGGTGAGCGCTTTGGTCGTATAGCCATTGAATACGTCTTTTTACAAGTACTGCAGGATCTCAGTTCCTTTTACACTGAAACACCCGAGGTTCGTTATGAAAGGTTTTTAAAAAATCACGCCGACCTGCAACAAAGGATCTCACAGTACCACGTTGCTTCCTTTGTTGGTGTTAAACCACAGTCGTTAAGCCGCATCCGGAAAAGAATTTTCACCCAGTTTTGATTTGTTAACCGAGGTGCATTAATCGCGGTTGCCGTCCTGATAATTTTGTGTCATCATTTAAAAACAAAATATCATGACAACAAAAATTTCTTATGCGATCGCATTCTTAACCGGGTTGGGAATAATTTTTTTAGGGGTCCGCTTTTTTACATCTCCGGAGGTAGCAACAGCCGCTTTCGGCATCCGCTTCAATGCAAACGGCGATTATTCTTTTGACCATATTAAAGGCATCCGGGATATATTTTCCGGGCTGGTGGTTTGCGCTTTAGTGCTTCTGAACGAAAGGCGTGCACTGGGCATAACCTTATTAGCGGCGACAATAATACCGGTTAACGATATGCTGATTGTGCTCAGCAAAAGCTATAACGGTATCCCGCAAGCAATGCCGCACATCGTCGCCATCATCATTTGCTCCGCCATCGGGCTCATTTTATTAACCACTAAACACACTCAAAAAGCATCATGAAAACCCAGGCATATATTAAACTGGTCAGTTCGGTAGATAACAGCAAAAAGAGCGTTGTAGAAATGAGCATTCTGCCGGGTGAAAACACACCCTGGCATTACCACACTTTGTTTTCAGAAACATTCGAGGTGTTAAAAGGCACGCTTGAAATAGGCAAAGGCAACGAGATACACCATTTAAAGCAGGGAGGATCGGCTACCATAAAGCCGAACGAAAAGCATTATTTTAACAATATTTCTGCCGAAGAATGTATTGTAAAAACAACCCTTGATCCCGGCAACAAAAACTTTGAAAACGCCCTGTTCATTTTAAAAGGACTCGCCAACGATGGCCTGGCCAGTAAAGCCGGAACGCCAAAAAGCCTGGCAGACTTAGCACTGTTCGTCTACCTCAACAATTCAAAAATGGTCGGCATCCAAAAAATAGCCGCGCCGCTATTTAATATGGTAGCGAAAGCCGCAATTAAAAGGGGCCGTTTGGATGAGTTGCTCGCGCGGTATTGTAAATAAAAGAATTAAGCGGTACGGTGACAACGCCGACTGAAAGCTGTGGAGAGAGCGTTTGTAGCTTTGACCGCCCGGGAGCTAAAAAAAATGTCATTGCGAGGAATGAAGCGATCGCGAACTTTGTAGAGCCGCATTTCTCCTGCGATTACTTCGTTCCCCGCAAGGACATGATAAATATTTATTAGTCAATTCATATCCCTTTAAAAGAAACTATAAGAACTTAAAATTTTCGGATAGCGACCGCAAACTCCAAATTTTAAATATTACCAGGGATTATTAACAACATGCTCATCTACATGGGTAAAAAAGCAGCCGGTAGGGCCGTCATCATCAATGCAGGCTAACCATACTGCCGGCCGGGCACCCTGTTCAACGGTATAAGGGGCATTTGGTCCAACGGTTTCGGTTTGGGTAAGGCCGGGGTCGGCGCTGTTAACTTTAATGCCCTCCGGCCTTAACTCTTTAGCCAGCGTTACGGTAAACATATTTAACGCGGCTTTTGAAACAGCATAAGGCAGCCGTGGCGGTTTAGGCCCATTTTGATGCAGGTGTTCACTGGAAAGTGTAACCGATCCAATTGTAGACGACATATTGACTATACGCCCTGCCGTGCTTTTCCTGATCAATGGTAAAAATGCCTGCGTTACGTTTACCTGCGCCAAAAAGTTAGTTTCTAAAAACTCGAGTAATAAATTATGGCTTGCCAGGCTTGGTGTGCCCTCGTCTGTTGCCTTTGGTAAGCGGGCCGCGTTATTAACCAAAATATCCAAATAACCGAATTTTTCAGTAACGAGATGCACCGCATTGACAATGCTATCCCGGTCGGTTATATCGATCAATACAAATAATGAATCAATCCCTTCGGCTATCAATTTATCGGCGGCTGCCTGGCCGGCTTCGGCATTCCTGGCACCTACTAAAACTTTGATGTGTCTTTTACCTAACTGGCGGGCAATCTCCAGCCCCAATCCCCTGTTGGCCCCGGTAATCAGGGCTATTTTTTTTCGAGTTTCCATCTTGTGTTTTTTATGCAAGATAGACCGGATAAGAGCGGTTTACGCTTGCCTAAAGACAAGAAATTAGCTCAACATTTCTTTCATGTTCCGGCGGATCCGGCTCAGGCTGGTATCTGTTACACTTAAATAAGAGGCGATATATTTCAGTGGCACCCTTTTGATCAGTTCAGGCTCGTGTTTCAAAAAATGAAAATAACGCTCACGGGCGTTAAGCCTCACCCTGAAAAGATTACGCTGTTTGTAGCTAACCAGTACCTTTTCATATAATAAGCGGGCAAAATGCTCAAATTGAGCAGAGTCTTTGTATAAAGAATTTAAAGTTTGGCTGTTTACATAAAGGATAAGCGAATCTTCTAATGCCACCACATTGGTCTGGCTTACCGCCGCACCGGAAAAACTCACCAGTTCGCAGGTAAAAGAGCCTTCCCTGAAAAAGCCATTGGTGTATTCTATCTTTTCGGCATCATAAGAAAAAGACCGGAACAGCCCCTGGTATACAAATCCCCACCAATCGCCGTACTGGCCTTCCTTCAGCAAATACTCGCCTTTATTTACCTTTCGAAAGCTGAAACGGCTGCAAATATGAACGGCTTCCTCATCTGTTATGGGGATGTAAAAGCGTAATTGCTTGGTAAGCCAGCTAATGATTTCATTTTCAGACATGATTGAAACAAAGTTAATTAAAGTAAACCGATGTTAGGTTAGGTAACGTAAAGATGACCCAAAGATAATTTGCTGCTGATTTTTTTATATTTTAGTAAAAACTAATATATATGAAAAAGATAGCCTGCTTATTATTCACCTGTATATGCCTGATTGCTATAACAGGCCATGCCCTGGCCCAGGATACAAGCGCGATGAAGAAAGCGATGGATTTCATGACACCGGGCGACATGCAGAAAATTCTCGCGGCAGCTGATGGCAAGTGGTCGGAGGATATAAGTTTGTGGATGGCTCCCGGCCAGCCGTCTAAAAGCACCGGCACAGTGGAATATAAAATGATACTTGGCGGGCGTTATCAGCAAGGCAACATTACCGCGTCTTTCGGTGGTATGCCTTATGAAGCGGTATCCATAACAGGCTACGATAATATGAAGAAGCTATTTTTTAGCTCTTATGTAGATAACATGGGCACAGGTGTATTGAACATGGAGGGGACATACGATGCCGCTACGAAAACGATTACCCTTACAGGCACAGAGCAGGACCCGATGACCGGAAAAGAAATGAAAATGCGCGAGACCCTTAAAATGGTAGATGCCCATACCCAGGTAACCGCGATGTATGACATCACCGGCGGAAAGGAAATTAAGATGATGGAAATAACCTTGAAAAAGATGTAATTATGACGATGGCCGTTGTTGTTACCTCAGCTGCCCTGAAGATAGCCAAAAAGCGGCGTCCTATGATACACTCCCCTGGGGGGTATAGAAAAGGGTTTTTCCTTACATGTCACATGCAGAAACCCCTCCCCAAGGGGCGCTAACATACAAATTTACACTAAACAAAAAATGTGTGCACACAAAAGTGCGGTACATCTATATTTTTAAGCATTAGTTTACACATCTTTGTGAATGGAAAAATTAAGATTTGAATACGCAAAAAGAATGAATATAGCCGATAACATTGCACAGATACCTCAAATTTCGGATGATATTTTAACTGCATTTAAAGATAAAATGCACCTTAGGTACGCTAAATACATAAGCGATATAAATAAATGCAATGGATATATTGAAATAGAACTTTCACAGGATGGCAAAAACATTAAAAACGGTAAACTTATTGCGGATGATGACACCTTGGATAAGTTTCATAATGACCTAAACTCATTATAGCGGCAACCCAACCTGCTATATATGATTTCCTATCTGTTTCAGACACATTGCTTTCTTTTATAGATAGTTCAATGGCCTCTGAATCTATAGACGGGAAAATAAACTTATGGTCTGAATATAATTTTTTACCCATATAACTAATTGATTATTAATAATTTAACCCATTTCAGTGTAAATTTGTATGTTAATGCCCCCCAAGGAGGGTGTTAATTACTCTTCCGAACACCAACCGCATGCTGAATGTCGTTCTATTTTTCTTTAATAGCTTCGAGTTGTCGGCCACTCTGGGTTAAAATCAGTTTGTCAATATCCCCAGTAGTGTCCTTAACAAATTTGATTTTTGCTTCTACTATAGTATAGAAAAAGTCCAGTTCAGATTCGGGATAAATTTGGGCTTTCGTTTGTCCGGTTACTTGTGCATAAGCTTGGGTAGCATCCGAGGAAATCGTAATTTTTACATTCGGGGCAACCTTCAATGCATAAGTTCCTTCAATAGCTTTTAACTGCGCAGGATTTAACACAACGCTTTTCTTAAACGGGGTCGCGGCAGGGATGCTAAATGGTTTATCAAAAAGTATATTTTCTACCGCCGTATTCAGTTGAAATATATTAACCACATTCCATATGTTTGTCAAAATGATAATTGTTTTGCCTCTATCAGGATAACGCGCAATTATACTCATATATCCGGGGTAGCCGCCTGTGTGTATATATCTTTTTCCAGTATAGTCCTTTTCCGGAAAAATGAGCCATCCAAACCCATAGGGTATACCAGAGAATGTCGCCTGTTCTCCATCTTTAAGTGTTGCGGGTACATACGCCAGTTTCTGCTCTGCTTTTGTTACCAATTTATCTGTGTAAAGAGCCTGGTCCCACTTCAACATATCTTCAGTAGTACTACTAATGCCGTACGGGCCGGCAATACCATCAAAATAATATTCGTATTTGTTTCCTGCAATGCTGTCATTGATAACAAATTTACCTTTAGAGGGGTCATAGATATTTCCAAAAGCGTAGTCTTTTATTTTTTTATTTGAGGATCGTTGATGATAAATTTTGGTGTGACTCATTCCAAGTGGGTTAAAAATATGTTCGTCCATATACTTATCAAACGGAACGCCGGAAACTTTCTCAACAATTAATGCCAGTAGTACATAATTAGTATTGGAATAAGATAATTGCTCCCCCGGATTAAAATTTAATGCTGGTTTATTTTTAATCAAAGAGTTCAAGACATCTTGATTGCCATTAATTCGACTTGTATCTATTTGTTTACTATTCCATCCTAAAAACTCAGGGATTCCTGAGGTATGGTGCAATAAATTGTCAATTGTAATATCGTAATACGGAATCTGAGGAAAGTATTTCGTTAAATTATCATGGTAATCTAATTTGTGGATCTGATGTAACTGCATTATCGCCATTGCAGTAAACTGTTTGGATACCGAAGCCAGTTCAAACATGGTTTGATTGTCAAGTGGCTTATTATTCTCGAAATTTGCAAAGCCAAGCGCTTTTTCATAGATTGGTTTTCCATTTTCAGCAACCATTACACATCCGTTAAAATCTCCATTTTTATACAAAGTAGTGAAAAGCGAATCAAGCTTATAATTGCTCTGACTAAATGTCAAACCAGCGTTAAAGAATAGTAAAAAAAATATAAAAAAACACCTTATTAATAAACGTAGTTTAATATCCATCTGTAAATTTTGCGTTGTAGTTTCGGAGTGAAGATTTGAAGGCATAATTCAAGGTTAAGTATAAGCGAATATAAACAATAAAGCCAGTCTAACCGACTGGCTTTATAATGACTTATCGAATTCTAATTCCTAATGCGCCTCTAGCCAATTAGACCCAGTCCCAATCTCCACCATTATCGGCACCGTAGTTTTAATAGCATTTTTCATATTATGCAAAATGATCGGTTTCACAATCTCCACCTCATGGTGCGGAACATCAAAAACCAACTCATCATGCACCTGCATAGTCATACGGGCATCCAGTTTTTGGGCGAGGAATTCCTTGTGGATATTGATCATCGCGATCTTGATCATATCCGCCGCAGAACCCTGTATCGGCGCGTTGATGGCATTTCGCTCTGCAAAACCACGTACGGTTGCATTGGCGGAGTTAATATCCCTCAAATACCTGCGGCGTCCCATTAGCGTGGTTACATAGCCATTCTCGCGGGCGAAGTTCATGGTATCGCTCATATAATTTTTAATGCCGGGATATTGCGCGAAATAATTGTCGATAATATCTGCAGCTTCCTTACGCGGAATACCCAAATTTTGCGACAAGCCAAACGCCGACTGCCCGTAAATGATCCCAAAGTTTACCGCCTTGGCATTACGCCGCTGGGTGCTGGTTACCTCATCTAAACCAATACCATAAACGTTGGCCGCGGTAGCGGTGTGGATATCCAAATTTTGCACAAAAGCCTCCATCATGTTAGGGTCCTTGCTGATCTCGGCAATGATGCGTAATTCTATCTGTGAATAATCCGCAGATACGATCACGTGCCCGCTATCCCTCGGTATGAACGCCTTACGCACCTCGCGCCCGCGCTCAGTACGGATCGGTATATTCTGCAGGTTAGGATTGGTTGAACTTAAACGCCCGGTTGCCGCCACGGCCTGGTTATAGGAGGTATGCACCCGCCCGGTTTTAGCGTTCACCATTTGCGGCAAGGCATCCACATAAGTCGATTTTAACTTTTGAAGTTGGCGGTAATCCAAAATATCACGTACAATATCACTCTTGGCCGCTAAAGCAGTTAACACATCCTCACCGGTTTGGTATTGGCCGGTCTTTGTTTTTTTAGCCTTTGGGTCGAGCATCAGTTTCTCGAACAGCACCTCTCCCAGCTGCTTAGGCGACGCGATATTGAAACGCACTCCCGCTTTTTCAAACACAACTTTTTCCAGTTTAGCTATATCTGTTTCCAATTCTTTGGAGAATTCCTTCAGCGTATCATGGTCTATTTTTACACCCTCGTATTCAATATCCGCCAAAACATAAATCAACGGGTGCTCAATCTCATGGATGAGTTTTTCAGCTTCAACCTCTTTTATTTTTGGCTCGAAAACATGCTTCAGCTGCAGGGTAACATCGGCATCCTCGGCGGCATATTCCTTGATCTTCTCGATCTCCACATCACGCATATTGCCCTGGTTTTTGCCCTTGGCACCAATCAACGAAGTAATAGAAACCGGCTTGTAGCCCAAATAATTCTCTGATAAAATATCCATCCCGTGCCTTGTATCCGGGTCAAGCACATAGTGCGCCATCATGGTATCAAACAATTTGCCTTTTACTTCAACGCCATACCATTTCAGCATCAGGATATCAAATTTCAGGTTTTGCCCGGTTTTCAGGATAGATTCGTCCTCGAACAGCTCCTTAAACTCAGCAACGATCTTTTTCGTTTCTTCCTGCTCATGCGGAACGGGAACATACCAACCCTCATTTGCCTTTATCGCGAATGATAAGCCCACCAACTCGCAGAAATTTGCATCGGTGCCGGTAGTTTCGGTATCAAAGCAGATCTCTTTTTGTTGTTTCAATAAATTGATCAGCTCTGCACGTTTTTCAAAGGTATCCGCCAAATGGTATTCATGCGGAACGGTATCAATATTTTTAGCTGGCGCAGCCGGTATTTCCGGCTCACCAATATCGGCGATATCCACCGTCATCGTGGTACGGCCGGAAGCTACTTCCTGTCCGAAAAGATCTGTTTGGATAGACACCGCCCGCATTTCCGTAACGCTGAAATCATCGCCAAATACTCGCCTGCCTAAAGTCCTGAATTCTAATTCTGCAAACAATGGCTCTAACAGATCTTTGCTTGGTGCGCACATTTCAAGTCCTGCTTCATCCAGTTCCACAGGTACATTCAGGTTGATGGTAGCCAGGCGTTTCGACATTAAGCCCTGCTCGGCAAATGCTTCCACATTCTCGCGCATCTTGCCCTTCAGCTCATGGCTATGCGCGATAATTTCCTCAACCGAACCATATTGCTTGATCAGCGCCTTAGCCGTTTTTTCGCCAATGCCGGGAATGCCGGGGATGCCATCGACCGCATCGCCCCACAAACCTAAAATGTCTATCACCTGATCAACACGCTCGATCTCCCACTTGGCTAAAATTTCCTTTACACCCAAAATCTCCATATCGTTACCCATGCGGGCCGGTTTGTAGATGTGGATATTAGGCGACACCAGCTGGCCGAAATCCTTGTCCGGCGTCATGCAATAAACCTGGAAACCCTGCAGCTCCGCTTTTTTGGCAAGGGTGCCGATGATATCATCAGCCTCGTAACCATCCGAAGTGATCAGCGGGATATTAAACCCAAGTACCAGTTTAAATATGTACGGCATCGCTTTGGACAAGTCCTCTGGCATTGCCTCGCGGTGCGCTTTATATTTTTCGTATTCTATATGGCGGTCGGTTGGCGCGTCGGTATCAAAAACCACGGCCATGTGGGTTGGCTTTTCTTTTTTGATTACATCAAGCAACGTATTGGTAAAACCCATAACAGCCGACGTATTAAAACCACCCGAAGTAAATCGCGGGCTTTTACTCAAAGCAAAATGCGCCCGGTAAATAAGGGCCATGCCATCCAAAAGAAATAATTTTTTCATTGCTATAAAAGTAGGGAAATTTACTAAAACCTATCAGGCAATTCATTTAAAGCTGCACTCCGGGATATGGTCATTCACCATACCTACTGCCTGCATAAAGGCATAGCAAATTACGGTACCGAAAAATTTAAAGCCACGCTTTTTCATGTCCTTGCTGATGGCATCCGAGATTGGCGTGCTAACCGGCGTTGAACCCGAGGTATTATTAACAGGCTTACCCTCCGGCATAAAACTGTACAGGTATTTATTAAACGAGCCGAATTCCTTTTGCAGCTCCATAAACAATTTGGCACTGCTGATGGCTGCCGCGATTTTTAAGCGGTTGCGGATGATCCCTGCATCATTCAGTAATCGCTGTACATCTCCATCATCAAACTGGGCGATCTTTTTGTAGTCGAAACCCGCAAAAGCCTTCCGGTAATTCTCGCGCCTGCGTAAAATAGTTATCCAGCTTAAACCCGCCTGCGCCGCTTCCAGTATTAAAAACTCGAACAGCACCGCATCATCATGCGTGGGTTTACCCCACTCCTCGTCGTGATATTTTACGTAGAGTTCGTCGGTTCCGGGCCAGTGGCAGCGTTTGATTGGATTGTTCATGATCAAAAGTAGTGAATTTTACCCACCCGTTAACTCACCCGACGGCGCTACGCTGGTCAACCGGGTGAGTCAATCTGCAAGCGGCATATGCAGCCAATCTTGATTCTGACTCTTACTTCTTGATTCTACGCTCAATACTTCTTATACACATTATACAGCACATTCAAATCCAGCTGCGTAAGCTGCGGCGCCTGGTCCGTTTGGATAAAATGGCGTTTAAAGGCAACAATGGCGGCGTTCAAATCGCGGGTGTCATAACCGATCAGGCGAAGCGCGGTTTGCGGGTCGAAATTATCCGGGGCAAGCTCCAGTACATCATCGCTCCAGTGGCCGAAACCGTGCCGGGCGAGGATCTGCCAGGGGAAGAGTGGTCCCGGGTCGGGTTTGCGGCCGGGGGCTATGTCCTGGTGGCCGATAAAATTACTTGCCGGGATGTTATAGTTTTTCTTCAGCACCGCCAGCAAACTCAGCAAACTGTTGATCTGCGCCGGGGCGAAAGGCTCGCTGCCATTATTGTCCAGCTCGATACCGATTGAACAGCTGTTCATATCCGTTATACTGCCCCATTTGCTCACGCCGGCATGCCAGGCGCGCAGGTAATCGTTTAGCATGTGGTAAACGTGCCCGTCGCGGCCGATCACATAATGCGCGCTCACCTGCGTTTTTACAATGGTAAAGGTTTTAAGGGTTTGCGCGGCGCTATCCTGCGCGGTGAAGTGGATGATCACATAATTAGGCTTGCGGGCGTTAAAGTTTACCGTACCCACAAAGCTGGAAGGGATGGGCGCGCCCGTGCTATCAGTTAAGGCAACAGGCTGCTCCTGCGCTATAACCGATGTTATAGAGTCGGTACGCGTTAGATAAACCTTGTTGGTAGCCGCATAAGGCTGCACCACCTTAGGCGAGCACGACGCTATGAACAAAGCGAAAGGTAAAAGGTAAAAGGCAAAAGGTGACTTTATATTATGGAGGACTGTTTTCATTAATGATACTTTGATGCTAATTTAAGGAAATTCGCGTGAGATTGTTTGTAACGATTCTCCCTCGAAACGTATGTTAATCCAAATGTCATTTGGGGAACTAAGCAATCTCTATCCTATACGGCAAAAGTATTCTTGAATATTTTTAAATTTGGATATGGAAGATCTAACCGAAACCTTAGTTATTTGTGCATTACTATTAATTATTGCTCTCGGAACTCCCTTTTTTCTATCGCGGAAATTAAGAGTAATTAAATATGTATCCTGGGTTATTGCCGCATTTTTAGCTTTATTTCTTTTTATAATAGTGCCATATAATGGGTATTGGACGGATAAGGAAGCAAAATATCGGGTTGGCGTTTACCAATTGGATATCACCAATTCAAACTATCATCGGATCGACCTGTCGAAATTTAAATCCATAACACTTAAACTGAAAGGTGATTACACATTCTTGCTTAATGAGAATGCACCATTTTTAGTTTCACAATCAGGCACATGGTTGTATTGGATTGATGGAGACGAGCCAATTATTAAACTCAAGTTTAATAATGCAAACTATCAATATTCAGTTAGCAGGGTTGACCCAGATATTGTATTGGATGGTAGCCTTTTAAAAGAGGCCAAACCGGGCGATAAAATTGCTTTTAAACCGAAAAAATAAGTTTATTCTTAAACTATCTTTTCACTATTGTCCTTGCGAGCGATGGTACGGAAAACTTATAGCTGTACAGGGAAGTTGTATTAGTAACTCGCTTTAATTGTTTCTAAATTCTTAATAAACTTAGATAATGTCATTGCTGTATTCAATGCTTCATTTGTGACTTGGATACTTTCAAACTCATGCCAAGTAGGATCAAGCTCAAAATCAAATGTTGCTAAATACAAATTAGGTAAATGCCATTGATCTGCATAAAACCATGTTTCATCAATGAGTTTTGATTTAATAATACTATCCACTACTTCAATGCTTACACCATCTGGATTATCAAATATTACGAACCCGAAGTTTTTATAATTAGAACCGTCACGATAGCGGTAATTGAATTTAATATTTGGCATTTGCCAAAGTATTGCATTCTGAGTTAATTGTCAATCGGCTATAAGTGAACTTTAGCCTTTAAAGCTGTCGTTGTGAATTTTTAGAAATTCAATGTCCGGAAAGAATTTTCTGGGTTCGATGAGTTGCTTGCCATCATAGGCTATGAAGTTTTGTTGGATGCTTTCCACTTCTTTATGCTGATAGAATTTTGAGGATATTTTAATAGTTAGATCGTCAGTTATCGTGATCAGATGCTTGTCGAATGCCTTATCGTGAAGGCTATTCAATGCCAAGCCGTTTGTAGGACTCAGGCGATTACTTTTATCTTGACTCCAGGGAACAATGTGACTGGCGACAAGCAGATCGAGCAAGTCGATGCCTGTTATACAGCATTTGTTATTAAAGTTAGTAAGTACCGCGCCCCTGAAAGCGGATTGATTAACACGCACTTTTACCAAGCGTTCTTTTTCCAAACCGTCGGTAACCTTGAAATCTTCTAAGTTAATATCATAAAGCTTTTCTACCGTGGTATCTCTTTTTTGGGCGAGAAGCTTTTCGCCCTCGAAAAATAAGTCTCCCCAGTCCTGCATGTATTCATTCCAAACTTCACGGTCTAATTTACTGGCGTTGGGTAAACCGCCAATACCTCTCGCTTGCAACATGGGGTCGAAACTGGCAAAGTTGCCCAGCTTACGTACTACTGCGCCAACACTTCTACCAATAAAAGCAGCCAATTCCTTAACCTGTGGATTGCTGCTATTCATTTGGCCGAAAGTTATTTTTGAGTAGAGATTGATGGTTAGAATCAATTGTTCTTTAGTCCATAAGGTTTGGCCTTCTTTCATTTGTTAATCTTCTACCTCTAAAACTACGTGTTTACATTGGAAATTTAAACATTCGCTGATTTGAAGTTTAAGGTTGGTGTGATAAAGATTGGAAATCATATCGGCTCTTGCTCCGCAGATGGGGCAGGTTGTGGGTTGATTGATGAAGATATAGAAATTAGCCATTTCAGAAAATTAATATAATTATATTTATAAAAAGTTTATGTATGAATCTATTAGAACCATATAATTTCATGTTTGAGTTGCCATTGTATTCTAAAATTGTGATTAATGAAAACAATGCGCGGGATTTTTTTTCATTGATGCAAGTCTCACAATCTATTGAAGGATATAATCCTATATTAAAACAAGAAACAACTTATCATATACGCACAAAACCATCAGATGGAGTATCGTATCAACAAAAGGAAAAAATATTTGCATATGAAGGATTAAAGTCAATAGTAATAGTATGCGCAAGGAATGGATTTACCATAACGACATATTTTGATATTTATAAAATTTATGATGACAAGGATAACGTAACATATATTTTAACTAAAATCGGTCAAAACCCATCTATAGCTGATTTACATATTAGTAAAATTAGAGAATACCATAAAGTTCTTTCTAAAGATAAATTGAAAGAGTTTACTAAAGCAGTTGGATTGGCGGCAAATGGCGTTGGAATAGGTTCATTTGTTTATTTACGTAGAGTTTTTGAAGATTTAATTGAACAAGCGCATTTGCTTTCACAGCAAGACAAGGATTGGGATGAAATGAAATACAAGAGCAGTAAAATGAATGAAAGAATCGAGCAATTAAAACACCATCTACCCGGATTTTTAGTAGAGAATAAAATTTTATATTCTATCCTAAGTAAAGGTATACACGAACTTGAAGAAAATGAATGTCTGCAATATTTTGAAGTTGTAAAAGCTGGAATTGAGTTAATATTAGATGAAAAAGTAGATGATTATAACAAAAAGAAAAAGATAGACGATGCAAGAAAAAAAATTCAAAACGTTACCGAGCAATTAGCCAAAGATTAATTAAATGACTAAACATGAGATTGAACAATTAGAAAATTATAGAACAGAACTAGTTAAAACTTTAGAAAAAAGTCAGGATAGCTTTGAGCGTCAGCTGTCATATATCGCCGCTGGTGGACTGGGTTTATCTATGATATTTATTGAAAAAATAGTAAAGAATCTTAATCAAGCTGAATGTAAATGGATATTGGTAGTTAGTTGGTTATTATTGGCCTTAACGCTTGTCGTAAATTTAATTTCTCATCTACTTGCAGCAAAGTCTGTGTATAAAACAATGGAAGAAATTAATAACAATGAGTTTGAATCAGAAAAATCATTAAAGAGAGATAGGTTTATTAGCAAATTAAATATTTGTAGTGTAGGCACTTTATTGTTAGGTGTTTTATCTTTAATTTTATTCGTTACAATTAATTTATACAGTATGAAAAACGATACAAATGATATAAAAGTACCTGAACCACAAACAGGTCAAGTACCCTCACCGCCGCCAGTAATTAATCCGGTTGTTCCCAACACCTCTCCTAAAAAGTAATCATGGCAAAAGAAATCAAACCAACACCTGATCAACAAAGAGGCTATACAACGACACCTCCGCCGAGACAACCTAGTCAGTCACCTCCGCCTCAACCAAAGCCTTCAAAACCAAAATAATTATTACTTGACACTACTTGGTTCTCGCGTTAGGGATGGAAGTGGATACCCGCCCTCGCGCCTAATGCCTGCAGGCGTATGAACGAACAGCCCGGCCCGCTTCTACCGGCGGGAAACGCCCAAATTATTTTACCGCTGCCATTCTTGTTTCACACCCTGAAACACCAAATTCAATATCATCTGTAAACCAGCGGTTTATAAACTAAATTTGTTTCAGGCATGAAACAGCCTGTTTTATTTAAGCAAATCATAATGAGTGGCTTAAGTGTTCGGGCTTGTTGCTTGGTGCACCTGTATGTTTAGGTGTGTTTCGGTATGTTCGGGTGTTGTACCGGTTAGTTCCGGCGTGTTACGGTGGCGTTTCCCGTTGCTTGCGGCGGGTTCAATTTTTGATTGGTACGGCTGCTTTGTGTACATTTGTTTGCGCCCGGTTTTGCTTAACAATACCGGGTATTTACCATGATCCAAGTATTCCCTAACAACCCATACCAGGAAAACACCATCGTTTTATATGATGACAGCCGCCAGTGCGCCATCATCGACCCGGGCATGTACACCAGCCAGGAGCAGAACGCGGTGGTCAACTTCATCCGCGATAACCGGCTTACACCGGTGCTGCTGCTCAACACCCATTGCCATATAGACCATGTGCTGGGCAACAAATTCGTGTTCGACCAGTATGGCCTCAAACCCCGGTTCAACATCGGCGAGCAGGATATCCTGGACGCGGTTTCGGCCTATGCGCCAAGCATGGGTTTCCAGTATGAGCTGTCGCCCCAACCGGAGGTCTACCTGCCTGAAACAGGCACAGTTAGCTTCGGCAATACCGAGCTGGAGCTGATCTTCGCGCCGGGCCATTCGCCGGCCTCGCTGTGCTTTTATAACCGCAAGGACAACATACTGGTAGGCGGCGATGTGCTTTTCCGCGGCAGCGTAGGCCGCAGCGACCTGCCCGGCGGCAACCATGCCCAGCTGATCAGCAACATACAGGAGAAACTTTTCACCCTGCCAAACGATTGCACGGTATATCCCGGCCACGGCCCGGAAACTACCATCGGTTACGAGAAAGATACCAATCCCTTTTTTAACTTAGGCGTTTAATCATCGGGTTTGAATACATCGGTCTACATAGCTAAGCGATACCTGTTTTCGCGTAAGAAAATGCATGCCATCAACATCATTTCGGGCATCAGCATGCTTGGGGTGTTTATTGGCAGCGCCGCGCTCATCATTATCCTGTCGGTATTCAACGGCTTTGAAAAGGTGATCCTGGGCCTGTACAGCAACTTCACCCCCGAGCTGAAGATAGAGCCGCGCATCGGCAAAACCTTTGATCCCAATACCGACTACTTCCTGCAACTGAAGAAGGATCCAAGGGTATTTTCCTATACCCAGGTACTACAGGAGAAAGCGCTCATCATGTACAGCAACAAGCAGTTCATCGGTAATATTAAAGGCGTAAGCAGCGACTTCCTGAAAAATAAGCAGATAGATAGCACCATTGAGGAAGGTTCGTTCACCCTGCAAACCGGCAACCAGGAGTATGCGGTGATCGGCGGTACGGTAGCGGGCAGCTTATCCGTTAATATAAACGACCCTGAAGCCTTGCGTATTTATGCACCCAACCGCACCGACACAAACAGCGCCGACCCAATGAACGAGTTTGTGGTGCGAAATATTTACCCCTCGGGCGTGTTCAGCATTCAACAGGATTTTGATGATATTGCCGTAACGCCGCTAAGCTTCGCCCGCGATCTGCTGAATGAGCCGGTGAATGTATCGTCAATAGAGATCAACTGCAAGCACGGGACTAATATTGATCGTTTCCAGGATGAGATCATCGATCGTGCAGGCGCTAAATACACGGTGAGGAACCGCATCCAGCAAAATACCGAATTATACAAAACTTTAAACTACGAACGTTGGTTTATATTCATGATACTGGTTTTTGTGCTCATTATTGCCATATTTAACATCATCGGCTCGTTAACGATGCTGGTGATAGACAAGCGGAAAGATATCGCCATACTCAGCAGCCTGGGTGCAGGTAAAAAGTTGGTGCAGGGCATTTTCTTTTTCGAGGGGATGATGATCTCGGGTATCGGTTGCATTGCCGGTATATTGCTGGGATTGGTTTTTTGCTTATTTCAGCAGCATTATGGATTTATTAAGATGGGTACCAGCAACTCGGCTATTGATGCTTACCCGATCGAGATCAGGCTGCGGGATTTTTTCCTGGTGCTGTTAACCGTTGGGTTTATAGCAGTTATGGCCTCCTGGATCAGTTCGAGATTAAGTATTAAAAACTTGGATGATATTAAGGGCGACCTTTAGTAAGTTTAAAGTACAGGGTTAAAGTTTAAAGTGGATTTTAACTACCTTTAACATAAATAAAATAGTGGATTACAGCGTTCCTTTTAACTCTAGGCTTTCCACTTTCTACTTAAAATAAAAAACATGGAATCAAAACGTCAGCAAAAATTCGCCGGAGTTATACAAGAAGACCTTGCCGCTATTTTACAGCGCGAGAGTGCTAACTACCTGCCCAATACCATGATTACCATTACCAAAGTACGTGTAACGCCAGATTTGGCTATAGCTCGTGTTTTTTTAAGCTTTTTTAATACTGCCAACAATCAACTTGCGTTGCAAACCATCAAATTGCATGCTTCGGAAATCAGGTATAAATTGGGATCGAGGATAAAAGACCAGGTACGTGTAATACCACAACTGGAGTTTTTTATTGATGATACCAGCGAATATGTAGATCGTATGGATAAGATCTTCGATAAGATCAGTAAAGAGGAACGCCAGAAAGAGGAAGAATAATTACCTTTTATGGATGCAACATCGCGCCTGGCAACCGCATTAAAGGCTCACCCGCAAAGCCTTAGTAATGTAGTTGATTTTGATGTTAAGAGCGACCGTCTATATCAGTTCGATCTCACTAAAAACAATAGCGAGTTAAGCTTTGATGTGGTGAATGATGTGGCTAAGTTTAGCCATTGGGTTGATCAAAAACTGGTTGATAACCATTGCCGCTATGGCATTGGAGGCTACATGGAACTGCGTACCATTTATGATAACCGCGTGCAGTTTGATAACAAAGGCGAACAACGGCAGCTGCATTTGGGGGTTGACATTTGGGCGGATGCCGGAACACCGGTTTATGCGCCGCTGGATGGCATTGTCCACAGCTTTCAGGATAATGCGAATTTTGGGGATTATGGACCAACGATCATATTACAACACCAAATTGGCGACCTAACACTTTACAGTCTCTATGGGCATTTAAACCGTGAATGTTTATTTGGATTGACCGTTGGAAAATCCATAAAAAGCGGGGTGCATATAGCCAATTTCGGCATAGCGGAAGTTAACGGTGGCTGGCCGCCTCACTTGCATTTTCAGCTGATGCTGGACATGGAGGGTTGGATTGGTGATTATCCCGGCGCCTGCAAAAAAGCTGATAAAGAGATTTACCTTAAAAACATTCCTGACCCGGCACTACTGCTGCGATTAGCATCCCCAATTAATTGATCGGCCTTAAAACCCTGCTCCACCTCACCTTGCCTAAAAAAGTAGCACTGCTATCAAGGCTCATCCAGGTTAAAATGGCTTTGCCTACAATATGGTCTTCAGGTACAAAGCCCCAAAAGCGCGAATCTTCTGAATTGTGGCGGTTATCGCCCATCATCCAGTAATAATTCATTTTAAAGGTGTAAGTATCCGTTTTTTTACCGTTGATCAGTATATCGTTACCCAAAACAAGTAGTTTATTATGCTCATACACGGCAATTACCCTGCGGTATACCGGCAAATTCTGGTTCGTTAATTTAACCATCCAGCCTTTTTTTGGTATGATGATCGGACCGTAATTATCAACATTCCAGTTTAGGCGCGGGTCTTGTGGAAATACGTCCGGATCATGCACGCCTTTTAACTGGTTATATTCCCTAACCAAAACAATATCTGCCGATGATCTTAGCTTTTGCGCCGCTTGCCGGGTCATCAGCAATTCAAAATCATGCTCAGTAAATTGTTGGCGTTGTGTTATAGCTAATTGGCTCATCAATCTCGGATTAATACCCGTGCTATCGGTATGCACCAGGAACGAGGGCTGACTAAACTCCGGATCAACCTCAAGCTTGCCATTGATGTAAATCTTCGCGTCGCGAATGGAAAGCGTGTCGCCGGCTGTGCCCACGCAACGTTTAATATAATTTTCCTGCTTATCTACAGGGCGACATAGCGGCGAGTCTATTTCCATCGGATAGTTAAAAACGATCACGTCTCCCTTTTTAACCTCGCTAAAGCCGGGCAACCGAAAGTAAGGTAGTTGGATGCCATCCCAGTATGATTTTGTGCCGAGGATTGGCAAATTATGTTGCGAAAAAGGAAATGAGACCGGAGTGATTGGCAACCGTGGACCATAATTAAGTTTGCTTACAAACAAAAAATCGCCTACCAACAGCGTGCCCTCCATCGATCCGCTGGGGATAACGAAAGCCTCAAGAAACAAAGCACGGATCAGCGTTGCGGCAATGATGGCAAAAATAACAGCATCCCGCCATTCGCGAAATGCGCTTTTTTTCTTTTTGAATTTCGATTTTCTTTTTTGCCAGAATCTCCAGTTCATGCTGTTTTATTTGAACCGGGACCGTTATGACGTGAAGTTAAACATCTCTTGTACCGAGTAAAAGCCCTTTTTATCGTGTACCCATTCAGCAGCCAGTACAGCGCCTAATGCAAACCCATTGCGGTTATGGGCGGTATGTTTAAATTCGATGGAATCAACTTCTGAATCATAAATTACTGTATGCGTACCGGGTACGCTGTCAATACGTAGCGATTCTATCAGCAATACGTTTTGCTTAATATTGGCATCACTGTCATTATCATCAGATACCAAAAAATTTGACCATTTATCCTTCGAATCAATATTTTCAATAATACCTTCGGCAATGGTTATTGCCGTTCCGCTTGGCGAATCAAGTTTTTGGGTATGATGGATCTCCTCTACCTGTACATCATAGTACGGGTAATTATTCATCAGTTTTGCCAGTAATTTATTAACGTGGAAAAAGATATTCACGCCCACGCTAAAGTTTGTGGCATATAATAATGTACCGTTACTTGCCTGGCACTCCTGCTTAATTTGTTCAAGGTTATCATACCAACCGGTTGTCCCCACAACTACAGGGGTTCCGGCATTAAAACAAGTATTTATATTACCTAAAACTGATGCCGGCATAGTAAATTCAATAGCTACATCTGCCTTTTGCAGGTTTTCTGCAGTTAGCTCGTGCACGTTTTCATGATCAATTTTTAATACGATTTCATGTTTACGGTCGGTAGCGATCTTTTCAATGATCTTACCCATTTTGCCGTAGCCTATAAGCGCAATTTTCATCAGGAGTGATTTATTTATTGTAACCCTTTATTATCTATGAAGGGTAAAGATAGGTTTTATAGCCGGATTTATCAGAAAGTCAGGCTGAGTTTCAGTCCGGGTACCATAGGCCCGTTAAAGCCTTGCGCCACCAGGTTTTGATTTAAAATAACAGGATCCACCCGTAATGAAAAATCAGTATCCATTGTATAGGAATGCTGAAACTTGGCAGCTATGTAAGCATCAACCACTTGTATACCCCAAAAAGCCACAAAGCCCATAATGCTCAGATCACGGTCGCGGCGGTAACTGTTGTTAGCATCATATATGGTTTGATCGGGCTGACTTGCGTATAAGTTATAATCAACATAATATTTATCGCCGGGGGCAGGTGCCGTGCCATGTTCCCTGTATTTGGATAAGGCCAAGAACTCCTGGTAATAGCCTTCATTAAATACATAGGCGTCGCCTATTAAACCTAATGCGGTGTAAATTAATGGTAATTTCCACCATTGATGGTTATACAATTGGCCTAAACCCGGTACAATAAGCGAACGGATCACTGCTTTATGCGGGCTATGGGTGCTATCCGGATGATATTTTTGCTCGTCGTGCTTTATTTTAGGCACAAAAGGTTTTGACGAAACAGAATCGCGATGACGGTTTATACTGTCTTTTTTAGTGTCATTATCCCTTAGTGTAGGGTTTTGTGCCCGGGCAGCTAAAGTAAAGCCACTTACCAATAAAATTACAAGCAGAATTTTATACATTTTTTTACCAATCCAACATTTCGAGGATGCGGCCAAGGTCATCCTCTGATAAAAATGGTATTTCAATACTACCATTTCCTTTTCCGTTAACTTTAAGCTTAACCCTTGTGCTAAACTTCGAAGCCAGGTCGTCCTCTATCTTTTGTAAATGATATGGAATAGGCTCAGGTTGTTTGCCTTCTTTTTTTAAAGGCGACCGTTGCATCTCGCGAACCAGTTCTTCAACCTTACGAACGGATAAACCTTCCTTTATAATATGTTGATGTATAAATAATTGTTTGGCAGGGTCATCAATACTGATCAATGCGCGAGCATGGCCCATGCTCAATTGCCCGTCACGAATGGATGCCTGTATAGCAGGCGGCAATTTTAGTAACCGCAGGTAATTAGTAACTGTAGAACGGTTTTTGCTTACACGGTCGCCTAATTCCTCCTGTTTCAGGCTGCACTCATCAATCATCCGCTGAAAGCTTAAAGCCACCTCAATAGCGTTCAGGTTTTCACGCTGGATGTTCTCAATCAGTGCCATTTCCAGCATCTGCTGATCGTTGGCGGTACGTACGTAAGCGGGGATCTGCGTTAAACCAGCCAATTTGGATGCGCGCAAACGACGCTCACCTGATATTAACTGGTAACTGTGCGCATTAACACGCCTAACCGTTATTGGCTGTATAAGGCCTTGTAATTTAATGGAGTCGGATAATTCCTGCAGAGCAACCTCATCAAAGTCAGTACGCGGCTGAAATGGGTTAACTTCGATCTCAGCTATCCTGATCTCGTTAACAGAGCCCATACTATTCACTTCCGGCGATGAAGCTATCCCTGAATTCTTTTTATCCGGATTTACACTGGGCGAATCATTCAGCAAAGCGCTTAATCCTTTACCCAGGGCATTTCTTTTTTCTGCACTCATTTATTAAGCTGTTACTGTGGTTGCCTCGGCAGCGTTTTCAACCAAACCATTTTTTTGTACGATCTCGCGGGCAAGGTTCAAATAGTTTATTGCGCCTTTACAGGTTGCATCGTGCATAATTACCGATATTCCAAAGCTCGGCGCTTCGCTTAAGCGCGTGTTCCGCTGTATTATGGTATCAAAAACCATATCCTCAAAATGGCTGCGAACCTCTTCAACCACCTGGTTGCTCAGGCGCAGGCGCACATCATACATGGTTAATAATATTCCTTCAATTTTAAGGTCGGTATTTAAACGGGTTTGAACAATTTTGATGGTGTTTAATAATTTACCCAAACCCTCTAACGCGAAATACTCGCACTGTACCGGGATAATAACCGAATCTGCGGCGCTTAGCGCATTTATGGTGATCAAACCTAATGATGGCGAGCAGTCAATAATAATAAAATCGTACTCATCGCGGATGCTGTTAAGTACATGCTTCATTTTAAATTCGCGGTTTTCCAGGTTGATCATCTCGATCTCAGCACCAACCAGGTCTATGTGAGCCGGCAGCAGGTCAAGATTTGGGGTATCTGTTTTTTGGATAGCATCATGCGGGTTAATATCATTAATGATACACTCGTAAATACTGTTTTTTATGTTACGCGGATCGAAACCAATACCAGACGTAGAGTTAGCCTGCGGATCGGCATCAACCAGTAAGGTTCTGTATTCTAATACGGCTAAACTTGCGGCCAGGTTTATGGATGATGTAGTTTTTCCTACGCCGCCCTTTTGGTTGGCTAAAGCAATTATTTTACACATTGTATATTAAAATTTGTTGTTGGGTTTGTACAATACTTAAAACAGAAACATAAATTTCTACCTTCGTATAGTTAACACGGTGCTAATATACAAAGTTAATAATTGCTGCCATTTGTGTAATGCCAATGCTGGTTTTTGAGGTATAATTTTACTCACATTTTTAGCCCACTTACACACAATCTCAAGTATAAAATTTAAAAACCAGCCAAGCGGCATCGCATATAAAAAATGATTACCATAGTTTCATCAACCAACAGGCCGGGGAGCAATACGCTTAAAGTGGCTAAGTATTATCAAAAACAATTACTGCAAAAAGGCCAAGAGGCCAACGTATTGTCATTGGCTGAATTGCCTGACACCCTTATGGCGACTGACTTGTACGGTAAACGAAGCGAGGCTTTTAAGCTGATCTTGAATGTGATCAACCAGTCGGATAAATTCCTGTTTGTTATACCGGAATACAATGGCAGCTACCCGGGTATTTTGAAATTATTTGTTGATGCCTGTGATTTCCCGGAAAGTTTTTATGAGAAGAAAGCCGCATTGGTTGGCATATCATCCGGCAAGTATGGCAACATCCGCGGGGTGGACCACTTTACCGGGGTTTGCCATTATTTTAACCTGCATGTACTGCCACTTAAACTGCACATCGCCAACATAAAAACCGAACTTAATGAAACCGAGGATCTGTATAAGGAAGATACGGTTAAATTTGTTGAGGAACAGATAGATAAGTTTATAGCCTTTTAATCTACTTTCCGTTAATTAACCTGGCCATTCCAAATGCTGCCGCTGCTGCAAGCGCGCCTATAACCAGTACCTTTATAGCACCGGCAAATGCTGGCTGACCGGTAACCTTGCTTTTAAAGTATCCGAAAATGAAAAGGCATATCATGGTGATTCCGCAAGAGTAATAAAGCGCCATCCGGGAATCATTGATAAAAAAGTATGGCGAAAGCGGGATGATGCCTCCAATAATATAAGAAATACCAATAGTAATCGCGCTTTGTGTTGCGCGGTTTGCATGCGGCTCTTCAAGGCCCAGTTCGTAGCGCATCATAAAATCAACCCATTTGTCTTTGTCCTTTGCCATTTCATCGGCAACCTGTTTTTGCAAATGCTCAGATAGCCCAAAATCAGCAAAAACTTCCATCACTTCTTTTTTTTCCTGCTCAGGTACACGTTCTACTTCCTCATATTCCCGTTTCAATTCAGCAGCGTAGTGGTCGGCTTCAGTGCGGCCAGCCAAAAAACCACCGAGGCCCATTGCTATCGACCCGGCAACAATTTCGGCAATTCCCGCAGTCACCACAATTCCTGATGAATTTACCGCGCCACTTAATCCTGCCGCCAACGCAAAGGGTACAGTTAACCCGTCAGACATGCCAATTACAATATCGCGAATAGTGTCAGAGCTTTTTAAATGATGTTCATGGTGCATGGTTAAAAATACCACCAAATTAAGCTATTTAATGTATTTATATGCAATTTGTTATTAGTCTGAATTAAAGGATTTATATATTTACGTTGCAATTTATACTTATCACAATACATGAAATATTTTTACCTGTCATTATTAGTAATAATCCTGTTTCCTTTATTTTTATCAGCCCAGAGCATTCGTGACACTTCAAAAAGTCCTGCTATAACAGCACCTGTACATTTCTTTGCAGGTGTTTTGCTTAATAGTTTTTCAACGAGCATTTCCAGTACTAGCGATGAATTGAATAATGCTAAATCTTCAAAATCCGCTAAGCCTGGATTTATCTTAGGAGCGGACGTTCCGCTTGATCAAAATTACATGTGGGTTTTCAGGGGCGAAGCAGGTTTTACTTCTGATAAAAATAGTTTTAATGACGATTATACAACCGGTTCTGTTACTCAAATAAATGAGTCATTAAGTTTTAAGCAGACGATCATTAATATTTCGCCGCAAGTAATGTTTAATATTTTGAAAAGCAGCGAAATAGATGTTTATGTATCTACCGGGATAATTATTGATATACGCAGTTATAAAGATAAAAGCTTTACAACAACTACAACCTATTCGGTTAGCGGAACTACCAGTACCGGCGCTGATCCGGAGCCTGATTTTAAATCGGCTACCTTTTGTATTCCTGCTAAGGTTGGTGTAGTAGCAGCAAAGCATATTAATATATATGCTGCCTACAATGCTAAAACGAGTTTGAATAACGACTCAAATTTTGCAATAAACGAAACATCGTTTATCATTGGTGTTAATTATGTCTTCGGTAAATAAACAGGTTATCTAACTACCAACACCCAACCTGATACTTTAGGGGTATTGTTTTTCAGGTCGAGTACATAGTAATAAGTTCCCGCTGGAACCGGCTGCCCATTATAGCGGCCATCCCAAGGTGTACTATATCCTTCGCTACGGAAAACCTGCTGCCCATAACGGTCAAAAACCTGTAATATGCTTTGCGGGTAAGTGATCAGCGCGTCTATTTCCCAGTAATCGTTAATGCCATCGCCATTGGGCGAAAAGGTATTAGGTATAGTGATTTTTTTATAAACTTTTATAAAAACACTGCTGCTATCTATACCACAATTAGTTGTGGATGTTACATGCAGGGTATAAGTAATATCATTGTCCGGACTGGCAATTGGGTTTAGCAACGTCGGATCGTTTAGTCCTGTAGTTGGTGTCCAGTAAAATAAATTCCCATATTTTTCGCTGGCACTAAGCCTTACCGACTGCCCTTCGAATATCACTTTGTTACTACCTGCGTTTGCAATTGCCTTTCTGAGTATGTTAACGGTTACGTTTTGCATAGTAAAACAGCCGCTCGCGTTGCTTACCTTAACCCGGTAAACAGTAGTATCCGCAGGCGTTGCAACCGGGTTAGCTATGGTAGAATCTGACAAGGTTTCTCCCGGCGACCATAAATAGGCGGTGCCGCCAGTTGCCATTAAACGGGTACTTTCGCCCGCGCAAATAGTTGTGCTGCCGGACGCCGTTGCTACAGGTACGGGATTGACTGTTATTTGTGCAGATGTTGTAGAGGAGCAATCGTACTGGTTATAGGCAACCACTGTATAAGTACCTGCACCTGCCTGGCTAATGCCATTTATAACCACGGGATTACTGGTTGTAACAGGTAAATTTGGGCCCGACCATTGGTAACTTGTTCCGCCGGATGCGCTTAGTATTACGGTATCACCAACACACTGCTGCATAGTTGCATTTACACCCGTTATGACCGGATTAGGCGATACATTAATAACTAAAGCCTGCGAATATACGCGGCAGCTTGCCAGTGTGCTGGTACCGTTAGCTACGCCCAGCCTGTATTGGTAAGTTCCGGGTATGGCATTTACAAATGCAACATTTAATGTATCGGCTGTTTGTCCGGCTGTATCAACCCAACCTGTATTGGCATTGTAGGATTGCCATTGGTACATTAATGCCGAACTATTTGTTGTGTCAACCACTGCTTTTAAGGTATAACTGGCACTTTGCCCCTGGCACAAAGCTTCGGTTGCAGACCCCATGCCCGAGCCAAAACCGCTTTCGATAACCGGCCCGCATGCCCTAAAAGTTATATCATCCAAAATAAGGTCGTTCCCATTGCCACCCGGGGCATTGTTGGTCATTTTAACCACTACGGTTGTTGCATTGTTGGGTGTGGTAAAAAACAATGTTTTTTGTACCCAGGTTGGGTTGGCGGTCGGGGGAATAGTTCCTGTCGTATTGGTGGCTAAAACCTGCCCGTCAGTGGTCTCAACAGAAAAAGTAATATTGGGCTCACTTACATTTGGCCCGCTTGCTGCCAGTGTGATCAGGTTAAGTATATATGCCGAGAATTGATATTTAGTCCCCGGGCACAATGTCGGTGCGGTTTGTGTAAAAAAAATACTGGGAGCTAATGATGCATTAACAATCATCATATAGCCATTTGGGTTACCGGTATGGTCAGATGTTACGTTATGCCAGGTATCTTGGTGGCAATTCCCGGTACCTGTAAGGCTGTTTGAAATGGTGTACTGACCATCGTCGGGGCAATTATTTGATGTGTATTGCATATTGGTAATCCCCGCCGCCAAAGGTGGCCCGGGATTTTGACCTGAACCGAAATCCTGGTTAATTACCGGATCGCCTAAACTACCATTACACACCTGTGATTGCGCATTACACCGGTATGCATTTATTATTATAAATACCGATGAAAATATAATGATAGTAAAGGATCGGATCAAATTAGTAGCGTGTTAAAATAATTGGTATCCAAAAGTAAAATATTTACCTGATGCTTGATATATTTAGTTGATAATAACGTGTTTATTTCGCAAATACTAATTTAACTCAAAAACAAATTAATTACCATTGAGTTATTTTAACATGCTGACCTATAAACATTTTACCGGTAAAGTATTGCCTGCGTGTATAATCTTTGCTATACTGTCGCTTTCCGCCTGTGATGAAAAGCATGTAAACTGGAATGATGCCGCTATAATTACGGATTCCAGCAAGCAGGTTGTTAACCTGCCGCCGCCATATGCCACAAAATCGGTTACTACTTATTGCAAGGTGATAGGCTGGGCCCCGGGTGAGCTGCCAAAAGCGCCGGCAGGCTTTAAAGTAAATTTATTCGCAGGCGGATTGGACAATCCCCGCAATATTTATGTTGCCCTCAACGGCGATGTTTTCGTATCTGAAGCAAATACAGAGATTACAGGATTGAAAAAAATAGGTGCCGCTATTATCGGCGCTACAAAGTCGGAAGATCTGGATAAGAGCGCTAACAATATTATACTATTCCGCGATACCAACGGCGACGGCATTCCGGATAGTAAAACTGTATTTTTAAGCGGGTTGAACCAACCTTTCGGTATGCTGATTTTGGGGAACTGGTTTTATGTTGCCAATACCGATGGTGTTTGGCGGTACCCTTACAAAACCGGGCAGGTGCAAATAACAGCTAAAGGACAAAAAATATTAAACCTGCCTGCAGGCGGGTATAATAATCACTGGACGAGAAACTTACGCCTTAGCCCGGACAGCACGAAGATCTTTGTTTCGGTTGGATCAGGTACCAACGATGCCGAGCATGGCTTAGAGAATGAAGTTCGGCGTGCAGATATTTTAGAGATCAATCCCGATGGCGCCGGCGAAAAGATTTATGCAACCGGGCTACGTAATCCGGCGGGTATCGATTTTCAACCGGATACACATATGTTGTATGCAGCTGTTAACGAACGCGATACCTTCGGAGACGAATTGGTACCGGATTATTTTACCAGCGTACAGCAAGGCGGGTTTTATGGATGGCCCTATGCCTACTTCGGCCAGCATGAGGATCCCAAGCATCGCGGGCAAAGGCCTGACCTTGTTAAAAGATCTATTGTTCCTGATTTTGCATTGGGCAGCCATACCGCCTCTTTGGGCTTAATATTTTACAACGGTAAAACATTCCCGCAACGTTATTGGGGTGGCGCGTTCATTGGTCAGCATGGCTCATGGAACAGCTCGAAACTGGTGGGTTATAAGGTAACCTTTATCCCATTTGTAAATGGAAAACCGGGCAATAAGATGGAAGATTTTTTAACAGGATTTATCTCAGATATCAACAAGCGGGAAGTACACGGCCGCCCGGTTAGTATTGCCGTTGCCAATGACGGATCAATTTTGGTTGCTGATGATTCCGGCAACAGAATTTGGCGCGTAAAATCCTTGTAATATTTGGCGAATTAATACCAATTATCGGGCAAAAAAGGGTTAATTTAGGGCAATATCCGGCTTAAATGAAGAAATTTTACCTTGCTTTTAGTGTTTTTTTAGCCCTTTTTGAGCCCGTTTTCGCCCAACAAAGTACGATTCTGGCTAAAAAAGATACCGTTTCAGACACTATTCGCCGATTAAATCCCGTTGTGATCCGGGGTTATCTTTCAGATCAGCCGATATTGAATGTGCCGGCGTCGGTTAATGTTCTGGGCTCGGCACAACTTGCCTTGCAGCCTGATAATTCGTTGGTATCGGCATTAAACACCATTCCGGGTGTGCGGATGGAGGAACGCTCGCCGGGTAGCTACCGCTTGTCTATTCGTGGCAGCCTTTTGCGCTCGCCATTTGGGATAAGGGATGTAAAAATCTATTATGACGACATCCCGCTTACCGATGCGGGTGGCAATACCTACCTGAATGCCATCGACGTAAATACCATCCAGCATATTGAAGTACTTAAAGGTCCGGATGGCAGCTTGTTCGGCGCCAATTCCGGTGGGGTGGTGCTAATAAGCCCGATAGCCAATTATGCCGACAGCACGCATGTTTCCGCGACTATCGACGGTGGCTCCTACTCGCTTTTTCACGAAACGGTGGCGTTACAGGATCACCAGGCTAATAACCAGCTTAATATCGCGCAAGCTTATGAAACCGATGGAGGATACCGGCAGCAAAGCAGCATGTACCGCAATTATTTCCAGCTGAATGATAAGTGGACCTACGCCAAACATGATGACCTGAAGATATTAGGTTTCTACTCCGACCTGAATTATGAAACACCCGGTGGCTTAACGTTAAGCCAGTACGAAGCTGATCCATCATCAGCCCGACCGCCAACGGCAACAGTTCCCGGAGCGGTGGAACAGCATAGCGGTATCATCCAGAAAATGCTTTTTGGTGGCTTGGTTAATGAAGTGCAGATCAGCGATAATTTGCGCAACGTGCTTTCTGTTTATGGCACTTATGTAAATTTTGCCAACCCTTTCTTAACTGATTACGAGCAACGTTATGAGGGCACCTATGGCTTTCGTACTTATTTTGAATATAGTGGAGAGAAACATACAAATTATAACTGGAAAGCCGATGCGGGCATCGAATGGCAGCAAACCAATTCGGACATTAATAACTACGGCAATAATGGTGGCGTAAGGGATACTGCCCAAACATTCGACCGGATAAATACAAACCAGCATTTTGTGTTCGCACGTTACCTGGCTAACATCAACCAAAAGCTGCACATTGAAACTGCCCTCAGCTTGAATTTCTATGATTACAAGTTCAAAAACTTATTCCCGAATGATGAAACAGCATTTACTAACCGACCATTCACGCCGGAATTAATGCCGAGGATAGCTTTGTCGTATCAATTTACCAATGATTTTGCATGGCGGGCATCGGTTAGCCGCGGTTATTCTACGCCAACAACTGCCGAAATCCGGCCAACTGACCATACGATTAACACTGGCTTAGAGCCCGAAGATGGCTGGAACTACGAAACCGGTTTCCGCCTGCGCAATATCGATGAAACCATGTATCTGGATGCCTCGGTATTTTACTACAGGTTGAACAATGCCATCGTGAGTAATACCGATGCCAATGGCGAGCAATACTACACCAACTCCGGCGGTACCAACCAGCCCGGTTTTGAATTATATTTTACCGATTGGATCATCCGCCAAAACACCAGTTCCTTTATTCGCGGCGTGCAGGTTAATGAGTCTGCTACCATTGATAAGTTTACTTTCCGTACCAACCATAACCAGCTTACCGGCGTACCGGAGCAGGTTTATGTAAGCAGTGTGCAGGTTAAATTTCCGCAGCAGGTGTTTTTTTATGTAGAGCATAACTATACCGCCCGCATCCCGCTGAATGATGCGAATACCGCCTATGCCCCTGCGTATAATTTATTAGCTGCTAAAGTTGGCTGGAAACACGCCTTATCGCGTAAATCGAATTTTGAAATCTACGGCGGGGTTGATAATATCCTGAATGAAAAATACAGCCTCGGTGATGACTTGAACGCAGTAGGCGGACGGTATTATAATGCTGCTGCTTTGCGAAATTATTATGTGGGGATGAAGGTTACGATATAAAACATTTATGAGAACCTCTTTTGATTTTTTACTGATAGCGATGTTAGGTTTATCTACAAAAGGATAAACCTTAAAAAACAACGCCAAGCGCATCCAATTGTGTAAACCCCAAACCCACTTATTCTTTCAGAAAGCGGAGTTTTACTCAGAAAAGGAAATATATTCTACTTCTATTTTCTTGTACGCCCACTTGGGCTCGAGCCAGGTACCAAAGATTAAAACTAAAATAAAGCTGATGAGATGTGTTTTTAAAACTTATTTTATGAATCGGTGAATTGCTTCATTGGCGTTATCCTGAAATGAAGTGTTTTTTAGACTGGTGTAAAAAGTGCTTTGGTCAACTACGTTTCCTGATAATTTTCCTGCTGCACTTGCGTAAAAAATCCCACTTTTAAATCGCTCGTCCGAAATTCCATCTACAAAGCGTTTTGCACCTACTGCTAAAGTATGCACCATTTCTCCCATCAATGGAAACACAATAGGCATCATCAAATACTTCAGCATAAATTTCATTGCCGGTGGCAAACTATCAGGTGCATTAGTTCCACCCGTGTTACCCGGGCTCATAACGATGAATTTGATATTTGGGTGTTTTCTTGCCATTGATAAGGTCCACATTGCTACCGCATATTTTACATATCCATATGCTTGAATTGCTTCGAACTTATGGCCAAAATATGATCCGTCAAGGACAGCAGCAAATTCCTCTACAGAAGAAGTTTTCATGGCAACGGGCTTCATTCCAAGAGTCTTTACGCCCGGTACCGCTTCCGCACTTACTGACAGTACTACTTTTTTTAATAAATCGCGTTTTAGTAATTCTTCCACCAATATCACATTACCTAAAATATTCGTAGCAGCTAACAAATTCATACCTGAAGGCGTAATTTTTTCAGCCGTTTTCCCTATTACTCCACCTGCATTTAAAATTATTGCATCTATGGGTTCATTTATTTTTTCTACTGCTTTTCTAACTGAATTTGCGTCAGCAACGTCCCCAATAATAATTTCAAAAATCTTTTTTCCCGTTTGCTTCTCAAGGTCTTTTTTTGCAGTCTCGGCCTTTACTTGGTTTCTACAAAAAAGAATCACCTTTTTTGTTTCTTTTTTTAATGCTAACTGTCGAGCGGCCTCTTTTCCTAAGCCGGCGTTTGCTCCGGTAATCAATATAATTTCGTTCATTTTATATATGTTAAATTTATTTCGATAATGCAATAGTACGAATATCGAAATAAATAAACAAAAAAAATATTTATCGCTGCATTAAAGCTACGAGCTGGGCAAGTGTATTAATCAGGCTATGTTGGTCTGCTTGGTTAAGTGAGCCTAATACTTTTTTTGCCATAATTTCTCTGCGATTTTTGAACTCTTTATAAGATGCCTTCCCTTTTCGGTCAAGTTCAACTTTTACAACACGCCGGTCATCGTTAGAATTGTATCGTAAAAGAAATTTATTGGCGACAAGCTTATCAACAATGGTCGTCAATGTACTCAAGGGCGCTTGTATATAATCAGCTATAGCACTCATTTTAACACTTTTGTTTTCCCCAACAAAAGCGATAATAAATAATTCTTTTTCATTTAGACCGCCGCAAATCTTGCCGCAAAGTTCGGCCTCACTTTTTATCGCATTGCTTAAGTTAAACATGACGGATATGAATTTCTCATCGTTTGCTGCGTCTACCACCATATTGATTTTTATATCCGACATTAAAATTTTACCTGATAATTATCCACTGCAAAAATAAACGATTAAATTCAAAAAAGCTTAGTGTTCCTTAATCGCACATTTTCCTTTACTCGACGTTATCCGTTTAAAGAAAGAAACAAACAAAGCCTGAGCTTTGCTCCAGAAACGCGATGTCCGAAGTTTTAAACTTCAGACGACTATGACTACAGTCTACGAATAACAAGAAGACTAAACCCAGAAAAGTTCTTAATTAAGATAATCGTCATGCCGAATTTATTTCGGCATCTCACATGCTAAGCGTAAAGTATGATGATAATCTGTCGTTAGAGATGCTGATCCGTCAAATTGCCGGACAGCATAACGAGGTAATTGACATATGTAATGCGTTTTTTAGACAAGCACTAAGCACAGCTCACGACAAAGCTGTGCTTAGTGCTTTATAGTTTTAGTTGGCTAAAACTGTTTCTGAAACGTTGCTGCCGCGGCCTTTAGTATCAAATGCTCTAAACTTAACGCCGCTTAACGGTAATGTTACATTATCCGTATAAACTTTACTTTTCTCATCCGGATCCTTGCCGTTAGTGGTGTAGCGGATCACAAATCCGGGGATTTGCTCATTAACCAAATATTTGCCGTTTTGCAACACAACGCCCGGTTTCGGGATGCGGTAAGCATAGCCACCATTTAAATAAGTTAAACGCGGCAGCTCTCTTTTACCCACCACATTCAGGAAAGCCGACCAGGCTTGCTGGTACATAGCTTCACTTTTGGTGGTATCAGGCTCGGTTGCCCATGTTGGGTTTTGTGCCCATGCACGTTCTGCCAGGCCTAAAATCGACGGGAAGATCATATACTCCATACGCTCAGGAGTCTTAATATTCTCGCCCCATAAACAACCTTGTAACCCCGCTATATTGGTTTTGCCATAATCCGTTAAACGTTGCTTGCCAATGAAAATGCTCTTGCTTATCGGCAATCCGTTACCATCAACTTTGGTATTTTTAAAGTAATCGTAAGGAATAAAAGAGAACGGTTTATCAATATCTACAAAAGCGCCCCAGTAATAACCCGGCTCATCAAATGATTTGTAATGCGCCATATCAAAATACAGGTTGGTAACCGATGATAGTACCACCCGGTAGCCCGCATTTGCCAGTTTAAATGCCAGATCTTCCTGACCGCTGCCAATGGAGTTATTCCAAACTTCTGTTTGCAAGTGGAACGGTGTAAAATCAGGATTTGGCACATAATCAGGCTTACCGTCAGTTAAGGTTTTGCGCAGCCCCATTTCTTCCCAGCCTGCAAGCAATAAGCCGTGGTTTTTAAGTAGCTGGTTGATGTTGCCGTAGAAGTAATACCAAAGGTCGCCGGTGTTTTTTATTTCGGGATGGGTAGCTTTTAAGGCAAAGTAAGCCGGCGACTGCTCCCAAACATGCGGGGGTACTTCGTCGCCACCAAAATGGATGGTAATTAGTGGCGCACCTGCTTCTTTGTAAATTCCCTGGATATCGCTGATCACCGTTTCAAAAAAAGTATAGGTTGATGGCAGCGATACGTCGATCACATTATCCGTCCATGATTGTACAGAGCTGTAAACCGACTTATCATTCAAATCGCGCAGCAAGTATTTTGCAGCTTCGGCAGGCTTACCTTCAGCCATCAGGCGGTTATAGCGCGCATCCATCGCTTTTACGGCTGATCGCGCGTGGCCCGGGGTTTCAATCTCCGGCATCACCACAATGTGGCGGGCTGTGGCATATTTTAAAATTTCGATATAATCGGCACGGGTGTAATATCCGCTGCCTGCCAGTTTGCCGGTATCAGCACCAGAGCCATGCGATGGCTGTAAAAAGTGCTTATTATCCAGGGTATGGCCGCGTTGCGAGCTTACTTCGGTTAGTTCTGGAAGTGATGGTAATTCGATGCGCCAGCCTTCGTCATCAGTTAAGTGGAAATGCAATGTGTTTAGCTTATAAAGCGCCATCGCATCTAAAAATTTCAATACCTGTTGTTTAGTTTGAAAATTACGGGCAACATCCAGCACAAAAGCGCGGTACGGAAAACGTGGCTCATCCTTTACCTCAACGCAAGGTATTTGTATTGTTTTTTGCGGATGGGCGTATGCTGATGCCGGGATCAAGGTTTTTAAGGATTGAATACCATAAAATATGCCTGCCGAAGTTGAAGCGCTGATGCTGATGCTGTCAGTCGTAATATTTAATAAATATGCCTCTTTGCCTAAACTGTCAATTTGATGGAAAATAATATTTTTTCCATCTTTTGAATACGGAAAATCTCTTTTTAGTTTACCACAAAATTTTTCAAGTGTTTCATCAAAATAATTATACTCCTTATTAAACACGACATTATATTTGATATTTACTTTATCATTAAGAATGAAATAACCTCCTGTTTCTTTATAACTAATCGGCGTTGGGAACACTTTAGTAAGTTGGGCTTCGGGTATATCGGCAATAGTTTTATTCTGATCATAGATAATAGCCGGAGTAACCAAGCCTTTGTATGATGGCGAGAATGGGTTAATCCTGATGTCCTGTAAAGCATAACCTTTTTCGGGCTGCGCATCCCAAACCAGGTAAAAGCCATCAGGCGAATCAGTAAAATTGACTACCGGGTCTGCGGCGAATTCAATTTTTTCGAATGCGCCGGGTTTTATTTCCGTAAAAGTTGCGGTTGGCGTTAGGGTGAATAAATCGCCGTTTAATTGCCTAAAGGTGGCATTACCGCTAACAGTGTTCGGCGTGATGTCCCGGGCCGAGTTAAAATATAATTTCCATCCTGATGCAGGCAAAGTTTGCTTGCTGTTATTGGTGATGATCAATGCGCTTAACGATTGGTTTTTGCCCTGGTAATTGTTCTGCACTACGTCCCAGGTGATACTTAAAGCGTGGGCATCAAATTTTGAAAGATCAGCCTGAGCGAATGCCTGCAGGTTTATTACAACAGCAAAAAACAGGGTAAGTAAGCGGCGCATTGAATTGTAGGTTAGTTTATTAAAAAACTAATTTACAATTTTTAGAATAGATACAATACTTATTAAAATATTTTAAAAAGAAAATTTAATCCATCCGTTACCTTCGTACCCGAAATTGAAAAGTTTGGGATGAATGATTTCCGCAATGATCTCTACCGAATCAACAATGCGTGGACCAGGGCGGTTAAAATATTGATTGCCATCGGTTATATACAGCCGGTTATTCTTTACGGCGGATAATTCTGCAAAGCCGGGTAGCTCCAGCAGAATGTTCATTTCCTTCATCGTCCGCTCTATGGAGAATCCACAAGGCATCACCACCATAATATCCGGATCGGCTAAGCGGATGTCATCCCACTGCACAAAAGGCGAGTGTTTACCCGCTTCGGCTAAAATGCTTTTGCCACCTGCAATGCTCACCAATTCAGGGATCCAGTTGCCTGATACCATTAACGGCTCTAACCATTCTATACAAGTAACCGTTGGGCGGCTTTCCACATATTTTAGTTTGTGGCGGATGATATCAACGCGCTCCTGCAGGTCTTCAATCAAAGCAGCTCCGGTTTGAAATACATCCAGCGCATCGGCTACGGTTTGAATATCTGTAAAAACATCATCCAGCTTATTTGGCTGTAAGGATATGATCCTGGCTGATTTATCCAGGTAATTTTCCAGCGCTTCTTCCACTTCTTTTAACGATACGGCGCAAACATCGCACTGGTCCTGCGTGATCACCACATCGGGGGCAAGTTCCTTAACTACCTCGCGCTTTACAGTATAAACAGATAGGGCATCAGCTAAAATCTCTTTTACTTTAACATCAACATCCGCGCTGCTTAAACCATAGGAAAAATTGGCTTCGGAACAAACCGGCAGGTTTTTAACCGATTCCGGGAAATCACATTCATGCGATCGGCCAACCAGGTTTTGTTCAAGCCCGAGCGCGCAAACAATTTCGGTAGCGGAGGGAAGTAAGGATATTATTCGTTTATTCATGGGTACGGTGCAAAGGTAATAAAAGTGTTATGGGCTAATGCTATGGAAATTGGAGGTACTGACAAAATAGTGTCAGTACTTTTTCAAAATGCTTTCCCGAAATTTGTATGTACCGGTGACTATGCTTGCGAAAGCATAAAATTTGTTCTTTGAAATATTATCTATCCCATTCAGCTTGTGGTCGGTGTTTTCACTACACCACATTAACTTAATAATTTATTAACCCCATCTAAATGGCGGCTTATTTGCACATCTGCATATCTAAGCTATCTTTACGGTAATGATATTTTTAACGTTTTTTATTGGGGTGATAGCCAACTTTGTAGGGTATATACCACCCGGAAACATTAACCTGACCCTAGTGCAGATCACTATAAACCGTGGTTTGAAACAAGCGCTGCAGTTTATTATCGCCTTTTCATGCGTTGAATTTTTCTTCACTTATTTTGTGATGAATGCCGCCGAGTGGCTTTCGGCACAAGTAAAACTGGATGTCATAATCGATTGGGTGATGGTGGTCTTATTCAGCGTTTTGGGTACGATCACCTGGATGAACCGCAATAAGCCACCCGAAACTAAGTACTCCGAGCACGACAGTATTAAATATGGCATACTTCTGGGATTTTTAAACCCGATGCAAATCCCATTCTGGCTGATAACCGGCACTTACCTCATCACCCATGAGTGGATAGATACCGGTCGGCTTAATTTGGTGATCTTCAGCATCGGCGCGGCAGGCGGCGCATTTTTAGCTCTATTTTTATATGCTAAATTCGCGGATTATATTAAAAGCAAGTTTGCGCTAAGCAACAAAATTGTAAATACCGGTATCGCGATCTTATTTTTTGCCTTTGCGGCATATCACATCGTTAAACAAATTTACCTGGTATTTTTCAAGCACCATTAGTAGCTATAACTCGCGCAACAGGGCAAGCACATCATCTTTATCCTTAGCCAGCTGGATCTTTAAACCTTCAAGCCCGTCAAATTTTACATCGCCGCGTACGTAGTTGTAAAACTCCATGCGGATCTCTTCACCGTAGATCTCAGTTTTGAAATCAAAAATATTTACCTCTATATTTCGGGTAATACCATTAATAGTTGGCCGTGAGCCGATGTAAGCCATGCCTTTATAACTTTTGCCGCGTACTATGACTTTGGCTGAGAAGATGCCATCATCCGGGATCAGTTTATACGTTTCTTCGATAATGATATTGGCAGTTGGATACCCGATGGTGCGCCCGATCTGGTCGCCGCGGCCAACTTTGCCGGTAATAAAAAATGGGTAGCCTAAAAAGTTATTGGCTAATTCGATAGCGCCATTAAGTAATGCCTCACGAATAAGGGTTGAGCTTACTGCAACGTCATTCAGGTCCTGCTCGGGGATCTCTACAACATCATAGCCATAAATGGCTGAGAGCTTTAGCAGGTCGTCAAAGCTGCCTTGCCTGTCTTTACCAAAACGGTGGTCGTAGCCAATCACAATCTTTTTGGTACCGATGGTGTTTACCAGTACATCGCGAATGTATGCTTCAGGGGTTTGGTTTGAGAAATCGCGTGAAAACGGCGTGATGATCAAATGGTCAATACCTAATTTTTCCAGTAGCGCAGCCTTTTCATTAATGGTATTGATCAGTTTAAGGCTTTCATCTTCCGGATGCAAGATCATCCGAGGATGTGGAAAAAAGGTAAGGATGACCGTTTCGCCGCCGCACTCATCAGCCAGCTCCTTTAGTCTCTCAATAATTTTACGGTGACCTAAGTGCACACCATCAAAAGTACCGATGGTAACAACGGCGTTATTGATCGCCTTAAACTCATTAATGTTATGATAGATCTTCATTGCTATGATTTCACCGATTCGGTATCGATTGCTCTGATTTTTTGTTCACGGATAATATCAACTAACGCCATCACCTCCCAGGCATCGCTCACTTTATAATTGCCGCTGCGTGTGCGGCGCAATTTCGATAGGTAGGCACCATTATTTAAAGCTTTGCCAAAATCATGCACCAATGAGCGGATATAAGTTCCCTTGCTGCATACCACCCTGAAATCAATTTCGGGTAATTCAATACGGGTAATTTCAAACTCGGAGATGGTTACGTTACGTAAACGCAATTCAACATCCTCGCCACGGCGGGCTTTTTCGTACAAGCGCTCACCATTAATTTTAATGGCGGAATGCGCGGGCGGGTATTGCTGGATATCGCCTGTAAATTGCACGCAGGCTGCTTTTATTTGCCCTTCGGTAATATGGCTGATGTCGAATTGGGTATCCGGCTCGGTTTCCATATCGTACGATGGCGTGGTTGCGCCTAAGATCATCGTACCTGTGTATTCTTTTTCTTCAGCCTGGAAAGTATCTATCTGCTTGGTCATTTTACCGGTGCAGATAATCAGCAGGCCTGTAGCCAGCGGATCAAGTGTGCCCGCGTGGCCAACCTTAAGTTTTAGCGGTTTAAACGAATTGCGCAGCTTGCCTACCACATCAAAGCTTGTCCAGCCAACCGGTTTGTCAACCAGCAGCAGTTCGCCGGTTGCAAAATCGAAGTTTTTATGTTTGAGGTGCTGAGCGTCCAAAATGTATTTAAATAATAAACGGCAAAGGTACGCTTTTGGTTGCCTTTGCCGTTATTGGTTAATCTATTTATGATTATTTCTTACTCTACTGTTACCGATTTTGCCAGGTTACGCGGCTGATCCACATTACAGCCACGCATTACCGCTATATGGTAAGCCAATAATTGTAATGGTATGGTAGCCAGCAAAGGCACAAATGCTTCACTTGTTTGTGGTATCTCGATTACGTATTCTGCCATATCGCGAACCTGTGTATCACCTTCAGATACAATGGCGATCACATGCCCGCCACGTGCCTTAACTTCCTGAATATTGCTTACCACTTTTTCATACGATGAATTTTGTGTGGCGATGAATACCACCGGCATCGCATCATCTATCAAAGCGATAGGGCCGTGTTTCATTTCAGCTGCAGGGTAACCTTCGGCGTGGATGTAGGAGATCTCTTTCAGTTTTAAAGCACCTTCCAAAGCTACAGGAAATGAACTTCCGCGACCAAGGAACAAGCAATTGCTCGAGTCTTTAAACCTTGCTGCTATTTCCTTAACGTGCTCGTTTGATTTAAGCGCTTTTTCTACTAATTCAGGCACCTGGTCAAGCTCAGTTAAATATTCAACCAGTTTACTTTGAGTGATGGTACCGCGTTGCTGGGCGATATAAAATGCCATCAGTGTTAAAACGGTTACTTGCGCGGTAAATGCTTTGGTTGATGCAACACCAATTTCCGGACCGGCATGTGTATACACACCGGCGTCAGTAGTCCGAGGGATGGATGCACCAACTACATTACACACACCAAATATGGTAGCTCCTTTTTCTTTCGCTAGTTCAAGCGCTGCCATGGTATCAGCAGTTTCGCCTGATTGTGAAATAGCGATAACCAAGTCTTTTTCGGTAATGATAGGGTTACGATACCTGAATTCTGAGGCATATTCCACTTCTACAGATACGCGCGCATACTCCTCGATCAAATACTCACCAACTAAACCGGCATGCCATGATGTTCCGCACGCCACGATGATAATACGGTCAACATTTTTCAGCTTTTCAGCATACTCTTTTATACCCCCTAATTGAACTTTGCCTTTCTGCGGGTAGATACGGCCACGCATACAATCACGGATCGACCTTGGCTGCTCGTAGATCTCCTTAAGCATAAAGTGGTCGAAACCACCTTTCTCAAGCATTTCCAGCTTCAGGTCAAGCTCCTGGATATATGGGGTTTGTACGGTATTGTCTATATTTTTTACCAGTAAGCTGTCGCGATGCACGTAGGCGATCTCGTTATCATTCAGGTAAATTACATTCTTGGTATATTCAACAATTGGCGTAGCATCCGAAGCAATAAAATACTCGCCTTCGCCAACGCCTATAACCATCGGGCTGCCTTTACGGGCGGCGATTAGCATATCTGGCTCATCGGCGCTCATGATTACTATCGCGTAAGCACCGATCACTTTATTCAGGGCAACGCGTACGGCTTCCTGCAGATCGAGGCCCGTTTCGTTAATAATATCTTCAACCAGGTGAATTAAAACTTCGGTATCGGTATCGCTTAAAAAAACATGGCCTTTTGCAACCAGGGTTTCTTTAATAATCCCGTAATTCTCAATAATGCCATTATGGATTATGGTAAGCTTACGGTTGCCTGATGAATGCGGGTGCGAGTTGCGGTCGCTTGGCGCGCCATGTGTAGCCCAACGGGTATGGCCCATACCAATGGTTCCCTTAAGGTTAAGATCTTTAACAAAGTTTTGCAGGTCGCTCACTTTCCCGGCTTTTTTATAAACCTTAAGTTCTGTATCCAACAAGGCAATACCAGCGCTATCATAGCCGCGGTACTCCAAACGTTGTAAACCTTTAATTATAATGGGGTAAGCGTCCCTAAAGCCTATATAGCCAACAATTCCGCACATACTGTATTAGTTTTTGAGAGGTAAAAGTAAGGAGCTACTATATAATAACCAACACAATATATAAATATAAAAGCACCTGAAGCTTAACGCTAACAGGTGCTGTTTATTTATTACTTTGTTTTAGTGTATATCACGTTCAGCTTCATCGCATAAGGACTGTTTGCCGCACCTGCACTGTTTATATAACCGCCAACAGCAGTAGTTCTTGCTCCAACTGAAATTGTTGGGCCAATATCAACACTTGTTGTATTTGTGGTATCAACCGGCGCTATATAAGTGCCGTAATCAATTGTTTGGTTACTTATTAAATCTTGCAAATAATTGGTTACCAAAAAGTGATATGCAGCCGGAGAGTGCGGTGTCGCCAATTGATAATATCCGCCAAATTCCGCAACGGATGTTGCATTTGCAAGGTCATATGCATCTTCTACATCAATTCGCGAATGCGCTATGTCATAACGATACATAGTTAACTTAGGCAATGGGACCAAATAAGCAGGAATATTTGAACCAGCTACAGGAGACACGACCAGCTCGGCACGGTTTATAACAACACTACCAGAACCTCCAACAGTAGTAAACAATTTTTGAAGGTATGGAAAGCTAACTTTCACACGTGTGGCAGAAAGCCCTTCTAAATAAACCTGGTTAGCCGATGTTGTTTTGTTATTTAATGCAGTTTGCACCTGCTGAGAAAAACTGTGTTTTACTTGCGAGGCATGTTGGGTTACATCAAGGTAAACAACAGATGTGTCAATTACCGATCCATTAGAAGCCCTGATGTATACAGCTAACGTTGAGTCGCCTGGCGCTTTTATCATCATTGTTCCGCCAACACCTGTTGTTTTGGTAGGATCAAGCGTTATGAAAAGCCCTTTAATATTATTTTTAAATATATTATTTGAGCTTACCGCTGTTGATCCGGCGTTAAACAAATATTGGCTAATAAAGGTTGGGTTAATTGGTATTCTTATTTGTGGTGGTACTTTATAAAGTGTATCCGGAGCTCCCTGTATAATCCGATAGATTTTAATACTATCTAACGGCCGAGGTTGAAATGTAGTTGTACCAATCACGTTGCCTGTATTATAGCTCCATTTAGCGTTACTAAAATAATTATTTCCAGTAGCGGGCCTTTGGCTTAACTGGTAAACATTAATGGTATAATTGGCTAATGAATCGCCATAGAAACCGTCAGCGTAAGATAAAACCAACCTTGCAGAATCAATAAAAACAGTACCAACTGGCAATGTGTAAGCAGTTGACCCAGGTAAGTTAAGATCGGTAACCAGGTTGGAAGATGATGTGCCGAAAATAGGATCATTAATGTAGCCAAGCGGGCATTTAGTAATGCTGGTTGTAGATACAGAGTCATCAAGCACAGTATTGGTAAATACTGTAGCTGTATCAGTTACAGAGCCGCTCAAAGTGCCTTTAGTACCCAGCGTTAAGCCTGTAGTATCTTGGTTTTTACAGCTATTCAAAATAAAAAGACTTATCAACAGTGTCAATAAGTCTATCCGGAAAAATTTCATATATGATCTCAATGCTTTATACAACTTGTGCTAATTCCTCACTAGCAATTTCGTCGTAAAAATTGTAATAATTTTCCAAATCTGATGTAGAATTAAATTCCAAAACCGATTTGTGGCTGTTTTTAACATTATTTAACACATCCTGATCAATGTTTTCACTACCTAAAACCAAAGCGTCCGAGTACTGAATAGCACCGGCATATAAAGCAGCGTTTGTACCTGGTTTGTAAGCTTCTACATGTTTTTCGGTCATGTCGTTCATTACAGCCTTATTGGCAAAATCAGCGCCTAATTGCTCGGTAAATTCATTCTCGTAAATTGAATAAACAATTTTTGAGTTTTTAAATGTTGGGTCGTCTTTGTAAGTCGTTTTTAAGTAAGCCGGCACCAATGCGCTCATCCAGCCATGGCAATGGATAACATCAGGAGCCCAGCCTAATTTTTTAACAGTTTCTAACGCGCCTTTGCAAAAGAAGATCATTCTCTCGTCATTGTCGGCATAAAACTTCCCGTCTTTGTCATTAAACACATGTTTACGCTGGAAGTATTCTTCATTATCTAAAAAATAAACCTGCATACGCGCCGCCGGAATAGACGCAACTTTAATAATTAATGGATTATCATTGTCATTAATAATGATATTCATCCCCGATAACCTAATAACTTCATGAAGGCGATTCCTGCGCTCGTTAATATTTCCAAAACGCGGCATCAGGATACGGATCTCGTAACCTTTCTCCTGCATTGCCTGCGGGAGTTGACGTGTGATTTCAGAAATTTTTGAGAGTTCCAGAAAAGGCGACATTTCATGAGTTATGAACAAAAGCTTAGCTTTACCCATCTTTAAATCAGTATTAAATTATATAAGCAGTCAAAAAAATTTGAGTTTGCAAATATAATCAATATTATATGAAGTATCAACGTATTATGCAAGTAAATTCGCCTATTCTCAATTAGTTAATTACTTTCGCCCGTTATTTTAAGATTTTTAACGCCTTGAAGATATTTACAACCACCCGCGAGGTACAAGACTATTTAGCTGATTTGCGAAACAACGGCAAAACAACAGGCTTTGTAGCAACAATGGGTGCGCTGCACCGCGGCCACCTCTCACTTATCGCGCAAGCTAAGCAGCATAATAACGTGGTTATCTGCAGCATTTTTGTAAACCCCACACAGTTTAATGACCCCTCGGACCTGGAAAAATATCCCCGCCCGATTGAAAAGGACACCCAAATGCTGATTGATGCAGGCTGTGATATTTTATTCAACCCGCCTGTTAACGAGATGTATGCTGCTCATGAGCATTGGCATTTACAGCTCGGTGAAATTGAGCATTTGCTGGAAGGCAAGTTTCGCCCGGGGCATTACCAGGGCGTTACGCAAGTGGTTTATAAACTATTTAATATTATTAAACCTGATGCTGCATACTTCGGCCAAAAGGATTACCAGCAGTTTATGGTGATCAGTAAATTGGTAGTATTAATGCATTTGCCTGTTAAACTGGTTATGTGCCCTATTTTGCGAGAGGATGACGGACTGGCGATGAGTTCAAGGAATATTCATTTAACAGCTGAGGACAGGCAGCATTCGCTTGTATTATCAAAAACTTTATTTCGCATCAGGGATGAATTTGATGCTAACAATATCCCCGCCCTGCTGGATGAAGCTGCCGCGTTTATAAATGCAGAGACGGGTGTTTCGCTGGAATATTTTGAATTTGCTGATAGCGAAACTTTGCAGCCGGCCAATCAAAACACTAAAAATATTGTTGCTTTGGTAGCAGCGCGCGTTGGCAAAACCAGACTGATCGATAATATATTGATAAACTGATTATGAGCGACTTGCCGATGGTTTTACATTGGCATGAAGCTTGAATTATGAAGTATGAATTATAATACATTAACTTTGCGCCATGATAATTGAGGTGTTAAAATCTAAGATCCATCGTGCTCGCGTAACCCAGGCAGAACTGAATTACGTAGGCAGTATTACGATTGACGAAGATTTGATGGATGCGGCAAATATTATTGCCAATGAGAAGGTTCAGATTGTAAATAACAACAACGGCGCCCGCTTTGAAACCTATGTAATTAAAGGCGAACGCGGCTCGGGTACTATATGCCTTAATGGCGCCACTGCACGTTTGGCGCAGGTTGGCGATGTGGTGATCATTATGTCATACGGGTACATGGAAATGGACGAGGCGCGCGCATACCAGCCGATCGCTATCTTCCCGGATATTGATAATCATTTGATAAAATAAGCGCTTAATCCTTAGAATAAGCGCTTATCCCCAAAACAAATTTTACGGTAACATCTGTACTAATTGCGTTACGCAGTTTATACACCATGCGGATCCTTACATCGGGCTGGCGCACCATCTGGTCTAAAAAATTAGAATTATCTATATCCAGTATAATGCTGTTGCCTACCTCTTTGGTAATGTCTGTTCTTGAGGCTACCAGTATTTCATCGCTTCCATCATGTTTTGCCATATATAATTTCACATATTCCAGGTTGCCGATGTTAAATCCGGCTGGTTCGGTTGATCTTAGTTTCGCCGATACCACCATCACCTGCCCGATGTGGTTGGCATTATTCCCATCCCTGCTGAAGTTTTGATCATAGCTGGTCGCCATACTTAATGCGGTATACTGCTTCCCCGGTTCGGATGAGGCGGGGATTGTTAGATTAGTAGTGTACGGAAATGTTGATTTTACAACCGACTCGAATACGCCGCATCCGCAAAAAACAAATAACAAAACGATTAATATAGGTAAGGGCTTTTTGATCATTGTACTAAGTTTATTGGTTAGGTAAATATCAGATATAAAATTTTTAAAATAGCTTAAAAATTTTTTTTTATTACATGACATTAAAATTGAAAAAATTAGCCCCGTAATAGTTCTTATTTTCTATCTTTGCACCCCGAACGCTGGGGTCGGGATTTCCGCTTTCAGCGCGTAGGAAAACGGTTATTGTCTGCTCTTATGACATTTAACTTTTGACTTAGAACTTTTAACTTATATAAAAGCCCTATGCCCAAAGATACCTCCATTAAATCAGTACTGATTATCGGTTCAGGCCCCATTATTATTGGTCAGGCTTGCGAATTTGATTATGCCGGTTCACAGGCCGCACTTTCATTAAAAGATGAAGGTATTTCTGTATCCATTATTAATAGCAACCCCGCCACCATCATGACGGACAAGGTTATTGCTGATCATGTGTACCTTTTGCCGCTGACATCAGACAGCATCGAGAAAATACTACAGGAACAACACATTGACGCGGTGCTGCCTACCATGGGCGGCCAAACAGCGCTAAACCTTTGTATTGAGGTTGCTGAACGCGGCATCTGGGAAAAATACGGTGTTAAAATAGTTGGTGTAGATTTGGCTGCTATCGAAAAGACTGAGAACCGCGAAGCATTCCGCCAGCTAATGGTGGATATTGGCGTGGGCGTTGCAACTTCAAAAATCGCCAATTCGTTTTTAGAGGGCAAAGAAGCGGCACAAATTATTGGTTTTCCATTGGTTATACGCCCAAGCTATACTTTGGGCGGTAAAGGTGCCGGTTTCGTACACAAGAAAGAAGAATTTGATGAGGCTTTAAGCCGCGGCTTGCAGGCATCACCCACACACGAGGTTTTGGTTGAACAGGCCGTTTTAGGATGGAAGGAATACGAGTTAGAGCTTTTGCGTGATAACAACGACAACGTAATTATCATTTGCTCTATCGAGAACTTTGACCCGATGGGTATCCACACCGGAGATTCCATCACCGTTGCACCAGCAATGACATTGAGCGACCGCTGTTACCAGCAAATGCGTAACCAGGCGATCAAAATGATGCGCGCCATTGGTAACTTCGCTGGTGGTTGTAACGTTCAGTTCTCGGTTAACCCTGCGAATGAGGAGATCATCGCTATCGAGATCAACCCGCGTGTATCGCGTTCATCTGCATTGGCATCAAAAGCAACTGGCTACCCGATCGCGAAAATCGCCGCTAAATTAGCTATAGGTTATAACCTTGATGAAATAGAAAACCAGATCACCAAAACAACTTCAGCATATTTTGAGCCGACTTTGGATTATGTGATCGTGAAGATCCCCCGCTGGAACTTTGATAAATTTAAAGGTGCTAACCGCCAGTTAGGCCTTCAAATGAAATCTGTTGGTGAAGTTATGGGCATAGGCCGTAGCTTTATCGAGGCATTACAGAAGGCTTGCCAGAGTTTGGAGATCGGTCGCGCCGGATTAGGTGCCGACGGTCGCCAAAGTCGCAACCTGGACGAAATTATGTACAGCCTGGAGCATCCAAGCTGGGACAGGTTATTCCATATATATGATGCGCTAAGCTTAGGTGTACCGGTTGAATCTGTTAGAAAAGCTACCAAGATTGACCGATGGTTCCTGAACCAGATTGTTGACGTGGTTAACCTGGAAACTGAGCTTCGCCGCTATAACCTGAATAACATCCCTGAAGATTTCTTATACACCCTTAAACAAAAAGGTTTCTCAGATACACAGATCGCCTATATATTAGGTAATGTGACTGAAGAGGACGTTTACCAGCGCCGTAAGGAACTGGGTATTAAACGTGTTTATAAAATGGTGGATACCTGCGCTGCGGAATTCAACGCGAAAACACCATACTACTATTCAACGTACGAGGGTGAGAACGAATCTAAAGTATCTGATAAAAAGAAAATCATTGTATTAGGTTCTGGTCCTAACCGTATAGGCCAGGGTATCGAGTTTGATTACAGCTGCGTTCACGGTCTGCTTGCTGCTAAGGAAGCTGGTTTCGAGGCCATTATGGTTAACTGTAATCCTGAAACAGTATCAACCGACTTTAATATGGCTGATAAGCTATACTTTGAGCCGGTTTACTGGGAGCATGTTCGTGAGATCATAGAATTGGAAAAACCTTACGGGGTGATCGTTCAGCTGGGCGGGCAAACAGCTTTGAAAATGGCTGAGAAAATGCACCAGCATGGTATCAAGATCATCGGTACTTCCTTTGATAACATGGATATCGCCGAAGATCGCGGACGTTTCTCTGACCTGTTAAAAGAATTGGGTATCCCTTATCCAAAATATGGTGTTGCTGAAAGCGCTGAAGAAGCATTAGAAGTTGCACACCATGTTGGTTACCCGGTATTGGTTCGCCCAAGCTATGTATTAGGCGGACAGGGCATGAGCATTGTGATCAACGATGAAGATCTGGAAAAAGCTGTAGTTAGCTTATTGAAAAACCTTCCTGGGAACCGCGTACTGATCGACCACTTCCTTGATCGTGCCTCTGAAGCGGAATCGGATTCAATAAGTGATGGCGATGACGTGCATATTATTGGTTTAATGGAACACATAGAGCCTGCCGGCATCCACTCTGGAGATTCATTCGCGGTATTACCACCGTTTGATTTGTCGGACAATGTGATCAGCCAGATGGAAGAATACACCAAAAAGATCGCTATAGCATTGAATGTTCGTGGATTACTCAACATCCAATTTGCTATAAAAGAAGAAAAGGTTTACGTTATCGAGGCTAACCCGCGCGCATCACGTACGGTACCATTTATTGCGAAAGCGTATGATGTACCTTACATCAATATAGCCGCAAAGATCATGTTAGAGGCTAATAAATTGAAGGATTTCAATATTGTCCGCAAGCTGGAAGGTTACGCGATCAAAGAGCCTGTATTCTCTTTCGATAAATTCCCGGAGGTTAACAAACAATTAGGCCCTGAAATGAAATCGACTGGTGAAGCGATCCGCTTTATCCCTAATCTACAGGATCCGTACTTCAGGCATTTGTACAAAGAAAAATCGATGTATTTGAGTAAATAATCCCCCCTGAAAGGGAACGAAAAACTCTTAAATAAAAAGGCCGAAAGAATTGATCTTTCGGCCTTTGATATTTACTCCCCCTTCTGGGGGATGGGGGTTATTTATCCACTATCAACCCTGTTGCTTCAAAAGTTAATTGCTTTGGATTATTAGCATGTTGTGCTTTCTGACCAGCGATCTGCTGACTATCATCAGCTAAAAATTGCCTTGCCGCAACACCTTCAATAATCACGGTACGGCCTTTTAAATCCATCGGTATTGTAACATCATATTTAGAAAAATGCACCGCGATGGTTTTGCCTTTGCCTGCGGCTATCTCAAACCAGCCACCTTTTGTTTTTGTAACCTTAACCACCACGCCTCTTATAGCGGTGCTGATCCGGGTTTTTGTATTCATGAAAGAATCCAGCTTTGCGGCTGGGATTAATTCAGTAGTGTTCGGCTTTGAGCCGTAGACAGTACCACGCGCCAGCGGTTTTTGCTGCGCAAAAGTTAGCGATGATGTAAATATGGCGATTGCAAGCAGTAGTGTTTTCATGTTATTTATAACACTTTTTATTCTGCTTGGTTTTTTATTAGGATTTATTTGTGTTTTATCAACAAGAGCAACCGGGCTTTTTTGCTCTATCTAATTATAAATTAACTTTTATAGTCTATAATGTTCAGTTTTTTTCCGCAAAAACCATATTCATGTGGCTGGTTGGAGCAAACTATAGTTAGGCGATCTTCAGCAAATCTTTCAACAAGGTTTAAATACCAGTCTACACCTTGGGAATCAAGATTACTTGTTGGTTCATCCAGCATTAGCAAAGCGGTATCTGAGCAGAAAGCGAGCGCAAGTTTAAGCCGCTGCTTCATACCCGAGGAAAAGTATTTGATCAGTTTATTTTTATTATTCTCCATAGCCAACAGCTCAATAACCGCTTTGTTATCCATCCCCGCTTTGTAGCTTTTGAATTTAAAATGAAGGTCTATCATCTCAGTGAGAGTAAATTCTTCAATCAACTCCAGGTATGGTGCAGCAAGACTAAGATGTACAAACACATCTTCAACAGCTATATTTTTACCATTAAGCTCATATCCGATTGTACCTGCCGATGGAGATAAACTGCCATTTAATATCTGCAATAATGTTGATTTTCCGGATCCGTTAGATCCTAATATGGCGTAGCTTTCACCGCTGGTAAAAGTATAGTCAACCCTCCTGAATATCCACTCTCGGTTAAATCTTCGGCCTATATTTTGGAGGGTTATGTTCATGGATTGTCCGTAGACCATAGATGATGGTCGATAGTCAAAATATTATATCTATCGTCCATGGACTATCGGCCATGGACAAATTCAGTTAACTATTCCCAAAGCCCTTCATAATACCCCTTTGTGAGTTGGATACGAAATTGATGATCTCGTCGCGCTCAACGGTTGGGTTAAATTCAGCTTCAATAATATCTAACGCTTTGGTAATATTATATTTTTTCAGGAAGATGATACGATAAATTTCCTGAATCTCGTTGATGGTTTCCGCAGAAAACCCTCTCCGGCGTAAGCCAACAGAATTGATCCCGATATAAGATAAAGGTTCGCGGCCTGCCTTGGTAAACGGCGGAACGTCCTTACGTACCAATGACCCACCCGACACCATACAATGCGCGCCTATCTCCACAAATTGGTGCACAGCTGATGTACCGCCGATGAAAGCATGGTCGTACACATTAATGTGGCCTGCAAGCTGCACCGAGTTGGCGATGATCACATTATCGCCTATAACACAATCGTGCGCTACGTGTACATAAGCCATTAACAAACAATTATTACCTATTGTAGTTGTGTTTTTATCCAGCGCCGTACCGCGGTTCAGGGTAACGCATTCACGTATAACGGTGTTGTCACCAATAGTTACCGTACTTGGCTCGCCGCGATATTTTAAATCCTGTGGCGGCGCAGAAACAACAGCGCCCGGGAAAATCCGACAGTTTTTGCCGATTCGGGCACCATCCATAATTACAGAATTGGAGCCTACCCAGGTACCCTCGCCAATTTCAACATCCTTATGTATAGTAACAAATGGCTCAATCACTACATTATCGGCAATTTTAGCCTGTGGATGTATGTATGCTAACGGTTGTATCATGCTATGCTTCTGTTTCTTTTACTTTAACTATTTGCGCCATCAGCTCGGCCTCCACAACCACGCGGTCGCCTACCATGCCTACGCCTTTCATCTGTGCTATACCACGACGGATAGGCGAAGTCAAGTCGCAATAATAAACTATCGTATCGCCCGGCACCACCTTACTTTTAAACCTGGCATTTTCTATCTTTAAAAACAAGGTAAGGTAATTTTCCGGATCGGGAACAGTATTTAATACCAATATTCCACCGGTTTGTACCATACCTTCAATTTGCAATACGCCCGGGAAGATAGGCGCACCAGGGAAATGCCCACGGAACAGGTCCTCGTTCATGGTCACGTTTTTAACACCAACCACATGAGTTTTTGAAATTTCCATGATCTTATCGATCATCAAAAACGGTTGCCTGTGCGGCAGTTTAGCCATAATGTCAACAGTATCATAAACCGGTTTTGCATTAGGGTCGTAAGCTTTAAAGCGTTTCTTGCTCTTATCTTTTTTGATGAGCGCCTTGATCTTTTTAGCGAAGGCAACATTAGCGGCGTGACCCGGCCTTGCTGCCATTATATGGCCCTTAAGCGGTGTACCTACCAAAGCAAGGTCACCAATCATATCCAGCAGTTTGTGCCTTGCCGGCTCGTTTTGATATCGAAGATCTATATTGTTCAATATCCCCTGCGGGGCTACCTTAATATCCTTGCGGTTAAATATTTTAGCTAAATGCGCTAATTCTTCTTCGTCAACGTCTTTATCAACAACAACAATGGCGTTGTTTAAGTCGCCGCCTTTGATCAGGTCATGCTTTAATAACATTTCCAGCTCATGCAAAAAGCAGAATGTACGGCATGACGCAATTTCCTTAACAAACTCCGATATGGTTGAAATGCTCGCATGCTGGCTGCCCAGTACCTGAGAGTTATAATCAACCATACACGTAAAACGATAATCATCGTCCAAAGGCATAGCCACCATTTCAACCTTGCGGTCAGCCTCGGTATAGTGGATATTGTATGGGATATGGTAATATTCCCTGTCAGCTTCCTGTTCAACAAAACCGGTTTTAGTTATAGCGTCAATAAACAAGATCGAGCTGCCATCCATAATAGGTGTTTCAGGACCATCCATATCTATCAATACATTATCAACCTCAAGGCCAACTAACGCAGCTAATACGTGTTCAATAGTGCTAACACTCGCACCGTTTTGAGTGATGGTTGTTCCGCGTGAAGTATCGGTCACATTATCTACATCCGCATCAATAACAGGTGAGCCGGGCAGATCGACCCTTCTGAACTTATAGCCATGATTTTCTTCTGCAGGATTAAAAGTCAGAGTTACTTTTTGTCCGGTATGTAACCCCGTGCCTGAAACTGAAACAGGGGCTTTTATCGTTCTTTGTTTTGTATTCATAGCTTAAATATTAACTGCAAAATTAATCAGTCTTTGCTTTTTGCAGTTCCGCAATAACTTTTTCTAATTCTAAAACCTTTTTTTCCAGTTCCGGTAAACGGGCCAGTGCAACCTGAGACCTCATATGCGGACTATATTGCATAGCGGGCGAACCTGCCCACTTTTGATTTTCATCCTTGATTGACCGGCTTAAGCCCGATTGCGCCTGCATTTGAGTTCCATTAGGCACATTAATATGTCCTACTATTCCCACCTGGCCACCCAAAATAACACGTTCACCTATTTTGGTGCTACCTGATACGCCCGCTTGCGCAGCAATTACGGTATTTATACCAATTTCTACATTATGGGCTATTTGTACCAGGTTGTCTAACTTCACCCCCTTACGTATGATCGTAGACCCCATTGTTGCCCTGTCAATAGTTGTGTTTGAGCCAACTTCAACGTCATCCTCTAGCACAACATTCCCTATCTGGCTTATTTTTTTGTAAGATCCGTCGGCTGAAGGTGCAAACCCAAATCCATCACTACCAATTACCGCACCGGAATGAATGATTACATTGTTACCTAATTTCGAGTCGAAGTAAACCTTCACGCCAGAAAACAACGTAACATTATCGCCCAAAACCGCATCGTCGCCTATATAGCTATTAGGATATATTTTGCAGTTATTGCCCACCTTAACGTTTGGGCCTATATAACTAAATGCACCTATATATACATCCTTGCCAATTTTTGCTGTTGGGTGTATAAAATGCGGATCTTCAATACCTGATTTATCAAGTTTGAATTTATTATAGATCTCTAATAATACCGATATCGCCGTGTAAGCATTTTCAACGCGGATGAGTGTTGCCTTTACCGCATCTGTCAATTGCTGGTCGTTATTGATTATTACAATGGATGCACCCGTAGTGTACAGGTACTGCTCATACTTTGGGTTAGCCAAAAATGAAAGTGAACCTTCGGTAGCTTCTTCTATCTTAGCCAGCTTGCCAACAGAAGTTGAAGCGTTTCCTTCAATTGTTCCGTTAAGTAAAGCGGCTATCTGTTGTGCAGTAAATTGCATCCGGCAAATTTAAATGTTAAAACTGAAGCAGCAAATTTATAATTGGCTGAATATTTAAGACTAAACAACTGGAAATTAAGTTTAAACGTTAATTATAATTTATTATAACACCGCCAACTTCTCTATATCAATCATGTTATTAAATCAAATCCTTCGGATAGCACAGAATATATTTTTTTACGGTTTTTGCTAATGCTTCCAGGTTTGAGTTATCGCTTGCCGCGGTAATATCTTTTACGCTGCCATCCTTCATTAATATCAATATGCTGCCGTCGCCCGGTTTATACGCATTATTGCGAACATCATCAGTGAAAACGAAATATGATACATCCTCATAGCTTAGTCCATATTTAATTACTGCCTTTTGCTTTAAATCTTCAACCTTATCTTTATCTGGTAATTCATTGGTAATATCGACATGGTAAAGGTTACGGCGCACCAGGTCATGGCAAAGTTTTGATAGCACAAAATCTGTACTTCCTTCCCATATTTTAACTGCTGCCATGATATCGGTGTCATCCAACCCGGCAAAAATCTCCAGGTTTGTATCTTCCATTAAAAATTCTTCGCTGTTTATACTATTCATCAGGAAGTGATTTAGCGCAGGGGTACATTTAAGTTCTTCGCCTTCAATGGCTACAGCGCGGGCGCGTTTCAAAATGTTAGACAATAAAAACTCAGCAGCAATTACTGTTTTATGCAGATATACCTGCCAATACATCAACCGGCGGGCGATCAGAAATTTTTCTATTGAGTAAATCCCTTTTTCTTCAACCACAATATGATCATCAACCACATTCAGCATTTTGATAATCCGGTCAGAACTGATCACCCCTTCGGATACACCTGTAAAAAAACTGTCCCGGTTCAGGTAATCCATTCGGTCCATATCTAATTGGCTGGATACCAATTGATGCAGAAAGTTTTTAGGATAAGTGCCGTTGAATATCTCAATAGCCATACTTAAACGGCCATTAAATTCCTGGTTAAGCTTATTCATCAGCAGTTTAGATATATCCTCATGCCATACCCCTTTAACAATTATCTGCTCAAGCGCATGGGAAAACGGACCATGGCCAATGTCATGTAATAATATGGCCACGCTAACGGCTTCTTCTTCGGCTTCTGTAATTTTCTGGCCTTTGTAGCGCAGCGTTTCAACTGCAAGGCTCATTAAGTGTAATGCGCCTAAAGCGTGGTGAAACCGGGTGTGTAACGCACCCGGATAAACCAGGTGGGTCATCCCAACTTGTTTAATGTAACGTAAGCGCTGAAAGTAAGGATGTTGCATCAGGTCGAATATGAGGTCTGACGGGATGCTGATAAACCCATAAACAGGGTCATTTATAATTTTCTTTTTATTCAAGGTTGTTTTTATATCCTGCAAAAATGAGAAGTAAAGGTACAATGCGTGTCTTATATTTGTTAAAATTTTGTTAATCCTTTTAATATCTGTAACAAAACTGATTATTAGGGGTTATAAGTACCTATTACGAAAATATTATGCAGGATACTACCATATTGTGGGCCGATGATGAGATTGATCTGTTGAAACCCCATGTACTGTTTTTAAGCGAAAAAGGATACAAAGTGACTACCGTTACCAACGGTATGGATGCAGTTGAATCCTTTAAAAACAACTTCTTCGACCTTGTTTTTTTAGATGAAAATATGCCGGGCTTAACCGGGCTGGAAACTTTATCACAAATAAAAAATATTAATAACGATGTCCCTATTGTCCTCATCACTAAAAATGAGGAAGAATATTTGATGGAAGATGCCATCGGATCAAAAATTGATGACTACCTGATCAAGCCGGTAAACCCAAGGCAAATATTATTGACCATAAAAAAGCTTACGGATAACAAGCGCCTGGTTACCGAAAAAACAACCATGGCTTACCAGCAGGACTTCCGCAATTTAGGGATGTCCCTGAATGACAACCTGAGCCACCAGGAATGGGTGGACGTTTACAAAAAGCTGATCTATTGGGAGCTTGAGCTACAGCAATTGCAGGATAACGGCATGCACGAAATTCTGACTTTACAGAAAGCCGAAGCCAATACCCAATTCTGCAAGTTTGTGGAGAAGAATTACCTGGATTGGATTAAAAATCCGGATACAGCGCCAACCAGTTCACCACAATTGTTTAAAAAGAAGGTTTTCCCTAAATTGGATGGCAAAGGTCCTGTGTTTTTTATCCTGATCGATAATTTACGTTATGATCAATTTAAGATCATCAACCCGATCATTTCAGAATATTTCAGGCTGGAAGAAGAAGATACTTACTACAGCATTTTACCAACCGCTACGCAATATGCGCGTAATGCCATATTCTCCGGCTTAATGCCATTAGAAATGGAACGCCGTTACCCGCAAATGTGGCAAAACGACGAGGACGAAGGCGGCAAGAATTTATTTGAAGCCGACTTTATTGCCGACCAGGTAAAACGTGTGGTTCGTAAGGATATAAAACTATCCTACCACAAAATACTGAATATTGATGAGGGCCGCGCCTTGAATGAATCAGTAAACAACCTAATGAACAATGACTTGAATGTGGTGGTTTACAATTTTGTGGATATGCTGTCACATGCCCGTACCGACATGCAAATGATCCGCGAACTGGCAAGCGATGATTCGGCTTACCGCTCATTAACCTTATCATGGTTTGAGCATTCGCCATTATTTGATTTGTTGAAATTCCTGGCGTCAAAACAAGTACGTGTGGTTATTACCACTGATCATGGTACCATCCGCGTCAGAAAACCAAGCAAAATTATCGGCGACAGGAACACCAATACTAACCTGCGTTACAAACAAGGCCGTAATTTAAATTTTAACGCTAAAGAAGTTTTCCATATCCGCAACCCGCATGATGCCATGCTGCCTAAGTTGCACGTAAGCTCAAGCTTTGTGTTTGCCAAGGAGGATGGTTATTTTGTTTACCCGAATAACTACAATCACTTTGTTAATTTTTATAACGAGACTTTCCAGCATGGTGGTATCTCATTAGAAGAAATGATTATTCCTATTGTAACTTACGGGCCGAAATAAAATTGAATATTATAACTGCAGATAAAAGATTTAAAAAGTTAATGATCTCGACTTAATATTATACGAGATACCTAAAAATGGAACTTCTTATAAATAACCTTGATGAACTGGATGCAACAGCTGAAGCTATCCTATCCTTTGCATCTGACAGCCGTTTCTTTCTTTTTTATGGCGATATGGGTGTCGGTAAAACAACACTCATCAAATCGATGTGTAAAGCATTAGGGACAAGCGATAATGTAGCAAGCCCCACATTTGCCATTGTAAATGAGTATCAGGCCCCCGCGATTACTATTTATCATTTTGATTTTTATCGGTTGAAGAAAGAAACCGAAGCGCTGGATATGGGATTTGAAGAATACATTTATTCAGGCAATTATTGCTTTATTGAATGGCCTGAAAGAATCCCGGAATTACTACCAGATCATTATATTAGTGTTAGCATAAAGGTTGTTGACGGGGGTTCACGCTATATAACTATTGAGCACATTTAACTTTACATATTTCTAATTTTTTCCCTATCTTCATCATCCAGAAATTATACCGTAATGAGTTCAGGGAAATACAGTGGGTTTTCTGATGTTGCCAAGCAGGCAATGATGCAACCGCAGGAATCAATGCTTGAGGTTAAGGCTCAAAAAAATCAATTATACATAGGTATTCCAAAAGAAGTTTCCTTCCAGGAAAACCGGATTCCACTAACACCTTTATCAGTGGCTTTGTTAATAAACAATGGACACAATGTAATGCTGGAGAGCAATGCAGGCCAGGCTGCTAATTTTTCTGACAAAGATTATAGTGAACAAGGTGCCTTAATCTGTTACGATACGCAAAAGGTTTACGAGGCTGACATCATTATAAAAATAGCGCCGCCAACACTCGCCGAGATAGAAATGATGAAACCGGGCCAGATATTAATATCTGCGTTGCAAATTTCTACGCTTAAGCATGATTGCCTTCAGGCGCTTCTTAATAAGAAGATCACCGCACTTTGCTTTGAACATTTACAGGATGAAGGCGGCTCATTAACCGTTGTGCGTGCCATGAGCGAAATTGTGGGAGCTACATCCATATTAATAGCAGCCGAATATTTGAGCAACGTTTTCGAGGGTAAAGGTTTAATGCTCGGAGGCATAACTGGCGTTCCCCCAACAGAGATTGTAATATTAGGTGCCGGAACTGTAGGCGAATATGCCGCACGAACCGCCATTTCCCTGGGTGCACAGGTAAAGGTTTTTGACCCTTCCATTTATAAACTTCGCAGATTACAGAATAATATAGGTACACGGGTGTTTACTTCGGTGGTTCAGCCTATCGTGTTGGAAAAAGCGGTTACCACTTGCGACGTTGCCATTGGCGCCATGCGTGCTGAAGATGGACGCAGCCCATGCATCATATCCGAAACTACGGTTAGCAAAATGAAAAAAGACTCTGTTATTATTGACGTAAGTATTGACCAGGGCGGCTGTTTTGAAACATCAGAAATAACCAACCATACACATCCCGTGTTTCGCAAGTACGATGTGATACATTATTGTGTCCCGAACATCGCTTCGCGGGTAGCCCGGACAGCCACCTATGCATTAACCAATATCTTCGCCCCAATTTTATTAGATATCGGCGAGCATGGCGGCCTTAAAAATGTGATATGGCAGAATGCAGGTGTTCGGAATGCTGTTTACATTTACCAAGGGCATTTAACCAGTAAATATATCGGCGAACGGTTTTCTATCCCAACAAAAGATCTTGATCTGTTAATCGTTTCACACCGGTAATATGATACGCCATGTTTTGTTATTAATCCTGCTTTTTTCAGGCATTAATTATCAAGACAATAGCAAAAGGCCCGATGTAAGTAATACTGCCGCTTATTATGACGAGGTAAAACAAGACCCCGATAAAAAACTTGTAGAAATAAAAAAGGTTATACCCGGAATCGCGCTTGATATCCGCTATGCGACCACTAATAATTTCGCGCATCATCAAATGTATCCGCAAGCAAGAGGTTTCGCCAGGCAACCTGTGGTTTTGGCGTTAAAACAAGTTGAAGCTGCTTTAAAATTACAAGGTTTGGGCTTGAAAATATACGATGCCTATCGCCCGTATGCTGTAACTGTGAAATTTTATGAACTGATCCGAGATACTGACTTTGTTGCTGATCCGGAAAAAGGATCAAAACACAATCGCGGTTGCGCTATCGATTTAACCATCATATACCTTAAAACAGGTAAAGAACTGGATATGCCTACAGGTTTTGATAGTTTCAGCAAAAAAGCCGCGTCAAATTATATCGATTTGCCTAAACAGGAAATAATCAATCGCGCTTTATTAAAAAGTGTTATGCAAGCGCATGGTTTTACCGAACTCCCAACCGAATGGTGGCATTTTGATTATAACGGCTGGAAAAATTATGAATTATTGGATGTTCCGTTTGCTGCTCTTTAATTAACGCCCGGGCACGCCCTGCGAATAATTATCTAAAATATCCTGCTGCGGAATATCGTTCACATGATGCTTTTTTCCGTAATAACGCACAATGCAATCCACATCGCCTGATGTTTTTAATGTAAGGCAAAATAACTGGTCGTGGTCATTTTTGTCTAAAGCATCAAAAGGGGATTCACCACCAAGCTCAGCAACCAACGGTACAACCGTGTCATAGTTTGCTATGATCAGTACATTTTTTCCAATAAAATTTAATCTGATGATCTGTGCAAATTTTCGAACACTGTCTGTATATACGCGGGGCAATATCTTTTTGTGTGTTGCCAAAGGTTCAGCTGTTTGGGCCGATAAATGTTTAGGCGTTATATAAATAACCTGGATATCATCATGCCTTAATGCTTTAAAAAGAGCAATAGCCCTGTCTCTTCCCGTGTCGGATAAAGCATCTGCTCCTCTCTCCTTTTCGGCATTACATACAACCCACACATTAGTTTTTTGCGCAAAGGCATTAAAATTGCTTGCTAAAAAAACAAACATTAACAAGAATAATGGCTTAGTATTATAAATAACTTTTTTCATTACGATATTAAGGTTAGTGGATTATTTTAAACACATAACCCCTTTATTACAAATATATTCGATAAGTATGAAGATTTTTAAAAAAGAATATTTAAACCGCTGGTGGAAAATTATCCTGGCAACATTTATGAGCTTTATAAATGATAATGGCCTTAAATTAAGCGCATCTCTTGCTTATTATACCATATTTTCAATTGCCCCATTATTAGTATTGATTTTAGCGCTAATTGGCTTGTTTTTGCGGGATGCACAAAACCGCGAATTACTTTATGTACAAATACAGCATTACATGGGTATGCAGGCATCAACACAAATAAAGGATATTATAAAAAATTATGCGGTGCATGCTAAAAGTGTCGCAGCATTAATTTCAGGTGGAATTATATTACTAATTGGCGCAAGCAGCATGTTTGTAGAAATACAGGATTCGCTAAATATTATATGGCGGGTTAAGGCTAAACCTAAAAGAGGTTGGTTAAAGTTAATACAAAACAGGTTTCTATCTTTTTCGTTGATAGCGAGTCTTGGTTTTCTATTACTGGTGTCGTTAGTGGTTAACATTTTGGTTTCTGCGCTTAGCGATAAAATACAATATTTCTTTCCCGGAGTTACCGTTATTATTTTTGTAATTAATCTCGCCATCACATTTGTAGTGATAACCGTGCTGTTTACTATAGTTTTTAAGGTGTTACCAGATGTAAAGATAAGCTGGAAAGATGTGCGCTCAGGTTCAATATTCACGGCAATACTTTTTATGCTTGGCCAATATCTTATTGGTTTATACATCCAATATTTTGCAAACAGTTCTGCATACGGCGCTGCGGGCTCAATTATTGTAATATTAACATGGATTTATTATACATCGGCCATATTATATATCGGAGCCGAGTTTACCCAGGTTTATGCCGAAGCAATCGGCAGCAAGATAGAGCCGGCTGAATATGCCGTAGCTGTGAAACAAACCGAAATTGAGATGGTGGTTACGAAGCTGCCTCCGCAAAATCCGGATATTAAAGGAAACTTACAAAAGCCGGAATAAGCATTTAACCATTTATAGCCTGCAAATTCCTGGTTATTATCATTTGATTGGTATTTAATTTTTTTTAGGTAACTAGATACCAGTTGGGATAAAACTATCTTAATTAGTGTAAACGGCTTCAATTTTTGTTAAATCTTTATTTAATTGATAATACAACAAACCGATAAAAACAGGGCGATTCTGATTGTCATGAATCATTTTCATTTTTAAAACAGCTATTACATTTTTAATAGTATCTAATGCGGTAAACCTAATGCTATCTAAGTTCGCTTTTGGATTATTTAAATGAATGTAATCTTTGACAGTATGTTCTGCTTTTTGTTGTTTACTTTCAAATAAAACATAAGTAGAGATGAATAAAAAGGTTACAATAATTAAGTTTTTCATCGCTTTGGTGTAAGTAAGAACGAATATAAAAAAAAGCCTCATTTATAGGCCTCATTTTCTTATCCTTTTTATCGGGTTTAATAAAAAACACTTTCATAGCATCGTCAAACGTGCCGTTAATAGCGAGATCGCTTTTCTCGTACTTTTCAGGGCGTGTCTTTTGTTCTGCCTGTTTCTTTTCTTTGCCATAATATAAAGTTAAGAAATTAAGTTAGCATAAGTTAAACGTTTGCCGTTAACATTTTTGATGCTGTCCTCAAAACGGATAACATCAGTAGTTTTACGGGTATTGTATTTGTAGCCAAACTCATGGCAATAGCGGTGTAAATGTTTTGGGCTAACCTGATGAAACGTGACTACAATACTCTTTTCAACTGGCTCCAAAAACCCTCTATTGAATTAGTGTGTTTATCACCCTCTGTAATGTAGTTTCCGTCAACATGTTTTACTTTGGTATGCTCAAAAGTTTTTTCTAAATCGTTGTAACCTCTAAAGCTATCGGTAATAGACCTGTTTCACAAATGGATCTTGATCAAATTGATACTCTTTTTAAATCAAAAGACAGGATTGGAATATTAGTACAAATATTCTGCCATGGCAGATACTATGAAGTGTGCTGAACTTAAAGCGACGTATTTAATATAGTCCCTTTGTAAGATTTACTTAAGCTGACTTATATTTTCAAAGAAAGCTGCCTGTAAATCTAATAATGAATTCACATTTACTTTTTCGCCATACATATCAAAACATAAAAATTTTGAATGATTGAGATCATTTTCTCGCGCCTTTTCAAAAAAATTAAATGTCTCAAAAAAGTAATGGTTAGTAATAATTTTACTTTTTTTATTGGTTTGCGATGCATTTAACCTAAAGCCAATGCTATCAGCCCAGTTATGCACACGTGCGTGCAAATTTGCTTGTACATTATTCATAGGTTAATTTTTTATTTACATAAACGAAATTTATACAGAATAGTTTTAATCTATTGGCAAGCCAATTACAAACAATTGTGAAGCAAGTTGTTGAAAACTTTGATTTAAATTTAATCAATATTAAAAAATTGTAACTAATTATAAGCGCGCGTCGTAAAACACGCTATTAAGCCATAATTAGAGCTATGAAAAAACTAAGACTTACTTTATCAATTTTATGTGTAATTGCATTCACCGTGGGTGCATGCCGTAAAGACAAAACTCCCGGACCACAGGGAGACACAGGAGCTACTGGCGCTACAGGTGCGACCGGCGCTGATACTGGATTTACCGGGAATACCGGTGCGACTGGTAGTACAGGAGCAACGGGCGCTACTGGTGCTACAGGTGCTACCGGCGCTGGAACAACAGGTGCTACCGGCGCAACGGGCGCAACAGGTGCTACTGGTGCAAACGGCACTAATGGAACAACAGGTGCTACCGGCGCAACAGGTGCAAACGGATCTAATGGATCAAATGGCGCTGCGGGTGCTACCGGCGCAACAGGTGCTAATGGGGCTAATGGCAGCAACGGATCAAATGGTGCCGCTGGAGCTACCGGCGCAACAGGTGCTGCTGGGACAAATGGAGCTACCGGCGCAACAGGTGCTGCCGGCGCTAACGGCAGCAACGGATCAAATGGCGCAGCGGGAGCGACAGGTGCAACAGGCGCTGCTGGCGCAACAGGCGCAACGGGTGCTGTTGGAGCAACAGGTGCTACCGGTGCAGGAGCCGCAAGCTATGTACTTTCCAATCAAAATATTTCTACTGTGTCTGCCCCATATTCGATTCCGGGTATAACACAAGCAATTGTTGACGAGGGTGTAGTGTTAGTATATTACAGGCCAATGGGTGGTGCTGCTTACTCTTCTCTGCCTTTCACCAACAATTCCGGCCTTTCAATATCATTTGACTCTTATGGTGTCGGATATGTAATACTTGAAGCTAATCAAAATATTACAAACAACAGCGCGCAGTTCAGAGTGGTTGTAATACCAGGAACTTCGCTCACTAATCTTGAGTTAACACACCCCGGAATTAACGTTAACAGCTTAAGCAGCGTAACATCATACCTTGGTTTAAGTAACTAATAGTCAGTAATGAATTTATTTAAGGGCCGGATAATATCCGGCCCTTTTTTGTTTTGCCTGTAACAATACTATGATTATTAACCAATTATAAGTTTAAAATACAACCTTTGTAGTTTAAAATTGTAGTAATACCATTGAATAATACTTAATTAAACTTATGAAACAGTTTTTACTCGCACTCTCTGTAATCTTACTTTCCGCACAATGCGTATTCGCTCAAAATGGCCGGGCGGTAAGCGGAACAATTTTAGATTCCACTAAACTTTCTATTCCCGGTGCTTTGGTTAAGGTGATATCCGATAAAGGAGATAGCTCATTAACCGCCGCCGATCCCAACGGAAAATTTAATTTTCCATCCGTTACAGGCACCAAATTCACTTTAAGCATTTCGTCTATAGGATTTCAGGCTATAAAAAGGCACTATTCTTTTGATGCCGGAACCACACCTGTAGTATTGGCGCCAATTATATTAAAAGCTGAATCCAATACATTGGCTACCGTTAATATTGTGGCAACCCAATCGGTAACTTTTAAAGAAGATACAACTGAATACAGGGCCAGCGATTATAAAGTACGCGACAATGCTGCTGTTGAGGATGTGATTAAAAAGCTTCCCGGAGTAGATGTTGACGTAAATGGAAATATTACCACACAAGGCAAACAGGTTACCAAAGTTCGTATAAACGGAAAGGACTTTATGGGCGGTGATGTGCAAAGCGTTACTAAAAACCTGCCTGCAGACGTAGTGGAGAATATTCAAATGATTGATGATTATGGCGATCAGGCCAATTTAGATGGGGTAAAAACTGGTGAGCCAAACAAAATCATGAATATAACTATCCGTAAGGATAAGAACTATGGTTATACACTTCAAGCAACAGGCGGCGACGGCGCGGATCTGTTACCCGCAAGCCAGGGTATACCTGATGCGAATCGATACCTTGGTACAATTAATGGATTTACTTTTAACGGCGACCAGCAAACGGCAATACTGGGAAGTATCAATAACACAAACGTCAACACATTTTCGTTTGGCTCAACCTCTGGTGGCGGCGGGGGCGGGGGTTTTAGCGGGGGCGGCCGTGGTAATGCAGCACGAGGGGGTGGCGGCAACAGCAGTTTAATAACGCCGCAAAATGGTATTAGTGATGCCCACTCGTTAGGTTTTAACTTTCGCGATCAATGGGGAAAACACCTTGCCGTTTACGGAAGCTATTCCGTTGCGGATAATACTGTTGTAACTAATAATATTATTCAGCAGACCAACAATTCTGTTGGCTCTCCTACAACCAATAACCAAACAAGCACTGAAAGCGACAGAAATATTAATCACCGTGTTACATGGAATATGGAGTATACGCCGGATACCATTAATTATTTAAAAGTTACTCCAACCTTTTCTTATGCCAGCGTAAATACTTATGATAATGAAAGTAACGTTGCCCGCAGAAATGGATCAATATATTCTGCTTATACGGATAGTACTTATGCCTTTTCTTCAGCACCTACATATGGATTAACTGCGTTATACAATCACAAATTTGCCCATCGCCACAATTTAAGTGTTAATCTAACTTTTTCATCTGCGCCAAGTTATCAATATCAAAACCCGGTTTATAACTATACTGCGGGAACACCAACTGCACCTATAAACCAAGTAATTAATACCAATAGCCGCACAAATAGCTATGGGGCAACGTTCTCTTACCTTTTACCAGTAGGCAGCGTATCGTATTTGCAATTTAATTATACTTATAATTATTCCATTACTGACAATAATAAGGAAACAGACTCTTTAACCTATTATGATCAGTTTCACCGTGACTCTGCTTTAAGCAACCAGTACAATTATACATTTACAACCAATCTTTTTAGTGTTAATTACCGCGTTGTTGAGAAAAAATATAACTATACTTTAGGTATTGGAGTGCAGCCCGCTGTTTTAGATGGAAATGATCCAATAACAGGATATCATACCCACGTAAGTACATTTGATATCGTTCCAACGGCTCGTTATGTTTACAATTTTTCGCGTAGCCATAACTTAAGTATAAATTATAACGGCTCAAGCAGCCAGCCAACATTCCAGCAACTACAGCCTGTTACTGACTTTTCAAACGCTTTATATCCTGTACAAGGTAACCCTAATTTAAAACCGGAATTTACCAACAATCTTTCTATTAGATATAATGCATTCAGTTTTGAAACGGGAAATGTGTTATTTACTAATTTTAGTTTCTCATCCATACAAAATGATGTGGTAACCAATACCATTACCTATCCAAAAGTATATACGCTTGACCCTAGTTTGCAAAACACTATTTTAACACAATATTTAAACACTAACGGCTATTATACCGCATCGGCCGGCATTGTTTACGCAAAACCGTGGGATAATAGAAAATATACGTTATCATTAATTGGTAACATTACTTATGCTAATAACATTGGTTATTTAACCAGCGTAGATTCAACCACTTATAAACAGGATATGCAAAAAAACATTTCCAAAAACTTACAGTTTACACCGGGAATGAAATTTAGAACTGACATTACTGATGTAATTGATGCCCAGTTTTTAACCAATTATGCTATCAATCGTACAGACAACTCAGTAAATAATGCACTTACTGAGGGAACATCAAACATTCGTACCTGGACCTTGGAACTTGTTGGTAAAAACTATTTTGGCGACTGGACCTTCAGCTATGATTATACCAAAACAATAAATTATGGCTACGCAACATCTGTAGATGCTACCAACCCTAATATTTTAAACGTATATGTTGAGCGCAGGTTTTTAAAGCAAAACCGCGCAACCATACGCTTATCAGCGTTTGACTTATTTAATCAAAATACTGGCTTTACTGACGTTTCAACAGCAAGTTCAAATACAGAAACTCACGTAAACAGACTGGCCCGTTATTACTTGGCAACGCTTACAATACGCCTTCAAAAGTTTGCCGGCAAAGCACCAACGCAAGACCCATCAATGCGTAATTTCAGAAGAAATAATGGCGGAGGCCCTGGTGGTGGCGGGCCTGGTGGTGGCGGGCCCGGGGGCGGTGGCGGACCGGGTGGCGGCCCAGGTTTTTAATACTGTAAAAGCTACATAACAAAAGAGGCTCAACTAATTGTTGAGCCTCTTTTTATTTTTGAATAAATAAATTCTATTTAACTAATACTGTACCAATTACCCTGTCAAGTTCTTCAAGATCAAATGGTTTTGCCAGATAGCCATCAGCTCCGGCATGTTCAGCAAGTATTTGAATATCGCTATTTGCAGAAAAGTAAATCACAGGTATATTTTGTAGTTCGGCGTCTTTTTTTAATGTTTGAGTAGCAATAATTCCACCCTCATCCGGTATCCAGTTATCCATTAAAATAACATCGGGTTTTATATCATTAATACGTTCAATAATATTGTTGCAATTAGTAAAGGTATGTACTTCCCAATCCTGTTCTTCTAAAATGTAAACACATATTGAAAGAATGTCCTCATCGTCATCAAATATGACAATCTTTTTCGTAGATTTATTCATGTTACACAAGTAGTATGTGAAATTATAGATATCTTTTTTAAGAAACAAATTTTCCTATAACAATATCCCAACAACGCTTGTATAACGATCTTGTTTTCTGTAAATTATACCATTACCTGTTTAAACGGGTATTTTTGCCAGTTATCGCAATATTATTACAATTAATTAGCCACTGCAGCTTTTTTACGCTGTGTATTCATATAAAATACAAGCCCTCCAAATGCAACTATCAGCACTATTGGAATAAGCAGTGTAGTATGCAAAACGTCAAACCCGGCAAGGCTTTGCGCGCGAGCTAATTCATTTGCCATTGGCGTATCCGCCGCCGCTTTTTGGTAATCGGTTAAACTTGCCCCGGCAGCTAAATGTTTTACGGTATGGTTATCATAAAATCCACCCATAAAAATGGTGTAGAACGATACAGCCAGCATACCACCGCCGCCCAATAGGTTTATACCCAATGCACCTGATTGCGGAATATTTTCGGCCACAAAACCAATCATACAAGGCCAAAAGAACGCCACACCAAGTCCGAACACCGTTGCCGCGAAAAAGATGGCATTTCCCTGTAGTGTAACTAAAAGAAAAATCCCTAATGCCGATAGGATAGTGGAGATCAATAAAACACCCTGTGGCGCCAGGCGATGAACTATTGGTCCCGCAAATGCCCTGCAAATTACTTGTATGGTAGCTACAAAAGTCAATATCAAAATAGCATTATTGGTAACGGCCTTAAATAAAACCCCTGTCCATTGGTTGGTAAATAATTCCGTAATAGCCGTGCCGCACATACAAACAAACATAAAAATGTAAAGCGGGTTTAGAACACCTTTATACATATCCGCTGTAGTAAAGCCGGCAGCAACACGCTCTGTAACCGGGAAATCGAGTTTAGAAAATAAATAGCCGTAAATCAATGTCGGGACGATCATTACACCAACCTGTATTTGCCAGTTTAAACCGAGATGGGTGAATAACAAAACTAACAAAGAACCTATCACTATACCTCCCGGAAACCACAAATGAAAATAATTTAAGCGCGTTGTTTTATTTTCGGGATATAATGCTGTAACCAATGGATTACAAGAAGCCTCAACAGTTCCATTAGCTATGCCGATGAGTAAAGTTGAGAAAAACAACGTCCAATAGCCCTGCGCAAAAATAGTTAGTACAATACCCAGCAGATGAAATACAAAGGCCATAACCAGCAACCTTTTCATACCAATAAGGTCTACAATAAATCCACCGATCACAACCGCCAACGGAAACCCCCAAAATGCAGTGGCTGTTATAGTTGATAATTCGGAGGCATTTAAATTAAAGTCGGTGCCTAACTGCCCCATTATTCCGGCACGAATGCCAAAAGACAGTGACGTTACCAATAGGGATAAACAGCTCGCAACAAAAAGTTTATTGGTTTTAATGTTTTGCATGATGGGTTAATTTTCGGCTAATTAATTATAGGCTATAATTGGCATGCAATATAATTATAGTTAGTACATTTTAGCATCATTACTAACAGCATTTTTACAGCTACGTACTGCCGCCAATGTATTAATCTATAATTATGCGGTCGCGTGCGCGGCATCAACACCTACAGGTTCAATTATTGGGGGTTGTTTCGCTTTTTGTTTGGCCTTTCGTAAAAATACAATATGTATCACACCAATTATCAACGCAACAAGGCCTTCGCCCAACATGGTATCTTTTGTGCCGATCCATTTGGAAACCCATCCAATAACCAATCCGCCTAAAGGTTGCATCCCAAAAAATGCCATCGCATAAAAACTGATCACACGCCCGCGCATGCTGGCTTCGGCTGTTGTTTGCAAAATGGTGTTACTTATGGTGATCTGCGACATCATACCAAAACCGGCGAGCGCCGAGAATGCCAATGCAAGCACGTAATGATTTTCGTGCGAGAACAGCACCAACCCGGCACCAAAAACTAAAGTATTTATGGCAAGGATCTTTTTCAGGTTATGCCCCGGTTTAATAGAAGCTAAAAAGATCGCTCCTGAAAAAGCGCCTAAACCAATAAAGCTATCAATTATCCCAAAGGTTGATGCCGTACCATGAAATACATCACGTGCATAAAATGGGATCAAAGTACTGTAAGGCAATACAAACAAACTGATAAACATCAGCATAATAATAACAAACATAATTTCGGGCGTCCGCTTTATGTAAGCATAACCTTCTTTTAATTCACCAAAAGCGTTTTTTGTATGCGGTTTACTTATGTATTTAGGCAACCTCATCATGAGTAATGAGGTAATAACGGCAACAAAGCTTAGCGCGTTTAATAAAAAACAAGCGCCATCGCCAACCTTTTCCAGTATAATTCCGGCAATACCGGGGCCTATCAACCGGGACAGGTTCACCATAGATGAATTCAAAGCCAGGGCATTTGGCAAGTCATCCTTATCATCTATCATTTCATAAACCAATGATTGCCTTGCCGGCACATCAAAAGCATTGATCACACCTAAAAAAACACTCAGTGCCAGTATTTCCCAAACTTCATAATGTTTAAGCAATATTAGCACTGCCAACAAAACCGCTTGTATTAGTGATAGTACCTGCGTTGTAAGCAACACCTTGTAACGGTTGTACCTATCGGAAACGACGCCGCCGTAAAGTGACAATAAAAATGATGGGAACTGACTAGCAAAAAGCGTAACTCCTAACATTAATGTAGAATGTGTAAGGGTATAAATAACCCAGCTTACCGCGGTTTTTTGCATCCAGGTACCAATTAAAGATACCGATTGACCGCTAAAATATAACCTATAATTCCTGCTTTTAAATGCTCTGAATGTGCTGATATTCATCTAATCCTTTTCTCTTAAACCCCAAAATAATTATTCAAAGTCCACCAGTTTGGTCAATGGCCCAATAGCTTTTTTTAATATCTCTTTTTCTTCGGCAGAACAACTGTGTAAAATCGCTTTACCTAACCACTCGTCTCTTTCATTTCTTGCCTGTGAAACCATCTCTATACCTGCTTCGGTAATAGCTATCAGTACTTTTCGCTTATCTGTTTCTGATGCGGTACGCGTAATATAACCTATCGCTAAAAACTTGTTTAGTATTTGCGACATGGATTGATTAGTGATCTTTTCTGCCGAAGCAAGTTCACTCGGTAACCAGCTCTTGCCACTGTTTAATAGCAGCGCTAGCGTAGAGCGCTCTGTAAGCGATAACTGCTGCCCTGTAACAACCTGGTTTCGCAGCTTTTTTACCAGCCGGGTAACTACAGTGCGCAGGTCCGAAACAAACTGAATTTCTTTATTGATCATTTTAGTAATTTAAACTAATAAGTTTACCTTATAAAGGTATACATGTTTGGATTATTTTACAATAAGCACTTATCATCTTAATGTTATATAATTTTAAAATGTTTTTAGCTAACGCCAATATTTCTCTATCTTGAACGTCCTTATAACACACACGGAGTATTTCCGTATATGTTTCACTGGAATAACGCTGCCAAATGAATGCTTCTGAAAATTACGAGCTTTTAATCAGCAAGATCAATGTCTTTATCCGCAAATATTATTTAAACAATCTTTTGCGGGGATTGATATTTTTAGGTGCGGGCTTATTTTCAGCGTATGTCGTCATTGCCCTCTGTGAATATTTCGGCAATTTCAATACTGCGTTCAGAACGATCCTGTTTTACGCTTTCATCTTACTCAACATAGGATTAATTGTTTGGTTGATCATCCCATCGCTGTTAGCCTGGTTAAAGCTTAGTAAAACGTTAACGCATGATGAAGCAGCCGAGATCATCGGCAAACATTTCAGCAGCGTTAATGATAAATTGCTGAATACGCTCCAGTTAAAAAAACAGGCTGTACAGGATGAAAGGCACCGCGCGTTGATTGAAGCGAGTATTGATCAAAAAATTGCGCTTTTAAAACCGGTTAGCTTTCCGTCAGCAATTAACATTCGCGAAAACAGCAAGTACCTAAAATGGATAATTACACCGGTTGCCCTTATTTGTGTAATTGCATTAGCAGCACCATCGGTACTTACGGAAAGCACCAAAAGACTGATCAAGCATAATGAATATTTTGCGCCTGTTGCGCCATTTCAATTTGTGCTTCAAAATCAAACATTATCAACTATACAGGGCCAGGACTTTAAACTCGATGTAAAATTAACCGGTGACAAGTTACCGGCAGATGTTTATTTAGAAACCGGCGGCAATACGTTTAAATTAACTAAAGAAAACATCAGTAAGTTTAATTATTTACTCAGCAACCTGCAACAAAACACCTCATTCAGGTTAACAGCAAATGGCTTTAGCTCGGCACCTTACGAGATCAAAGTAAACCTACGTCCGTCATTATTGCATTTTGATGTGAGCTTGAGCTATCCGGCCTATCTGCATAAAAAGAATGAAACCATTGATAACGCAGGCGATTTGACCATCCCGGCTGGGACTGTCGTAAAATGGTCTTTTCATACACAAAACGCTAATGGCTTATATTTTTCTCTGGGTGATAAAAGCGATTTGCTTAAGCCAATAACACCAGATCTTTTTGAGCATAGCACAAGAGTTGTTAAAACTTCTGCCTACAAAATAAAACCGCAAAACATATTAGTAAAAAACACGGATTCAGCTAGCTATCGCATCAATGTGATTGCCGATGAGCCTCCATTGATTAGCGTGGCTGAAAAGCCGGATTCGGTGAGCATGAAGGCCATCTATTTTAATGGCAAGATCCAGGATGATCATGGCTTTTCTTCATTACAATTTTTTTATAAAATAGGGAATGATAAGCAGGCGCATGTTTTTTCTAAACAGGTTAAAGCCGATTTGAACCAAACACAATCGGACTTTTTTTACTACTGGAATTTAAAAGAATTAGCCATAAAACCCGGCGACCAGGTAACCTACTATTTTGAGGTTGCCGATAATGATGCGATAAATGGTTATAAAAAAGTACGCTCCCAGGAGCACACCTTAAATGTCCCGGATGCTATAGAACTCAACAAGCAACTAAACACCGGCACCGAGGTTGTAAAGCAAAAAATGCAATCGGCAATTAAGCTGGCAGGGCAGGTTGAAAAAGAATCGCAAAAACTGGATGAGCTGCTGCTTAATAAAGCTGAACTATCTTTTGATGAAAAAAAGCAGATTGAGGACCTGATGCAAAAGAAAAAGGATTTGGACGATTTGGTAAAACAAATACAGGACGAGAACCATAAAAACGAATTTAACCGCCAGGAAAACCTGCAGCAGGATCCATCCATAACCGAAAAGCAAAAGGAAATGGAGAAACTGTTCAATAGTGTACTCGATCCGAAAACACAGCAATTACTTCAAAATCTGCAGCAATTGTTACAGCAAGACCAGAAAGATGCAACCCGCCAGGATTTGTCAAAGATGCAATCAGACAACAAATCGCTCAAAAAAGAGTTAGATCGAATGTTGGATCTGTACAAAAAACTGGCGTTCGATCAAAAACTGGATCAAAATGTAAAGCAGCTGGATCAGTTGGCAAAACAACAGCAAAAGCTGTCGGATCAGACAAAAACTTCGGCAATCGACCCAAAATCAGCACAGAAGCAACAAAAAAAGTTGAGCGATGATTTTAAAGAAGTAAAAAAATCATTGGACGAACTTAATAAAGAGAACGACCAGAATGACCGTAAGATGGATTTTGAAAATCCGGAGAAGGAAGAAAAAAACATAGATCAGCAAATGCAGCAAAGCAGCGATGAGTTGCAAAATAACAACAGCTCAAAAGCTTCTCAATCACAACAGCAGGCCGCGCAGCAAATGCAGCAAATGGCCAACAAAATGAAGCAGCAAAACCAAGAGGGGGAAGATAATCAAACTAGTATTGATACCCAACAATTACGCGCTTTGCTTAAAAACCTGGTTAACAGCTCTTTTGATGAAGAAAAAGTAATGCAGACTTTAAAAACAACCAATACGACTGACCCTAACTATATCGCGCTGGCGCAAAAGCAAAAAGATATAAAAGATAACTTAAAAACAGCGGAAGATACCCTCTATGCTTTAAGTAAACGCATCCCACAAATACAGTCGACTGTTAACAAAGAAATCAGTGGTATAAATGATCATATTGATGAAGCCTTGCAAAACCTTGGCGACAGGCAAACACCACAAGCAACCAGTAATCAGCAATACGCCATGACGGCAATGAATAATTTGGCACTAATGTTGATTGATGCGCTTGATCAATTACAAAAATCAAAAAATGGTTCAGGCAATGGCAAATCCAAACAACAATCGTTAAGCGAGTTGGCCAAAATGCAGGAGCAGCTAAACCAAAATATGCAAAAGGCCCGTGACCAAATGCAGAAACAGGGCAAGCAAGATGGGAACGGGCAAAAACAAAGCGAGCAAAACCCGATGAGTGAGCAATTAGCCCGCATGGCCCGAGAACAGCAATTGATACGTGAAACATTACAGCAGATAAACGCGGAGGATAATAAAGATGGTACCAATAATTTGGGCAACCTTGATAAAATTTCGCAACAAATGGAACAAAACGAGCGCGATCTCGTAAACAAGCATATTACCGACGAGGCGTTAAAGCGGCAGGAGCAGATCCAGTCACGATTGTTAGAAGCAGAAAAAGCTGAGCAACAACGAGACCAGGATCAGAAAAGGGAAAGTAACACTGGCAAGGACATGCCTCCCGGATATATAAAAGCGTTACAGGACTATCAGCAAGTGAAGGCAAAACAAACAGAGCAGATCAAAACTGAAACACCGGCGCTTAATTTATATTACAAACAAAAAATTGATATTTACTTTGATCAAATCAATGCCAAATAGTATGGAAGAGGCAAATGTTCAGGAAACAAAACTTTACACGTTACAGCTGCCTTCAAAAGAGGAAAGTATAACGCAGTTGGAGTTATTGATAGAAAATTTATCTGATGCCTATAATGTAGGCGAGGATACCTTTGCCAATATGATGACTTGCCTTAACGAAGCATTAATTAATGCGATTAAGCACGGTAATAAATTTTCTCCCGATAAAAAAGTTATTGTTAATGCCGAGGTTGACACTAAAAGAATCATTTGGACTGTAACCGATGAGGGTGATGGGTTCGATTATGTTCACCTGGCTGACCCAACAGCACCTGAAAATTTGGAATTAGAGACAGGCCGTGGTGTATTTATTATGAAACACCTTGCTGATCAGTGTATATTTAATACATCAGGTAACGAAGTTGAACTGCATTTTAAACTATAATGCCTGCAATTAGTTTCTTTGAAGAAGACATTAACTTCAAACTAAAAAATAAAACCCTTGTGCGACAGTGGATCACGGATACCATTATTGCCGAGGGTTTTAAACTTAAGGAGCTTAATTATATTTTTTGTTCCGACGCTTATTTATTGCAGATCAACCAGCAATACCTGGATCACGATACCTATACCGATATTGTAACCTTTGACAATTCCGAAGAAGAAAGTAAGATCATCAGCGATATTTTCATCTCTATAGAGCGCATTCGCGAAAATGCCTTAAAGTTTCATGTATCTGAAACAGATGAGCTTCACCGGGTAATTATCCATGGCGCGTTACATTTGTTAGGCTACAAAGACAAGTTGCCTGCCGACAAGCAAAAAATGACACAAAAAGAAGATTTCTACTTAAGCAAGCGCGCTTTTATTAGCTAATTTTACTGCTGTTGAATCTCTTAACCCTTTATTATTATTATGAAAACATTAACATTAATATTCGCATTAATGTTCGTTACCTCAAGCAGCGAGCTTTACAAGTTTAAACTTAAAGATATCGACGGCCAGAATTTTGATTTGGCTCAATATAGAGGCAAAAAGATCCTGATCGTTAATACAGCTTCAAAATGTGGCTACACCCCACAGTATGCTGAATTACAAAAATTGGCTGATACCTATAAAGACAAAGTTGTTGTCATTGGTTTCCCCGCAAATAATTTCGCGCAACAGGATCCTGGTACAAATTCAGAGATTAAAACCTTTTGTCAGAAACGTTTTGGCGTTACCTTCCCGCTTAGCGAAAAGGTAAGTGTTAAGGGTGATGATATCGCACCGATATTTAAATATTTAACAGAAGCACCAAACCCTGATTTTACAGGCGAAATCAAATGGAATTTTGAAAAATTCCTGATTGATGAGAATGGTAAATTGATTCACCGTTTCCGTTCACCGGTAACCCCAATGTCTCCGGAACTGACTAAATATTTATAATTTATTTACATAAAAAAGAGCCGCAAATTATTTGCGGCTCTTTTTATGCCTGTTATTGTTGCCCGGCTGCCTGCTGTGCTTTTTTAATTGAATCCCGTTTGGCTCTTTCTGCTTTCTTCTTTTTATTAAAAAAGCCTTTAAGCAAAAAGTTATGTTGCGCTGCGGTTAAGTCCTCATTAAGCGTCGACGTTGTTTTATGAACATTGGCCATTGTGGTTTGAGCTTGTTTAACAGTAGCATCTAAATCATTTGCCATTCTATCATTATTTAACAACCGCCCAAGGCTACCCTTACCACTATTGACTTTGCCGGTAATTGAAGCTAAATTTTGGATTAGTGTGCCGGCATTATCTGCTATGCCGGTTAATTTGGCTATTAATTTGTCGGCATCAAAAGGGGCCACTGTTTCTAATTTATCACCATTTTTTACAGTTTGAGTGCTGGTTACGCCTCCCGGAGAAATAATGATCAGCTTGTCTCCCACCAATCCATCACTACCTATACTTATTTTTGCATCTGTTTTAATGAACTTTTTAACATCGTCATTCATAGTAAGATCAACACGAACTGTTGTATCGTTTAAAATGGTAATTGCCTCTACCACGCCCTCGTTTATACCTGCAAAACGAACATTGTTGCCAACGTTAAGCCCGTTAACATTTTTAAATGTGCCATAAAGGTTAAATGTTGAACTAAACAAGTTTCTTTTATTCCCTATAAAAAAGACCATAAGCGCAAGTACCAACACCCCCAAAAAGGTGAAAAGGCCTATTTTTATTTTTTGTGATGCCGTTGTTTTCATGATATATCTTTAAAAAATTCTTTTGCTAATTCGTTGGTTGATTCGTGAAGCGATTGAAATGTCCCCTCATCTACATATATGCCATCGTTCATGATCATTATCCTGTCCGATGTTATGCGGGCGCATTCCATGTCATGCGTAATGATGATTGATGTGGTTTTGTATTTCTTTTGCATATTCAGGATCAGCTCGCTTATCTCCCGCGATGTAATGGGATCTAAGCCTGTTGTAGGCTCGTCATAAAGCATTATTTCAGGCTTTATAATCAATGTTCTTGCCAGCCCGATGCGTTTGCGCATCCCGCCCGAAAGATCTGACGGTAGTTTATCTATAGCATCGGGAAGCCCTACGCCCTCCAACACCTCGCTAATTCGCTCATCAATCTCATGCTGGTCTTTCATTTTTAAGATCCGCGTAAGTGGAAACTCCAGATTCTCGCGGACGGTCATCGAGTCAAATAGCGCTCCGCTTTGAAACAAAAAGCCAATCTTCATTCGGAGTTGTTTTAACTCATCCTCTTTCATATCGGTAACCTCGGCACCAAAAACCTTTATTGATCCCGAATCAGGCGTAAGCAACCCAACAAGGCATTGTATCGTCACCGATTTTCCCTGGCCTGATTTACCTAAAATCACTACGTTTTCGCCTTTATGCACTTCAAGGTCTATATCTTTAAGGACCTCTTTTTTTCCAAAGGATTTTTTAAGGTGCTTGATATTGATAACTATCTCTTCTTTTGATTTTTCAGGCACCTGTTTACGTTCCTCAACCTTTTCCATTATCTGTAGAATAAAATACTGGTTAACTGAACGGCGAAGGCATCTATTACAAAAATCCAAAGCGAGGCTGTTACCACAGCCGAGTTTGCCGCTATACCTACACTTTCGGTACCCTTGTTTGATTTAAAGCCTTTATAACATCCTACAAACCCTATCGCGAATCCAAAGAATATAGTTTTAACAAACGCCGGTAAAAAGTCGGAATAATCTATCGAAGCTACTACCTTGTTAAAATATAGCGCCCAGCTCACACTGTCAGTAATATTAAGCGCGATAAAACCACCAATTAGCCCGATCACATCGCCTATTAATGTTAGCAAAGGAACCATAATTGTTACCGCCAGTATCCTTGTTACCACTAAATATTGCACCGGGTTAGCGCCCGATACCTCCATGGCATCAATTTGCTCGGTAACTTTCATACTACCAAGCTCTGCCCCTATACCTGATGCTATTTTTCCGGCACATATTAAGGCAGTAATTACAGGGCCTATTTCTCTTATTAATGAAACCGCCAGTGTTTTAGGCAGCATACCCTCCTGGCCAAAAGATGCAAGGTTGGGCCTTAGCTGTAAAATTAAAACGGCTCCCATAATGAAAGAAGTTATACCCACCAGCATCATCGACCGGTAACCGATCTCGTAACACTGGCGCACAAATTCCGACCATTCGAAGCCACCTCTAAATATATTTCTTATAAATCCGGTGAAAAATAAACACTGGTCGCCTATTTCGGCAAACCATTTTTTCCAGCCGGTTAGTTCTAATTCCTGCTCTGCCATAAAACATGTTTACTAATTGGTTGTAAAACAAATAATTAACTATTTGTTTAAGTAAGTTCAAATAAATATCGCCGAGGCTAAAGCCTGTTTACATCATCGGTACTTCCATCAAAAGCAATCGGGACTGCGCTTTGGTTTCAATTGTAAGTGAACTTAAATCATAAACACCTAAAGCATCTCTTTTGTTTAATGTGTGCCCGTCTATTTTGACAGCGCCTTCAATTACAAAAATGTATAAGCCGTTGCCGGATATTCTTACATCATAATTTATGGTATGTCCCGGCTCAAAATCACCCATTGAAATACAGCATCATGGTTTATCCACAACGTATCCGCATCTTTATCCGGCGATATCAAAGTTGCTAATTGATTCGGTTTCAAAACCTCATTAAAGTTCTTCTGATCATACCTTGGTTTAATGTTCCTTTCCTTTGGGAACAACCATATCCGCAAAGTATTCGCATCCTCTGTTTTAGAGTGATTGTACTCTGAGTGAGTAACGCCTGTCCCTGCCGACATGATCTGAACCTCTCCTGCATGTATAACACCTACACTCCCCATGCTGTCTTTATGTTCCAAAGCACCTTTAATCGGAATGGTAATGATTTCCATATTATCATGAGGATGCGTACCAAAGCCAGTATTTCCTTTAATAATATCATCATTTACCCTAAGCGCACCGAAGTGAATTTTCTCCGGGTTATAATAGGGCCCAAAACTGAAGGAGAAATTAGCTTTTAACCAGCCGATGTCATTCTTTCCGCGGTCTTCTGCTGAATAATACTTTTCATAAACATTTATCTAAATTTATGTGTTTAAACATTCAATTTTTATTCCACAAATTAATTATGCGTATTTTTGCAAATTCTTAAGGTATAATGGAATATAAAGCAATAATAGCGGGCGCAAGCGGACTTATTGGCAGTAGTTTATTAACTATCCTGCTAAATGAGCCTTCCTATGCTGAAATTACTGTTTTAGTCAGAAAGAAAACCGGGATCACACACCCAAAGTTAACCGAGATTTTGGTTGATTTTGATAAGCTTGATGATTATACCGGAGACATTAATGGACATGCCTTATTTTGTTGCATCGGTACCACCAAAAACAAAACACCTGATCTAACTGATTACTTTAAAATAGAGCACGATTACCCGGTTACGTTAGGACAATTAGCTGATAAAAATGGCGTTAAACAATATCATTATGTTTCGTCTATTGGTGCTGATAAAAATTCTTCTGCTTACTATACTAAGTTTAAAGGTCAAACAGAATATAATTTACAACAGCTGCATTTGGCGACTCTCCACATCTATCGCCCATCAATATTATCAGGCGACAGAAAAGATCACAGGCCAATGGAGAAATTTGTGAATGGATTAATGTATCTCATCAATCCCCTGCTTATTGGCAGCCTTAAAAAGTACAGGAGCATACCTGCAAAAACCGTGGCTATGGCCATGTACAAACAATCAATTAATAGTGACGAGGGTATTTTCATACACGCCTCCGATCAAATAAAACAAATAGCGTGAGCACTTATATATCTGCCGAAAATCTTGGCCATTCTTTTCATGATAAATGGTTATTTAAAAATGTAACCATAGGCATAAACCGCGGTCGCCGTGTAGCCTTGGTTGGCATAAATGGCGCCGGGAAATCAACGCTTTTAAAATTACTGGCTGGCGAATTTTCGCCTACCGAAGGTAAAGTTGTGCGCAGCCGCGACCTTCGTTTAGGCTACCTGGAGCAAGATCCCCATTTTAAGAATGCCGTTACTATAAGCGATTATATCTTTCATGCGGATAATGTGCAACAGCAGGCTATCCGTAAATACGAAGAGCTTTTAGAAAACCACCCTAATAATGCCAAAGCGATTGATAAAGCAATGGAAGAATTAGGAGACGTTGATGCCTGGGAATATGAATATAAGATCAAGACTATTTTGGGCAGACTGGATATCCATCATTTAAACCAACATATTAATACTTTATCGGGCGGACAGAAAAAGCGGCTTGCATTAGCAAGATTGTTAATTGAAGATCCGGATATCTATGTATTAGATGAGCCAACCAATCACCTGGATATTGATACTATCGAATGGCTGGAAAAGTTACTGACCGATGGCGCAAAAACAATTCTCATGGTTACGCACGACAGGTATTTCCTGGATAACGTTTGTAACGAGATTATTGAGATTGACCGCGGAAAGATGATACCCTATGTAGGTAATTATGGCTATTACCTGGAAAAGAAAGCCGAGCGTGAAGCTGTTGATGAGCAACAATTTCAAAAGAATTCAAATCTTTTAAAGAAAGAACTGGAATGGATGCGTCGTCAGCCGCAAGCTCGCGGAACTAAATCAAAGGCGAGGATTGACGCTTTTTATGATTTGGAAGAGAAAACCAAAGGTGGTGGCGCTAAAGAAAAAGTAGAACTAAGCGTTAAAACAGCCCGACAAGGCAATAAGATCATGGAACTGCATCATATAAGCAAAGCTTTTAATGGCATTACTTATACTGACGATTTTAGTTATGTGTTTAAAAAAGGTGATCGTATAGGCCTTGCCGGTAAAAACGGAAGCGGAAAATCTACCCTGCTAAACATGATCACAGATAGCCTGCAACCGGATTCGGGCATCATAGAGCGTGGCGAGACAACCGTATTAGGTTATTTTCACCAGGCAGGAATTGTATTTAAGGATGATCAACGAGTTATTGATGTAGTAAAAGATGTTGCTGAATTTATCACTATGGCCGATGGCAAAATGATCTCTGCCTCTGCCCTGCTTACATTATTCTTATTTCCACCTGCAAAACAATATGGGTTTATTGCCAATTTAAGCGGCGGGGAGAAAAAGCGACTTCAGTTAATGAGCATCCTGATGAAGAACCCTAACTTCCTGATCCTGGATGAGCCCACCAATGATTTAGATATTGACACCCTAAATGTGCTCGAAGAATTTTTAACCAACTATGGCGGGGTATTAATGATGGTTTCTCACGATAGGTATTTGTTGGATAAATTAACTGATCAATTATTTATTGTGGAGGAAAAAGGTCATGTGGTTATATATAACGGCAACTACTCTTCCTACAGAATTGAACAGGAAGAAGCACGTAAGCAAAGACTAAACCCGGCTCCTGTCGCGACAAACACTTCAACTCAACCTAAAAAAAGTAAGCTAAGCTTTAAGGAAACAAAGGAGCTGGAGACACTGGAAACAGAGATTGCAGCCCTTGAAAAAGAAATTAAAAGCTGCAACGACAAGCTAAACGCGGTTGGCCTCGAGTCTCATGTATTGAATGAATTAATAGACAAATCTGCCACCTTAAGCATAACCCTTGATGAAAAAAGCCTTCGCTGGTTGGAATTAACTGAATTAAAAGAGATGTAATCATGAAGGATTCGGATATAATAGCAACAACAGGCGTTGTGATTTTATTGATCGCATTCCTGTTAAACTTATACAAAAGGCTACCCGCAAATAGCATCCCCTATACTTTGATGAATTTTATAGGCGCAGCTACTTGTGGTTACTCATCTTATCTAATAAAATTTTATCCGTTTGTTGTACTTGAAACAATATGGGCGCTGTTTGCTTTGGCGTCGCTAATCAAGGTTTCACGTGGAACACCCGGAAATGAACAATAAAAACCGATACGTTTCACGTGGAACGTTGAATAATTTAATGGTATAAGCCATGTTTAAAAAATATAATGTAATAGTCGTAGGCGCGGGCCATGCTGGCTGTGAAGCCGCTGCCGCTGCTGCGAATCTTGGCTCATCGGTTTTATTGGTCACCATGAATATGGGAACTATAGCACAGATGAGTTGCAACCCTGCTATGGGTGGCGTAGCAAAAGGACAAATTGTGAGAGAGATTGATGCAATGGGTGGTTATTCTGGTATAATAACTGATAAAACATCCCTTCAATTTCGCATGCTTAATAAGTCTAAAGGCCCGGCGATGTGGAGCCCTCGCGCTCAAAGCGACCGTGCAAGATTTGCTGAAGAATGGCGCTTAGCTTTGGAAAGAACACCAAAAGTTGACTTTTGGCAGGACATGGTAAGCTCGCTGATTGTAAAAAACGATACGGTTTGCGGAGTCCGCACATCCATTGGTGTAGAAATAGAAGCCGATGCAGTTGTACTAACCAATGGTACATTTTTAAATGGCATCATTCACATTGGCGAAAAACGCTTTGGCGGAGGCCGAGCAGCTGAACGTGCTGCAACAGGAATCACGGAGCAATTAATAGCGTTAGGTTTTGAATCAGGCAGAATGAAAACGGGTACGCCCCCCCGTGTGGATGGCCGGAGCTTAAATTACGCTTTGATGGAAGAGCAATGGGGTGATGAAGAACGTGGTCGCTTTTCTTATACCGATGTTGAGTTATCAAATGATCAGCGTTGTTGTTGGATCACCTATACTAATACAAAAGTTCACGAAACATTAAAAGAGGGATTTGAAAAATCGCCTATGTTCACCGGCAGGATTAAAGGACTTGGACCAAGATACTGTCCTTCAATTGAAGATAAAATAAATCGCTTTGCAGAGCGCGACCGCCACCAGATATTTGTTGAGCCCGAAGGATGGAATACTTGCGAGATCTATGTAAACGGATTTTCTACCTCCCTACCCGAAGACATCCAATATAAAGCACTAATACAAATTCCTGGTTTTGAACAAGTAAAAATGTTCCGCCCTGGCTACGCGATAGAGTATGATTTCTTCCCGCCTACTCAACTTGGTCTAACGTTAGAAACAAAGCAAATTAGCAACCTTTATTTTGCCGGCCAAATTAATGGCACAACAGGTTATGAAGAAGCGGCGTCACAGGGTTTTATTGCTGGTATTAATGCCCATCAAAAAATACATGATAAACATGAATTGATCTTAAAAAGATCAGAATCATATATTGGGGTATTAATCGACGACCTGGTAACCAAAGGAACTGAAGAGCCTTACCGCATGTTCACCTCAAGAGCAGAGCATCGGTTATTACTTAGACAGGATAATGCGGATATACGACTAAGTCCAATTGGCCATGACTTGGGTTTGATTAGTGATTCCCGTTTAGAAAAGGTAAATGCCAAGATCAAAAACTCAGACAATATAGTGGCCTTTACTAAATCTCATTCATTAAATCCTGAACAAGTAAATTCACTTTTAGAAACATTGGAAACTTCTCCAATATCGCAAGGCGCTAAATTATTCGCCTTATTAAGCAGGCCCCAGGTTAATATTACAGATTTGAGGAAAGCTGATAATGCTCTGGATGGATTATTATCAGGCTACGATAAAGAAACAATTGAGCAGGCTGAAATAAAAATTAAATATGAGAGTTATTTTGAAAAGGAATTAGATATTGTTGAGCGCATGAAAAAAATGGAAGACCGCGAGATCAATACCGAATTTAATTATAATAGTCTTTCTTCACTTTCAAAAGAGGCTCGGGAAAAACTAATGAAAATTAAACCGCGTACTTTGGGCCAGGCATCAAGAATCTCAGGCGTATCTCCATCAGATATATCGGTAATAATGGTTCATATGTCAAAATAGATATATAATTAATTGATTATCAAATATTTATATAGATTTTAGCTAAAATCTATTATTTTTAATTTTGAATAACAATCTTCATCAAAAAGCAAAAATCGTTTATAGCTCGTAAAAACCATGTTAAATAAAAAATCGCTTTTTTTCTACCAAAATTTAGTGCTTTTAATACTCCTTTTTGCCGTTTTAGGTTGTGCAAATATTCAGAGGCCAATGGGAGGACCAAAAGATGTTACCCCTCCCCGTTTGTTAAAAGCGACGCCACCGAACGATACCCGGAATTTTAACTCCAAAATTATTCAGTTGGATTTTGATGAATATTATAAACTGACAAATCAATATACCGAAATAACGATGAGTCCCACTCCGGACAAACAACCGGAATACAAAATTAAAGGAAAAAGTTTGGTGATCTCTTTAAAAGATACTTTAGAAAAAAACACAACTTACGTTATAAATTTTGGTAAAGCTATTGCGGATGTAAACGAGGGCAACGTTTTAAAAAACTTCACTTACGTTTTTTCAACCGGCCCGCATATCGACTCACTGAGCGTATCAGGAACTGTAATTAATACGATCACTCAAAAAAAGGAAAAAGATGTAACTGTAATGCTTTTCCCAATCGAAAAGGATTCAATATATTTTGGTAAAAAGAAACCATCAATATATACATCAACAGATACTGCCGGAAATTTCTCTCTCAACAATTTACATGACGGCGATTACACTATTTATGCCCTGGAAGAAAAAGCACCGGACAAAATATTTAATAAAGACGACGAGCTGATCGCTTTTAAAAAGCAGCCCATACATTTATATGGTGATACATCAGGCATACAGTTAAATCTTTTTAAAGAGGAACCAACCAAATTTAGATTCGTAAGCCGAAAGTTTGATAATGATGGTAAAATGATCTTTATTTTTAATAAACGTCTAATTGATCCATCCGTAAAGGTTATTTATCCTCCCGGTTTCGATGATCAAAAAATTGTGGAATTTTCACCGACAAAAGACACGGCGAACATCTACATGAAAAATATGGATTTTGATTCGATAAGAGTTGCGTTTTTTGACAAAGGAAAACCATTAGATAGCGTTTCAATACCAAAGGGTAGAAAAGAATCGTTTGAAAAAACTTTTTCAACCCGGTTAAATATTAGTACCCTCGGTAAATTAAACCCGTTTAATAATTTAATTGCCATATCATCATATCCCATAGCTTCTGTGGATCCTTCACAAATTACGCTATATGAAGATTCGGTAGCTGTAAGCAATGTGGACATAAGTAAGGATACAGCTAATTTAAAAAGGGTAATCATTAAATATAAATGGAAGGAAGATTCCAGGTATATTTTATCGATGGATGAAGGTGCGCTTACTTACCTGACCGGTGATAAGAGTAAGAAATTTATTAAACCTTTCTCTGTAGATAAGATAGCGAATTACAGCACACTTACAATGAAAGTTACGGTTCCGGATACGAGCAAATCTTATTTAGTAGAGATATATGTAGATCCTGCACATATTATACAAACCAATTCAATATCAAAAAACGGATCAATAATATATAAAAACTTTGTTACCGGAAAATATTCCTTTAAGGTGGTTTATGATGATAATAAGAACGGAAAGTGGGATAGCGGTAATGTAAAGCAAAAACGCTACCCTGAAAATATTTGGGTTGACCCGATACTGATTACCTTAAGGCCAAACTGGGATGCAGAAGAAAACCTGGTAATACCAAAAGAACAGGTATCGCCCTAAAGCTATTATTTAAACCAGCTTGAATACATGATATAATTATCAGGTAAGCGCTTTAACATTTCGCGCTGCTCATCAGTAATCGGTTTAATTTTTTTTGCGGGGATACCTGCGTATAAGAAACCTGATTCGCATCTTGTTCTTTCAAGTACAATTGCACCTGCTGAAATTATAACAAATGGCTCCACAACTGTATGATCCATTACTATGGCGCCCATGCCTACCAATACATTATCATGCAGTATACAGCCGTGTACCAGGGCATTATGACCTATCGACACATTATTACCAATGGTAGTGCCCGCATGTAAATAAGTACAGTGTATTACCGCACCATCTTGTATATTGGTATTGTTCCCTATCTTAATAAAATTAACATCGCCACGTATTACCGCGTTAAACCATACAGAGCAATTATCACCCATTGCTACATCACCTACTATGGTAGCGTTTTCAGCGATGAAACAGTCGGAACCCCATTCGGGATTTTTATCTTTAACTGGTAAAATGAGTGGCATTTTTTTATTATTTACTGAATGAGTGAATTTTGATGGAATGATTAATTGTATTGTTATATTAAAAATTATATGTTTGATGCAACAAGCGGAAATAGCTCAGCTGGTAGAGCATCAGTTTCCCAAACTGAAGGTCGCGAGTTCGAACCTCGTTTTCCGCTCTTATAAATTTTATCCGCGTTCTTCTTAATTTTTGTGAGTGCAACCTGGGCTTCTTTAGGATATTCCTTGTACAATAAAAATATATTTTCTAATTCAGTCTGTGGTTCGTCTTTAAATTTATGATAGTAAAAAGAAACTTTTTTATTGAAAAACTCTTGTTTTTCCTCTTTTGAGCCATAAAATAGCCATCCGAATATTCTCCAATTCACTATAGCAAACGCCAGTAGTACCAAAAACACTATAAGATTAATACTTGGTGAAGTAAATTTAATGGTATGATAAGTTGTTGTTGTATCTCCATTCTGAACGGTATAGGAAAAATTAATAATCACTACTAATAGAATAACTAATAATACAAAAGATATCCATTGGCCAATTATCAAATTATATTTTTTAAAGATAAAACTTAATGAAAGTAAAGAGATTGCCAAAGTTTCACTCGCCATTAAAAAACCGCCTGTTATTTGCCAATAGATCATTAATCCCAATAATATAATAGAGATAATAAACAGGGTAACGTTAATATAAATAGCTCTTTTATTCATTAATTTTAAAATACCGTATCCTCAATTACCTCAGCATGTACAGGGTAATCAGTAGTATAATGTAAACCCCTGCTCTCTTTACGCATCATAGCTGATTTTACCACAATAAACGACACCTGGATCAAATTACGCAACTCGCAAAGTTTTACCGATAGTTTTGTTTTTTTATAGAAAGATTCTGTTTCCTCATATAACAAACCTAGCCTCCGCATAGCTCTTTCCAGTCGGAAATCAGATCTTACTATTCCCACATAGTCATTCATCAGCTTTTGCATTTCACGAACATTGTGAGTTACCAATATGTCTTCGTTAGATGATTGAACACCATGCTCGTTCCAATCCGGGATATTTTCCGGGATCACATTATTTTCAAACTGGCCTATGGCATGTTCATAAATACGGTGAGCAAAAACCAGGGCTTCTAATAATGAATTTGATGCCAAACGATTTGCACCATGCAAACCTGTTGATGAACACTCACCACAGGCATATAAACGGTGTATAGATGATTTACCAACATGGTCAACCATTATACCACCACACATATAATGACAAGCAGGTGCCACCGGGATCATGTCCTTGGTCATATCTATACCTATATCCAAACATTTGGCATATATATTAGGAAAATGTGCTAAGATATCAGCCTTAGTCCGGTGCCTTATATCTAAATAAACATAGTCTTCGCCTGATTTTTTTATCTCAGCATCAATTGCACGGGCAACAATATCACGAGGCGCTAATGATTTTCGCGGATCGTACTCCTGCATAAATTCTTCACCATTAGTACGCTTTAAAACTCCACCAAAACCGCGAACTGCCTCGGATATTAAAAATGATGGATATTCGCCCGGATTATATAAAGCAGTTGGGTGAAATTGTATAAATTCCATATTTCTCACTTTTCCTTTGGCGCGATATACCATAGCTATACCATCACCGGTAGCAATAGTTGGATTAGTAGTAATAGAATAAATATGTCCAGCACCACCTGATGCCATTACAGTTACTTTAGACAATATCTTATCAACACTATTGGTATTGTGATCTAAAGCATAAATACCATAACAGGTAATATCATCACTTGATTTATTTACAAACTTGCCTAAATGATGCTGCGTAATTAAATCAACCGCAAAATAATGTGTAAGAATTTCAATATTTGGATTTTTGTGAATTTGCTCTAAAAGTGCCCTTTCAATTTCAAAACCGGTAATATCCTTATAGTGTAATACCCTGAATTCAGAATGCCCACCTTCTTTTGCCAGGTCATAAAAACCGGAATTAGTTTTATCAAAGTTGGTTCCGTAGTCAATTATTTCACGAATTCTTTCCGGGCCCTCTTCAATTACAATTTCCACAGCTTCTTTATCACAAAGCCCATCACCGGAAATTAAAGTGTCATTTATATGCTTTTCAAAAGAATCCTCTTTTTTATCAACAACCACCGCCACACCTCCCTGGGCATACTTGGTATTTGATTCATCTTCGTTTGATTTGGTAACTATCAGTACCTTACCGTGCTTTGCTGCCTTTAGTGCAAAACTCAATCCTGCTATACCTGATCCCACAACTAGGAAATCAACATTTCTGGTCATATCTATGCTATAATATGTGTAAAATTAGTGCTTCTGTTAGTAATAGGCTTTAAAGATGTTAATTTTGTGTAAGTAAATTTTTAATAAATAAATACAACGTTGATAAGTGGCGTTTTAATGACAAATTTGATTAAACTTTAAGCTAATTATAAGATCATTAAACACGGTAACTAACATTTAATTACAAAAGAAAATATTAACAAAACTGTTTTGATAAAATAAATTGCAACTAACATTCTATTCAAAATCAAGCTTATACAATATAATAAATTATAAAACTGTGTGGATAAAATATTAAAAACAACTTTTACAGCAAAACGTATTGCAATTTCTTAACATAACTAACACCTTAATAACAACTGTTTCTTTATATATATATAAACTAATTATTATTAATTGATTTGTGGAATGGATACCTTAGAGGAAATAAATTTGAAAGGTTTTGTTGATGAATACATCGATCCAACGCTTGACCTTTTTAATGAAATTGAAAAACTTAAAAAAGAAAAAAATGCTGTCATACTTGCCCACTACTACCAGGAAGGCGATATTCAGGATATCGCAGATTATATCGGAGATAGCCTCGGTTTATCACAACAAGCCGCAAAAACAGGTGCCGACATTATTGTATTTGCCGGTGTACACTTCATGGCCGAAACAGCTAAGATCTTATCCCCAAACAAAAAGGTCCTTTTACCGGATGTAAAGGCAGGATGCTCATTAGCAGATAGTTGTCCGCCACATTTGTTCAGGAAATTTAAGGAAAATTACCCTGACCACCTGGTGATAACCTATGTGAACTGCACTGCTGAATTAAAGGCTTTAAGCGATATTGTTTGTACATCAAGCAATGCAGTAGCCATTGTAGAAAGCTTGCCTGCAGATCAAAAGATCATATTTGGGCCTGATAAAAATCTGGGCGCTTATGTAGCTAAAAAAACTGGTAGAGATTTGGTTTTATGGAATGGTGCCTGTATGGTTCATGAGATATTCTCAAGAGAGAAAATAACCAAATTAAAAGAGCGTTATCCCAATTCTAAAATATTAGCACACCCTGAATGTGAGGATGTTATTTTGCAAATGGCTGATTATATTGGATCAACCACAGGAATTTTAAAATATGCGACGAATAACCCTGCAAAGGAATTTATAGTAGCCACAGAGGCAGGAATTTTACACCAGATGCAAAAGGATAATCCTGATAAGGTATTTATCCCTGCGCCGCCAAATAATAACTGTGCTTGTAACGATTGCCCGCACATGAAGCGTAATACACTTGAAAAATTATACCTGTGTTTAAAGAATGAATCACCTGAAATTGAGGTGCCAACAGATATCATAGAAAAGGCAGTAAAGCCAATAGAAAGAATGCTGGAAATATCAGCTAAACTTGGTTTATAAATGTCCCGCTCAATAAAAAGCCCGCTTAAATTTAAGCGGGCTTTTTATTGAGACAGTAAACAATTACATACCTGAATCTTTTTCAGCTTCTAAAGCTGCCCTTACATTAGTAGGTAAAGCTGTTAATAAAGTTACATTTGATGCTGCTTCAATAGCGCTAACTGTAGTTATATACTGTGTCCAGTCTGAATTAATACTGTTAATATTAGGAGTATTAACAGCTATAACTCTTGTAGTCGCTGTTACACGGCTTAAATCATTATTACCAACAGGCAATATTACAGCAACTTTCCATACGTTACTTGGTACGTTAACATGTGTAGCATCTACTGAATTTAAGGCACCGTTTGATCCAGTTCCGCCGGTCCCGTAGCTGCCCATAATGATGTAAACTTCGTTACCTGCTGTTACTTGTGTGCGTAAATAATTTTCAAGATTTGCCCAGGTTGATTCATTATTTTGAGGCGCCTGAGGTATCATATTGGTCATTAAGAAAGTAGCATCGTTTGCATTGGTCGAGCTTGTTCTGTCGCCTGACGGGCAGTTATGTCCTCTGTCAAAACCAGAACCACTATAACCAGTACTTTGTACTTCAAAAAATGCAGATGGTAAACCGTTAAATGCAGCAAAATCATTTTGACGGCCGGTTGATTGAGTTATGTTTGATGCATCTAAATGCCAGCTTACCCAGTTTGGTTCGCCCTTGGTACTGTTGTATGATTCTACATAATATCCCTGGTCTATTAGATAATTATCAGCCATTGCTATTGCCGTTGTTGCCGATGACGGGTTACCAAATAAAAGGTTGCTGTTATCACCGGTTTCAGGTGGCGCGTCAGTACCTAAAGTAACTCCTCTTGGCATAGCAGCTGTTGTTGATGCCGAAGTATCAGGCCCTGTTGTTGGTGGAGCAACAATGGTTACACCTGAACTTCCTGTACCTTTAAAAGTGATATCATCAATATCGATACGGGTTGTACCCGCTTTTGTAATTTTGAACCTCACTTTACCGGTAACTGTAATTTTAAATGAGTCGGCTACTAAAGTAGTACTTGTTTCGGTAATACTATTGCCAACTTGGGTGTAAGTTGAACCTCCATCAGTTGATTCCATTAATTGCCAGGTAGAGCTTCCATCTTTGCCATATTCGGCATGTTTGATGCTTATTTGCGTTAATCCGCTAATATCAAAATTCATGGCTATGTAACCGGTTCGTAACCTGACAGCCCAATTTCCGTCTTTAGCATCAGAGGTTGTGTTTCCGATCAATGCATCGTTAAAATCCCAAGAACCAGTACCTAAAGTTATATTAGCATCAGCATAAGCTGCTTTGGTTGATGCTGATGCTTCTTCAAAATTTTCGGTTATAGTATATGGTACCGATTGTGTAGTACCAGTTGTGCCTGTAGAGCCAGTAACACCTGTACTGCCGGTAGAACCAGTAGAACCGGTAGATCCGCCCGTGTTATTGTTTAAGTCGCTGTCTTTTTTACAGCCTGCCACGGCTAAAATAAATGTGGAATAAATAAGTATTTTTTTAAAATTCATAAAGTGTATTTTTTACAAGTATAGGCACCATATATTAATCTAATGTTAATAATTGTATTCAATGATTAATAATTATGAAGTTAATCTGAATTTTTATAAAAAAAACAGTCTTTAATGCCCGATTCAGCAATAATTTGAGCTAAGCTTTTTTCGTATTTTTGTAATATAATAAAAAAGCGCAATGACATTATTTGATAATAAAGAGAAAACCAACATAGAACATTTGGGTGAATTTGGATTAATTGATCACCTAACTAAAAATATAAAGCTAACGCGGGAAAATACTATTAAAGGTGTTGGTGATGATGCTGCGGTATTGGATGCTAAAGGTAAAAAAATTTTGATATCAACAGATATGTTACTGGAAGGTATTCATTTTGATTTGGCTTATACACCCTTAAAACATTTAGGATATAAGGCAGTACAGGTTAACCTGAGTGATATTTATGCGATGAATGGTACTGCTACGCAGGTTACTGTATCAGTAGGTTTATCCAGCAAATTTCCGTTAGAAGCTATTGAGGAATTATATGAAGGTGTTTATTTAGCATGCGATAAATATGGGATTGACATAATTGGTGGCGATACTACCTCATCAAAACAAGGTTTGGTAATAAGTATAACGTCTATAGGCTATGCTGATGAAAAAGATATTGTATATCGTAATGGCGCCGGAGAGGGGGATTTGATTTGCGTATCAGGCGATCTGGGCGGCGCTTACGTTGGTTTACAGCTGCTGGAGCGCGAAAAGCAGATATTCCTGGAAAATCCAAACATCCAACCGGATTTGGAAGGAAAAGACTATATAGTTGAACGCCAGTTAAAACCCGAAGCCCGTGGAGATATTATTGATCTTTTAAAAGAAATTGAGGTTAAACCAACTTCGATGATTGATATATCTGATGGTTTGGCATCTGAAATTTTGCATATCTGCAAGCAGAGTAATAAAGGATGTAGTTTGTATGAGGAAAAAATTCCGCTGGATCCGATGACTTTTGAAACCGCGCGTGAATTTAATTTGGATCCGACAGTTTGCGCACTGAGTGGCGGCGAGGATTACGAGCTGTTATTTACCGTTAAACAAGCCGACTATGACAAAATTAAGTTTAAAATGGATATTACCATTATTGGTTATATAACAGAGCCTAACGCAGGCTGTAACTTAATAACAAAAGCGGGTGCAGTGCACGAATTAAAAGCACAGGGTTGGAATGCGTTTAATAAAAATGCTTAATAAAAATAAACCTTATAGCATTAACCTATAAGGTTTTATTTTTCTATTCCTCACCTAAATATTTCTGATCAATCTGTTTATTAGCCTTGGCACCAAGGCTTTTTATTTTTTCGGCAGTTTTGGTAAGGTTGCCGTTGCCTTCGGTTAGTTTACTGATGGCATTATCATAAGCCGACTGGCTTTGTTTAATGTTTTTACCTATACCTTCCATATCGCCAACAAAACCCACAAATTTATCATACATGGCGCCGCTTAAACGGGCGATTTCTAATACGTTTCGGTTTTGGCGCTCCTGTTTCCAGATGCTGGCAATAGTGCGCAGCGTTGCCAATAAAGTTGATGGACTAACAATAACAACGCGTTTATCCCAGGCATCGCTGAATAATTCGGCATCAATTTGTACAGCGAAACTGAATGAGGATTCAATCGGGATAAACAACAGCACAAAATCAGGAGAATTGATCTGGTACAAGTCGTGATAATTTTTGGCAGATAACCCGTTCACATGCCCGCGGATAGATTCTACATGTGCTTTAGAAAATAACTTGCGTTCGTCCTCGGTTTCGCAATTAACCAAACGTTCGTAGGCTATTAAAGATACTTTGGAGTCGATGATCAAATGTTTTTCATCAGGTAGGTCAATGATAACATCGGGTTGTAAACGATTACCATCGGCACCGGTAAAACTGGTTTGCATCCGATATTCCTGGTCGCGTACCAAGCCTGAACGTTCTAATACACGTTCTAAAATAACCTCACCCCAGTTGCCCTGTTTCTTATTATCACCTTTTAATGCTTTGGTCAAATTTTGTGCTTCATTGCTAATCAATTGGTTCAGTTCCATCAGCTGCGTAATTACGCCTTTTAAGGTATTACGCTCTGCCGCTTCCATATTATAAACCTTATCAACTTTTTCTTCAAAAGCTTTGATGTTTTCCTTTAGTGGATTGAGCAGCACATCCAAATTAGCACGATTGGTCTCCACAAACTTCTGCGACTTTTCATCAAGCAATTTATTAGCCACATTTTGAAATTCTAACTGAAATTTTTGCTGGATCTCTTGTATTGATCTTTCCTGCTCTGTTAACCGGTCGCGCTGTGCTTTAAATGATTCCTCGGCCTTAGCCATGCGATTTTTCTCAGCCACTAACTCCTGGTTTAAAATAGTTACCGCAGCGTCATAGCGTATGCGTTCATCCTGTAACAATTTATCTGCCTTATCGCGTTCAGCAATTAGTCCCGATACCCTTTCTTCACCACGGGCTACAGCAATTTTAAGCTGATCGCTTTCGGCTTTTAAACGCGCAACTTCTTCTGGTGAAATACCATCGGTAATTACAGGTTTCTTCACAAAGAAATAAACAGCTACAATAAGAATTAAAAACGGAAACGATAAGGAAAACCACACTCATTTTGCAAAAAATATTAGCAAAACTAAGATATAAAATTCAATAAGAAAAGAAAGATTGTAAAAGCATTTAGGCACGGTAAGGCCTATTTGGATAATTATAGTTTAAGGTTTAGCTAAAGCTATTGTTCAGTTCCCGCTTTCTCTACCCTAATCCCCACATCGCTAACCTCATGCAAAGGATTATCGCGCATATTTTGCTCAATTGCGAAATGATAAACCCCTTTTGCCGGGAACATATAATTTGCGCGGAACATCATCTGGTACTCATATAAATTACCCGATCCTTTACCTAACCATTCACCATCGGTATTGGCCAGTTTAAATTCGTAACGGTTAACGTCATTTTTTACTCCGGGTCCATTTTCGTGCATCAGGATAAAAATGTTGGAATATTTATAATCCCCGGTAACCCGTAAGTTGAAATAGAGATTATAGGGAATCTTTTCATTATCGATATTCACGTCATATTTAACCAGGTTAACGTACGACCAGTTATGGTTATCTATCCCGGTGTTTTTATCAATGATCGCGTTAGGATCGGAACATCCACCAAAAGCCAGTGCCATCAGCACAAGGGGTAAAAAGCAAAGTATTTTATATGCGCGTATCATCACGTATTATTCTGCTGCTGGCCCAGGATTTCCCCCGGGACGGTTTTGATTATTTTGATTTGGCCGGCGATGTTTATGTCGGCGATTTTGGTTGTTTCCCGGCGGCTTGTTTCCCTCCGGACGAACGCCTTCGGCACGATTACCATCAATAGGCCGGTTGACCTGTTGCGGCGGTCGATTACCCTCGGGCCTGCTACCTTCAGGGCGTGGCGGCCTGTTGTTTTGTGCAACATTTGCCGGCCGTAGTTGGTTTGGCTGCTGCGGATTTTGGTTCGGGTTGCGGCTTTTGTTCTTATTTTTCTTTTTGGCGTTGTTGCTATTATTACGGCGTTCATCCAGGCGGGTTAAGCTATCCTGGCCCACAACGTTTTCATAATCCAATATTTTAACCGGTTTAGTTTCCACTTCAACATTTTCACCCAGATCTGCAGGGATAACACCATCCCTATTAAGCTGCTGAATTTCCTTAACCTTACTTATTGGCATAGGGATCCAGTTTTCCTCGCGGGGATAGCTAAACCACATGATCTTTTTAAAGATGTCGGTTTTTTGCAGGCGGGCATCGCCTTTTTCAGTTTTTAAAACATTTACATTATCAGGAATGTGCTTAAGCGCATCCATATAAGTATCCAACTCGTAGTTAAGGCAGCATTTTAATTTGCCGCATTGCCCGGCCAGCTTTAACGTATTTAACGAAAGATTTTGATAACGTGCAGCAGCCGTTGAAACCGTTTTAAAATCAGTTAACCAGGTTGAGCAGCAAAGCTCGCGGCCGCAAGAACCAATACCGCCTAAACGGCTTGCCTCCTGTCGCATCCCGATTTGTCTCATTTCGATCCTGATCCGGAATTGTTCCGCCATTTTTTTGATCAGTTCGCGAAAATCTACGCGGCCTTCGGCCGTATAATAAAACGTTGCCTTGGTTTTATCGCCCTGGTAATCCACATCGCTCAGCTTCATGCTCAGGTTAAGTTCCAGTGCCAGTTTACGCGATTTGTGCATGGTTTCCCACTCCATATCTTTTGCCGCCTTCCATTTTTCAACGTCAGCAACAGTAGCTTTGCGGTATATCTTTTTAGCAACATCAGCCTCCTTAACCCTACGCTTGGTCATCTGCATCCTAACCAGTTCGCCGGTTAAGGATACGTGCCCAACATCATAGCCTCCGGTAGTAGTTTCAACCACAACAAGCTCGCCTGATTCCAGGTAAATATTGTCGCTGTTCAGGTAAAACTCCTTACGTGAACCTTTGAATTTAACCTCGATAACCGGAAACGGTTTATAATTTGTCGGCATGTCCATGTGCGACAGCCAGTCGTATACATCTAATTTACTGCAGCCATTTGTAAGGCATGAGCCATTACTTTTGCAGCCTGCCGGCGAGCATCCGCCCCCAGTTGAGCAACTTCCACATCCCATATTAATTGGTATATATTGTGTCCGCCGTTTGGCGGATCGTTTTAAACTTTAGCACCTTTATAATCTGTAAAGATACATCTAAAAATAAAATTTTCGGGTTAGCATTTCGTTCCACATGATAATGGGCTTTTTCCAGCTCAGCGCTGATGGCCTGGGCCTGGTTTAAATCCATTACATTAGTCATTTTTTGCGCGGTATCCAACTCCTGCGCGGGCAAGTGAACCAAATTGCCGGCACCGGCCATCAGCAGGCAGCATTCCCGTATAAAACTTACACCGTAGCGTAAAAAATTCTTTTGATTTTCACGCCCCATCTTGGCTATCTGATCAACAAAAGGCAAAACTTCCAGCCCTTTATTGGCGTAACATAAGCGCAACCAATCAACAAATATTTTGTGATAACCCTTGGTATCCTGTTTCAACATAATCAGCGCTTCTGTTAAATTGCCATTACTTAAATAGGCGATTTGTGCAGCGGCTTCTTCTGTTTGATGGTGTTCTGCTATCAAATATTCCTTAACATCGTCAAAGCTTAAAGCCGGTATTTTTACCAGTTGCGTACGCGAAAGGATGGTGTTTAAAATTTGATCCTGGTTTTGTGCGACCAATAAGAAAAGCGTATTTGGTTGAGGTTCTTCGATGATCTTTAACAAAGCATTCCCTTCCTTGTCCAGATATTCGGGTAACCATAAAATCAAAACTTTATAAACCGATTCGAATGGCTTTAAGCTGAGTTTTTTGATGATCTGGTGGCATTCGGCAATATTAATATTGGCCTGCTTGTTTTCTGCTTCTAAATAATCTCGCCAGATATCCAGATTTAAATATGGGTAAGCGGTAAACGCTTCGCGCCATTGCTCGATAAAAGTTAACGCGTTATCGTCCTTATGCTTCGCAAAGAATGGGTATGAAAAATGCAGATCCGGGTGCATCAGCTTTTGGTACTTGCGGCATGATGAACAAACCCCGCATGAATCGTCGGGCTGTTTATCCTCGCAACATAAATACTGTGCATAAGCAACCGCCAGCGCCAAACTTCCCGACCCCTCCGGGCCCAAAAATAACTGCGCATGACTAACCCGGTTTTCATTAACCGTATTAATTAAACGTTGCTTTACAGCGGCCTGGCCTACAATCTCCTTAAACTGCATTGGTGCAAAATAAGGAATAGATTTGAGATGTGAGATATGAGATATGAGACAATGATGGTTTTTAACAAAAAACGGGGTAAAACGTGTGCAGGTAAACTCAACAGATTTAATTTATCTTTGAAATATGCAAGTCCTAATCTCACATCTCATATCTCACATCACAAATCTACCATGCGAATAATGGCTTTCGATTATGGTACAAAGCGTATCGGCATTGCGGTTACTGATCCTATGCAGATCATCGCAACGGGATTAGAGACCATCCATCCGCAATTTATAGTCGAATACCTGAAAAAATATTTGCTTACCGAACAGGTTGAGCGTTTTATTGTGGGCGAACCTAAGCAAATGGATAACACACCATCACAATCTGCCGTGCATGTAAAGGGTTTTGTAACGATATTGAAAAAGAATTTCCCGGAGGTACCAATAGAAATGTTGGATGAGCGCTTTACCTCGAAAATGGCATCGGCTACCATCGCCCAAAGCGGCATGAACAAAAAAGGCCGGCAGAATAAAGAATTGGTGGATACGATCTCGGCGGTAATTTTGCTGCAATCGTGGATGGAAAAAAGCGCATTTTAATACATATATTAAACCTAAGCAATGGTTAAAATAATTTTTAAAGAAACACAAAGACTTAAGTTGCTTTTAATTATTGCCATAATATTTACCCTGCTTTTCGGCGTAATTTTATTTATCCAGGTGATAATGGGCAAACCAGTTGGGAGCCATCCTGCACCAAACGTATTACTGATTGTGTTTTTTACCATTGGGGTTTTAGGCTCCATTTTTTCGGGCAGGCTAAAACTATTATTGGTAATTCATGAAGGGGAGATCCATGTTAGCTATGGCATATTTACGGGCGATAATAAATACAAGCTTAATGAAATTAAAGCGCTAAAAGGTAGAAAATATGATGCGCTAAAGGAATTTTGGGGCTGGGGCGTGCGCTATAATAACAATGAAAGTTGTTTTACAGTATCCGGGGACGACGCTTTAGAGATTGAATTGAAAAACGGAGAAAAGATTTTGATTGGAACGCAAAAACCGGATGAAATTATGTCGGCTATTGCTATGCTTTTACAGAATAGTTAATTATCAAACTTAATATACTCTTGACGTTGTTTGTCAAAGTGTTTGGCTAAATTGGTAGCATGAAAACGTTTGGACAAATGATCAAATCCCTGCGCGAAGAGCAGGAAATCCCTTTGCGGAAAGTTGCCGCTTTTCTTGACATCGATCAGGCCATCCTTAGTAAAATTGAACATAGCACCCGAAACGCCCGCCGCGAGCAGATTGTACAAATGGCGTCGTATTTTAAAACCGAGGAAAAGCCGTTATTAATTCAATGGTTAGCCGAAAAGGTACTGGCTGAACTGGATAACGATGACTTTTCCGGAGAGGCTTTAACCCTGGCCCGGCAAATGGTCAGAAAAAAGTCAAATGAACCTGTTGATGAAGACCCTCCGGGGCTTGATTATCTAAAATTAGGAGAGACCGGAAAATCAGCGCGCGTATTTCACGGAAACAATTTGCCATCATATATAGATTTTGCTAAATATTTGGTGAAGACGACAACCGGGAAGAAGTTTGATGAGCATGCTATTGATACCCAAACCGGCTATATTGGCGAAGATGATAAACACGAGCTTTACCTTTTTTATAAACCCAGCCAGGATTGGCTGAAAAATAATGCGCTAACCCTTAATCTCATCAAAAACCTACCCGATTATAAAGGCAAGAACCGCCTGATATTCGCATCATTAAAATATGTGGATGATGAAACCTGTGTAAAGCACCATGTTGAGTTTGCAAAGATCCCATATTAAACCGCTGATTGTCTGAACCCGGTTTTATTTGATTTTTGAGATTCGCAGGATATTTAGTCGCTTTGTTTTATCTGTACATCGTGAAAATCAGGTAAATCCCACGGACCGGGTTCTGACAATATCGTTTCAGGCAAAATGTTTATCTTTGCCCCATGGAGATTTTAGATCCAAAACTTCAAACATACCTTGAAGATCATTGCGATCCGGAGCCGGGGCACCTGCGAAAAATAAACCGGGATACACACCTCAAGGTACTAAAAGCTAACATGCTTTCGGGCCATTACCAGGGCCGCTTGCTAAGCATGATGAGCAAAATGATCCAGCCAAGACGCATTTTAGAGATAGGAACCTTTACCGGCTATGCAACCTTTTGCCTTGCCGAAGGCTTAACCGAAGACGGCCTTATCCATACCATTGAGGTTAACCGGGAGCTGGAGGAAATGCTTAATTCACATTTTAAATTAACAAATGTTGAAAATAAAATACGCCTGCATTTTGGGCAGGCGGCGCTGGTTTTAAACGATTTAGCGGAAGAAATTTTTGATTTAGTATTTATTGATGCTGATAAAAAAAATAATTTTGCTTACTTTGAGTTAATATTTGACAAAGTCAGATCCGGAGGATTAATAATAATTGACAATGTTTTGTGGAAAGGGAAAGTATACGGCCCTGAAAATGATGCCGATACAAAAAGTTTTCGCGAACTAAATGATCGGATTTCCGTAGACAGCAGGGTGGAGAAGCTAATTCTGCCTGTACGAGACGGGATACTGGTTATCAGAAAAAAATAAATTATGAAGAAAATCTTACTGATTACATCACTGCTCATATCAGCCTTAGCCGCGTCGGCACAAAAAAACACATCAGAATCATATATCGAAAAATTCAAGGATGATGCAATCCGCATTATGCATGAAACAGGTGTGCCTGCGAGTATTGTTTTAGGCGTAGCCATGCACGAATCCGCTTGCGGAAATAGCGCTATTGCTAAAAACCTGAACAATCAGTTTGGCATGAAGGGCGGAGGTGTCGCGGTTTATTATAAACACAACAAAAAAGTACGCTCGCCATATAAACAATACACTTCGGTATTTGATTCTTTCCAGGATTTTGCCAGGATTATGACCGAGCGCAGGCAGTTCAGTCACTTAACTGATGAATTTACCCACTACGATTACATTGGCTGGGCTAAAGGGATTCAACGCAGCGGGTATGCCGGCAGCAAAAAATGGGCGGCTCAGGTTTTAGGTATCATCAACAAATACAACCTGAATTCACTTGATGAAACCCCTGCTGATCAACCTGAATTAGCAAACAAACCGCAATAATAATTTTTTAATATTATTTTGGCTGAACTTTTTCTTTTACCAAGTTTAGCTATAATGCGCAAAACAGGACTTTTATTTTTATCGCTTTTGGCTTTTAGCGCCTGTGCGCCACACAGGATGACCGAAACGCCCAATGTTAACACGATAAGCGACAGGCAGGCTGAACGAAACAATCGCGAGATCCAGGAAGAACATCGTGATGCTATCAACAGCTATCAATCTTACACATCGTTACAATACATCGATCGCTTTAAAACTATCGCCATACAAGAAATGAACTTGTACGGCATTCCGGCAAGTATTACCCTGGCACAGGGTTTATACGAATCCGGAAGCGGGAATAGCGAACTCGCAAAAAATGCTAACAATCACTTCGGCATAAAATGTAACAGCGGCTGGACAGGTAGAAGCTACTATAAAGATGATGATAATAAAAACGATTGCTTTAGGGTTTATGATACCCCCGAAGAATCGTTTCGGGATCATTCCAACTTCCTGAAAAGAAAAAATTACGCGCATTTATTTGAGCTGGATAAAAACGATTACGAGGGCTGGGCTTATGGTTTAAAAGCTGCCGGTTATGCAACAAATCCGAAATATCCGCAAATATTGATTGGTATTATTCAAAAATATAACCTCGATCAGTATGATCGTCCTGAAGGCACGGTTCAAAAAATAAAACGCGAAGACAGGGTATTTAAGCAGATCAATCAAAATATAGGCAAAGCGGACCAGGATTCAATTGTAAAGGCAACTCCCGCAAGTAAATTATATACCGTGCAAACCGGCGATACACTATATAACATATCAAAACGTTTTGACTTAACTATTGATGAATTAAAAACCTTAAATAGCATGGCTGATAATAATATTAAGATAGGCCAAAAATTAGTTATATCAAAATGAGCATGTTAATAAGTATTAAATAGTATGGGAATGCTTCGGCAAGCGTGTAGTTTTGATTCAGTTATGAAGTTGGGGTTAATGATTTTGTTCTTAACATGTTGTACAAATACTTTTTCTCAGGAAAAAACGATTGACGGTATTGTGTTTGACAAAGGAACAGGCGCAAGGATAGCAGAAGTAAATGTATTGAATACAAGCACAGGTAAGTCTGGCTATAACAACCTACAGGCTGAATACCATATTGATGCCCGTATTGGCGATGTGCTGATATTTACTAAGCAAAACTATTTTGCAGATACGGTAAAGGTAAAAGATTATAGTTCGCTTGCGGTATATTTAAACCGGAGCGCAATTCAATTGCAGCAGGTAAATGTGCAGGCCGGGCCAATTACCCCCGAGCAAAGATTAGCGGCGACCAAACGCGATTATACAAAGATTTATGGCTTGCTTGGAGATAAAGATCTCTTGTCAGTTTCGCCGGGCGAAGGTGCGGGTATCAGTATAGATGCGTTGTATAACATGTTTAGCCGCGAAGGCCGGAATGCGGAAAAGCTACGCCAAACCATACAAAATGATTATTATCAAAATGTTATTGACTATAGATTTAACCGGGCACTGGTTACGCGCATAACCGGGTTAAATGATCCGCAATTAACGGAGTTTATGCGCCGTTATCGCCCGGGTTATTACTTTGTAATTGCCAGCAGCGAATATGATTTTGTAGCATCGATAAAAGCAAACTATCGCCGCTATTTGCGCAGGCCCAAAACAGCCTATACATTGCCACCGTTAGTAACACCCGCAGGCCCCCCAGCCAATAAATAAATTAAGCAGGGATTAATTTTATGTTTTTTTATTGAAAAAGAAGATTTTAGCTTTTCTTTGCATCAGGATGTTTATAAAAAAGGCTTCAGTCTTCATATTTTCAATAATTGCCTTTTCAGCATTGGCTGCTTCGGCGCAAAAAGCAGACAGCGTAAAAAGAGACAGCGTAAAAGTTGATACCACCCTGTTAAATAAATATCGTATTGAGCCCGGAAAAAATGCGTTGCCCGTTCGTGTTAGGCCAATCCAGGTTAATCCTGTAAGTATTCCGGTTACTTTGCCCGATTATAAATTTAGCTACTGGCACAAAAACGTATTGTTCAATATCAATTTTAACCAGGCTGCATTTACTGATAACTGGACGGGTGGCGGTACCAGTAACGTAGCGCTAAATACCAATTTTGATTTTAGAGCAGAATACAATAAATCGCCACTGGATTACACTACAGAGGTGAATTTAATCTATGGTACATCTAAAGTTAAAGGCGAAGGCTTCAGAAAAACAAACGACCGAATTTTTTACGATAATAAATTAGCGACCCAATTATCAAAGCATTGGCTGTTTTTCGGCTCATTAACTTTTGAGTCGCAGTTTGACAATGGCTACACCTACCAGGATCCATTGCCCCCATTGTTGATATCAAAATTCATGTCGCCGGGTTATTTAACAGAATCTGCCGGTGTGGAATATAAACCTAACAAATGGTTCGACCTGCGATTAGGTGCGGCAACCGCCAGGCAAACATTTGTATTAGATACCACCATTTATAAAAACCAAACGGATAACTATGGTGTAACAATTGATCATACAATATTTAACCAGATCGCGTTCCAGGGCGTTGCTACTGTTGATAAAGACCTGATGCCGAACTTGCACATAACAGCACGTTATGCCTTGTTTATACCCTATACTCAATCGCTGGCTTATATTAGTCATCGTATTGATGCAACACTGGTTGCCAAAGTAAACAGAATAATAGCTGTTACCTTAAACGGTAGCTTCCTTTATGATAAAAATACCGCTCCGCAAGCACAGGCTACCGAAGGTTTAGGTTTGGGCGCTATTTATAAATTTCCATGATCAAATGCATTTAAGCCGATTGGTTTAAAATCTTAACTTTGCATTCTTGAAAACGATTAAAGAGCTGAATAATAATGTTTGAAAATTTATCGGATAAACTCGACAGGGCGTTTAAAGTCCTGAAAGGACAGGGTACAATTACTGAAATAAACGTGGCTGAAACCATGAAGGAAATACGCAAAGCCCTTCTGGATGCCGACGTTAACTATAAAACTGCCAAAGCATTTACAGATGATGTGAGGCAAAAAGCCTTAGGCGAAAACGTATTAACCGCTGTATCGCCGGGCCAGTTGCTTACTAAGATCATGAATGATGAGCTGGCAGCCTTAATGGGTGGCAGTACTGCTGAACTGGAGTTTTCAGGATCGCTAACTATTATTTTGATTGCGGGCTTGAATGGTGCGGGTAAAACCACGTTTACCGGTAAACTGGCCAATTATCTAAAAATACAAAAAAATAAAAAGCCATTATTGGTGGCCGATGATATTTACCGCCCCGCGGCGATAGACCAGTTGGAGGTTTTAGGTCTGCAGATCGGTGTTCCGGTTTATTCGAACCGTGAATCGAAAGATCCTATCGCGATAGCAAAAGAAGGTATCGCGTTGGCAAAACAAAACGGGCATAATGTCGTGATCATTGATACCGCCGGCCGTTTATCCATCGATGAAGCCATGATGGTGGAAATTGAGCAGGTAAAGGACGCGGTTAAGCCACACGAGATACTGTTTGTAGTGGATGCTATGACCGGGCAAGATGCCGTGAACACAGCGAAAGTATTCAACGACCGTTTGGACTTTACAGGTGTTGTGTTAACCAAGTTGGATGGTGATACCCGAGGTGGTGCTGCGCTATCGATTAAATCGGTGGTTAACAAGCCTATCAAATTTATTGGTACCGGCGAGAAGATGGAAGCGCTTGACGTTTTCCACCCGGATCGTATGGCATCAAGGATCCTGGGCATGGGTGACGTGGTTTCCCTGGTTGAACGCGCGCAACAGCAGTTTGACGAGAAGGAAGCTGCCGAACTGCAGAAGAAGATCCGCAAGAATAAATTCGATTTTAACGACTTTTATAGCCAGATCCAGCAGATCAAAAAAATGGGTAACATGAAGGACCTGATGGGCATGATACCGGGTGTTGGCAAAATGATGAAAGATGTGGAAGTTGATGACAATGCCTTTAAAGGAATAGAAGCCATCATCCAATCCATGACGCCGTACGAAAAAGCGAACCCGGATACCATTAACCAAAGCAGGCGTAACCGCATTGCCAAAGGATCGGGCACCAACCTGACTGAGGTAAACCGTTTAATAAAACAGTTTGACGATATGCGTAAGGTGATGAAACAAATGAGCAACCCGGCAGCAATGGCCAGCATGATGCGCCGTATGCCTAAAATGTAAGTAATGCAAAAAAGCCTTGTATATTTCGGATCGATATTATTTCTATTTTCTGCATCGTCAGTAAAAGCGCAGGTGACATTTCCAAACCAGGATGTGCAGCACTATAAATTTAATATAGCGCTTAATGATGAAAACGATAATATAAAAGGCAAAGCAGAGGTTACCATAAAATTTACCGGCAATGTTAATGAGCCGGAGCTGAATCTGGTTAAAAAGAAGGCTACCGGAAAAGGTATGCTGGTTTCATCTGTTAGCGAAGATAGTAAGGCGCTAAAATTTGTACAGGATAGCGATATGGTGCACATCCTATCGCCTGCAAGAAAAAACACAGAACATACATACACCATTAATTATTCAGGGATACCTGCCGATGGATTGATCATCTCGGTAAATAAGCACGGGCACCGTACATTTTTTGGGGATAACTGGCCAAACCGGGCGCATAACTGGCTGCCTTGTGCCGACTACCCAAGCGATAAGGCAACCCTTGATTTTATAGTTACCGCGCCTGATCATTATCAGGTGGTATCAAACGGATTGAAGATCGAGGAAAAGCAATTATCCAATCATTTAAAACTTACGCACTGGAAAGAGAGCGAACCATTAGCGCCAAAGTTAATGGTAATTGGCGTTGCAGAATTTGCCATCCAGCAATCAGGAATTGTAAATGGCGTACCGGTTTATACTTATGTTTTTCCGGAAGATAAAGTCAATGGCTTTAAGAATTATGCTTACGCGCCGGACATCCTAAAATTCTACGATGCTAAATTAGGCTTATATGATTACGAGAAATTAGCCAATGTACAATCCAAAACCATATACGGTGGTATGGAAAACGCCAGCGCTATTTTTTATTATGAGAACTCGCCTGATGCGGGCAGGGCTGATGAGGAATTACAGGCTCACGAGATAGGCCACCAATGGTTTGGCGATGCTGTAACAGAGAAAAGCTGGAAGAACCTTTGGCTGAGCGAAGGCTTTGCAACTTATATGACCAACTGCTATTTGGAAAACAAATACGGCATTGATACCTTAAAAAAACGCGAAGCGTTTGACCGTGATAAAGTGATAAAGTTCGAAAAGCACCGTTATACGCCGGTTGTTGATACTGCCGTAAAAAGCAATTTTGAGCAATTGCTAAATGCTAATAGCTACGAAAAAGGCAGCTGGAGTTTACACATGCTTCGTCGTAAAATTGGTGACAACGTGTTTTGGAAAGGCCTACGCACATATTATGCTGAGTACAAAAACAAGAATGCCAACACTGCTGATTTAGAGGATGTAATGGAACATATTGGCGGGCAAGACCTGCATACTTTCTTTAGCCAATGGATCTATAATGCCGGTCATCCGGAATTAGGAATTGTTTGGAGTTATCATGCTGATAAAAAAGCTGTTAAAATTACCATCACCCAAAAACAAACTAATTTGTTTGAGTTCCCGATACAGTTGAGTATTGATGGTAAATTGTACACGATAGATATTAAAGGGAAAGTAGCTACAGCAAGCTTTCCATCCAACACAAAACCAACCACAGTTATAGCAGATCCGAATGTTGATCTGTTGGCGGGCTTTGATGTGAATGAACAATAAGCATCAATAAAGTATTTCATTTTATCCCTCAAAATAAAATCAATATCTTACGCGCTGAATAAACTTTATCAGCGTGTTAGTTAAAACTTTTGGGAGCGCGGTTTATGGCATCGAGGCCATAACAATTACAATTGAGGTGAATATTTTGCCCGGTACTAAATTCTTTATAGTCGGGCTGGCGGATACTGCCATTAAAGAAAGTTATTTCAGGATAGAATCAGCGTTAAAAAGCTCCGGCTATAAAATGCCGCGGCAACAGGTAGTGGTGAACATGGCTCCTGCTGATATCCGCAAAGAAGGCTCTTCCTATGACCTAACCATCGCCACCGCTATCCTGGCTGCATCAGGACAAATAGAAACAGAAGAGTTAGACAAATACCTGATCATGGGGGAGCTTTCGCTTGACGGAAGCCTGCAGCCGATTAAAGGCGCTTTGCCTATCGCGATCCAGGCACGTAAGGACGGTTTCAAAGGGTTTATCCTACCCAAACAAAATGCCCGCGAAGCGGCCATTGTAAATGATATTGAAGTATACGGCGTTGAAACCATAAAGCAGGTTGCCGACTTTTTTAATGGCGATGCCAAACTGGAGCGCGAAATAGTAAACACCAGAGAAGAATTTTACGACAGCCTTTGCAATTACGATAGCGATTTTAGTGAAGTAAAAGGCCAGGAAAATATAAAACGGGCCTTAGAGATTGCTGCTGCCGGAGGCCATAACGTGATATTGATCGGTCCGCCGGGGGCTGGTAAAACGATGCTTGCACGAAGGTTGCCATCTATATTGCCACCATTAAGTTTGTACGAATCTTTAGAAACGACCAAGATCCATTCGGTAGCAGGTAAACTTTCCGCTGCAGATGCATTGGTAACGGTTAGACCATTCAGATCTCCCCACCATACGATTTCGGACGTCGCTTTAGTCGGCGGGGGAACAAATCCCGCGCCGGGCGAAATCTCACTTGCCCATAATGGCGTATTGTTCCTGGATGAATTGCCGGAGTTTAAGCGCAGCGTATTGGAAGTAATGCGCCAGCCTTTAGAGGAACGCAAGGTAAATATTTCTCGTGCTAAATTTTCCGTGGATTACCCTTGCAGTTTTATGCTGGTAACAAGCATGAACCCCTGCCCCTGCGGTTATTATAATCACCCGGAAAAGGAATGTACTTGTCCGCCCGGAGCGGTGCAAAAATATATGAGTAAGATCTCTGGCCCGCTGCTGGACAGGATCGACCTGCATGTGGAAGTAACGCCCGTCAATTTCAGCGAGCTATCCAGCGACCGCCTTGCTGAAAAAAGTGAGCTTATCCGCGAGCGGGTGATCACGGCGCGGAATATCCAGATAGAACGTTTTGGGGATAAACCTGATCTGCATGCCAATGCGCAAATGTCGCCGCAAATGGTGCGCGATATTTGCAAAATAACCGAAGCCGGGCAAAACCTGCTAAAGAAAGCAATGGAGAAACTCGGATTATCTGCCCGGGCTTATGACCGCATATTGAAAGTTTCCCGCACCATAGCCGACCTTGCCGGAAGTGAGGATATTAAGATGGAGCATTTGGCCGAGGCAATACATTTCAGGAGTTTGGATAGAGAGGGTTGGGCGGGATAAATGGAGTCGAGACGCAGTCTCGGTGCATAGTGGTCCGTAGTTGGAAACTACGGACAGCGGATAGCATACTTATAACAGATGTGTTTTGTAGGTAAATATTATTTCATCCTCCCCATAGCCATAAACAAGGCATTCCAGCGATGCCCGTCCAGGTCGGTAAAGCCGCAGCCGTATAGCCAGCCATCTTTTTCGGCGGGTTGGGCAAATACCATTCCGCCGGCGGCTTCGGCATCTTGGGCAACCTGGTCAACTTTTTCGCGGGTTTCTACCTGGAAAGAGAATAATACTTCGGTGCCTTGCGTGGTATTGGAAATTGGGTTTTGGGTGAAGCTTGCAAACTGGCTATCCTGAAACAACATCACCACCACTTTTTTGCTGCCAACCTGCATTGGGGCAGATGTTAGTGTAAAGCCCGGGCTGTTTTTAGTAAATGAAAAACCGATCGCTTCAAAAAACGGGATCGACTTTTTCAGATCCTTTACCGGCAGGTTTATCCATAGGTCATTTATCATCGCAGTAATTATTGGTTATTGAAGATAGCTTATTAAACTAAAATTTCAAAGAGCAGTTATCATCTTTCAGCTTGAAGCGGGTGTTTCACCGCGGGGTGCAGGAAATAATACACCAAAAAGTAAATCTTTATTCAATCCCTTTGAACATTGCATCATTCTCCCTTTATTTACATGATGAGCAAGGAATCATTAAAGGAGCATATTTTAAAGAAGGTGCAGTTATCCGATGAGGAAATGGACCTATTCCTTTCTTATTTCAAGGAGAAAAAGGTAAAAAAGAAACAAATTATCATTCTTCCGGAATCTGTTGCTAAATATCGCTCCTACGTTGTCAAAGGCGCTTTCCGCTCCTATGTGATAGATGAGAATGGCACTGAACATACCATCCAGTTTGCCATAGAGGATTGGTGGATCTCGGATTATAACAGCTATATCCTGCAACAGCCGGCTACCATGTTTGTGGTTGCGTTGGAGGATAGTATTGTATTGCAGATAGACCATGAAAGCGAAGAAAAGCTGAAAGCCTCGGCACATGTTTATGAAACATTTTTCCGGATCATGGCCGAAAGGTCTGCCGCTTATCATCAGCGGCGGGTAATGTCCAATCTAATTCAAAACGCGGAGCAACGCTATTTTAGTTTTATGGAACGTTACGCCAGTATCGCTTATCGTGTGCCCCAATATTCGCTGGCGTCCTATTTAGGCATGACCACGCAATTCCTTTCCAAGATCCGCAGTAAAAGCCTGAAAAGTTAATCTACATTCACCTGATTTTGTAAGCTGGTTTATCTTTTAATAGCCACTATACGGGCAACTTTGTATTGTAAATTTTATACAAAAACAAGCAAAGATCATGTCATTAAAATTAGAAAACAAAGTAGCTGTAATTACCGGCGGCAGTTCAGGAATAGGATTAGCAACCGCTAAATTATTTGCCGCCCAGGGCGCAAAAGTTGCTATCACCGGTCGTAACAAAGAAAATTTAGATAAAGCAGTAGCTGAAATAGGCAACGGTGCAATCGGCGTTCAAAATGATTCAGCCAGCCTTGCTGACCTTGACCGCCTTTATTTTACTGTCGAAGAAAAACTTGGCCGTATAGATGTGCTTATTGCTAATGCGGCAGTTTACATGCTTGCGCCATTAGCTGATTTTACTGAGGAAATGTTTGACCAGCAAAGCAATGTTAACTTTAAAGGAACTTTCTTTACCGTTCAAAAAGCATTGCCTTATTTGAATGATGGCGCGGCTATCGTATTAATATCATCTGTTGTAAATGAAAAGGGCATCCCGAACCATTCCTCTTATGCGGCAACAAAGGCAGCGGTACGCTCACTGGGTAGAAGTTTCTCAGCAGAATTATTGCCTCGTGGTATCCGTGTAAATGTGATCACTCCTGGCCCGGTTGATACCAATGTGTTTGCTACAGTAACTTCTACAAAAGAAGAGGCTGACGCTTTTAAAGCAAACATGGCAGCATTTACACCAATTAAGCGTGTAGGCAAATCCGAAGAGATAGCCGCCGCGGCATTATATCTTTCAACACAGGACTCGGCCTTTATGGTTGGCGCTGAATTATTGATCGATGGCGGATTGCGTTCCCTGTAATCCATTAACCCCGATTGTTAATCAAAACAGAAATGGTGAAATTTGCATTATTAGCCCGCTTAGAAGCTAAGCCGGGAAAAGAACAAGAGGTAGCCGACTTTATCAAAAGCGCATTACCGCTTGCTCAGCAGGAAACGCAAACGATCAGCTGGTATGCTTTACAAATTGGCCCCTCTACCTTTGGAATCTTCGACACATTTGAAAATGAAAAAGGCAGAATAGCCCATTTGGGCGGACAAATTGCAGCCGCGCTAATGGCTAAGGCTCCGGAATTGTTGGCAATAACTCCTGTTATTGAACAAGTAGACCTACTTGCAGTAAAATAAAATAGAAAAGCTTTGGGCAAAAGCCCGGGGCTTTCTTTTTGATGTGTTTAAATCCCAATTTATTAAATTAAAATTTTCAAAGAACGGATTTCGCTCTTTCACAAGAGCCTTACCGGTACTTTCAAATTTCGGGAAATTGTTTGAGAAAAGTACTGACACTGTTTGTCAGTACTGTAAGTGATTTACTTCTTTACAATCTTATAATTGCGGTATTCCCTTATGCTACAACCAGTAAGGTAAAATACCGCCAACAGGAAACGGCGCTTGAAGTAATCCGCAGACTTTCATAAGGCTTAATGTGCTCAATATTACAAAAAAGACTTTAGCCGTGAATGGCTAAAGTCTTTTAAAAAACGAATGTCTCGTATACTTATTTCTTAACCCAGCCGTCTTTCAATGTAACCGTACGGTTAAATACCAATTTATCTGCAGTGGAATGTTTATCTAAAGTGAAATAACCTTTGCGCATAAACTGATAGCCAACGCCAACTTCGGCTTTTGCCAATTCAGGCTCAATGTAAGCTGTTTTTATAATTTGCAGGCTGTTCGGGTTCAAGTATTCTTTAAAGTCGCCATCTTCGTTTGATGGGTCTTCAACCTGGAACAAGCGGTCGTATAAACGAACTTCAGCAGTTTTTGCATGCGGTACGCTCACCCAATGGATGGTGCCTTTTACGTTGATACCGCTGGTATCGGCACCTGATTTTGATTCGGGCAGGTAAACACAATGCACTTCGGTTACGTTACCATCGGCATCCTTAACAAAGCTTTCGCATCTAACAATGTAAGCGTTTTTTAAACGAACCATTAGCCCAACACCTAAGCGGAAGAACTTTTTAGGCGGCTCTTCCATAAAATCCTCACGCTCTATCCACAATTCCTTGCTGAATGGGAATTCCCTGCTGCCGTCGCCATCTTCTGCCTCGGGATTATTCTCGCCGTGCATAATTTCAATTTGGTCATCAGGATAATTGGTTAACACCAATTTTATTGGGTCGAGTACCGCCATACGGCGCCAGGCGGTTTTATTTAAATCCTCGCGAATGCAGAACTCCAATAAACTAACGTCTATCATGTTCTCGCGCTTAGCCACACCAATACGCTCACAAAACTCGCGGATGGATGCCGGGGTATAACCACGTCGGCGCAAACCGCTGATGGTCGGCATGCGCGGATCGTCCCAGTCTTCAACATGTCCTTCAGTTACCAATTGCAGCAGCTTGCGCTTGCTCATTACGGTGTAAGTCATGTTCAGGCGGGCAAACTCGTATTGTTTGGATGGGAAAATATTCAGCTTATCAATAAACCACTCATATAAAGGCCTGTGCGGGATGAACTCCAGCGTACAGATGGAATGTGTGATCTCCTCTATAGCATCCGATTCGCCATGGGCGAAATCATACATCGGATAAATGCACCAGGCATCGCCGGTACGGTGGTGATGCGCGTGTTTTATGCGGTACATCAAAGGGTCGCGCAAATGCATATTGGGCGAAGCCAGGTCTATCTTGGCGCGAAGCACCTTTGCACCATCCGGGTATTTGCCGGCCTTCATTTCCTCAAACAAAAACAAATTTTCCTCAATGCTGCGGCTGCGGTATTGGTTTGGTGTGCCGGCTTCGGTTGGTGTGCCTTTTTGTGACGCGATCTCTTCGGGGCTGCTGTCATCTACATAAGCCAAGCCTGCTTTTATCAGCGTAACCGCGAAATTGTAAATGGTATCGAAATAATCTGAAGCGTAAAGCTCCTTCGCCCATTCAAAGCCAAGCCATTTTACATCGGCTTTAATACTGTCTACGTATTCAGTTTCCTCTTTGGTTGGATTGGTATCATCAAAGCGAAGATTGGTTTTGCCATTATACTTTTTTGCCAATCCAAAGTTTAAGCAAATGGATTTGGCATGGCCTATATGCAGGTAACCGTTAGGCTCCGGCGGGAAACGGGTAAGCACCCTGCCGCCGTTTTTACCGGCTGCAATATCTTCTTCAACAATCTCTTCTAAAAAATTTAATGATCTCTCTTCGCTCATAGGGTAGCAAAAATAAGAAAAAATGTTTACCCCCCATCTGCCCGGCCTCCCCCTAAATTTAAGCGTGTTTAAAAGCGTCGAACTTGCCACCTGTTTTTACTCCCTCTGTCTTCTTCATCGACACCTCCCCCTAAATTAGGGGGAGGCTGGTTGAGGGTAAAATAATATGCTTGGTAAATAACATGCTATTCTCTATCTTCCATCCATGAACCCCGTTACCGACCTACGCCGTCAACTTCGCAATAACCAAACACCGGCTGAAAAAATATTATGGGAAGCATTACGACGGCGTAATATCAATGGTGAAAAATTCTTGCGTCAATTTCCATTATTCATTATAAGCGGCTTTGTAAGCGGTCGTTTTACATAGCAGATTTTTATAGCGCGAATTTTAAATTGGTTATTGAGGTTGATGGTCCCATTCATTTATTAAAAAAGGAATATGATGCCAACCGTGATCTGATAATGCAAAGCTGGGGCTTTAATATATTGCGCTTTACCAATGACGAGGTGATGTTGATGTTAATGCCGTAGTAAGACATATTGAAGATTATTTGTCAGTGCTTGCCAACAATTAACACCGTTTTCTTCTTACTTTTATCAAACAATTTATAACCCCGGTTTTACCATGAGTAATACCTTTAACCGACCAATTCGTGTTTTAGTTGCCAAGGTTGGCCTTGATGGGCATGATCGTGGCGCGCGTATTATTGCCACTTCGCTGCGCGATGCGGGTATGGAAGTGATTTATACCGGCCTGCGCCAAACGCCTGAAATGGTGGTGAACACCGCTTTACAGGAAGATGTGGATGCGATAGGTATATCTATCTTATCCGGTGCGCACATGACCGTCTTTCCAAAGATCATCAACCTGATCAAGGAAAAAGGAATGGACGATGTGCTGGTAACCGGCGGCGGCATTATACCGGGCGAGGATATGATCGAATTACAAAAACTGGGTGTAGGTGAACTCTTCCCGCCGGGAACAACTACTACCGAAATTGTTAAATATATAACCGACTGGGTGCACGCGCACCGTAATTTTTAATATCGACCATGGCTTTTGAAAACATTTTAGTTGAAAATAAAGGGCGTATCCAATATATCTTCATCAACCGTGAAAACAAGCTTAACGCCCTAAACAAGGCAACCCTTTCAGAATTACACGTAGCGCTTACCGATGCTTTTGCTGATGCGGGTGTTGGCGGGCTGATTATAACAGGTGCCGGGCAAAAGGCCTTTGTGGCCGGCGCCGATATTTCGGAATTTGCTTCATTCAATGCAGCGGCAGGCAGGCATTTGGCAGAAGAAGGTCAAACCAAGGTTTTTGATCTGATAGAGAATGCAACAAAGCCCGTAATAGCTGCTGTTAATGGCTTTGCCTTAGGCGGAGGATTGGAACTGGCTATGGCCTGCCATATCCGTATAGCATCTGATAATGCAAAAATGGGCCTGCCCGAAGTGACCTTGGGTTTAATACCCGGATATGGCGGTACACAACGCTTAACCCGCCTGGTAGGAAAAGGTAAAGCATTTGAAATGATACTGACAGCAGATATGATCTATGCCTCCGAGGCTTTGCAGATTGGTTTGGTTAACCATGTTGTAAGCCCGGACAGCCTGTTAAACAAAGCCGAAGAAATTTTGAATAAAATATTACTTCGGGCGCCTCTTGCTTTAGCTTCAGCCATCCGCGCTATCAATGCGGCCGACCATCCGGGCATTGATGGCTTTGCTACAGAGATAGATGAGTTTGGTAAATGCTTTGGAACAGAAGACCTTAAAGAAGGTGTTAGTGCATTTTTAGAAAAGCGTAAAGCTGAATTTTATGGGAAATAAGTCAGATAAATGTCACCTATGATAAACTAAATCTGTTTAGCTAAAATTTATCTTATTGTTAATCAATCGATTGATTATTCCTGACATTGGGATGAAAAAACTTAAATGATTTGTATAGTTACTTTGCAATGTGTTAACAAACACACAACAATTTAATAACATACAAATCATGAAAAATTCAATTAAAATTTCAGCATTAGCTTTAGCATTTGCTGCATTCACATTCAGTGCAAAAGCACAAAACACTACCCCAACTACAACATCTACCAGTACTACCACAGCATCAGGCATACGTTATAGCATAGGGGTTGACGCAGGTCTTCCAACTGGAAAATTATCAGATTCATACAACTGGAATCTTGGTGGTTCATTACAAGTTGATATCCCGGTAGTATCTAACAAATTATTTGTAACTGTTAACGCTGGTTACGATAATATTTTTGGTAAAAATGTTACAGTTACAACACCAGACGGTGCATTTACAGCAAAAGCACAAAACATTGAATTATTGCCGGTTAAAGCAGGTTTAAAATACTTTTTAGCAGGTAATTTTTATGTTCAAGGCGAAGCAGGTGCGGCATTTGTATTAGACAAATCTAAAATTGATGCCAACAACTCAGCGGCCTTTATTTACGCTCCGCAATTGGGTTACCAGTTTCAGTTAGGTGGTGGTAATTATATCGATGCAGGTGTACGTTACGAAGCAAGCACAAAATTAAACAGCGATGAAGATAACAGCAAAGTTAATTTTGTTGGTCTGCGTGTAGCTTATGGTTTCTAATCATATTTACCTATGATAATAAAGCGGGTACCGGGCAACCGGTACCCGCTTTTGTTTTGTACTGAATTTAGTATTTGATATTGTTTTTGAGTAAATAATAATCGCAATTTTATTATTACAAAGCTTTATATGTAAAAACTGATGTTAGCTTTGTAAAAAACTGTATTATTGCCGTAATAATTATTTACAGGCGACTATACGTTGTTAATTTATTGTACGTTTTAACAGCATTAATCTAAACATAGAAAATGGAAATCACTTTTAAAAAGGGTCTTGTTTTATTGGCATTTATATGCTTTACCGTTGGAGCTAAGGCGCAATACAGCGCAGTTCCGGATACAGCTCGCTTAAGCTTTGGTATTGACGGAATTAAAACCAATGGCGGCTTTAACACTGAATATAAATTTGCAGTAGGTGCATCAGCCCAATACGACTTGCCTTTAACCGAAAAGTTTTATTTCACAGCTAACTTAGGTTACCTTAATTTTGGTGCTAACAATAGTGCGGCAAACCCTTTGCATATTGAAAATGTTAGCTCATCATCCATGAGTATTGTCCCGCTTAAAGTTGGTATTAAATATTACCTTATCAGGACGTTTTACATACAAGGTGAAGCAGGCGAATCTCTTTTATTAAATAAATCCTCTGTTTATGGTATTGATCAAACAGGCTTAAATTATGATGGTCAGATTGGTATATTATTCAAACGAAAAGACAGAAAAAGCTTTATTGACGTAGGTATCAGGTATCAGCTAATGCAAAGCTACTATGGCGACGGCAATTATGGAACAATGTTTGGCGCCCGCATTGCTTATGCATTCAATCTTAAATAAAAAACCAAGGCATTTTTTCACAAAATCAGCAAGATTTAACAATTTTGTGTAATTTAACAGTTTAATACATTTACCTGTTAACAGTTTTGTGGTATGAAGAAAATACTCATCATTGATGATGAAGTTAATGTAGCGCTGTTATTATCAAAGTTTTTAACCCGTAACGGTTTCGACGTCCAAACAGCGTCAAACGGAACTACGGGTATGGAATGCCTTAAAAATGGCAGTTTTAACCTGGTATTATGTGATTTTAGGCTTGAGGACACCGATGGCCGCGAAATGTTGAAAAACATTAAACAGCAATACCCTCAAACCGGCGTTATCATTATAACAGGCTATTCTGATATAAAAATGGCTGTTGAGCTTATTAAAATGGGCGCCTATGATTACATCACAAAGCCCTTATACCCCGACGAAATATTAAATACCGTTAATAAGGCTATTGAAACGCAATACGCTTTGATGGAAGATTTGCATGATAACGGCCCGATAATAAGTAAATCAAAAGAGCAACGCAAAAATACACCTAACAATGAGTTTGTATTTGGCAACAGCCGTGCTTCTAAAGAGATCATAAGGCAGATTGACTTGGTTGCCCCTACAAATTATAGTGTAATTATTATAGGCGATAGCGGCACGGGTAAAGAAGCTGTTGCTAAAAGCATTCATATGAATAGTCCGCGCCACAACAATCCCTTTGTAGCAATGGATTGCGGATCATTAACCAAAGAACTTGCCGCAAGTGAATTCTTTGGCCACGAAAAAGGATCGTTCACGGGTGCGTTGTATACGAAGATCGGGCATTTTGAAATGGCTAATGGCGGAACTTTATTTTTGGATGAAGTTGGAAACCTATCTTATGATATACAGGCAGCCCTGCTGCGTACCGTTCAGGAGCGAAAGGTAAAAAGGATAGGCAGTACCAAAGAAATAGATCTTGATGTAAGAATTATTGTAGCGACCAATGAAAACCTGCAGGACAGTATTCAAAAGGGGCGTTTCAGAGAGGACCTGTACCATCGGTTTAATGAGTTTAGTATCCATATGCCTCCGTTAAGGGATCGCGGGAGCGATATCATGTTGCTGGCAGACCATTTTTTAGTGATTGCCAACCAGGAATTAAGCAGGAGTGTTTCTTCATTTTCTCCAGAAGTTGTGGAGTGTTTTATGAGCTATCGCTGGCCGGGGAACATCCGTGAGCTCAAAAATATTGTAAGGCGCGCTACATTATTAACGGAAGGCGACGAAATTATGATGAAAGCTCTTCCGCTTGAGATATCAAACAGGATGGCAGCATTTGACTACGGCGTTACAAACAACGGGTCGGCAATAAGCCAGTCAGAAAATATCGAGATAAAACAAAACCGGCACGATTTAAAGAACGCGGCACTTGAAGCAGAGTATGAAACAATTTTAAAAGTTTTAAAAGAAGTAAATTTTAATAAGACCAAAGCCGCCGAGATGCTTAAAATTGATAGGAAAACCCTATACAACAAAATGAAAGCTATTAATTTGAAATAGAATGGAAGAGCCCCTGGAAAATGCTGATAAACGCGATGAAATAAATATTCTGAAGCACGATATCAAGAACCAACTTTCAGGTATTCAACTTGCCGTTGAACAATTACGGTATGAACTTTCAGATAATTCCGTTGATGGTGCTTTCTATCTGGATACGATCGCGTCAAGTTGTACAATCATAAACACATTGCTTAAATAAAAGGCTTAAGGCGCTGCCAATTATCCGGGCTGGGCTAAAAAACAATTTGGGTTTCAATTGTTTTATTTTTGGAAAACCTACTGCCCAATAATGTCAATTTTTAACTACAAGCAGCGTAACAATATTATATTGGTTAGCATTATTTTGCTGGGTTGCTTTTTGTTATATGCTTTAAGTTTTTTATTTAGTTCGATATTGGGAGCGATAGTTCTCTTCACTATCTTTAGGCCGCTTTATATATTACTTGCCGAAAAAAAGGGATTGAACAAAGCGATGATAGCATTGCTTATTATCTTTAGTTCGCTTATTGTAATTGTTATTCCTTTTCTATCATTAAGTTTTATGGTGATCGATAAGATAGCGACCATTAACCATAACACATTTCCAATCCAGGAATGGCTCACAAAAATTGACGTTTTTGCCGCGCAAAAACTTAATCAGCAGCATTTCGCCGAAACAACTTTACAAAAACTGGGTGCTTTGGCTACAGATCTTTTTCCATCCATATTACAAAGCGCCGCAAATATAATTTTAACGTTATTGGTGCTGTATTTTCTCTTGTACTTTATGTTTACCCAACGCAAAGAATTTGAAAATGGTTTGCTAAAATATGCGCCATTTCGCGAACAGCATGCGCTACGTTTTGCCCAGGCCATGAGGAATTCAACGTACTCTAATGTATTAGGACAGGGAATAATAGCAATTACTCAGGGAACATTGCTCTGTTTAGGATTTTATGCTTTTGAAATCCCAGACCCGGTTTTTTGGGGTGTGATTGGTGCTTTTATGTCGTTTTTGCCCGTTGTTGGCGCTCCAACGCTTTGTATACCGGCGGGTTTATTGTTCATCGCAAACGACCATACCTTTAAAGGTGTGCTGATTATACTTTACGGTTTATTATTTATTGGGAACGTAGATAACGTGTTGCGGGTACTCATTAATAAACGTGTTGGAAACACACATCCTATCATATCGGTAATAGGTGTTTTTATTGGATTACCACTATTTGGGATTTTAGGCCTGGTTTTTGGTCCTGTGTTACTGTCGTACTTTTTGTTGTTGCTTGAAATATACGAAACCAACCGGCTCGCAGCCGACAGATTAGAACGAATACGTACCGGAGCCGATACCTAAAGCTAAAAAATGCTTACTTTTGAATACACAAAGGTTGCTTATCAGTAAAGACAAATTGGCTGATAACCATACTTGTCAAGATTTTTAGCCGTTTTATAAAACAATTAGTCAACTTAAAAATTATAGTAGTATGAACGATAACTCAAAAGTAGTAATTGCATTGTTTGCCGGCTTGGCAGCAGGTGCAGCCCTTGGACTGTTATTCGCTCCGGAAAAAGGCAGCGAAACACGCGACAAATTAACCGAATCACTAAAAAACCTTGGTGAATCAATTAAGGAAACCGCAGCAGCCGAAATTGATAACCTTGTAGGTTTAAAAGATAAGGTTGTTGAAAACATCAAATCAAAGATCAATGGCGCCGAGGTGGAATACCAGGACGACCTTGAGCACGCGTAAATTTTACACTATCCCGGGTACTCATCTTGCCCGGGATAATAAATATGAATATGGAAGACAATAAAGATACCCAAGCACAAGCCCCTTTAATTGATCAGCTAAAGGAATATGCCGAAACTCACGTAAAACTTGCCAAATACAGGGCCATTGAGGGAGGAACATCTATAGCAGCAAGCATTATTTCGGATGTTGTGGTAATCATCTGCATGGGTATGGCTTTCATATTTGCCAGTATAACCTTAGCATATTACCTGGCTTCAGTATTTAATTCGCTGTGGGAAGGCTTTGCCTGTGTTGCGGTAATTTATTTGCTGATAGCATTAGTAGTTAAATACAATAAAAAAGGCCTTGAACGCCCTATCGTAAATGCTATCATCCAAAAAATATTTAAATAATGGACGCGACTATAAAAAACTCTTGGGATCTGAAAGAAGAGATCATACGATTACGTGAATTGGAAAAAGTTCAGGGTGCGGCTATTAAACAACATTTTAACAGCCCTGCTGCTGTTTTTACAACTGTTTACTCTCTTTTCCCTAAGGGAAACCATAGCGGCGAAAATAAATCCAACATCTTTAACCAGGATTTTGTGAGCATCATTTCCCGTTTCCTTATCCCGCTTACATTAAACAAAACCCTGTTTAAAAACTCCGGTTTTTTAGTTAAGGCATTGGTTGGGCTGGTATCCCAAAAAGCATCAGGCTATGTAAATGAGGAGGCTGTTGGTACCGTTTGGGACAAAGCCAAAACGCTCTTCTCGCACTTTACCAAAAAAGGGCCGGTTGAGAAACGTTACCCTTATAGCATGTAATTTTCCTTTTGGGCGGATACTTCATATTCGCTCAAATTAAAAGCACGGAAAATTTATTTTTGCACTTTAATTTTTTTAAAAGTGGGAAAAGACAAGATCAGGCGCTTCGCGGAGATAGAGACATTCAGTAATGTTTTACAATTAGATGCAGGTAAACCCTACCGGGGAACCTGGGCGGGCGGTTTCTTTAAAAACAATAACCCGGTTGTGCTGGAACTGGCCTGCGGCAAAGGTGAATATACTGTTAACCTTGCCCGCATGTTCCCCGAAAAGAATTTTATTGGTATTGATTACAAAGGCAACCGCATTTGGCGCGGTGCTAAAGACGCTTTGGAAGACGCGGTAGCCAACGTGGCATTCCTGCGGATACAGATAGAACACCTGCTTGATTATTTCGCGCCCGGCGAGGTTGATGAGATCTGGATCACCTTTCCAGACCCGCAGCCGCAATTGAGCCGCGAAAAAAAGCGCTTAACCTCACCCCGCTTCCTGAGCATGTACAAGCACCTGTTAAAGGATGGCGGCTACGTTAACCTGAAAACGGATAATGACGGACTGCATGCCTATACTGCCGAAAAGATCGGCGAAATGGAGCTGGTATTGCATGTAAAAACCGCAGACCTGTACCACTCGCCTTATGCAGATGACGTGCTGAACATCAAGACTTATTATGAGAAGAAATACTTAAAGGATAATAAAAATATTAACTACCTTAAGTTCTCATTTACTGACAATGGATGACATTAACTTTTTCGATAAGGTTTACCAGGTTGCACGCCTGATACCGAAAGGTAGGGTGACCTCATACGGCGCAATTGCTGCTTATCTGGGAACAAAGGGTTCATCGCGTATGGTGGGTTATGCCATGCAAGCAGCAGGCAGGGCCGATCCGCCGGTTTCCGCCCATAGAGTAGTAAACCGACAGGGATTGCTTACTGCAAAATTCCATTTCGGCGGAGATTTGATGGCACAATTATTACGAAGCGAAGGCGTTAATGTAATTGATGACCAGATCCAGAACTTTAAAGAAGTATTTTGGGATCCGACGATCGAACTGCAACTCTGATCTTAAAATAACTGTAACAATTCTATCCTGTTGCCGAAAGGATCCAAATACGCAAAGCGTTTTCTACCGGGGATTTCAGGTTCTTCCAATAGCTGTACTTTACCTGCAAGATATTTATAAGCGGCATCAACATCGGCAACCTCAAAAGCAATATGTCGTATGGAAATGGGCAACGGCGCCTCAACGCCAATATGCAGTTGAACATTACCAATATTAAACCAGTAACCTTTGCCCCTAAACAAATGATCAGGCCTGTCGATCAATTCAAGGCCAATTGTTTCAATATAAAAGCTTTTTGCTTCTTCCAATCTTTCCGGTGCTACCACTATATGAATATGGTCGACGCGCTTAAATGTGATCATACAATGTCCTCGGCAAAAGTTAATATGAAACCGTTGTTATCCAGTATCGAAAATTCGGTTGCGCCGTAGAATGTTTTCTCAAGGCCTTTTACAATCGTCACCTTGCCTTTAAGCTCTTCAAAAAACGACAACAAGCCAGTTGTATTGATATAAAAAAGTAGCGAGCCGCCATAGTTCCGGTTGATCTGTGGCAGCTCATCTCCCAAGCTGGTAAACGTCTGGAACATGAAAGTCACACTGCCATTGGTCATCATCGCCCAAACCAGGTCCTGGCCGGCTTCGGGCACCGTCATGATTAGTTGGAAACCTAATTGTTTATAAAATTCGATGGTTTGGTTAATGTCCTTTACAAAAAAGTTGGGCGACAGGCTATTCATGATTTTTAATTGATGGGTAAATTTATCAGCATTTCTGACATATAAAAATAAAGATTTATACTTTTAAAAACTCAAATAATATAAGCCCATGGGAAAACTAATAGATGATTTTGAATCCTATCGTACCAAGATGAACGACAGGATAATGGAAACGGCAAATACGAATATTAAACGCTTTTTCGCTTTAGATACCACCACATACGCCGATGGCGCGCTTGATGTAAAAACCAAGGAAATGCTGGGCCTGGTAGCATCAATGGTTTTGCGCTGCGATGATTGCATTAAATATCACTTAGGCAAATGCCACGAGGCAGGCGTTAATAACGATGAAATGAACGAGGTATTCATGATCGCGAATTTAGTTGGTGGCTCTATTGTTATCCCGCATTATCGCCGCGCTGTTGAATATTGGGATGAATTGAATGAAGAATAATAATTACTAATAAATTTAGTATATTTGCTATAATCTGCATATTTGCATACCCGCATACTGCACATCAAAAACTAATGGCTAAAACTAAAATCGCATATTTCTGCCAGAGTTGTGGCTTCGAGGCGGCCAAATGGCTGGGTAAATGCCCGTCGTGCGGGGCATGGAATACTTTTGTGGAAGAGATCATCGAGAAGCCAAACGCTTCCGTGCCAGACTGGAAAGCGACAGGAAATTCTACATCTATCCAAAGGGCAAACAAACCGATAGAGATCCCTGATATTATTTTTAGCGAGGAACAGCGCCTACTTACACCCGATAAAGAATTTAACCGGGTATTGGGTGGTGGAATCGTAGCCGGATCCTTAGTGCTGATTGGTGGCGAACCGGGTATTGGTAAATCAACCCTGATGCTGCAACTGGCTTTGAGCATGCCGAATTTGAAGGTGCTTTATATTTCGGGAGAGGAAAGTGAGCGGCAGATCAAAATGCGGGCAGAGCGGTTAGATCCCTCTGAAAGTCAAAATTCAAAAATACAAAGTCAAAATTCCCAATTTGAAAATCCGAAATCCGATTTCGGTAAGGGCTGTTATATTTTGACGGAAACATCAACCCAAAACATATTTAAACAGATAGAGCAACTGGAGCCTGATTTGGTAGTGGTGGATTCGATACAAACCTTGCATTCTTCGCATATCGAATCAACGCCGGGTAGTGTATCGCAGGTGCGGGAATGCACCGCGGAACTGCTGCGTTTTGCAAAGGAAAGCTCTACGCCGGTATTTTTGATCGGGCATATTACCAAGGATGGAATGATCGCCGGGCCGAAAATACTGGAGCATATGGTTGATACCGTTTTACAGTTTGAGGGCGACAGGCACCATGTTTACCGTATTCTACGGGCGGTTAAAAACCGTTTCGGGTCGGCATCAGAACTGGGTATTTATGAAATGCTGGGCGAGGGTTTGCGCGAAGTATCCAATCCTTCCGAAATATTGTTATCACAGCGTGATGAGCCTTTAAGCGGCATCACCATATCTGCAACATTAGAGGGTATGCGACCCATGCTGATAGAAACCCAGGCGCTTGTCAGCGTATCACCATACGGAACACCCCAACGTACCGCAACCGGTTTCGATACCAAACGTATGAGTATGCTTTTGGCGGTGCTTGAAAAACGTTGCGGATTTAAACTGGGTATTAAGGACGTATTCCTGAATATTACCGGCGGCATTCGTGTTGAGGATCCGGCTATTGATCTGGGGCTTGCTGCCGCGATCATATCCTCTAATGAGGATATTCCCATCCCGTTCAAAACCTGCTTTGCAGGTGAGATAGGATTATCCGGCGAAATTCGTGCTGTAAACCGGGTTGAACAACGCATTGCAGAAGCAGAGAAGTTAGGTTTTGAACAGATCTTTATTTCTAAATACAATCTCCCGTCAGGAGGAAAAGACAAAAAACGAATTGATCTTTCACGTTACAAGATCGAGATAAAAACAGTTGGTAATATCGAAGAAGTATTTGGGTTGCTGTTTGGTTAATCTACATTTAAAAAACTAATTCCAGCAAAACCGGGCAATGGTCCGAATGTTTAGCTTCTGGTAATATTGCGGCTCGTTTAATATTATCCTCTAACTCCTTGCTTGCCAAAACGTAATCGATACGCCACCCTAAGTTTTTGGCGCGGGCGTTGGCGCGGTAGCTCCACCAGGTATAATTGTGTGGTTCTTTATTCACATGTCGAAACGTATCGACAAACCCCGATTCAATAAAATCTTCCATCCACTCGCGCTCTTCGGGTAAAAAGCCGGACGAATTAGCGTTTGATTTTGGGTTGTGGATATCAATTGGGCGGTGACAAATATTATAATCGCCGCAGATCACCAGATTGGGGCAGGACGATTTTAGCAGGGTAAGATACTTTCCAAACTCATCTAAAAATCTAAACTTAAACGCCTGCCGCTCATCGCCGCTGGATCCGGATGGGAAATAAACGCTCATCACCGATACCTCATTAAAGTCAACACGGATGTTGCGGCCTTCGCGGTCAAAATCGGCTATGCCGCAACCATATTCAATATGTTTTGGTGTTTGTTTACAAAAGATGGCCGTGCCGCTGTAACCTTTCTTCTCCGCCGGGAACCAGTAGTGCTGATAGCCTAATTGTTCAACCAAAAGCAATTCTTTGATGTCATTTTGAGTGGCTTTTATTTCCTGCAGGCAAACCACATCGGCATCAGTGGCTTGCAGCCATGCCAGCCAGTCTTTATTTATCGCGGAACGGAGGCCGTTAACGTTATAGGTGATTATTTTCATTTTGGGGAGTGCTTCAAAATGTCATAGCTTTATTCCGCGCAATGGCATAGGTATTATAAATTCAAAATCTTATTCAGCTGCTTACATTCTTTTTTACTCAAAACCTCAACGGTCATCGGCACATCCAATAGGGGGCGGTCGTTTTTATCCTTTTTCACAGCAGCTACCAGGTCTACCATATCAATTCCGGCTACAACTTCGCCGTAAACGGTGTAGTTGCCATCTAAATGGGGAGCACCACCAACTGATCTGTAAACCACGCGTTGCCATTCCGGTATTTTATGGCCGCTGCGTTTTTCCGCTTTGTTTAACAGGCTATCAGTAAAACGTTTACCCTCTACAATATAAAACTGGCATCCGCTCGAGGCCTTCTTAGGGTTATCATCACGCGCAGCGGCTAAAACACCTCTTTTGTGAAAAAGGCTATCACGAAACTCGGCAGGGATTGTATAACCCACATCGCCATTACCCAGTTCGATACCCGGTTTGGCATTTTTGGAATCCGGGTCGCCGCCCTGTATCATGAAATCCTGTATCACCCGGTGAAAAAGCGTTCCGTTATAAAAACCTTTTTTCGCCAGCTTGATAAAGTTATCGCGGTGCTGCGGGGTTTCGTTATACAAGCGGATGATCACTTCGCCATAAGTTGTTTTTATGCGCACATACTGGTTTTTGGGTGGCTTTGCGAATGCCGCGCTTACGGTGATGAGTAAAAGGAAGAGTGTAAAAAGTTTTTTCATTGTTATAGAGTTTGGTCAGTAAAATATTTTACCCTCTATTTTGCTTGCAAAAGGGAGGGTGGTCGAGCGAAGCTAAGACCGAGTGAGTCAAATATACAAGCAGCTTTGCACAATGCACAATCAACTCACCCCCGACATCGCTGCGCTTGTCAGCCCTTTTCTCCGGCAAGCCGGAAACAAGGTGAAAATTACCCGTCATTCTCCATCGATTCAAAGTATTCTATCATTAATGATTTAAGCACCATTTCCTGTTCAAGCAAAGTATAATTCGGAATAACGCCAACACGTTTCCAGTGCGGCCAGCCATCCTGGTCCAGGCCCTCCAGTTCATAAAAGCCCATCAGGCTGAATAATTTGCAATTGGCAATGTGCATCAGCTCTTCCTTTTGGCGCTTGCTGAATTTACGCGGCCCCTGCCCAAGCTCCTGCACACCGATCAGGAACAGCATTACCTTCAGATCGGGCTTTTCGTTGTCAAAATCTTCGGCAATACGTTGCTGAAGCATGCTCCATTTCAAATTAATTTCGGCAGGTGTCATATCAGCAAAGATAGGAGCAGTTTGCAGTTTGCAGTCGGCAGTTTACATTTTTTTACACCAGGCAGCACCTAAAACGGTAAGCCGAATACCGCAAACTATTTTAATTGCAACTTAATTGCAATTGCTGCGTATTTAAAACTTTTTTTAACTACTTTTGCCATAAGTAACAAACTGACCTGCCGAGTGAAAAAAAATAAATACCATATTATCCTTACCTGGATATTGCTGCTTTGCTTTTGCGCAGGGCAATTTATGGTATATGCCCACACCCACACGGTAAATACCCGAACTAATAAAATTGCCTATCATAATCCTGATACGCAGCCCAAACAAACCGTTACTGAAAATTGCCAGTTGTGCGATGCCATGCACCATAACGCTATTGTTGTAAATACACCAATTTATTTTGCCCCGGTAGTTGTAAGCAGTTACTACTATAAAGCCGTTCGGCATCATTTTATAAGCATTGCACTTATACTTTCTGCAGGGCGTTCTCCGCCAATAGTTTAACCGTTATCTACTTAAACAAATGCTGCTGTTTCTCATATATCGAAACAGCTAAATCGAATTGGCTTGTGCCGTTCGGATATGATCATCAACTGGTTTACCGATTAAAATATTTTATGAAATTTATAAAGATCCTTATATCAACCATATATCTCGCCCTGTTTTTTATTGTTGCAGCGCATGCTGCTGGCAAACCATCTCCCGAAGTCGGAACAGGCACCTTAACAGGGGTTGTAACCGATAAGGCGGATAGCACTACCTTACCCGGCGTTACTGTTACCATTCCCGATTTGCATAAAGCAACTGCTACCGACCCGAAAGGACGGTATACCTTTAAAAATTTACCCAAGGGCGTTTACCTGGTATCTTTTAGCTATGTAGGCTATGCTAACTTTACGCAAAAGATCGATCTTACTAATACTACGGTTTTTAATGTTCGGCTTTCGGCTTCAACTATTGAAGAAGCTGAAGTGGTGGTAACCGGTGTAAGCCGTGCCACGGAACTAAAAAGAGATCCTGTGCCGATGGTTGCCGTTGGTAAAAACTATATCGACCAGCACTCTGCATCGGGCAACGTGATCGACGAGATCGCGAACCTGCCGGGGATCAGCGCGGTAACTACTGGGCCGAATATTTCAAAACCATTTATCCATGGCCTGGGTTATAACCGCGTGGTAACAGCGGTTGACGGAATCCGGCAGGAAGGACAGCAATGGGGCGATGAACACGGTATAGAGGTTGACCAAAACGCGGTTGACCGTGTAGAAATTATTAAAGGGCCGGCCAGCTTAACTTTTGGATCTGATGCTATTGGCGGTGTGGTTAACCTAATATCAGCACCACCGGTTGCTGAAGGAAAAATATTAGGATCGGTACAGGAACTTTACGGCACCAATAATGGCTTGTTTAATGAGTCGTTCAAATTACAAGGCAATAGTAATGGCCTGGTATGGGGAACGGTGATCTCCGATAAAATGGCTAAGGACTACCAGGATCCGCATGACGGCAGGGTATATGCCACTAATTTTAATGAGAAAGATGGCCGCGTAATGATTGGCTTAAATAAATCGTGGGGATATTCTTACTTAAACGCGTCGGCTTTTGATGATTTGCAGGCGATACCTGATGGGAGCCGCGACCCGGCAAACCGTGCGTTCACCAAACAAATTACCGATTCGGATACCTTCAGGCCTGATGTTTCTCAACATGATTTAAATACCTATTCGCTACCGGTATTGCACCAGCACGTGCAGCTTTACCGTATTTATGATGTAAGTAATTTTATTTTGGGTAGTGGAAATTTGATGGTTAACTTAGGTTATCAATACAGCCATCGCCGCGAATATACACACCCACAGGACCCGGATGTGCCGGGGTTGAACCTGCAATTAACAACCTGGACCTATGATTTTAAATATGATTTCAATATCGCTAAAACCTGGGAAACCACGTTGGGAGTAAATGGCCAATATCAAAATAACACGTTAGGCTATAGTACTGATTTCCCTATCCCGGAATATCATCAGTTTGATATAGGTCCATTCTTCGTGGTTAAAAAGAGCTTTGGCAAGTTGGATCTTTCTGGCGGCGCACGTTATGATACAAGGTCATTCACCGGGAAGGCAGCTTATATAGATACTGTTAAACAGTATTTTCCAACGCTTTACACCGGTGCCAACCCAACAAGCGCAGCTAACGTTGTACAACAGTTCCCGGCATTGAGCAAAACATTTTCAGGCGTATCAGGTAGTTTTGGTGCCGCCTATAATTTTTCTGATCAGTTTTTGCTGAAGGGAAATATTGCGCGCGGATTTAGGGCGCCAAGTATTGCTGAGCTATCAGCTAACGGCCCTGACCCGGGTTCGCAGATCTACCACGTGGGGAATCCTAATTTTAAACCGGAATTTAGTGTTCAGGAAGATTTAGGTGCTTTCCTTACCTTGCCAAATGTATCGGCAAGCGTAGAGCTTTTTGATAACCATATCCAAAACTATATTTTTCAGGAACAGATCCTGGATGCAAACGGCGACCCGGAACGTGTTGATGCGAGTGGTGCACAGGATCCAAATGGACAATATAGCAAATTCACCTATGTGCAAAGCAAAGCGCGTATAGATGGCGGTGAAATTGGTTTGGATGTTCACCCGGTATCATGGCTGCATTTTGAGAACTCTGCCACCTTAACTTATGGTACAAACTTAGGTACAGGCGGTAAAGTTCCTGATAGTTTAAAATATTTGCCATTTATACCGCCATTGCATACTCACTCCGAACTACGCGGAACGTTTGCTAAGGGTTTAGGGAAGTCGTTCAAAAACCTGTATGCCTTTGTGGGATTTGACCACTTCTCTGCGCAGGACCGCTTCTTTTCTGCTTATGGTACAGAAACTTATACAGCAGGTTATAACCTGTTAAGTGCAGGTATTGGTGGCAACATTGTAAACGCAAAAGGCAATAAGGTGTTGGAGTTGTTTATCGAAGGGACCAACCTGGGTAACGTAAGCTACCAATCAAACATGAGCCGCTTGAAATACTTTGATAACCCAACCGTGCCGGCTGGCGTGCAGCCCGGTATATTTAATATGGGCAGGAATATCAGCTTTAAAGTGGTTGTGCCTTTTGATCTGTCGCCTAAAGAGAAGGCGATATAAACATGACATGGTTTTTAAACTATGTTATGCGAGGAATGAAGCAACAGCATGGATACAAAGCGAATACGCATAGTTCGCGATTGCTTCGTTTCTCGCAATGACATTTTGGATGATCCTCCCAAAACAAAAAACCCGGCTTATGGCCGGGTTTTTCTATTAAACATTAATCACACCATATTATTGTACCTGGAAGGTATTGCTAAAGCTGGTGCCATCGGGATAGATACCTGAGATCACTAACAAACCATTGCGGGTGTTGGTGATCGCATTATCCATGTCGGCAATGCTTGCAATTTGATGCCTGTTGATGCTGGTGATTACAGAACCAACAGGTATTTCTGTATCATCAAACAAGCGGCCCGGGCGAACCTGGGTTACTACAACACCGGCAGAAACATGGTATTTTGCTTTTTGCTCTTTAGATACCGGCATAAAGCTGGCGCCTAATTTATTGAACAATTCAGCAGCTGATTTTGTGGTTGCAGCAGTACGGGTTGTGGCAGGCAAATCACCTTTAAGGGTAACGGTAAAGTTTTTCTCGGTACCGTCACGTAAAACAGTAAGGTGTACTTTATCGCCCGGTTGCAATTCGCCAACGCGTTCCTGCAAGTCAGATGATTCATAAACAGGGTTACCTTCAACCTTCACAATTACGTCGCCTGCTTTTATGCCTGCTTGTTCAGCGCCACCGCCCGGAACAAGTTCACGAACATATAAACCGTTGGTAACGTTGGTTTTTAATTGTTCAGCAACGTCTGGGTTAAGCTCGGTAAAGCTTACGCCTACATAACCGCGTTTTACAGCGCCGAATTTTTCAATATCATTCAATACCTTTTTAGCCAAATTGATAGGGATAGCGAAGCCATAACCTTCGTAAGCGCCATTATTTGATGCAATGGCAGAGTTAATGCCGATCAGCTCGCCCTTAGTATTAACCAATGCACCGCCGCTGTTGCCAGGGTTAATCGCGGCATCTGTTTGAATAAATGATTCTATCGATTTATTAGTGCGCGGCGCTTCGTTGCTGGTACGGCCAAACGGGTTTTCATCCTGGTTATCTTCCTGTCCGATGATACCAATATTACGGCCTTTGGCGCTCACAATACCTGCTGTAACGGTTGATGTTAAATTGAAGGGATTACCTACGGCTAATACCCACTCGCCAACTTTGGCATCATCGGAGTTGCCTAATTTTACAATTGGTAGATTAGTAGCTTCGATCTTGATAAGTGCTAAGTCTGTATTAGGATCGGTACCGATCACTTTAGCCTGGAAACTGCGGTGATCATTGGTATTTACCACAATTTTGTCGGCTTTATCAACCACATGGTTGTTGGTTACAATGTAACCATCAGGAGCGATGATAACACCTGAACCGGATGCCTGCTGAACACCCTGCGGGCGCATTTGCTGGCCAAACATATTACCAAACATTTGTTGCAGCTCGCTTTGCTTGTCGTCGCCCTGGTCATTTGAATAAGTAACCTTAATGTAAACCACTGCCGGTGTTACCGCCGCGGCAGCTTGTGTAAAATCAACCTCGCCGGCCGATGAAGTTATCGGGGCCGATGGGTTGCTGGTGAAGTAAACTTTCTGCCTGTCTTCAAAACTCATGTTGTCGGCATACTTGTTCTCAATAACCTTATAGGAGCCCAGAGCCATGGCCCCGCCTATAAAGGCTGTTAGTAGTGTTAAACCAAACTTTTTCATACTATTATTCACTTTTCTTTTGCGTTATTTTTATTAACATTTCAAATATAATACCATATAGACTGCAAAATCAATAAGATGTTATCTGTCTATTTGTTAAAAATTGTTAAAACCAAAAATGTTAAGGGGAAAGGTTGTTTTTACGGGCCGTTTTGCCTGGTATAGGCTGACCATCAATTATAAAGTTACGATATTATGCGACAAAATTTCGCAAATTGAATGTAAGCAATCTGTCAAAAATTCAGCCTGACTATTAAAAATCAAATATTAATCCGGCACAGTTAACAAATATTTAATATTAAATACTTTTAAATACTGCAAATTCTGTTTACGTTTGAATTTTTTGTTGATGTAGCTTCAATAAATTTTTTATTCAACGATGCTACGCGTAGACAGTACAAAGCCCTGCCAGATTATATATGCCATTGCCCGGCACGAGTACTTGTCGTTCGTTATTGAGCCGCATATCGTTCAGTTAAACCCCAACGGCGAATTTTCCCTTACTTACCAGCGCTTATTCTCAAACACTGCTAAAGAGTTCACCAGTTGTTTGGATGATACCGATATCAAGCTGATCAAGATGCTGGAGGAGATAGAGCAGGGTAATATCATCAAGAAATATTATAAAAAACCGATCCGCCCATTTGAATTTTTTACCAAAATATTTAACGAAACGCTTTTTGATACCATCCGCCCCAAAATGGAAAAACGGATAGGTGAGGCATTGGTACTACTTGCCAACAAGCCGGTATATTTAATGAGTAAGGAGGGTTATCCCGCGGAGCGGAAACTGCAAATAGCCACGGAGCCAGCAACGGTATTGTTCCATTTCAGGCGCGATGCGGAGGAGATCAGATATTTCCCAACCATCAAATACCAGGGCTTGCGCATTGAGTTCATGTTCAAGAACGCCGAGATCATCAGTAACCACCCTGCCTGGATGTTGTTGGAAGACACCCTATATTATTTTGATAGGGAGATAGAAGGTAAAAAACTGCTGCCGTTTTTTAACAAGCGTTACATCGCCATCCCAAGATCATCGGAGCAATCTTATTTTGAGAAATTTGTGATCCCGCTGATCGAAAAGCATAGCGTATATGCCGAGGGATTTACCATCAATACCGAAAAGCACGAAGCCCAGCCGATCATTAAGCCTATATATGTAGAAAACGGTGTATCGCAGTTACAGCTTTATTTTAAATACTCAGGTTATATTTTCCCTTACGGGGATGGCAGGCATGTTTCGGTTAGGATGGAAAAAAATGGCGACGAATATATATTTCACCGCATCAAACGTTCGCTTACCTGGGAAAAAAATAAAATGGCCGAGCTTGAAAAAATGGGGCTAAAAACTGCTTCATCACTTTTCCAGAATTTAGAGGTTGATACTAAGGATGAAGACGCCGATCATTCCTTCTCGATATTTGAATGGTTGAATCATCACCATGAAGAATTATCGATGCTTGGGTTCGAAATTGAACAGCCGGAAGGCCAAAAGCGCTATGTTTTCGGTACAAGTAAGATAGATTTGGAGGTTAAGGAGAACAACGACTGGTTCGATATTTACGCGGTGGTGTACTTTGGTCCGTACCGCATACCGTTCATCCAGCTAAAAAACCATATCCTCAACCGTAAAAAAGAGTTCGTGTTGCCATCCGGCGAAATTGCGGTGATCCCTGAAAAATGGTTCTCGCAATACAGCAACCTGTTACATTTTAGCGAGGGCAATAACGATCTTAAGCTTCGCAGGCATCATATTGGCTTAGTAAATGAACTGGCGGAGGGGGAGCTGGCAGAAATTACCATGACCCGAAAGCTGCAAAAGCTAACCGACTTTGAAACGCTGGAGGATGTTGAGCTGCCAAAGCACTTTAAAGGCGATTTGCGGCCTTATCAAAAGGCGGGTTACAACTGGTTTCATTTTTTAAAACAGTATCATTTTGGCGGCTGTTTGGCCGATGATATGGGCTTGGGTAAAACCATACAGGCCCTGGCTTTGCTGCAAAAGCATAAGGAAGACACCGAAGCGCAGGGCGGTAAGTGCACTTCGCTGGTTATTATGCCAACCTCGCTTATTTATAACTGGCTTAACGAGGCTAAAAAGTTTACGCCAAAGTTAAGGCTGATGGTGCATACGGGAACGCTGCGCTATAAGTCGCCGGAGGTATTTGGTAATTATGATGTGGTAATTACAACGTATGGTATCAGTCGCATCGACATCGACCTTTTCAAACAGTTCTTTTTTGATTACGTGATATTGGATGAAAGCCAGAACATCAAAAATCCATCGTCCAAATCATTCCAAAGTGTGCGGCAGCTAAAGTCACGCTTTAAACTGATCCTGAGCGGTACGCCGGTTGAAAATTCGGTGAATGATCTGTGGACACAGATGTCGTTCATTAACCCCGGCTTGTTAGGCATCCAGCAATATTTTCAGAACGAATTTGTTACACCGATAGAAAAGAAAAAAGACGAGGACAAGGCCCGCAAATTGCAGGCACTGATAAAGCCATTTGTTTTACGCCGTACCAAGGAGCAGGTAGCAACAGAACTGCCGCCAAAAACGGAAACACTGCTTTATTGCAAGATGAGCGAAGAGCAATCATCGATCTATGAAAAAGTAAAATCGGAATACCGGAACGAATTGCTGAAAAGTTTGGAGGACGGCACGTATGCCAAAACCCAGATCCAGGTTTTGCAGGGCTTGATCAAATTGCGCCAGATCGCCAATCACCCGGCGATGATCGACAGCGAATACGAAGGCGAATCAGGCAAATTTGAGAACGTAGTGCATACATTAGCTACGGTTTTAGATGGCGGGCATAAGGTGCTTATCTTTTCGCAGTTTGTTAAGCAACTAACTTTGTACCGCGAGTATTTTAACGAGCACCGCATCCCTTATGATTATTTGGATGGCAGCACCCAAAACCGCGGTGATATTGTAAAGCATTTCCAGGAGGATGAAAAAACACAGGTTTTCCTGATATCGATAAAGGCGGGCGGGGTAGGCTTGAATTTAACCGAAGCTGATTACGTTTTTATCCTCGACCCATGGTGGAACCCGGCTGTTGAACAACAGGCCATTGACCGTACGCACCGCATCGGGCAAACTAAAAACGTTTTCATCTATAAATTTATCACCAAGGATTCGGTAGAAGAAAAGATACTTGCATTGCAGCAACGCAAACTAAGCGTGGCCCGCTCACTCATCACTACCGAGGAAAGCTTTATCAAATCGCTTTCAGCAGCGGATATACAGGAAATACTGCGGTAATTACATTTTTACCGGTGGCGGAAGCGGTTTCACAAAGCGCGAAACAATAAACGCAAACAAACCCTGCATCAGGCCAAAAATTGCACCGAAGATGGGTGTAAAGATCAGCATCACTAAACGCGGGTGTGCAGGGAACGGATTTAGCACCGGGTTATTCGTTGCCATATCTGCATGATGGGCTATATACGATTTATAATAATAGGCATGGGCTATAAATATCCAAAGGCTGTTAACCATACTGAGCCAAAAGCCATGTAAAAACTGTTTAGTTACACATTGCCGGGCAATAACAAAGGAGCAAAAAACGAAGATCACCAGCCAATAAATAAACTCGGTTTTTTCGGGAATAAGGGATATGGTTCCGAATGCCATTATCGCCCCGAAAATTGATAGTTGAAAGATAAGTTTCCAATTCATGATTTAATTGATCAGGTAAATAAATGTAACAATATTTACCTGATCAACTAACGAACTGTCTTCAATTTGTTTTTGCAGGTAATTGATCAACGGTTGGTGCTTTGTAACCCTTTAATATAATAATAATCACCCCATATTTGGCCTTTTCTCCATATCGCTGTATGGCTGATTGATTTTTTAGAACAGTTATGCTTTCAATAGTGTTAGGATCTATTTGAGTTATATTAATATTCGCCTCATTCCCGTTTACAATATACAATGGCGGTGGTGTTTGTAGCTGTGTAATATGTTTTTTATTGGTATCGGGTGCCGGAGTTTCTTCAATTACTTTTTCAGGCGCCATAAAAGCAATTGGAACGGCATATAGTACCCTCACCGCTTGACCGTTCTGAATCCCGGGACTCCATTTTGGTGATAATTCAAGTACTCTTATAGCTTCATTACTTGCGCTTTCGGCCGGTGACCGTAAAACTTTAATATTACTTAAAGAACCATCCGCTTCAACAACAAAAGTCGCAATTACTCTGCCCGAAACATTGTTAACTATCATATCCTGCGGGATTTTGATGTTCGCAGCAAGAAACTGTATGAAATTCTCTTGTCCGCCGGGAAATTCAGGCTCTTTTTCAACTGCTGTAAAAATGAGTTGCCTGTTTTTTGGCGTAGTATCTAATTGAAGGGTTATTTGCTTTCTGGGTGCAGTTGGTTTAATGCTCGTGGTATCTATAGTCATTTTAGCAGTATATGGATGGTTTTCATCAGGCAGATTGGTTACATCATGGATTACTTTGCCATTTATCGGCATTAAAGCTACTTCTTCAGCGCGCAGGCTTATTACTTTTACTGCATTACTTTTATTTACTGTAGCCGATGATAATACCAGCATCAGCATAAATAATGGCGCGGATAAACCGTACTTGAGTAATTTGATCCGTTGCGATTTGTTCTTTTGTAACATGATGATACGTTGTTTTAATAAACTGTGGTTAAAGAAGCTGTTTACAAGGTTGTGCGACGGAACATGAAATGTTTGTGTCAACAGCAGCAGGGCGTAATCCGCTTTATTTGCTGCTTCTTTTGTTGCTTGGTCATCTGCGATAAATTCGTGGATATGTTTGATGGCACAACGGTAGAAATATACCACCGGGTTGAACCAATTGACGATCATTACAAACTCAATTACAAATACATCAATGGAATGCCATTGCCTGGCATGAACCTGTTCATGTATAGCAACAATGTTATTGTCCTTTATCGCATCCGGCAGCTTAATTTTCTTAAAAAAAGAATAGGCGGTATCCTGATTGTCCTGGTTAATGATCTTGTTTAAAACAATAAGCTGCCACATAAGCTTCGCAAACAGGGCAATAACGCCAGTAATATATATCATTGCCAATATTTGCCCGATATTTAACGGCACTGCCTTTACAGGCGCCAATTGCGATATCAAGACAGGATGGCCGTAAACCGTATATTTAATTTCCCGGGTGATAAACAGGTTTTGTACCCACCCGGCTTGCATCAGCGGTATAAAAAATGATAAAGCCGAAGCGCAAACCAAATAAAGGCGGTTAAGCTGGAAAAATGTTTCCCGGCGAAGCATTAATGCGTAAAAGCCGTAAAACAAAACCAGGTAAACATTTACCAATAATAAATATTGCCACCAGCTCATAATTATTTATTTTTTAGTTTTTCAATCAGTTTCATGATCTCGTCGGCTTCGTTCAGGTCTATCTTTTCTTTTTTTACAAAGTAGGAAAACATGTGTTGAACTGAATTATCAAAGTAGCCGCTCATCAGCTTGTCAGTAGCGAAGTTTTGATAATCCTCCTTGCTGATGATCGGGAAGTACTCATGTGTTTTACCGAATGCGATGTGATCCACAAAGCCTTTGGTCTCCAAAATCCTGATGATAGTGGAGACCGTGTTATAGGCGGGTTTAGGTTCAGGCAGTTCCTCAATAATATCTTTAACAAAGCCTTTTTGTAACTGCCACAATATTTGCATCAATTGTTCTTCGGCGCGGGTAAGTTCTTTTATTTCCATGACTTAGCAATAATACAACCAATAACTAATTAGTTAGTTATTATAAGTAAAGCTATAACTAATATTTTAGTTATGCAAGTTTTTATTTTTTTTTTGAACTTTTTACAATAAGTTGGGGTTATCAAAGCCTATAAACTAAATTATGCATATAACCTTTCATGGGGCTGCACGGCAGGTAACCGGCAGCAAACATATACTCCAGCTAAATGACGGTACTTCGGTTTTATTGGATTGCGGCATGTTCCAGGGGATGGGCGAGCAAACCGAAGACATGAATGAGCACTTCGGGTTCAACCCTAAAAAAATTGATCATATGATCTTGTCGCACGCGCATATTGACCATTGTGGCTTAATACCAAGATTAGTTGCCGAAGGCTTTAAGGGCGACATCTATTGTACCGCCGCCACCATGGACCTGGCTAAAATACTCTTGCTTGATTCTGCCAGGATCCAAATGCAGGACACCGAATACAGCAATAAGCATCGTGAAAAAAAAGGATTACCCTTATTAACATCCTTATATACCGAAGATGATGTTACAGCAGCCCTGCATCAATTTAAAATAGTTGATTATCATACTGAACATGAGATCACGCCGCGCATTAAATTTCAGTTTACGGATGCCGGGCATATTTTGGGCAGCGCCGCCATGCATTTAACTGTTTTGGAAGATGGCAAGGAAACGCACATTACTTTTAGTGGCGATGTTGGCCGGTATGGCGATATGCTGTTGAAAAGTCCGCAGCCATTTCCCCAAGCGGATTATATTTTACTCGAATCAACCTACGGCGATTCGTTGCATAAGGAGCTTGGCCCGATAGAAGATTCGTTACTGGAAATTATTAAGGAAACTTGTTTGATAAAACATGGCAAGGTGATCATCCCGGCGTTTAGCGTGGGCCGTACACAAGAGTTGCTTTATGCTTTGAATGCATTAGAGCTAAAGGGTATTTTACCGGACTTACCTTATTATGTAGATAGCCCGCTATCAGAAAAAGCTACGCAGGTTTTAATGGACCACCCTGAAGAGTATAATAAAAAGGTAACCGAAGTATTAAAAACAGACCCCAATCCGTTCGGTTTTAAAGGCTTAAGATTTATAGAATCAACAGCCGAATCCATTGCGCTAAATGACGACCCGAGGCCTTGTGTTATAATTTCTTCATCAGGCATGGCTGAGGCCGGCAGAGTGAAACACCATATTAAAAATAACATCGGCAATCAAAAGAATACCATTTTAATGGTAGGTTATTGCGAGCCCAGTTCCTTAGGCGGGCACCTGTTAAAAGGAGATGCCGAGGTTTATATTTTTGGCGATATGTACGAAGTGAAAGCCGAGGTGCGCTCCATTAAATCTATGAGCGCGCACGGTGATTATGAAGACCTGCTGCATTTCCTGTCCTGCCAGGATCCTAAAAAGGTAAGACAGATCTTTTTAGTGCACGGCGAATATGAAGTACAGCAGCACTTTGCCAAAACTTTACAGGAAAAGGGGTTTGAAAATGTAGAGATACCTTACCAGCATCAACGGGTAGAGCTGGATAGCTAAGTTGGTTTTATTGGGCTAAAGCCCGGGTGATCTTGTGAATTTATCCGTGGCGTAAATACGGCGGCAATGATTAACATGGAGGTTTAGCTTAACAAGACATCATATATTTACCGACCAATAGGATATAAACTCATTGCCATTGGCTGAAGCCAACGGATAGAATTGCAAATTAAATTGGCTTTAGCCAAACCCCAATCTAATTTAAGATTAACTATATTTGAATATGAGTTCGTACCGCTTAGATAGGACAGCATTTAAAGCACAGACAGCTGAAGAAGCTGCCGATCATGCTACGTATTACAAAACATTAACCTGGCAGGAGCGGCTGCGGATCGCAAATTATCTGAACAGTATCGCTTATAATTATCCTGAAAACGAACCGCCAAAGGTAGATAAAACAGCATTTAGCGTAAGAAGCCGGGAGTAATATGGGGAATATCTTTAACGACGATTTTCGGGAATTCATTCAATTGCTCAATAAGCATAATGTGCGATATATCCTGATTGGTGGTTACTCTGTAATATTACACGGATATTCCAGAACTACAGGAGATATGGATATTTGGGTAGACCGCACACTTGAGAATTACATAAGAATTAAGCGTTCATTTTTAAGCTTTGGTATGCCGATGTTCGACATGACTGAAAAGAATTTTTTAACTCACCCTACATGGGATGTATTTACATTCGGCAGGCCACCATCGGCAATTGATATTATGGTTAAGGTAAAAGGCCTTGATTTTAATGAATGCTATAACAATGCCATCTATTTTGAAGAAGACGGTTTACCAATAAGAACAATTCATTTTAATAATTTGATTAACGCAAAAAAAGCATCCGGCAGGTCAAAAGATTTAGACGATTTGGAAAATCTAAATAAATAACGCCCTAATTGATCAATAACTTATAACCTCTGCCATGTACGTTGATGATCTCTACGCTTGGGTCATCCTTTAAGTATTTGCGGATCTTGCTTAAAAATACATCCATGCTTCGGCCGTTAAAATAATTATCATCATGCCAGATGTTTAGCAATGCTTCTTCACGGGTTAACACCTCGTTTTTGCGCAGGCATAGCAGGCGAAGCAGCTCAGCCTCTTTAGTTGACAGCTTTTGATTTATGCCTTGAATAGAAATGTTTTGACCTTTATAGTCAAAATCATATTTGCCAACCTTGAAATTCGACTGCTGTTCTTCTTCTTTCTTACCGGAATTTTCAGTACGCTTTAATAAAGCGTTGATACGGAGTAACAATTCCTCTATACGGAATGGTTTGGTAATATAATCATCGCCGCCTAAATTAAAGGCTTGCATTTTATCTTCTATCATACCCTTCGCGGTAGCAAAGATGATGGGTACATGCGCATTAATTTTTCTGATCTCCTTACCCAGGGTAAAGCCATCTTTTTTAGGCATCATCACATCCAGGATCAATAGATCATAATTGTGTTTGGTGAATGAACGCAGGCCTTCATCACCATCTTTACATAAAACAACATCAAATTTTCCTTTTAGCTGCAGGTAGTCCTGTAATAATAAGCCAAGATTGGGGTCGTCCTCAACTAATAATATTTTTTTCATGTTGTGTATTTAGACCGGAAAGACCGATAAGTCGGTAAGCCCGGAGGTTTTTATTACTAAACGAGATCAATCTTTCGGACTTGCAGTCTTCCAGATTTTCCACTATGCAGTTAGGCAAGCGGAAATTTCAATTCAAAATTCGAGCCCTTGTCTTTTTCTGAGTGTACGCTGATCACACCGTTAAGGCGTTTAACAATCGTATTTACATAGCTTAAGCCAAGTCCAAAGCCTTTAACATCGTGCAGGTTACCGGTTGGTATGCGGTAAAACTGTTCAAATATTTTAGTCTGCTGGTCGCGGCTCATGCCGATGCCTTTATCAACCACCTTAATTACGATCTGTTCGTTCTTATTTTCAGTAATTATGGTAATGTCGGGTGTTGATGTGCTGTATTTAATAGCATTGTCTATCAGGTTATAAATGATGTTGCTGAAGTGCAGTTCATCAGCCAAAACAACAGCGTTTATTGCATCAAGGTTTAACGTTAGCTGTACATTATGCTTTTGCAGCTTAAGCGCCATGCTATCGATCACAATAGAGATCATTTCATTTACATCAAGCGGCTTTTTCTCCAGCTTAAAGTCGTTCTTCTCTATACGTGCTACGTTTAGCACTCGCTCAATATGACTGCCTAAACGGGCATTCTCTTCATAAATTATATTTGCCAGGCGAGAAACACGCGATTTATCTGCCATAATTTCGTTATCCCGCAAAGCCTCACTAGCTATCATAATGGTTGACACGGGGGTTTTAAACTCGTGGGTCATATTGTTGATGAAATCGGTTTTCATTTCCGAGATCTTCTTTTGTTTGATGATAGAGAAGATAGTATATCCCATACAGAAAACCAGCACTAACAACAATCCGCCGGTAGTAGCCATTGTTGCCGTCATCCGGTTTAAAATGAGCGAACTTTTTTGCGGGAAGGATATTTTTATTTTACCGGGATCACGGATTACATCTTTGCTAAAAATAGATGTTTCATAGGTATTAGCCCTGATGAAAGCCGGTTTGGCACCTGTTACATCCATCGCCTTTGAAAAAATGAGCGAATCATTATTCGCGGTTAATATTTCAAAGCTATAAGGCAGGTAAATTCCCTGGTTGTGCAGTTCAAAGCGAAGCAGCGTATCTATCCAAACAGCATTTAAACGGCCTTTTAATGGTTCACTGAAGGTTTGATATTCTTCGGCAAGATTTTCAATTACCGCAGTATTTCCGGGCTTTACTTTAACATTTTGCGGAGTTGCCGCGAGAGAATCGGTTTCCAATAATTTTTTAACCAGCCTAAATTGCCTTTCACGTGCTTTTCTTGCCTGCTCCTGCTGCCACAAAGGGTTAATCTGCGGAACAGATATTACCTGCTTGCCAAACTGTGGGTCGCTGTAAACATAATGCAACGTATCATATTTATGCAGTACACGCGGCCGGGTTATATTAAGGCTTTTATTGCTGCCGCGAACAATTTCAGGAGTAAACTGTCCCCTCACAACACCAAACTCATCAGTATATTCATCAATCCTGATCTGGAATTTGATAGCACCATTCTGTAACATTCCCTCCAGCTCATCATCCATCTTTTTACTGGCGATCATACGTTTCAGGCTATCGCGCAGCAAAGCTATACGTCTATCGCGTAGCGTCAGGTGTTTTTTTAACTTAGTTACCGGCTTATGTACAATGTTAATGGCCGTATCTGCACTTTTTACCAGGTTGTAATGTATATTGGCGTGATGCAGAACGTTTCGGGCTTTTCCATTCAAAAAGTTAACCGCATCTTGTTTGGAAACTTTATTCACCACATTTGTAAGTGCTTCGTTAACAGAGCGATCAAACAATTGCGACTGCATTAAATAAGATTGCCTTAAAAAGTATAATTGCATGGCTACCACGCCCAATAACGCAATGCTCATCAGGCCAATAATTAACCGGATACTTCTTTTCTTCATGTTTCAGAACAAAAATATTTTAAAATAATGGACAATGCTTTCTTTTAACAATTTTTAACACAAATAGCACGTTTATAACGTTGTTGTTACAACTTGAGCAACAACACTTTACTACCTTTGTTATCATCAACTAATTTGAATTATGAAAAAGCGATCATTTAAACCCGGCTATGAATTTATTTTTTCATTAAGCATATTGGCAATTTTGGGCCTGCCCCCACTGGTATCTGCACAAACCACTAAAGATATGGATATTAATATTGTTAATGGCGATACTACAGTTAACGGCAAAAATATTAAAGATCTTTCATCAAAGGACCGCAGCGAAGCTTTAAAAGATATCGGCAATATATCATCAGTGAAAGTAATGACTAAAAGTAATGCACACGGTGCACCAATGGGCAATACGATGATGATGCATCAACACAAAAAAGGCGATTCAACTTACGCGTTCCGTTATAAAATGCACATGGACGATAAACGCCCGCCTATGGATAGAAAAGACTTTCGCATAGAAAGGGATGAACACATGGGTTTCGAACATAAAAATACGCAAAACTTCATCTATACTAATATTGATAATGCGGGCATAAGCACACATGTCAGCTTCCATATATCCGATCACTTTGGGCCGTTAGATCATGATGCGACCGATAACGAGAAGATACAAATGGATATGCTCGACCTGATGGACCTTACCCTGGTTCCTGAATTTTCATCAGGTAAAATATTACTGATGTTTAACCTTCCATCAAAAGCTACAGCAGAGGTTAAGCTTAAAGATAGTAAAGGAACCATCCTTTGGAGCGAAAAAGCTTCCAACGGTAAATTCAGTACAACTTATCCGCTTGGTTTAAACGGCGAATATTATTTGCAAGTAAAACAAGAAGGCAAGGTAACCGTGAAGAAAATTGTTAAAGAATAAAGTTAGAGGCTGGTTATTAAAGGCCAGAGATTAGTATACAATAAAAGAGCCTTTCAGAATTTCTGAAAGGCTCTTTTATTGTATTATAGCAGATAGCCACCAATGAACTATTGAACTAATTAACTAATGAGCTAAAATGGCAAATCGTCATCGTCCGGTTGTGAGCTGATATCTGCAGGGGGAGCGTATGCCGGTGTACTTGCAGTGGCACCTGCGCCAGATAATACGTTCACTTTCCATAACTGTAACGAGTTAAAGTAAGTTTTTTTACCTGTTTTATCAGTCCATGGGCGGCCTTTAAGGTTGAAGAATACCTCAACATCATCACCAACCTTTGTATTATCTAATAAATTGCAACGATCCTGTATCGCTTCAAACTTTAAATATTCAGGATATTGAGGGTTCTCAATATATTCAAGTATCAATTCTCTTTTCTTCAATGAGTCTGTAACCTGCACGGTTGGCGACACTTCATGTACCTTACCTTTAATTTCCATAGCTTTAAAAAGTATTAAAATGTAAAGTTAATGGTCTCAAATTAAATTGGGCGGTTTTTAATTCATAAATTCGCAACAATATCATGCAAGTTTTCCACACCGATAGTAAAATCATAATAACCTGTAACAAAAGGCTGTCACCATATCTTCAACAAGAAGTTGAGGCACTTGGCTTTACGCCCGACCGTGTTTTCCCGACCGGCATAGAACTTACAGGAACCGTAAACGATTGTATACCGCTAAACCTTAATCTTCGCTGCGCAAGCCAGGTGCTTTATTCATTAAAGAGTTTTACCGCAAATGATCCGAAAGAATTGTACGATAACCTGGTTGAAATTGAATGGGAGAAAATCATCGATTTTGCCGGTTACTTCTCTATAACATCCAACGTTAACAATGAGCATATTTTAACGCCTTTGTTTGCAAACGTAAAAGTTAAGGATGCTATTGTTGACCGTATTCGTTCTGTAAAAGGCATCCGCCCAAATTCAGGTGCAGAAGCTAACAAAACCGTTATCCACCTGTATTGGCAGGATGATAAGGCCGAGATATTCTTAGATACCTCAGGCGAAACTTTGGCCAAGCATAGTTACCGTAAAATACCGGGTAAGGCCCCAATGCTGGAAGCTTTGGCTGCATCAACCATAATCTCAACCAACTGGGATAAGGTAAGTACATTCATTAACCCGATGTGTGGTTCGGGCACTTTGGCCATCGAAGCAGCCTTACTGGCGACTGATAAAAGCCCGGGTTTGTTCCGTATGAATTATGCCTTTATGCATATTTTAGGTTATGATGAGCAGGTATTTTTTGTGGAACGGCGCAAGCTAAAGGATAAGGCTAAAAAAGCGATCAGCTTTAAAATTATCGCTACCGATATTTCGCAGGATGCGGTTGATATTGCCCAAAAGAATGCGAATACCGCCGGGGTAGAACATTTGATAGAATTTGCTGTTTGTGATTTTGAAGAAACCGAAGTACCTGCCGAACCGGGTATTGTTATGTTTAACCCCGAGTATGGCGAGCGTTTAGGCGTACACACCAAACTGGAAATAACCTACAAGCGAATAGGCGACTTTTTAAAGAAGAAATGCCTGGGCTACCGTGGTTATGTTTTCACCGGCAACCCTGACCTTGCTAAAAAGATAGGTTTAAAAGCTTCAAGAAAAATTGAATTTTACAATGGCAAGCTGGATTGCCGCTTATTTGAATACGAACTTTATGAAGGTACAAAAAGAGACCCAAGAGAATAAATTTATTAAAGGAGCTGTTATTATTGCGTTGATACTGCTTACATCCGGTTTTGCTAAGGCCCAGGATCAGTTGATCTTCCCTTTTCAGGGTGGGGTTACCATCATGAACCGCTTTTTTAAGGACAGTCTTACCGTTTCGCAGGATATCATCCAAAAAAAGGCAACAGGAAACGTGGTTTTAAAATTCACTGCCGATGTGAATGGCAACATTAAAAAGATCATTATTTATTATGCGGATGATTATGTGCTGACCTTGCCAATTATTGATGCAATAAAAAAATCAAACCATAAATGGATAATCCCGGATCATGAAAAACTGCATGATTTTATTATCTCGTTCTCGGTTAGCTTTAACCCGCCTGCTGTTGAGAGTAATGCTTTGGCAAAAGAAGTTTACAACTATTATAAACAACGCCATCCGATTGTGTCTGTAAACCAGGTGCCGATTGATGACGTTACGCTACTGCCAACAGTGGCGGTTAATTATGATTTACCGCAATAATTAAAAGACATTTGTGAAAGTAAAAAGCCACGCGAAACATCACGTGGCTTTTTACTTTAAAAGAAGTAAATTATTATTCTGTTGATCCTGAATCTTTTTCATTTTCCAATACAGTCCTTACGTTGGCAGGTACGTTGCTCAACAAAGTGTAACCGGTTGCAGTCTCGATGCTTTTTACTGTGGTTATGTACTGGGTCCAGTCGGAACTGATGGTGTTAATATTTGGTGTATTCACTGCGATAACACGGGTTGAAGTGGTGATACGGCTTAAATCATTATTTCCGTTTGGCAATACAACAATTACCTTCCATATGTTTGATGGTACAACAACCAATCCGCCGTCAACCGTTGTAGCTGATCCGCTTGACCCGGTACCGCCTGAACCATAGCTGCCCATCACTACATAAATCTCGTCGCCTGCAGAAACTAACGAACGGCCATATTCTTCCAGGTTAGCCCAGGTTTGCTCATTGTTTTGTGGTGCCTGCGGGATCATGTTATCCATTAAAAATGTTTCTTCGTTTGCCGCCAATGTAGAGGTACGGTCGCCTGACGGGCAATTGTGTCCCCTGTCGAAACCGCTGCCGCTGTAACCTGTTCCCTGTACCTCATACCATCCGGTCGGAAGATTAGGGTCGTTCCTGAAGTCATTAGCACGGTCCTGTGTGCCCAGGCTGGTTGATCCTACATACCAGCTAACCCAGTTTGGCTCGTTTTTATCCCTGTTATATGATTCTACATAATAACCATGATCATACAAATAGTTATCATAGTTGCTTATATCTGTAGTAGCGCTACTTGGGTTACCCAGCATTAAGTTAGTATTATCGGCAGTTGAACTTCCGCCGCCTGTGCCACCGCCTGAAGTACTGTAGCTGTTGATGGTGAATTCATCAATGTTAATGCGGTTGCTGCCACCGGTTGTTTTACGTAACTGGAAACGGATAGTACCAGCTACATTTACAGTGAATGTAGCGGTTGCCAACGTAGTGCTGCTTGCTGTAATAGAGGTGGTACCTACTTGTGTGTAAGTACTGCCGCCGTTTGTTGATTCCCATAGCTGGAAGGCGGATGAGCCATCGCTGCCATAAACAGCATACTCCATTGTTACGGTTGATGCGCCGGTTGTTACATCGAAGTTCATTCCCAATGTACCTGTGTTTTCGATACGAACAGCGTGGTTGCCTACCTTAGCATCTGACGCGCTGCTGCCAATAAGTGCAGCGTTCAGATCCCATGAGCCGCTGGTGAAGGTTACATCGGCATCGGCATAGGCTGTTTTTGAGGCAGACTCAAAGCCTTCGTCAAATGTTTGTGTGGAAGCGAAGCTGCCTGAAGTTGAATTTGTTGATGAAGCGTTAAAAACCGGTGTTGATTGGTTAACAATGGAGTCGTCATTTTTTTTACAAGAGGCTAGCATTAATGCTACCGCCAATGGAGCGAGTAAATGTTTTAATTTCATGCAGGTAAGTGTTTTCCTGTAAAAGTAAATAAACATTAACCAGTGGTTATTAAGCTTTTGTTATGAGTTTGTTTCGAAAAAGGTACAATGCAAAAAAGCCTCCGGTCGGGAGGCTTTTAATTATCGTAAATATTAATTCGTTTAGCTTTTTACACGCTCAACATAAGCGCCGCTGCCGGTATCGACCTTAACTTTATCGCCAATGTTAATGAACAACGGCACTTTAATTTCGGCTCCGGTTTCAACGGTTGCGTTTTTTAATGCACTGGTTGAGGTATCGCCTTTAACTGCTGGCTCGGTATAGGTAATTTCTAACTCAACAGAATTCGGGATCTGGCCCATGATCGGTTCGTCGCTTTCAAAAGCTACAACTACATTCATGCCCTCTTTAAGGAATTTTACCGCGCTGCCAAATAATTTTTTAGGCACATTATGCTGATCAAAGGTTTCATTATCCATGATCACCAACGAATCGCCGTCTTCATATAAATATTGGTAGTTGCTGGTTTCCACACGGGCTATGTCAACCTCTTCATCGGTACGGAAACGGTATTCCACCAATTTGCCCGATTTAACATTACGCATACGTGCCTGGTAAAACGCGCGTAAGTTACCTGGTGTGCGGTGTAAAAACTCTTCAACCTGCACTAACTCGCCGTTAAAACGAAGGATATTTCCATTCTTTACATCTGATGCCTTAGCCATAAAATATTTATTGAGGCGCAAAAGTAAAAATTAGAAATGAGATGTGAGAAATGAGATGTGAGATTTTAAACCCTACGCATTAACTATAAACAAGATATGAGATTAAAAACAGGATAAACTCCTGTCTCAAATCCCATATCTCAATACTCAAATCTACAGCGTAGCAATATCAATCACAAAGCGGTAGCGAACATCGCCTTTCAGCATGCGCGCATAAGCTTTATCAATATCCTTAATGTCGATCATTTCAATGTCTGAAACAATATTGTGCTTTCCGCAGAAATCAAGCATTTCCTGAGTTTCGGCTATGCCGCCAATTCCAGAACCGGCAACGCTTTTGCGGCCTCCCAATAAACTGAATGCCGAAATTTCGGCCGGTTTTGACGGTGCACCAACGCACATCATTACGCCATTGGTGCGTAATAATGATAAGTACATATTAAAATCATGTTCTGCAGAAACGGTATCCAATATAAAGTCAAATGTGCCTTTAGCAGCTTCAATTTGTGCGGGGTCTGATGTTACTACAAAGTGGTGTGCGCCCAATTTCTTAGCATCAGCTTCTTTGCCTGGCGAAGTGCTTAATACGGTAACTTCAGCTCCAAAAGCAACACCAAATTTAACGCCCATGTGCCCCAAGCCACCTAAGCCTAACACGGCCAATTTATGTCCTTTGCCAACATTCCAGTGTTTTAATGGAGAATAGGTTGTGATACCGGCGCATAATAATGGCGCAGCAGCGGCAAGATCAAGGTTTTCAGGTACGTGTAATACGAAATCTTCGTTAACCACTATAGAGTTTGAATAGCCGCCATAGGTTGGGGTTTTCTTATCCTGCTCAACACCGTTGTAAGTTTGTGAACTTCCATTCAGGCAATATTGCTCCAGGTCTTGTTTGCAGTTTTCGCAAACACGGCAAGAGTCAACCATACAACCGGTTCCGGCAATGTCGCCAACTTTAAATTTGGTCACATGTTCGCCAACTTTTACCACACGTCCAACAATTTCGTGTCCCGGAACCATCGGGAATATACCCGGGAACCAATCGTTTTTTATTTGGTGAAGATCAGAGTGGCAAACGCCGCAGAATTGAATATCAAATTGTACATCGTGAGGCCCAACTTCACGTCTTTCAAAATCCCAGGGCACAAGATCAGTGGTCGGCGATTGTGCCGCGTATCCTTTTACAGGTATCATAAAAATAATTTTAGGTGATGTTTACTGGAAATAAAGATAGGGCTATACGTAATTCTTGTCCAAGCTATAATTGTCGGCTAAGTGCAATATTTGACGGCTTCAAACTACTTTACCAGTACTCAAATTGAAAATTAGTAGGAAAGCAGTACGTCCATTTTTTCTTCGAGCCTGCTTTTTGCCATAAACTGGTCTTCCAGTTCTTTACTCATGGGGATAGCGGTATCCAAACTGGCGCAACGGACTACGGGTGCATCCAGGTGCCCAAAGCAATGCTCCGCAATATGCGCCGAGATCTCAGCACCGAAGCCGCTTGTAAGCGTATCCTCATGAAGGATCAAAACACGGCCTGTTTTTTTGGCGCTTTTTTCTACTGCGTCCTTATCCCAGGGTTGCAGGCTTCGCAGGTCGATAATGTCCAAAGATAATTCCGGATGATTATTAGCGTATTCAACAGCCCAATGTACGCCTAAGCCGTAAGTAATAATGCTGGCAGTTGTTCCAGTGCGGATGTGTTTTGCTTTGCCGATCTCTATTAAAAAATCTCCATCGGGAATATCACCTGAAGTGCTTCGGTATAAATATTTATGCTCGAAGTAGATCACCGGGTTAGGGTCATCAATAGCTGCCATTAACAAGCCTTTAGCATCCGCCGGAGTAGAGGGGTAAACAACCTTCAGCCCTGGTGTTTTAGTAAACCAAGCCTCGTTACTTTGCGAGTGGAATGGCCCTGCCGAAGTGCCACCGCCGGCCGGCATGCGGATAACCACATCAACATTTTGCCCCCAGCGGTAATAGGTTTTTGCCAGGTTATTTACCACCTGGTTAAAGCCGCTGGTAACAAAATCAGCAAATTGCATTTCAACCACAGCCTTGCCGCCATTTAACGATAAGCCCATTGCCGCGCCTACAATAGCCGATTCACAGATCGGCGTATTGCGCACACGTGCTTTACCAAATTCCTCAACAAAGCCCTGGGTTATTTTAAACGCGCCGCCGTATTCGGCAATATCCTGCCCCATAATTACCAGGTTGGGGTATTTGACCATGGCTTGCTTCAGCCCATCGCTTATGGCATCAATATATCTTTTTTTAGTAAGACGAACAGGAGTTGTAATTAAAGGCATTTTGTATGGGCAATACATATCTGCCAATTCAATATTTTCATTCGCGACAATATCAGGTTCATTAAAGGACTTTTCAATTTCTACATCAATCACCTTGGTAAACTCGTTCCTGATGAATTGCGGCCATTCAGGTCTTAATACAAATTCATCTATCAAAAACTTTTCAAAGTTGGTTAATGGATCTTTTTCCTTCCACTCGGTAAATAAATGTTCAGGAACATATTTAGTTCCTGAAGCTTCCTCGTGCCCGCGCATCCTGAACGTCATACATTCAACCAAAACCGGGCGGGGATTATTCCTTAAATCTTCGGCAATAGATTTTATGGTATGATAAACCTCTAAAATATTATTACCGTCAATCCGGCGGCCTTCCATACCGTAGCCTATTGCTTTATCAACCAGGCGCTTGCAGGCGTATTGTTCTTTAGTTGGGGTTGATAGCCCGTAACCATTATTTTCAATAACAAATATCACCGGCAGGTTCCAAACTGCTGCAACGTTTAATGCCTCATGAAAATCACCTTCGCTTGTTGCCCCCTCACCTGTAAAAGCAAGCGTTACTTTTTTTCTTTTGTTTAATACGTCAGCCAGCGCAATGCCATCAGCCAAAGCTAATTGCGGGCCAAGGTGTGAGATCATCCCGATGATCTTATAGTCCTGTGTCCCGAAATGGAATGACCTGTCGCGCCCTTTTGTAAAGCCTGATACTTTACCCTGCCATTGCCCCATGAGCCGAAAAAGCGGAATCTCGCGGGTAGTAAACACGCCCAGGTTACGGTGCATGGGTAAAATGTACTCATCTTTTTGCAGGGCCATTGTGCACCCAACAGCAATAGCTTCCTGACCGATACCGGAAAACCATTTGCCTATCCTGCCCTGCCTCAATAAAATGAGCATCTTCTCTTCAATCAGCCTCGGGAGTAACAATTTACGGTATAAAGCGATTAAATCATCATTATTTAGGGTTTTTCGGTCAAAATTCATAAAGCTAAACTACTGATGTTTTTAAAACTTTGTATGTTTACAAAATCATTCCCTTTATACTATGAAACGATTCCGTTTGTTACTTTCTATAACACTTGTATCTGTTAGCATTGGCGCAAAAGCACAAAACGAATTTTTATTGCCTGAAAAATTCTATTTACAAAAAGGCGATAAGCTACCGATGCACATTATAGCAAGTGACGATTTTACCAAGCAAACCGAAATAAAATTTCAGCAGGATAAGATACAAAGTGTTTTTATGTATGAGGGCAAAAAGAAGATCGATTTAAGCAACGTGGTTTCCGGGGCAGACTCCATAGTAAGCTACCCGATAAACGAAGATGGTTTAACCTTAATTTCGATGACCACAAAACCGGCAGCTAACGAAATGAGCAGGAGCAAGTTTTTAAGATCGTTAGATGCTGATGACCCTGATAATATTGCTGATAAAGTAAAGAACAGCAACCAACTTTTTTATAAAGAACGTTATACGTATTATATGAAAACGCTTGTGCAGGTAGGTGAACCTGGTGGAAAGGCATTTGATAAGCCATTGCATGATGATTACGAGATCATCCTGAAAGAAAACCCGTATAAATTTAATTATGGCGATGACATATCGGCACAAATAAACTTTAAAGGCAAACCGGTATCAGCCGCGGTAGTGATGTTGTATATCAAAACAGCGGGCGGTAATTTATTTCCGCAAAAGCTAAGCAGCGATGCATCAGGGATGATTTATTTTAAATTAAGCCGTGAGGGTGTATATATTTTATCAAGCCGTCATTCTGCACAGATTAAAGATAAGGACGCCGACTTTGAGAGCTGGCATACGAGCTATATTTTCGCTTTCAGCAGTAGTAACGAAATGCCAAATACCTACAGGGAATTTGGGTTTGGCAATAAACATTAAATTAGAGATAGCTGAATTAGGCTAATTATTTACCTGTTTTTCTTCTTTATGTTTTTCATGCCACTGCTGGGTGAATGATTTTTCAGCCACATGAGGCATTGCCCTTAAACGACCCCATGTTTTTTTGAAGAATGTTTTGAGGAAGAAGTTTTTGGTTTTACCGCTGAAATAATCTTCCATTTTGCGGGAGCGCATGCCTTTTTTCCAGGCTGCCCAGCCCCAGCGCTCTTTGGTGGTTACCAGGTTTTCTTTAACCGCATCGCGGCGGTTAAGCAACAGCATTTTGTGAATATCTATCTTTACAGGGCAAACCTCGGAGCATTTACCGCATAAGCTGCTGGCATAGCTCAGGTGCTTAAAATCTTCCATGCCACGCAAATGCGGTGTAATTACAGAACCTATGGGGCCGCTATATTCTGTATTATAGGTATGGCCACCAATGTTTTTATAAACGGGGCAGGCATTTAAACAAGCACCACAACGGATGCAATACAGGCCCTGGCGCTGATCTTTTTGCGCAAGCAGGTTGGTACGCCCGTTATCCAGCAGAATTACATACATTTCTTCGGGGCCATCAGTTTCATGTGCCTGGCGTGGCCCGCTTAGTATAGTATTATATGCGGTAAGATTTTGACCTGTTCCATGTGTGGAGAGCATTGGCCAAAACAGATCAAGATCGGCAATAGATGGAATGATCTTTTCAATCCCGACAATCGCAATATGAATTTTTGGAAAGCTTGTTGTTAACCGTGCGTTGCCTTCGTTTTCGGTTATAGCGATGCTACCTGTATCGGCAATTAAAAAATTAGCGCCGGTTATGCCCGCGTCGGCCTGCAAATACTTTTCACGTAGTAGTTCGCGGGCTTTTTGGGTAAGCTGTTCAGGTGTAAAATCTATGGGCGTGCCGAACTTTTCATTAAATAGTTTTGCAATGTCCTCCTTCGATAAGTGCATAGCCGGAGTAACAATATGGTAAGGCTTTTGGCCAAGCAATTGAACAATATACTCGCCAAGATCTGTTTCCAATGATTCAATATGGTTATGCTCTAAAAATTCATTCAGCTGAATTTCTTCGGTAACCATTGATTTTGATTTTACAATCGACTTAACATTAGCTTTTTTAAAGATATTCAGGATCTCGCGGTTAGCTTCCCCGGCATCATTAGCCCAGATCACTTTGCCGCCGCGTTTTTGGAAATTGGCTTCAAACTCCGGTAATACCTTATCCAGGTTCTCCATCATTTTCCATTTCAGCACATGGGCCTTGCGCTTATTGTTTTCAAGGTTAATGATCTTTGATAACCCTCGTGAAAAAGCAGCATCATACCTGCCAATATTAAAATTAATAATACGGCGATGATCCTGGTCAAAGGCCTTCTCCTCTGATGCAGTAATGAATTCTTCAGCTATTACACCCATATCTCTTTAGGTTCAAGAGCCAGGAGTCAAGAGTAAAAAGCGAAGCCCAACTCTCTATTCCGGCGTAACCAAATTAAGATACAATTATCGAAGTCAAAAAAGTCTTGACTCCTGATTCTTGCATCCTGACGCTATTTCACATTCATCTTCTCCAGCATAGATATAATTTTATCCAGCTTGTCTATTTCTATTTTATTTAAAAGTACGGCAAGCTCTTCTATTTCTTTTTTGGCCTCAACATTGGTCCTGAAGTCTTCATCAGCCTGTGCCCTATCGCGGTCGCCCTGGCGATTTTGCGCCATCATGATGATAGGTGCAGCATAGGCGGCTTGGGTAGAGAAAAGCAAATTAAGTAGAATGTAAGGGTACGGATCCCAATGATCTACATAGGCAACAACATTTAAAATCATCCATACACCCACAATAACGGTTTGAATAATAATGAACCGCCATGACCCCATGCCCGTAGCTACAGAATCTGCCAATCGCTGCCCGAAAGTTGAATCTTCTTTGTGTTTTTGATGCCAGTTTACTTTTTGTGCCATATAAATTTTAAGATTTTTTTTCAGTTAAACATACTGATTTAATTCTGAAGTTGAACAGCATCATTAATCAATAAAACACAAAAAAGTTTTCTTAAATAATTTTTCTACCGCAACCTGTTGGCCGATTTAAGTAATCTTTCGTCGTTATGGATGCCTCTGATAGCCAGCAGCAGGAAAACTATGGCTAATGGGCACAGGAACATACCGATACCGTAGTTGCTGGGTTGCAGGGTAATATCGCCAACAACAGCTTTAGCTGCCTGCGCTATCCAGAAACTGTAACCAATAACCAACAACATGGCGCTATAACATAAAGTTACCTGCATTTTGCGGTTTTTGTACAAGAAGATGATCAACAACGGGATAAATGCAGCAACGCCCGTAACAGCGGTAAGCGCCACAAAATGATCAATGTGGGTTTGTACCCCGTTAACATCCTGGTAAGTACCGGTAACCATTATTGTGGTTGGTTTATTATCTACATAAACATTATGTACCAGCGGGAACAGGAAAAGGGCAAAAATTGCCAGTGCCGCTAAAAAAAGATATATACTTTGTACGCGTTGTATCATGATTGATTTATTGATAAGCAAATATAGAATTGTTTAGTTAAATGCAAGCCCTGCATGCTACACAGTTTTATTAACTTTGCCACCGTGGCAACCCAACGATTTTTTCTCGAACTCGCTTACGATGGCACCAACTACCACGGCTGGCAATTGCAGCCAAACGCCATCGGTGTGCAGGAAGTTTTAAATAAAGCCCTGAGCACCATTTTACGAGAGCCGATCGAAACTTTAGGTTGCGGGCGAACAGATACAGGCGTGCATGCCAAACAATTTTTTGCTCATTTTGATGCAGAGCAGCCGATAGACCATGGACCATGGTCCATCGAAAAAAAAAATAATTTTCTCCGCAGCCTGAATGCCCTCTTACCACATGATATTGCGGTGGGCAGTATTTTTGAGGTTAATTCAGATGACCATGCGCGTTTTGATGCCACACTTCGCTCCTACGAATATCATATACATTTTAATAAAGACCCCTTCAAATACGGATATTCCTGGTTGCTGCGCGATGAGCCGGACATTGAATTGATGAATCAAGCCGCTAAAATTATTATGGGGTATACCGATTTTAGCTGTTTCAGTAAGTCGAATACGCAGGTTAAGACAAATAATTGTAAAATATCAAAGGCAGAATGGGCAAAAACAGATAGCGGTATCGTATTTCACATCTCCGCCGACCGCTTTTTACGCAATATGGTGCGGGCAATTGTTGGTACGCTGATACAAGTCGGCAAAAAAGAAATTGAACCGGCGGACATTCATGTCATTATTCGCAGCAAAAACAGGAGCAAAGCAGGAACTTCGGTGCCGGCATGTGGTTTGTATTTAACGGAGGTGGTTTACCCAAGCCCGCTCTAAATATCCCCCGGAAGGGCTCTTAACGTATTCTAAAAATAACGTCAATTTACCAATTGCCATTTTTGATATTATAATTATAGCTTACCTTTGATTTAGTGAGTAACGAAAAAGCAAATACTTCAACCGGCGCAGCAAAAGCAAAAGAACAAAACACGCCCGTACAAAAATCTGCGGTTACAGGTAAGGCGCTCGACTGGAAATTGTTAGGCCGTGTAATGCATTATGTTAAGCCTTACAATACCACCTTTATCATCGCAGTGTTTTTGACCATCTTTTTGGCGGGTGTTGCTATTATTCAGCCTATTCTCATCCAAAAAACAATGGATGATTACATTCTGAAAGATAATTACTCCGGGTTGATCTTTATGGTGGAGCTGATGATCACTCAGCTCATTGTGCAAACCATCGCCCAATATTATCAAACATTTATTACCAACTGGCTTGGTGAATCTGTTATCCGTGATTTGCGCATCGATATCTTTAACCACATAACCAGCCTTCGCTTAAAGTATTTTGACCGTACACCTATCGGCGTGCTGATTACCCGTACAGTATCCGATTTGGAAACCATTGCCGATATTTTTTCGGAAGGCCTGATCTCTATCATGGGCGATATGCTGTTGCTCATAGCCGTAATAGGTTATATGCTTTTTGTGGATTGGAAGCTGGCGCTAATCACACTGATCCCCATGCCTTTCCTTTTCGCATCAACTTATGTGTTTAAAGAGGCTATCAAATCATCATTCCAGGAAGTACGTACCCAGGTAGCGCAATTAAATACCTTTTTGGCTGAACACATTTCGGGCATCAGCATTATCCAGCTTTTTGCGCGCGAAGAACAGGAAATGCGCAAGTTTGTGTCGGTCAATAAAAAATACCGCGATGCGAATATTCGCTCCAATTGGTATTACTCTATCTTTTTCCCGGTTGTGGAAATTTTGTTTGCCATGTGTATAGGCCTTTTGGTTTGGTATGGCAGCAAGCGCGTGCTAAGCGATCAGCAATTGACTTATCTGTCTACTACAGGCAAGCCAATTACGCCTGGTACAATTTTGGCATTTATTGTTTATTTGAATTTATTATTCAGGCCGATAAGGCAGCTGGCGGATAAATTTAACACCTTGCAAATGGGCATGGTGGGCGCCGACCGTATTTTTAAAGTTTTAGACACTAACGAAGTTGCTATAAACACCGGCCACCTAAAACCGGCCCGTATTAAAGGCGATATTGAGTTTAAAGATGTTTGGTTTGCTTATAATGATGAGAACTGGGTGCTCAAGAATATCAACTTCCACGTTAAGCCGGGCGAAAAACTGGCTTTGGTAGGCGCGACTGGTGCGGGCAAATCATCAACCATTAATATCCTGAACCGCTTTTACGAGATAGGCAAAGGAGAAGTAACCGTTGACGGGCATAACCTGCAGGATTATGATGTTAACTACCTGCGCGCGCAAATAGCCACCGTGATACAGGACGTGTTTTTGTTTACCGATACCATCGCCAACAATATCAGCCTGAATAACGAAGCTATTACCCGTGAGCAGATCATCGCGGCAGCAAAAGATGTTGGCGCCCATGAATTTATTGAACGATTACCGGGCGGATACGATTATAACGTGATGGAACGCGGCTCAACACTGTCGGCAGGGCAGGCGCAATTGATCTCTTTCATTCGCGCGCTGGTTTATGATCCTGCGATATTGGTATTGGATGAAGCGACATCATCGGTAGATACAGAAACCGAGATCCTGATCCAAAACGCGATAGACAAACTGATGGAAGGCCGTACCGCAATCGTGATTGCGCACCGCCTGTCGACCATACAAAAAGCCGACAAGATCATCGTACTTGACCACGGCGAGATTAAGGAAATGGGGACCCACCAGGAACTGCTAAAAATAGAAGACGGCTTTTACCGCAAACTTTACGACCTGCAATTCAATTCGGCAGGAATAAGCCGATAATAAGCCAAAGATCAGTTTCAATTTTTTGACTTTTTAATTTTGACTTAATCAGGTTGTACCTGCCCTTTATCCATGCCTTTTTCTGCTGGTGGTTTGATGCTGCCGGGGCCTACCGGTTGCTCCTCCTTTTCGTGCTTTTTGGCAATCTCGCCGCTATGCGGCTGATCGGCGGTATATTCTTTATCAGTTTTTTTCACTACGCTTTTATGTCCGTTATCTGCCGGCCTGTGGGTTGGTGTATCTGACGGAGACGGTTTATCTGGTGAGTTTGCTGGCTTTGTCATGGTTGATGTTTTTTAGGATAACATCCCGGATGCAAATTTTGTTTATTGCTTGTTCAATTCCGATGGAATATCAACCCATTTAAGCACTTGTTGCAAACGAGCGCACTTGATCTAATATTTCAAAGAACGATTTAATTCTCTCTCAAAAGAAAATATTTCAGGTACATTCAAATTTCTGGAAATAGATTGGAAGAAGCACTGACACAAGTTTGTCAGTACTTGATTATCAGCGTGAAATTTTCAGCATCCTTGTTAAAATTTGTTAAACACGATAGCCTTTAATGCACTAAATCGCAATTAATAACATATAAACTTTTACCTTTAAGGCGTGTTTGTTAATTTCGCACAAACCAAAAGGCAGCTATGGAAGAATTTGAAGCAAGCGAATCAGCAAAAAAAACCAAAACGATATACATATCTACCGTTTTTGGCATTGCAATGGTTTTATTGATGGTGGGTTTGCTGGGATTGATATTGGTACACGCCAATAACCTGGAGCGCTATGTGAAAGAAAATATTGTGTTGAATGTTTTTGTTGATGATGCCGCCCATGAAACGGATGTACTGCAACTGCAAAAACAACTGGACGGTAACCCGATGGTTAAACAAACCCAGTATGTAAGCAAAGAATTAGCTGCCCGTAACCTGCAAAAAGACTTAGGCGAAGATTTTGTGAAATTTTTGGGTTATAACCCATTATCGCCATCCCTGGATGTTTACCTGAAGGCTGATTTTGCCAATAATGCTGATATAGAAAAATTTAAGGCAGAGCTTCTAAAAAATCCTTTAATAAAAGATGTTAAATACCAACAATCGCTGGTTGATGAGATGAATAACAACCTGACTTCAATAAGTTTGGTGATCCTGGTGTTCGCAGGGATATTCGTGGTGCTATCAGTAGCGCTGATCAATAATACGATCCGTTTGGCGATTTACTCTCAGCGCTTCCTGATCAAATCCATGCAATTGGTTGGTGCGACTAAATGCTTTATTCGCAAGCCGTTTTTGCTGTACGGTATATGGCATGGCCTTTTAGGCGGATTAATAGCAATTGTAATCTTAATCGCTACGCTGTATTTTGCAGATAAACAGATCCCGGATCTGATCATCCTGCAAAGTTATACTGAGTTTGGTATTGTATTTTTGGGCGTGATAGGTTTGGGAATATTTATATCAGGTTTTAGCACTATGTTAGCGGTAAATAAATTTTTACGACTTAAAATATATAGCCTTTACAGGTAATCTGATTAATAGAAATTATAGTTCAATTTATAAATGGCACAAAAATTAGTAAGGCCGGGTACCCCGGTAAAAACAGCAGCCAAGCCTGCAACAAGAACATCACTTGAAGTACAGCCTGTACATTTCGTTTTTGATAAAAGCAACTATACCTGGCTTATCGCTGCGGTTGTAGTTGTAATACTGGGGTTCTTTTTAATGGCAGGCACAACCGACATTTATAGCAGCACTAAAATTGTTGTTGCCCCGCTCACCGTTTTGGGCGGTTTCGCTATCGGGTTTTATGCTATCCTTAAAAAACCAGCTACTAAAGAATGAGTATAATACACGTTATTATCCTTGCTATAATTGAGGGGATAACAGAGTTTTTGCCGGTATCATCAACCGGTCACATGGTTATAGCAAGTTCGCTGATGGGCATCAGCAAGGATGAGTTTGTAAAGCTTTTTGAAATTGTAATTCAGCTGGGTGCTATTTTAGCCGTAGTGGTGTTGTACTTTAAGCGTTTCTTCAAATCGCTCGACTTTTATTACAAATTGATAGTAGCTGTAATACCTGCGGTAATATTAGGGGTGCTGTTAAAAAAGCATATTGATAAATTGTTAGAAAGTCCGCTGGTTGTTGCCTATGCGTTTGTAATTGGCGGCGTGATACTGCTTTTTGTTGATAAATGGTTCAATAAACCAACCATTACCGAAGAAAAAAATATCAACTACTGGACCGCCTTTAAAATAGGCTGTTTTCAGTGTTTGGCGATGGTGCCGGGTGTTTCCCGTTCTGCTGCGTCTATCGTTGGCGGTATGTCGCAAAAACTGAACCGTACCGCGGCGGCTGAATTCTCGTTCTTTTTAGCTGTACCAACCATGTTTGGCGCTACATTAAAAGATCTTTGGGACTTTCACAAAGCAAACCATTTGGATGCTGCTGTGCTTCACCAGGATATTATATACCTGGTTTTAGGTAGTGTAATAGCTTTTGTGGTGGCGTTAATGGCTATCCGTACCTTCATTACCTTTTTAGAGCAAAAAGGCTTTAAGCTGTTTGGCTTTTACAGGATATTAGCGGGATTGGTGATCATCATCCTGTACTACACCGGGAATGCTTTGCATACCATGTAATAGAATAAAGATATTAAAGAGAAAGCCGCATTGTAATTACAATACGGCTTTCTTGTTTTAGAGCAAGATATTTTAAGCCAATTGCGGCATTTGCTTCATTGTTTCATTAAGGTCAAGATCAAGGCCTTTGGCTACAGCCATCCCTAAGCCAATATCAGCCCTGAACCAGTGGCATAATTGCCTATTGATGATCAGGTCGCGTTTTGGTCCGTCAATGCCTTTCATGGCGCCTGTAATATTATTTACCAGGTCATGCTTAGCCTCATCGCTCATTAAACGATACAGGTTTCCCGGTTGGGTGTAATGATCGTTCTCACCTTCGGCGTTACGGTCGTACCAATCAGCGGTTACATTACCAAGATCCCATGCCGGTTCTTTGTAAGATGGGTCAGGTTGAATATCATCAAAGCTGTTCGGGAAATAATTTGGCTTGCTGCCGTGGTTGCCGTCAACCCGCATCCGGCCATCGCGCTGGTAATTGTTAACTTCAAACGGACAACGGTTTACCGGTATCTGCTCATAGTTGCCGCCTAAACGATAACGTTGTGCGTCAGGATAAGATAATATCCTGCCCTGCAGCATTTTATCAGGCGAGTAGCCTATACCATCAACCACATGCGCAGGTGCAAAAGCAGCCTGCTCAACATGGGCGAAATAATTATCAGGGTTTGCGTTTAATTCCAATGTACCTACATCTATCAATGGGTAATCACCATGCGGCCATACCTTCGTCAGGTCGAATGGGTTGATATGGTAAGTTTTGGCATCTGCCTCCGGCATCACCTGGATCTTCAAACTCCATTTAGGGAAATCACCATTATCGATCGCTGTCAAAAGATCATGCTGTGCAAAATCAGGGTCTTTGCCACGCATATCTGCCGCTTCTGCATCGGTAAAGTTTTTGATGCCTTGCTGGGTTTTAAAATGGAACTTCACCCAAAATCTTTCATTATCAGCATTGATAAGTGAGTAGGTGTGGCTGCCGAAACCATCCATATGGCGGTAACCATAAGGCGTTCCGCGATCAGACATCAGTATCATCACCTGGTGCAGGCTTTCAGGGTTTAACGACCAAAAATCCCACATCATGATTTTGCTTTTGCTATTGGTATACGGGTCGCGTTTTTGGGTATGGATAAAATCACCAAACTTCTTTGGGTCCTTCACAAAAAATACCGGGGTATTATTACCAACTAAGTCCCAGTTGCCTTCTTCGGTGTAAAACTTTATCGCGAAACCACGCGGGTCTCGCTCGGTATCAGCAGAGCCTTTCTCGCCGCCAACGGTTGAGAAGCGCAGGAATACCTTCGTTTCCTTGCCTATAAAATTAAAAATCTTAGCTCTTGTATATTTCGAAATATCATGCGTTACAGTAAATGTGCCATATGCGCCTGATCCTTTAGCATGCACCACACGCTCAGGAATACGTTCGCGGTTAAAATGGGCCATTTTCTCATGGAGGATAAAATCTTGTAAAAGGATCGGTCCGCGAGGGCCGAGGGTCATGGAATTTTCATTCTCAACGTACGGAATGCCCGATGCCGTAGTTAATTTTTTCTTGTTGTTATCCATAAGTAGTGTTTTTAAGTATTAACTCAAACTTCACGATAAAATTTCAATAGAAAAAATCAATAATTACTATCTTCGTATAGATATTATCTATATGACAATAACCCAGCTTGAATATATCGTAGCCGTTGATACCTACCGCAGCTTTGTAATGGCCGCCGAGAAGTGTTTTGTTACCCAGCCTACATTAAGTATGCAGGTACAAAAGCTGGAAGATACGCTCGGTGTAAAGATCTTCGATCGCAGTAAGCAGCCGGTATCGCCTACAGAAATAGGCATTGATATCATCGATCAGGCACGTATTATGCTTGCTGAAAGCGAAAAGATAAAAGAGATAGTCAGCGACCGGCAAAAAGACTTGTCGGGCGAATTAAAAGTGGCTATCATACCAACGGTATCTCCGTATATATTGCCGAAGATATTAAGGGGATTCGTCGAAAAATATCCCCAGGTAAAACTGATCGTGTGGGAGCAGACCACCGAGCAGATCATTGCGCAGCTTAAAAACGGAACGATTGATTGCGGCATCCTTTCAACACCATTGCACGAGGCCAATTTGAAGGAGATCCCGGTTTTTTATGAAAATTTTGTGGCATATGTATCCAAGAACAGCAAGCTCTCTAAAAAGAAGAGTATTAGCCCGGAGGACATAGATATGGAAGAGATCTGGGTGCTGAACGAGGGCCATTGCATGCGCGAACAGGTACTAAACATATGCCAGCGACGGAAGGCAACCAAAGGCTTCCAGCATTTTGAATACAATACCGGCAGCGTGGAAACCCTGAAGCGTATGGTTGACCAAAACAATGGTGCTACCATTTTGCCTGAACTTGCCCTATCCGATCTAAACGAAAAGCAACTCGACAAGGTGCGCTATTTTAAATCTCCGGAACCAGCCCGCGAAGTAAGCATCGTTGTGCAGGCCAACTTTCTGAAGCGCCGGATGATTGACGCGCTTAAAAATGAGATCCTGGAGCTGGTGCCCAAACGGATGCGTACCAAAAAGAAAAAGGAAGTTATCGATATTTAATGCAAAATGGTCATATGCATTTTTAGGTGTACCATAATTGGGGGTTGACACAAATGGTACAGTTGAAACATTTTCGCCCCGAAAAACACCTTAAAAGACACTGAAAAGGAAGTTTTTGCTTCCTTTTTTGCCTTGTTTTTGAGCCTCAAAAGCGGTTTTTTAACCTGAAAACGCCTTAAAATGCCTTTTTTAGTTGATTTTTTGCCTGGTTTTAGCTCATATTAACCCTAATCCTGTTTTGTATGATCTTTGGAACAAACCTTCATATTCCATAAGATACAAAAATTCCTTTGCTAAATCGAAATGATTAAAAAATTAATTTACTGATAATAAGATCCTTATATGCTTGTTTATAATTATTCTAAACAATTAAGATTCTGTGTCTATATTTGCCTAATTTTTAATTAGTCTAAATAAGTTATATATGGTATTTCATCAACCTAAAAAAACAATTTTCTCATTGCTCTCAATCTTGATAGCAATACTCAGCTTCAACCCCGCATCTGCCCAAAATATAAAGGGTACAATAACAGGATCGGTAATAACTGATAAAAACAAGCCTGCCGATAATGCGTCGGTAATGCTTAAAGGAACATCTTACGGAACTATTGCTAACGAGGCGGGAAGTTTTCACTTTAAGGCACCGGCCGGTTCATATACTTTAACAGTTACTTTTGTCGGCGCCAAATCGCAGGAAATTCCGGTGATTGTAAAAGCCGGGGAAGCTGTACAGGTTCCTTTAATAACTTTAAGTGTTACCACCGGTACCTTACAGCAAGTAACCATTAATGCCAGCAAAGCAAACAAGTATGCTACTAAAAATAGCGACTATGTTGATAAGATGCCGTTAGCGAACCTTGAAAACGCGCAGGTTTACAGCACGGTAAGCAAGGAACTGTTGCAGGAGCAAGGATTATTTACTGCGGATGCCGCCATTCAAAATGTACCGGGATTGAGCCAGCTTTGGACAGCCACCAACCGTGTTGGCGATGGCGGTTCTTATTTTACCCTGAGAGGATTCCCGGTTCAAACAGAATTAAGGAACGGCCTCTCTGGAAATGTAGCCAGTACAATTGATGCAGCAAATTTAGAGTCGCTTGAAGTTATCAAGGGCCCCGAAGGTACTTTGTATGGCAGCAGCCTGGTTTCCTTCGGTGGTTTGATCAATAGGGTCACGAAAAAGCCTTTTGATACAGAAGACGGTGAAGTTACCTACTCAACAGGTAGTTACAACTTTAACCGTGTAAGTATTGATTATAACACACCGATTGATACGGCCAAAAAAATGCTGTTCCGTATCAACTCTGCTTATACCAACAGTGGTAGTTTCCAGGACAATGGCAAAACCAACAGCTTCGTATTCGATCCGAGCTTTAAATATACTGTGAATGATCGCTTAACCTTATCTTTTGACCTGGAGATCAGCCATGTTGCAGCGCCAACACCATCTATCTATTATTTTGGTGCAACTGCTGCCCAATTAGGAGCAACTAATGCAAACCAGTTAAGCATCAACTACAAAGATTCCTACCAGGGTGGCGATTTGACCACTACATCAAACGTCGCGAACTTCTTTGCTATGGCCGAGTATAAGATCTCGGATAACTGGAAATCACAAACCAACATCAGCACAACCAGCAATAATGGCGGTGGATATGGCCCGTTCTTTTATTTAGAACCGAATAACCACATAGCCCGCGACGTTTGGGATGTTACCGGAGGAAGCAATACCCTGCAAATTCAACAAAACTTTGTTGGTGATTTTAAGATCGGAAACCTGAGAAACAGGCTGGTAGCAGGATTAGATTTTCTGAACCAGCAGGAAGATATTAAATACATAAACCCAAGTGGCGGCAGCGATGCGTTCGATGTGATCAATACCAGAGGCGCTATTCCAAACTACTATAACTTTAATAAATCTAAGGTAGATTCATTGTTCACCAACACTACCTTATCAACTTTCTACAGCCGTTACAATACTTACACTTATAGCGCCTATGCATCGGACGTGTTGAACATTACCGACAACCTGTTGGCAATGGCAAGTTTGCGTGTTGATAATTACGATACCAAACCAATTACCGACCCTACATCCGGCACAGTTTTAGCCAAAGCGTTCAATCAAACTACCCTGTCACCCAAATTTGGCCTGGTTTATAAATTATTTAACAACCAACTGTCGTTATTTGGTAATTATACCAATGGTTTCATCAACCCCGGATATGGCGAAGTACATACGCCCAACACGACCAATGGCTTAACCGAGACCTTATTTAAAACAGAAGAAGCCAACCAGTTAGAAGGCGGTATAAAATGGAATGCATTTAACGGGAGGTTAAACGGAACTGTAAGCTATTATGATATTAAGGTAAGTAACGAAGTGATCGGCGACCCGGCACACGCCAACGCGTCAATACAAGCTGGTACGCAAACAAGCAAGGGAATAGAGGCGCAATTAAATGCCAATCCTTTCACCGGCTTTAACATTTTGGCTGGATTCTCGCATAATAACAGCTTAATGACCAATGCTTCAGCCTATGATAATGGTTTAAGGCCCGAAACTGCCGGTCCGCCTAACCAGGCAAACTTATGGTTAAGCTATACTATTACAAGCGGCGATGTTAGGGGCTTAGGTATTGGCTTTGGTGGAAATTACGCCGGCAATAACTATGTGATCAATGATACTTACAATGGTAAATTCTTCCTGCCATCATATACCTTGTTAAATACGGGCGTTTTCTATAATAAAGAAAGATACCGCCTGGCATTAAATGTAAATAACCTGACTAATAAGGAGTATTATACAGGTTATACCACGGTAAACCCGCAAATGCTCAGGCAAATATTGGGTAGTGTTACGTTTAAATTCTAACAATGAATTTTAAAAAAGGAATTCTATTTCTTCACCGCTGGCTCGGATTTATATCCGGGCTGGTGGTGTTTATAGTGAGTATTACCGGCTGCATCTTTTGTTTCCAGGATGAGATCCAGGACGCTGTACATTCCTGGCGAAAGGTAACCCCGGTTCAGCAAGCGTATTTAGCGCCATCAACATTAAAAAATACTGCGCTGAGCAAATATCCCGGTTCTACGGCTAACTATATGTACTACCTGGGTGTTGACCGGCCTGCCATGGTAATTGCCAATGTACCGAAGCTGGGCTTTACCGACATCTACCTGAACCCATATAACGGGCAGATCCTCCACGCGGAGGGAATAAAGGATAACTTTTTTACCGTAGTTGAATACATCCACCTTTATTTGTTGCTGCCCGCCAAAGTTGGCAGCATGATTGTCGGCGTTTCCGCTATCCTGTTTGTTGCAATCATGGTAATGGGTATCGTTTTGTGGTGGCCCAAACGAAAAAGCGACCGCAAGCGGAGTTTTACCATAAAATGGAACGGCCGCTGGCGCCGGGTAAACTATGACCTGCACAACGTTCTTGGTTTTTATGCTGCCGCGATAGGAATTATATTAGCGATAACCGGGATCGCCATTGATTTTAATTGGATGGATAAGGGAATTTACAAAGCGGCCAATTTTGGTAAATCTTTCGCCACTGAAACGGCGGTATTTAAGTCGGATTCCTTGTTTAGATCTTCCACCAAAACCCTACCCGCGGTTGACCAGGCTTTTTTTAGTTCAGAAAGACAATCACCGCAGGCAGAAATGTTTTTGATCTCGGAAAACGATGCTAAGTCGGGCACTATTGGTGTAACAGCTTATGCGCAAAGCTTGCGCTATGGAAATAATGACACCTATACTTTTGATAAGTATTCCGGTAAACTCTTGCAGCGCTTACCCAATAAACAAAAAAGTATGGGCTTAAAGTTGAACGAGTTGAATTACGATATACACGTTGGCCAGGCCTTGGGCTTATTCGGTAAGATCTTAGCATTTTTAGCAAGTTTGATTTGTGCCAGTTTGCCGGTTACCGGTTTTATAATCTGGTGGGGAAAGCGGAACAAGTCGAAATCAAAGCAGGTTAAAGCGGTGGTTCACCGCAAACTGCACAAGCAAATGCAGCTTAAATAGTTATAGAACAAAAAAACCAGTTAAGCAGCATACGCCGTTTAACTGGTTTTTAATATTTTATAGAAATTGTAAAGCTTAGTTTGCTTCTTCGCGGCCTTTTACTAAAACGTTAAGGAACAAGCCTGCAGTAAGTAAGCCTAATACACCGCCTACTAAAGCCCAAATCATACCTACGTCTAATATAGCACCAGTTAATACACCTGTAACCAGGCCTAACAGGTAATATAAAAAGTCGTAGTTTTTTTCTTCTTCTTGATGTTTCATTTTCTTGAGTATTACAGACCGCAAAAGTATATGATTAATTATTGTTTAACAATACGTGTGTTAAAAAAAGTTAATCATTTGATGAAATAAGACTTATCTATTACAATTTCAATCTATTACTGCTTAGGCTTGCTTAACAAGTTAACAAATAAGCGGTATGCACCAGGCACACCCGCAGGTAATTCCCTGAAAAAGTCTAATGATGTATATACGAACCTGCCCTTGCCATAGTTTGTTAAAATTAACGACCCTTTATTTGGCTGTTCTCCGGGGTCATTCATTTCCAATGGTGTATTATATTTGGGGTCGATATCGCTTACAAAATATAAGCCGCGTTCCTGTATCCAGCCGTCAAAATCAGCATCGTTTATTTTATTTGGGTAATTAAGCACAGGGTTTTCGGGCTCTAAAAACGTAACCTTCGCGGTTTCATCCGTCACGCGCTGGTTAACCGGGCGGAAAGGATAAGGCCCGATCTGCGGCACAAGCACGCCGACATTGTTATTATACTGAACCACCAGGTTGCCACCGTTTTTTACATATTCCATTAATTTGGGTTGTTCGAAAGGGATGCGCTCATCCACATTGAAGGCACGAACACCGGTGATGATCGCGTCATAAACCGAAAGGTCGCTGTTCATGATCTCGCTTTCAGTAAGCATATGCACATCATAGCCAACCTGCCTTAATGCATCCGGAACCATATCGCCAGCGCCCGCTATATAGCCGATCTTTTTACCCGCAGTTTTGAGATCGACATTGATCAGGTTTGCTTGCGCCGGCGGGAAATAAGTTATGATTGGGATGTGGTTATAGGCGATGGTTTTTATCCCCATGGAGTATTCTTTGCCATTTACATTAACCAAAGCCTGGAAAATACTTGTCTTAGATTTGCTATCGGTTGGTTCTACGTTAAAGTTTACGCTCCATTCCTCACCTTTTTTCTTATCTACGAAATCAATCTTATCCGGACTAATCTTCCAGCCATCAACAGGTTTTATGCTGATGCTGCCGTTGGCGTTAGTGAAGCTTTTTAGTTTTACCTCAACATTCTGCGGTTTGCTGGAGTTGAAGATGTAATCCTTGTCGTTGATGTTAGCAGTTACCGGCGGTGCTATAACTAATGGTTCGTAAAGCTCGCCACGGGCGGGATCCACATGTTTATATCGTATTGGCCTATTAAACTGTATTTCTATACCCAGTATTTTAAAAGTCAGTTGAGCCGAATAAGGAATGCTTTCCGGTAGAGATCTTGGGGCAGTGCTATTAATGTCTGTTAAGTAATCAACATCATAAGTGCCGACAGCATGCGGGTTAACAAGCCAATAGGGTTGTGTAATTGCTCCAGCCTGAAATTTAGAATCAAAGCTTTGTAAAACATTGATCGACTTGTTTAGTATATAATGTGGTGCGTCAATGTAGCTAAATACGCCAACTATATTTATTGGATTTGTTTTATCATAATAGGAGTATTGAACGTTAGTCAGTTGTACATCAATATTATAGCGTAACAGGAATTGATTTCTAACTGATATTTGATCGCCAACAGCATATATTGGTTCATCAGTGTAACTCTCGGTCCATAAACCAGCACACGCAGCAATCAATTCACTTAACTCCTTTATTTTTTGCGCACGCCAGTAATCATCTTTTACTTTTTCAACTTTACCTAACAAATTAACTAATGCAGGCACCGATTTATCCGGATGATCAATATCAAAATCCCTTCTAATTTTCAATAGATCGGTTGAAATATCTTCAGCGCCAACCCTTCCCCAGGTAGTGTTCACGCCATCCATCAAATCAGTTTTAGGCGCATCACCCAAAATAGTTTTAAAATATTCAACAGCCTCGCCGCGTTGCTTGGCGGAGCCAAAGCCCTGCGTTTTATGGTTGGAGCGACTCTCGGCAGCAATTTCGCCATAACCTTTACCAATGATGGGGTTGTATACACCAACATCCAGTTTAAATTGATCGGGCGAGGTGGTATTTACACTGCCAAAATTGAAGGTGTTCCATAACAAACGCTTTGCCTGCCAAACCTGTACATATTTTAACTGTTCCGGGAAACGGTTCGGATCAGCCGCCGCTGTAAACGCTTCCTGCGCTAAAATTGCTGATGCGGTATGGTGCCCGTGTCCACCCTCGCCGGTTGTCGGGAAACGGCAGATAATTACATCCGGGCGGAACTTCCTGATCACCCACACCACATCGCTTAAAACTTTTTCCTTATCCCAAATCTTTAAGGTTTCGCCGGGACCTTTACTAAAGCCAAAGTCATTCGCGCGGCTAAAAAATTGCTCGGCGCCGTCCATTCTTCGTGCGGCTAATAATTCCTGCGTGCGGATCAATCCTAATTGTTCGCCCTGCTCGTTGCCGATCAGGTTTTGTCCGCCATCGCCGCGGGTTAAGGATAAATACCCGGTGCGGTAATGCTTTTCCTGTGCTAAATAAGCTAACAAGCGCGTATTCTCATCATCGGGGTGAGCGGCTACATATAGCACAGTGCCTAATACATCCAACTTTTTAAAGCTTTGCTCAATGGTCACCAAATCGGATGGCGGAGCAGTTTGCGAAAATGATGAACAACAGGCAAATAAAAATAGGACAGAAAATATTATACGCTTCATATTAACAAATATAAATGAAAGATAATCAGGCAAATTTATTGTATCAATAAAAAAACAATTAAATGATTATCGATGTAGTATTATTTCAATCATTTGATTGAGTTTTTACGTATAAACAAGAGCATATTACAATAAGATTACAAAATGCACTTTGCATTAATCAATCGCTTGATTAACTTTGCGGCGTTAAAACAATGGACAAAGATAAAATAGATAAGAAAGATCACATCCTCGATGTAGCTGAGAAGGTATTCTCAGACCAGGGATATGATGGCGCTTCAACCCGTTCTATATCAGGCGAGGCTGGGGTAAATATGGCTATGCTAAACTATTACTTCGGTTCAAAAGAAGGTTTGTTTTTAGCTGTATTTAATAGAAAGATCAATTCTTTCAGAGATATTTTACAAGATTTGGGCAGTGACGGGCAAATGACAGCATGGGACAAAGTTTCTGCGTATATTGATCTGTATGCTGACCGTGTGGTAAACAATAACTGTTTCCAAAAGATGCTTTACCAGGAAATGTCGATGAATAAGCGGGGCGAATTATCCGACAACCTTACTAAAATGCTGATGGAAAATGTTATCGAATTCCACAAGATATTACAGGAAGGCATTGACAATGGCGAATTTAATGAAGATGTTGATCTTGACATGGTAACAGCAACTCTTTATGGCACTAAAAACTTCATTATCAATGCCCCGCAATTAACATCTGCCATGTTAGGCTACGAAATTTTGGATGAAAAAAACCTGGAAGAAAAATTTAAACCACGTATAAAAGCTTATCAGAAAAAATTACTGAAAGCTTACTTAGTTAAGGAACATGACAACTCACACAACACCTATCCTGCATATGTTAAATAAATTAATAAAACCGCTAAAATTATATGGCCTAACGGCCATAATCATGTGCGTGCTGATCAACGCAGCCAACGCGCAGGACAGAACTATCACCTTACAAGAGGCCATAACACTGGGCATAAACACCAGTAAAACATTAAAGTACTCTCAGGCTAAAATTGATGAGGCTGTATCGCAATTCAATCAGGCTAAAGATAGATCGCTGCCAACAGGATCAGTAAGCGCTACTTATGACCGTGCGCAGATCCCTGAAAACGTATTACGTTTTGGCGGCGAAACTATCGCTTTGCCTACAAGTGCAAACGCTTATTTAGGTATCGCATCAATTAACGAAACAATTTGGGCCGGTAACAAATTGAGATATGCCCGTGAATCAACCAATCTTTTAACCCAGGTTGCAAAGCTTGATGCTGATAAAGATAAAGACCAAATCACATATGACGTGATCAACGAATACTATAATTTATATAAAGTATTACAAAGTATTAAAGTTGTTAACCAAAATATCGCTACTGTTGATGCACAGATCCACCAGTCGCAACGCTTTTTTGACCAGGGCTTGGTTACTAAAAACGATGTGCTGCGTTTCCAGCTTCAAAAAGCAAACATCCAGCTGAACGGTTTAGATTTGGAGAATAACAGGAAAGTGATTAATTACAATCTTGATATTTTATTAGGCTTGCCTGAAACCACTAACTTGAATATTGATGAAATAACCGATGCCGCGAAACCTGTTGGCCCGCTTAGCGATTATATTGATACCGCTTTAGTTGCCCGCCAGGAATTACGCGAACTATACCTGCGCAACAAAGTTGCTGAAACAAACATCAAAAGTATAAAGGCCAATCAGAGCCCTACTTTATCGGCTTCTGCTGCCGGTTATTATGTAGGTATTGCCGGTAACCCGATACCAAAGGTTGGCAACGATATTACACCGATAACTATTGGTGTAACCTTAGCTTGGGATTTCTCGTCACTTTGGACCAACAAAAATAAAGTAGCTGAAGCTAAGATACAGCAGGATGAAGTTGCCATAAATCAGGGAATAACATCGGATAACGTTAGGAACGAAGTAAACCAGGATTATCAGAACTATGTGACCGCTGTTAACAAAATTCAATTGCTGCAAACATCAATTGAACAGGCTGGTGAGAATAACAACATCTTACAATCAAAATATGCGAGCAACATCGCTTCGGCTACAGACCGTGCAGATGCGGAAACTTTACTATACCAGGCACAAATAAACCTGGAGCTGGCTAAAGCTGATGCAGGGCTTGCTTATTACACTTTATTAAAAGCAACCGGAAAACTTAACAAATAAATGTAAAGGGTGAACTTGTTCATCCGCTTAATCACAAACTCAAAAAATAACAAAAATAAAATGGCACAAAAACACACCACCGAAGAAGAAGAACCAAAAAAGAAGCCGAATAGAGTACTTCCTATTATTTTAGGTATCGTATTAATTGCGGGCATAATTTTCGGTATAAAAGAATACATATACTACAGTAAACACGTTGACACTGATGATGCGCAAATTGACGGCGATGTGAGCCCGGTTGTTGCACGCGTAGGCGGTTATGTTGATAGTATATATTTTCAGGAGAACGAGCATGTTAACAAAGGCCAGTTATTGGTTAAGTTAGATGACCGCGACTATAAAGTTAAATTGGAGCAGGCATTGGCTGCACAAAAAGGTGCAAGCGCAGGTGTTGGTGTCAGCCAGTCACAAATTTATACTGTGGCTTCAAATTCAGCGGTTGCAAAAGCTGGTGTAGTATCAGCAGGTGCAAAGCTTGACCAGGTATCAAAAGATTATGCACGTTATGCTAACCTGGTGAAAGACGGATCAATAACTCAACAACAATTTGACCAGGCCAAAGCTGATCTGGAAGTTGCACAGGCAAATTATAAAGCGGCACAAGATCAATACAAGGCAGCAGTACAACAAATTGGAACTACAAAAGATCAATTGACCGTAACCAACTCTGGGGTTACACAAAAGCAGGTTGATGTTGATTTTGCAAAACTGCAATTATCATATACTTCTATCTATTCACCATCAAGCGGTTTGGTTTCTAAAAAGAACATCCAGATCGGTCAGTTAGTACAGGCTGGTCAAACATTGTTTTCAGTTGTTAACGATAACAGTATTTATATTACAGCTAACTTTAAGGAAACCCAGCTTGACAAAGTACGTTCAGGCCAGAAAGTTGATATTGAGGTAGATGCATATCCTGAATTGAAATTAGAAGGTACAGTATTTAACTTTTCGCCTGCAACAGGCGCAAAATTTTCTTTACTGCCACCGGATAACGCGACAGGTAACTATGTAAAAGTTGTACAACGTATACCTGTTAAAATTTTAATTAAGGCTGATAAAGCTACAATGGACAAATTACGCCCTGGTATGAGCGTAAACGTATCAGTAATATATAAAGATTAATTATTTAATAATGGCTGAACAAGGTTTTAGAAAGTGGATCATTACCATCACGGTGATCATGGCTTCATTACTGGAGCTTATTGACACCACGATTGTAAACGTATCGCTGCCCCAAATACAGGGTAACCTGGGGGCCACACTTGAAGACGTTGCCTGGGTAACCACCGGTTATGCTGTAGCAAATGTTATTATATTGCCTATGTCAGGTTGGCTGGGTAGTTTCTTCGGGCGTAAAAATTACTATATGGCCTCTATACTGCTGTTTACTATTGCCTCATTTTTATGCGGTAATGCACACAGTTTAGATGAGCTGGTATTATTCAGGATTATACAAGGTGTTGCAGGTGGTGGTTTGATATCAACATCCCAAGCAATCCTGATCGAAACCTGGCCGCGTGAAGAAATAGGTACCGCAACTGCCCTATTTGGTTTAGGAGCGGTTGTGGGCCCAACAGTAGGCCCGACAATTGGTGGCTGGATTACTGATAACTATTCATGGCCATGGATATTTTATGTAAATATACCTGTTGGTATGTTGGCCCTGTTCCTGACCTATACATTTGTGCGAACAACGCCGCGGGATGGAAAGAATAAACCGATTGACTGGTGGGGAATTGCATTACTTGCACTTGCAGTAGGTAGTTTACAAACCATTCTGGAAAAAGGTGAATCTGAAGATTGGTTTGCTAAGACATACATTTTAATATTGACCATAACCGCAATATTGGGCACTTTGCTTTTTATATGGCGAGAACTGAGTACCGATCACCCAATAGTAAACTTCGCCATTATGCGCCATCGAAGTTTCGCGGTGGGAATGTTTACATCCTTTATACTCGGTTTTGGTTTGTATGGATCTGTATTCGTATTCCCAATATTCTGTCAGAGTTTGCTGGGGTTCTCGGCACAACAAACGGGTGAAATATTGTTTCCGGGCGGTTTATGTACCATTATAATGATGCCGTTTATCGGTAAGATGCTTAACAAGGGTATCCCTGCACAATTTATGGCTACCATTGGCATGTTCCTGTTCTTTGTGTTTACCACTATGTTGAGTAAATCGACCTTGAATTCTGGCACCAGTGATTTCTTTTGGCCTTTAGTGATAAGGGGTATCGGTATGGCTTTATTATTCGTGCCGTTGACTACTTTAGCTATCGCTGATTTGAAGGGCCCGGAAATTGGCCAGGGTACAGGTTTAAATAACATGATGAGGCAGTTAGGCGGTGCATTTGGTATTGCTACATTAACTACTATTATACACATACGCCAGGGTTTTCACCGCAGCAATTTGCTAACCAATGTAAACCCCTATAATAATGCCTTCACGCAAACTTTTAATGGTTTGATACAGAACTTCGAGTCGAAGGGCAAATCGTTGAGCGATGCTACCCAAATGGCTTATCAAGCTATTGAGGGAAACGTGATCAGGCAAACATTGTTATTAACTTATGCTGACGCTTATTGGATCTCGGGCCTGGTGATGTTATTTTCCATACCATTATTATACCTGCAACCATTTAAGAAAGGCCAGAAAGCTGCGGTTGACGCGCACTAAAAAAGATAAAGCCGCCCTGTTAGTCCCAGGGCGGCTTCGTCAAAAAAAAATAACAATTAAAGGTTTTGGTGTATAAGCCCCACAAAATCCAATGCTTATTACTAAATATATAAAGAAGCGGGGGTGTTTAATCTTGCTATAAAATTAATAGTTTTTATTTGAAAAAAGCAAATTAGAAACACAATAAAACTCCACAAAATGAAAAAGCCGTGAAATTTTAAAGTTTCACGGCTTTTTTACATTTAAAAGGCTGTTAATAAATCACTTTTCCGCTTGCGGTAACTAAAGATGCTATCCGGATAGCATCAAAAATGCGCTCTTCGGTAGTCCCCATTTTAATCAGCGAATCTTCGTGAGCATTTACGCACATCTCGCAGCCATTCACTGCGGATATAGTTAAGCTCATTAATTCAAAAAACTCTTTACCGGTAACCGGCTTCATCATTATCTGCATCCTGATACGTGCCGGGATCTGGGTATATTTTTCCTTTTGGGTGAAGTGCCTGAAACGGTAAAAAATATTATTGGATGCTAATAACGATGCGCAGGCAGCAGCTTCGGCAATTTCAGCATCATTTGCACCTTGCTCCTCAGCATACGTGGTGTAATATGCAGTAAGGGGTTTGTTATTGTTGTTTACAGCAACGCTCAGGCCAAGCAGGGCGCATTCTTTTGTGCTCAGGTGTTCTGATGTCAGGGTGCTGGTAAAATTCAGTTTAAAGTCACGTATATAGCGCGATTCGCCTTTTTCAAGCAGGGTAAGGCTGTCGGTACGATAACCGGCATCAAGGCCGATGCTCTGTAATAGTTCGTTTATGGTTTCTGTAACTTCGCTCATTTTTGTTAATGGTTATGCATAAAAAATCCCCGCGCTATAAGCACGGGGATTTTTTATTATTGAATAATTATGCGTTGATAGTTTCCTGGCCTTTTTCCCAGTTGCAAGGGCAAAGTTCGTCAGTTTGTAAGCCATCAAGTACACGTAAAACTTCTTTAACATTACGGCCAACGTTTAAATCGTTAACACAAACCCAGCGAACAACACCTGTAGGGTCAATAATGAAAGTAGCACGGTAAGCAACTTTTTCGTTTGGCTCTAATATTCCTAATTCTTCAGCTAATGATTTTGAAGTATCAGCTAACATCGGGAATTTCAGATCGCGCAAATCGTCATGATCTCTTCTCCATGCAGCGTGAACAAATTCAGAATCAGTTGAAGCGCCGATCAAACGTGCGTCACGATCACGGAACTCGCCATAAGCTTTGTTAAATTCAGCAATTTCAGTAGGGCAAACAAAAGTGAAGTCCTTTGGCCACCAAAACATTACAGTCCAAACGTTATCTTCGTTAGTAAAGTAATCAGAATTGATGGTTTCAAACTCTTTTCCTTTTTCAATACTAACAACCGCGGTTTTAGAGAATTTTGGGAATTCTTGTCCTATAGTAATCATATTTATATTTTTTGTTTTTATTTATTGCAAATATATAAATAAGAATATTGTCGTTAGATATATAGTTTCTATATGATATAGTTTTTGTCTATATGCATGATTGAGGACTATTGAATTGAATTGCAGTTAAATAAAAAAGGCGATGAGCATAATTCATCGCCTTTGATAATAATATTCCTGTGAAATTTATTTATTCTTTAAATTTGCTGCTGCTGGTTCATCCAAAAACCACTTAACATCACCATGAATAGGCACTATTAGTTGTGCCGGATATTCTTCAATATTTTTAGCATCTTCTAACACATGATGTACCGCTATCGCTTTTCCTTCGCCATAAACTAAAAAGGCAATATTGTGCGCCTGGTTAATTAACGGGGCTGTGAAAGTGATACGGTAAACTTGCTGATCCTCTAAAAATACTTCTTTGACAGTAGCATCCAAATCATTTAAAACCGGTGTGTGTGGGAACAATGACGCGGTATGCGAATTATCACCTAAACCGAGCAGGATCAGATCAAACTCTAAAGCTTCTTCATCAAAAAACAAGTCAATAGCCTTTTTATATTCGGCTGCTGCTTCTTCCGGTGTTAGTGAGGTATCAACCGCGAAGATATTGGAATCATCAATTTGTAATGGGTCAAACAAAGCCGTTTTAGCCATTAAATAATTGCTGTCCTTATCATCCTGTGGCACATAGCGCTCATCGCCAAAGAAGAAATAAACGTTATCCCACTCCACCTTGTTTTTAAAATCAGCTGAAGCTAAAAGCTCGTACAATTTTTTTGGTGAGCTGCCACCCGATAATGCTACCGAGAACTTTCCATTTTTCGCGATAGCTTGTTCTGCAAGCGTTACAAAATAGGTGGCCAGGTTAACCAGCACATTATCGGGAGTATTCAGAATATTTAATTTCATAGCTATTTTTTGTCCTTTAATGGCAACGAGAACCAGGTAAAACCATCGCGGGCTATTAATGCCTCAGCGCTTTCAGGCCCCCATGAGTTAGCTGAATAATTAGGGAAGTTCAAGCTCTTCTTGTTGGTCCAGGTGCTTAGTATCGGCATGATCAGTTCCCATGCAGCTTCTACCTGGTCGCCACGCATAAATAATGTTTGGTCGCCCAGCATGGTATCTAGCAACAAAGTTTCGTAAGCTTCAGGGGCCTGGCTGGTGTAGGTGCCTTTATAATCAAATACCATATCAACGGTATTTAAGATCATGTCCAAGCCCGGGCGTTTTGCCTGTACCTGTAAGCGGATACTCATTTCAGGCTGGATGCTGATGATCAGCCTGTTTTGTTGCCAGCTTTCAGCAGCTTCTGTAGGGAATACCTTATGTGGTACATCTTTAAACTGGATGGTAATTACTGATGATGATTGATGCAGCCTTTTACCTGTACGCAAGTAAAAAGGAATGCCTTGCCAGCGCCAATTATCTACAAAGAACTTAACGGCAGCAAAAGTTTCGGTATTTGAATCCGGGTTAACCTTTGGCTCCTGGCGGTAGCCGGTAACTTCTTTACCTTCCATCCATCCTTTGCCATATTGGCCGCGTACAGCCGAATTGCGCACATCATCCGGAGAGAATTTGCGCATAGCGTGTAATACGTCAACCTTGCGGTTGCGCAGCTCATCGGCGCTAAAATTAACCGGTGTTTCCATGGCCACCAGGCATAATAACTGCAATAAGTGATTCTGGATCATATCGCGTAAAGCGCCGGCACCATCGTAATAGTCGCCACGCTCTTCAACGCCCAATTGTTCCGTTACCGAGATCTGTACGTGCTCAATATAGTTACGGTTCCAAATCGGCTCTAAAATAGAGTTGGCAAAACGGAAAGCCATAATATTCTGAACAGTCTCTTTACCTAAGTAATGGTCTATACGGTATATCTGTTTTTCATCAAAAATACCGGCAAGTAAGGTGTTTAATTCCTTAGCGGTTTCCAAGTCGTGGCCGAAAGGTTTTTCGATTACGATACGTGTATGATCCTTATCCTCTGCCAAACCTGCCTTAGAGATGTTTGAAGAAATGATCGGGAAGAAATTTGGCGATACCGCCATGTAATAAATTACATTGGCTTTGGTTTTCCACTCCGTATTACGGGTTTCTACCTGTTTACCAAACTCTTTATAGGTTTCAGCATCGTTAATATCTGATACCTGGTAATATAAGCTTTTCGAAAACTCATCCCATTTTTTTTTGTCGGCTTTACCACTGCGCGAAAATTGGTTGATGTCATCTAATAATTTCTTTTTGAAATCATCATCAGAAAGCTTGGTACGGCCGGTACCAATAATGGCAAACTGTTTTGGCAGCCAATTATCCAAAAACAGGTTGTAAAGTGCAGGGGCGAGCTTGCGCGCGCTTAAATCACCCGTACCTCCAAAAATGATAAATATTGTAGGTTGATTTTTAGTTGATTCCATGATAATATGTCTTTCTATCGGCTAATTTAATTAATGATCGCTTTTGGGTACCCATTGCGTATGGAAAACGCCCTCTTTGCCAACCAGTTCATAAGTATGCGCGCCAAAATAATCGCGTTGTGCCTGTGTTAAGTTTGATGGCATGCGGCCTGTACGGAAGTTATCAAAATAGCTTAACGAAGCAGCATAAGAAGGAACAGCGATACCCGCGGTAATTGCTGAAGAGATCACTTTTCTTGTACCCGGGATTGCAGCGCTTACCAGTTTTTCAACGCCTGCATCTAATAACAGGTGAGATAGTTTTGAATCGCCTTTGTAAGCGTTGTAAATATCGTTCAGGAACGTTGAACGGATGATACAACCACCACGCCAGATCTTCGCTATCTCATCTAAATGCAAATCATAGCTATATTCTTTAGATGCGTTTGACAACATGAACATACCTTGCGCGTACGTGATAACCATGCTAAAGTAATAGGCCTGTTCCAATGCTTCTAAAAACTCATCGGTATTGCCAACTTCTAATTTAGGCGGAGTTTGGCTGTATACTTTAGCTGCTTCTAAGCGCATTTCTTTGTATTTAGAAAGATCGCGCATAGATACCGCGGTATCAATACTCGGTATAGGTGCCTGCAGGTCCATAGCCACTTGTGATGTCCATTTACCGGTACCTTTTGCCTTAGCTTCATCTTTAATATCATCTAACAAAAGATGGTCTGTTCCTGGAGCTTTATAGTTGAAGATATCTTTTGTGATCTCCAAAAGAAATGAACTTAAACGGCCTTCGTTCCATTTAGTGAATACATTTTTAATGGCTTCGTTATCCAGGTTCAAACCGGTTTTAAGCACCTCGTAAGTTTCAGCAATTAATTGCATAATTCCGTACTCAATACCATTGTGAACCATTTTAACGAAGTGACCTGATGCGCCGGGGCCAATGTATGTAACACATGGAGCGCCATCAACTTTAGCAGCGATAGATTCCAATATAGGTTTCATTACATTGTAGGCATCCCTGTCGCCGCCCGGCATCATGCTCGGGCCGCGGCGCGCGCCTTCTTCACCACCTGAAATACCCATACCAAAGAAATGGAAACCTTTTGCTTCCAGTTCATCCACACGGCGGTTGGTATCCGTAAAGTGCGAGTTACCCCCATCTATTAAAATATCGCCTTTATCAAGCAACGGCAATAGTTCTGCAATCACGTCGTCCACAATTTTACCGGCCGGAACCAGCATCATTATAGCGCGTGGGCTTTTAAGGCTTTTTACAAAGGGTTGAACATCGCTAAACCCTTTCAGGTTTTTATGGGTGCTTTCCTGCTCTAATAATTGGCCTTTCGAGGCGTCTTTATCAAAACCAGCACCTTTAACGCCATGGTCGCCCATGTTTAATAGCAAGTTACGGCCCATAGTACCAAGGCCTATCATGCCAAAATCGTATTTATCTGTTGTGTCGCTCATTTTATTTGCGGTTTTCGTTTTTTAAATCTTCCAGTATTTTTTTAGTGGTCTCGAAGTCGGTATGCTGATACGCGCGCATGCCCAGTTTTTTGGCAGCAAGCGCAAACATTTTACGGTCATCAAAATATACACTCTCTTGCGGCTGGGCCATTGCTATGCCCATTGCCAGTTTAAAAATCGCGGGATCGGGTTTGCGGATGCCTACCTCGCACGAAGAAACAAAGGCATCAAATACATCGTGCAGTTTGAATTTCTTGATGCGGTAATCATTCAGTTCCTTACCCTCATTATTGATGGCGATGATCCTGAAACCACAATCCTTTTTCCATTCCTTTAACCAGGCCAGCATGTTCGGCAACTCAACCGATTGCTCAAACATGAAGTTTTTGAAATCCTCACGTGTAAAATCGCGCGGGTGGTTAAAAACTACGGTATCCAGGTATTCATCAAGGTCAACTCCTGCAGCTTCATACACATTAAAAATAAAGGTATGCAGCTCTTTCATTTCGTTGTAATCCAACCCGAACTTACGCGCGGCCTCTTCGCGTGACTCATGCCCCCAGCCATTGGTAAGGAGGATGCCCCCGATGTCAAAAAACAAAAATTTTACAGCTAATGTTTCCATTATCTATTTCTTGTTTTTTTGATCCTCAATTGCCTGCAATAATTTTTCGAAAGGCTTATTAAATTTATCAATACCCTCATCTTCTAATTGCTGGGTGATCTTGTCAATATCGATACCGGCTTTTTTCAACCTGTCTAAAGTTTCAGTTGCTTTGTCTAAACCTTGCTCCAAAGTATCAGCAGCAACACCATGGTCAGCAAATGCTTCAATAGTTTCCAAAGGAACGGTATCGACAGTATCTTTACCGATCAACGCCTCAACGTATTTGGTATCTTTAAATGCAGGGTTTTTGCTGCTGGTACTTGCCCAAAGCAACCGCTGTGGTTTTGCGCCTTGTGCTTCCAGTTTTTTCCAACGCTCGCTGGTAAATACTTCTTTATAAATTTCGTATGCTTTTTTTGCTGACGCGATAGCAACTTCACCTTTTAAATCGCCTAAGCCTTTTTCGTCAAGCATCGGGTCAACCAAAACATCAATACGGCTTAAGAAAAAGCTTGCTACCGATGATATGTGGCCGATCTTGTGTCCTGCTGCCAAGTGATCTTCCAAGCCTGAAATGTAGGCATCGGTTACCGCGCGGTAACGGTCTAAACCAAATAATAAAGTAACGTTGATGTTGATGCCTTTACCAATTGACTGGCGGATAGCTGCTAAACCGGGTTGTGTACCCGGGATTTTGATCATTACGTTTTTGCGGTCAACTTCTTTCCAAAGCTTTTCTGCCTGGGCAGCGGTTTCTTCTGTTTTCAATGCTAAGAACGGAGAAACCTCTAAGCTTACATAACCATCAGCGCCTACAACGCCTTCGTTATATACACCTTCAAATAATGCCGCGGCATTTTGAATGTCTTTTATAGCTAATTTAAAGAACAATTCTTCATTATCCGAAGTCGTTTTTGCTAACTCAACAATGTCCTTATCATAATCAGATCCGCTGGTGATCGCTTTTTCGAAGATCGCCGGGTTAGAGGTTACACCTCTGATGCCTTCTTCGTCAATCAGTTTTTTCAATTTGCCTGACGCGATGATCTCGCGGTCAATAAAATCCAGCCAGATGCTTTGACCGAAGCTGTGTATTTGTTTTACTTTATTAGTTGCCATTGTGAGTATATTTATTAATTAATTAGTGCTTTTTTGTGTATTTATCGTCAATAAGCGTACCACCTATTGAAGTGTTCTCTATGTGAATGTCACAATTCTATGCTATCACTATCTCAACATCGTAATTTATAAACAGGCCGCTTTCAATCACGCCAGTTATGGCACTAATGTCGCGCTCCATACTTTTCCCTATCTCCTCAAAACGGGCATCCAGTATCAGGTTGCCGTTTTCAGTTATTACCGGCCCATCTTTACCTTTTGCCGGCCTGAGCAACAATTCTGTTGTACCGAGCTTTTTTAGCTCTTCTTCCACATGCAATAAAGCCGGCGGGAAGATCTCGATAGGTACAGGAAAATTAGTCCCAAGCTTTTTTACGATCTTGCTGTTATCAACAATAATATAATTTTTAGGGCTTGAGCTGATGAGTAGTTTTTCCTTGAACATGGCACCGCCGCGGCCTTTAATTAAACTATTATCAGGATCAACTTCATCGGCACCGTCAAAAAGCCAGTCGGGTTTGTATTCGTAAAGGGTAGTTAACGGGATGCCGAGCTTGGCGCAAAAGAGCGAAATTTCAATGGATGTTGGGATGGCTTTAACTTGCAAACCTTCTTCTTTTATCCGTTTAGCAATAGCCAATAAAGCCACATAAACGGTTGAACCAGAACCAACGCCCAAAATATCACCATCTTTTACCCGGGTAGCAATCTCATTGGCAACCTTTTGTTTTCCTTCAAGGTTGATGATGACTCCAGACCATTCGAGGTTTTTAAGTATGTCGCTTTGCCAATTCATTGTTTATAGATTTGAGACGTGAGATAGGAGATTTGAGAAGGAAGATTAGTTTACCTCAAATCTTTAAATGAGATAGAGATATAAGTATTGAAAAAATTCTCAATACTCATATCTCCAATCTCACATCTGTATTATAATATCGCTTTCGCTCTTTTAACTACATTATCAACTGTAAAGCCGAAGTGTTTGTATAAGTCTTCCGCAGGTGCAGATTCACCGAAAGTTTCCATGCCTAACATATCACCTTCGTCGGTAGTGTATTTGCTCCAGCCCATTGGCGATGCCATTTCAACTGCTAAACGTTTACGGTATGCTTTAGGGAATACCGACTCTTTGTAAGCAGCATCCTGTTTTTCAAATAATTCCCATGATGGCATGCTTACCACGCGGGTTGAAATACCTTCTGCTTCAAGCTTAGCCTGTGCTTCCATGATTAAAGCAACTTCAGAACCTGTTGCCATTAAGATCAGATCAGGGTTTTTGCTGGCTTCAGATAATACATAAGCGCCTTTTGCCAGGTTTGATGCTTTACCGTATTTATCCTGGTCAAGGATCGGTAAGCCCTGGCGGGTGAATACCAATACAACCGGGCCATCTTTATGGGTAACGGCTAATTTCCATGCCTCAACAGTTTCGTTTGCATCTGCAGGACGGATCACGGTGATGCGCGGGATAACACGTAACGCGGCTAATTGCTCAACCGGCTGGTGTGTAGTACCATCTTCGCCTAAGCCAATACTATCATGTGTGTACACGAAGATCGGGCTTATTTTCATAATGGATGCCAAACGGATCGGCGGGCGCATGTATTCAGAGAACATGAGAAATGTTGCGCCGAAAGGAATAACACCCGCTGTTAATGACATACCTACCATTGCTGAACCCATGGCATGTTCGCGGATACCAAAGTGAAAGTTACGGCCTGCCCTGTTTTCAGAGGTGAATGAATCGAAATTCTTTAAGTTAGTTTCAGTTGACGGCGCTAAATCAGCAGCACCACCTATTAAGTAAGGGATATTTGCAGCAAGGGCATTTAATGCTTTACCAGATGCAACACGGGTTGCTACTTTAGGGTCAGAAGCTTTAAATACCGGCATGTTAGCATCCCAGCCTTTAGGTAATTCGCCTTTAACGGCGGTTTCATATTCTTCAGCCAATTCAGGGAATTGCGCTTTATAGTCCGCGAATAATTTATTCCATTTCGCTTCGGTTTCTTCACCTCTCGCGCCAACTTTTTTGTAGTATTCTGCTACGTCAGTCGGTACGTCAAATGATTTATTAGGATCAAAACCAAAAAATTCTTTAACCAGTTTCACCTCGTCAGCACCAAGTGGGGCGCCGTGTGAACCTGCAGTACCTGATTTATTCGGGCTACCATAAGCGATCAACGAACGCACACGTATCAACGATGGTTTTTGTGCCTCAGCTTTAGCGTTGGTGATGGCTAATTCTATCGCATGTACATCATTGGCATCAGCAACTTCCTGCACATGCCAGCCGTATGCGCGGAAACGCTCGCTTACATCCTCGTTGAAGGTAATATCGGTAGCACCCTCGATAGAGATGTGGTTGTCATCATACAAATAAATAATGTTGCCTAACTCCAGATGGCCTGCTAATGAAGCTGCTTCAGAAGTAACCCCTTCCATCATATCACCATCGCTGCATATAGCGTAGATATGGTAATTGAAGATCTCAAAACCTGGTTTATTATAACGGGATGCTAAGTGTTTTTGCGCAATAGCAAAACCTACGCCGTTAGCAAAACCCTGGCCCAACGGACCGGTTGTAACATCGATACCCGGGCACAAGCCGTATTCAGGGTGGCCTGCCGTTTTGCTATTTAACTGGCGGAAGTTTTTAAGGTCGTCCATGGTTACATCGTAACCGGTTAAATGCAGGTAGCTATATTGTAATACGCAGGCATGGCCGCATGACAGGATGAACCTGTCGCGGTTTGCCCAATGCGGGTTTTTAGGGTTATAGTTTAATGTTTCTTTCCAAAGTACGTGGCCAATTGGCGAAAGCGCCATAGCCGTACCAGGGTGGCCTGAATTAGCCTTTTGAACCATGTCGGCAGCCAAAATACGAACGGTATTTATGCCTTTTTCTTCGATCTCCGGGATTGTTATCGTGTCCATTTTTAAAAAAATATAGTAGTGTAAATTTTAGGTGCCTGTAAGTTTTATGCTGAAGGGTTGGCTGTTTGGGTTTCATGCTCCACCGTCCACAATCTCGATCCGCCTTTAATGCCGTCTTCGTTGGTAACCAATTTCATGTTATCATCCAGTTTAAAAGTCAGCTTATCTGCATTACCGCCACCTATGTATAAAGTGTCGTAATTGAATACTGTTTTTAAAACTTTAAAAACTTTTTCCATGCGCTCGTTCCATTTTTTCTTGCCCTCTTTCTCTAATGCCTTTTCGCCAATGTATTCATCATAGGTTTGGGCTTTTTTTGATATTGGGTGATGTGCAACTTCCAGGTGCGGCAGTAAATGGCCATTCATCAGCAACGCTGTACCGAAACCTGTGCCCAGGGTAAGTACCATTTCAAAACCTTTTCCGCTTACTACGCCGAGGCCCTGCATGTCAGCATCGTTTACCACTTTGGTAGGCTTACCTAATTCCTGTGAAAGTTTTTCAGCAAAATCAACATCAGCCCAATCCTCGGTACCTAAGTTAGGTGCGGTTTTAATAACGCCGTCACGAACATAACCGGGAAAACCAACAGATATATGATCGAACTCAGGAAATGCGCTAACCAGTTTTTTTATGGCGATAATAACATTTGCCGGGTTGGCCGGTACCGGGGTTACTACTTTTTCATACCCTCTTTGCAGTTCGCCTTTAGTATTAAGGATTGTTGCTTTGATGTGGGATCCGCCAATATCAATAGATAGGATGTTTGCTAAGGAAGAAGTGTTTTTCATTAGAACAGGTTGATCAGGATTATTAGGAAGATGTGATCAGATAAATCAAATATCACATTTTTAATAATAAATCATGTTATTAAAATATTATTTTACTGCCACAGGCAAATAAACAATATATGAATAACAATAGGGTTATAATTGTTTGTTAACAATAAGTTTGCACAGGTTTTTTACAAAGGAATTGCAAAAACACGGACACAGATCAGTTATGTGCTGGCGAAAATAAAAATAATGCTTGTATTTGGTACATTTAATATTTAAAACTTGAGGTTGGTTTTTACCCAGTTTTGTACTTCTTCCTGCGCATGGATCTCAATTGGGAGTTGATCATGAATCAGTTTTTCAATTTTATTGCCGGTATTGGCAAAGCGGTAATCCCAAAGGATCATTAAGCGGTTGATGAGATAAACCATTTCGTTACCTTCCTCTTTATCAAAAATAGTTGCATCAGGTTTGCCGTATACATGCGGATCGTTATGCGGGTAAGCGCTCCATTTGTAATCGGAATAATGCAAATTTCTTTTTGAGAACAGGATCATAAATAACGAATTTCTCTAAAGATACCTATAATAAACGGGTTTAAATTTATTATTACTTCATGGGCGGTATCGGGTGAGCTTTCAATGCCTTTGCCACTGCTACAATATTAGCCGCTGCTGCTTTACCAGTTTCTGACGACCAATCTTTCCTAAAATCTGATTTGAGATATGACTTCCCCGGTCCCGGCCCATTATTCCAGTACGTATAACTTTGAGGGGCGATGGTAAAGCCTACATCCATTAGCGCACTTGCCATCTCGGTTACTACGTGGCGGGCGCCATCTTCCTCACCGGTTACTACAAAGCCGGCTACTTTATTAAAGGTAACCGGTTGCCCATGCTCGTTAACTGCCGAGTATAAACCATTGATCCTTTCCAAAACTTTCATGGCGATGCTGGAGAGCGTGCCAACCCAGGTTGGGCTTGCCAATATCAAGATGTCTGATGCTAAAAGTTCTTCCAAAATCGCAGGCCAGCCATCACCATCGCCCTGGCTGGCAGATTTTATACCCGTCATCACGTTGCGGTCGGCTATGCGGATAAGCGTAGTTTTTACGCCAAGTCTCTCCATTTCTTTGATCACGATGTTGGCCAGCGCTTCGGTATTTGATTCCTGCGGGGATGGTTTTAGCGTGCAATTTAATACCAGTGCTTTCATATAGATGGTTTTCAAACATCAACCCGGCAAGGGCATTTTTTGTTTAGCCATTAATGCAAAAAGGCGATACTGTTAAGCATCGCCTTTAAAATATTGTTTAATCAAGTAATTAGTTAGTTGTTTGATCTGGCTGATCCTGGTCATTATCGGCAGGCAAACCTACAATAATGTAGCTTGTATTGCCATTTGCATCAACCTGGGGTTTGTAATAAATACCGTCAGGAGATAAATACAAACGTGAACCGTTAACGGTGATCTTCCTGCAATTTGGAGGTAACTGAGCAACGACATCACCGATTTGCGGTGCAGGAGGAGCATTGTCAGCTGAAGCGTCAGCAGTATTTAATTCTCCATCTTTACCGGCAACCTGGTAGCTTAATGTGCCGTCATCTTTAGTGATCGGGATATAGTATATACCATCAGCCTCATAATATTGCTGTCCGTTGATCACGATTGATTGTGCGTCCGAAGGTAAAGTTTTTACTTCAGCGCCAACAGGTGGCTCAACAACAGTATATTGGTCGTTATCATATTGATAAAATAAACCGCCGCTATAAAAATATTGGTAATCACCGTAATAAAATGGATAATAACCGTAAGGCAACACGCCTATACTAAAACCAAGCCTCGGCGCATAATAGGATGCGTAGTACCCATGATTATAATGATAATAGTTATTGCCATGCGCTGTAAAACCTGCATGCACGCTTACCCCGCCGGAGAAGCCACCGGTATGATTATGCCCATAATATGAACCTGAACCGTTATATGAACGACTGGTTTGCACCGCAGCGCCGGTTTGTGTACGCGTAAAGCCTGCAGAGGTGTGAGCGCCATTATTGTAATTGTTATTTGTTCTTTGCTGCGTTATCCCGGTTGTTCTTGGTGGTGTATTCTGGCGGTTAAAATTATTATTGTGCTGATAGCTGTTATTATTGCTGCGCTGGGCGCCACCCGAATAGCTTGCACGTGGTGTAAACGAAGGGCTACTATGTGGTGCGCTGCTTGCTGCCGGCCTTGAACCGCCACCACCGCCATTATTATTATGTTGTGCAGTAGCAGGCAGGCTTAAGCATAAGCTTACCATAGCGGTTACAAACGCATATGATAATGATTTGATTGTTGTTTTCATGATGAATAAGATTTATATAAAACTCCGGCTATATTATACGCAGGTATAAATACAGACAGACAAGTATAAGAATAGTTTAACGTATTATAAAGCGGCTATAATTGTTACACAATATAAGCAATTTGCATAACAAATAGCGGGATAATTTTACAAAACGCTATCATCATGATGTTTATTGTTTATATAAACTGTAAGCCGGCAAAGTTTTTATTGAGTACCAGGCTGTTGTTTACATTAAGCCATTTATCGAGCAGGGTTGCATATACATCTCTAAAGTCAATTTGGTATTTAAGGTCGCCGTTATCAAGTGCTGTTAAATCCGGGGCGGAATTATAAATGCCTGCTTTTTTTAGCTTGCCACCGTATATCATGATGTTATTAGCGGTACCGTGATCTGTGCCATTGCTGGCATTTTGCTCAACCCTGCGGCCAAATTCAGAGAAGGTCATCACCAAAGTATCATCCAACTTATTGGTTTGTTTCAGGTCCTTTATAAAAGCAGCCACACCATCCGCATAGGTCTTTAATTGCCTGCCCTGTTGTTCCTGTTGCCCAACATGTGTATCAAAACCGCTAAGCGATACATAATATACCCTAGTTTTCAAACCCGAGTTTATAAATTTTGACACGGTTTTTAACTGGTTGCCAAAAGGTGTAGATGGATAGTTCGCGGTTACGTTATAAGTTTTAGAAGTGTTTTGTATATAATCTGCCGATGAGTAGGTTTCGATCATGGTTTTATACAAATAGCCTAAATTATCCTCGTTTAAATGTTCAGAATTTTGATTGTTGATCAGGTCTTTAAAAAACGGTTCGCGTGTTGTTTGAAACAATTTTTCGGGGTTTTGTACGGCGATGGCTTTCATCCTGGCGCCTTTCATTGCAAGTGATAAAGTATCATCAACCTCTATCGCAGTATATGGGCTTTGACTTTTGTTTGTTTGACAATTAGAGTCAAGATACCGGCCAATCCAGCCTGTTGTTAAAAATTGGTTGGCATCGCTGCCGGTTTGCCAGATATCCATCGACCTGAAATGTGAGCGGTCAGGATTTGGATAGCCAACAGCGTTTATAATGCTCATCCAGCCCTGGTCGTAAATTTCTTTTAGTGCAGCCATGTTTGGGTTAAGCCCCTGCATATCATCCAGGCCAATAACATCGGGTTGTTTTATGCCGATTACGCTTCGTTTCTGATAATAAATATCATTTCGAAAAGGTATAATAGTATTTAAGCCATCGTTGCCACCCGATAGCTGAATAATAACCAGGTTTTTATAACCGCTAAGCCCGCTCATGGCCATAGCTTCAAGCGGTTTTAAAAATGCAGGCACCATAAACGCGCCGGATGCCAGTGCTGTGTTTCTTAAAAAATCCCTTCTCTTCATGATCCTGTATTTTAGTAAAGCTGGTATTCCGGGGTTGATGCCAGTTCAACCAACATTGTTTTTAAATCATTTCCCCCCGCAACTGTATTTTGTATTGTATTGTTTAAAGCAGGTTCTAATAAAAAATCAGCAATATCAATTTTCGACATATCTTTCGGTATACCGCTGTAAACCTTTTCCCAGTCGGCGGTAGCTTGCAAACGTGTATCAACATTATGTTGCTGGTTACGAACGGTTGCTAAAAAAGCTTCATCCTCAGGATCGGATTTGCCGGTAAAATCAATCAACCCCTGATTCAAAACAACAGAAGCTATTTTAAGGCGATACATAAGCGATGAGCTGTCTATCCAGTTCCTGCCGCCCGGCCAGCCTGCCACATTCGGCGGGTAAAACAAAACCTGGCCCAGGGCACGCTGAAACAACAGCAATACCTCCGGCTTTTGATAGTTGATGTAAAATTGCCTGTTCAAGCCCACAATAAAATCAACAGGCGATTTAATAAGGTTGCCCGTATTTTTATCATCATAAAACCAATCGGCATTAAAAACAAATTCCAACAGCGGCTTTATTTCATAATCGGCATTAAAAAACACCTCTGCCATCGCATCAATATGGGTTTGGTCAGGCGTTTCGTTAACCAGGTATTTATACAATTTAGTGCTTATAAAACGCGCTGTTTGTTTTTGCGAAAGAATGATATCTATAATGTCCTCACCCCTAAAATTACCCGTTTTGCCCATGAATATTTTAACACCGTCATCATGCAAAAAGGGGCGCATTTTAAAATTGCCATCCCTGTCAAAACTCCAGCCGGTAAAAGCCCTTGCCGATTCTTTCACATCCTGCTCGGTGTAGTTGCCGCGGCCAATGGTAAAAAGCTCCATCAGTTCGCGGGCAAAATTTTCGTTCGGGTGCCCCTTATGGTTTTGTTGATTATTTAAAAACAACAACATGGCAGGCGATTGTGATACTTGCACAAGCATGGTGCGGAAATTACCGAGCGCGTTTATACGCTGAATATTATTTAACTGCTGTATGTAAACAGCCTTATTATTGCGGCAGGCGAAATGATTACTCCAAAAAAGGGTCATCTTTTCGCGCAGTACAGCATCGGTAGTGCTCATTTGGCTTATCCAGCCAATGTTCAGGTTTTTCTCCTGCTGGCGCTCCATCTGGAAAAACATTTTTTTTGTTGCAGCATCGGCTTTTGCCGCCATCATTTCATCAACGCTTTGCGTAACAATAGCTAATGATCCATCCTGCCCGTTATTATTAAACAATTCTCTTACCGCGTTATTTAACGAAGTGTTTTTATACTTCTTTAAATCTTCAAAGCGCATCCCGAAGCCGGCCCTTGAGAATAAATGCTTTATATGTTTTACATCCTTCATAGCTTTTGGTTCGACATGGCGGTTTTCAATTGGTTTAATATTAATGTTTTAATTAATAATTTTTAATATTTTAGTTGCGATTAAACCTTAACAATGACCAGGTACTTTTTACTGCCAATACTGTTACTTTTTACTTTACCGGGCAAAGCGCAGACTTTAAAATCATTTACTAATGAGGTTAAACCCTACGGGAGCGTTGATACCAGCGAGCTTTTGATGAAAGAATGCAGTTTTGAAAAAGACGCAAACGCCATGGTGCTTTTTGATAAAGCCGATATAACTATTGACTGGAGCGGGGCAGTGGTGTTTGTAAGGCATAAAAGGGTTAAGATATTTAACGATAAGGGCAAGGATGAGGCAAATGTTGATCTGCAATATTTTGATAAGGTTACAGATGTTTCGGCTGAAACAGTTAATTTAACGCAAGGAAAAATTGAATATACTCAAGTAGATCCGAAACTTATATATCAAAGAAAAGTAAATAAAACCTTTAAAAACCTAACGCTTGCTTTTCCGGATGTACGTGCGGGTTCTGTTATTGAAATACAATATACCTGGAAGTTAAATTCACTTTTGTCTATTCCGCCATGGTTATTCCAATCCAATATACCTATCGGTTATTCAGCAATCAGTGTTGAAATTCATGTGGTTGATAGAATAAAACTTGAAACACTTGTTAAACAACCACTTGCAGTAGATACAGTGTTTACTATAAAAAATGGTAATGGGACAATGGCATTATTGGCATTAAAAAATGTCCGTTCATATGCTATTGAACCACACATGACGCCCGGATATGCTAACATTCAACGCGTAAACTTCAGATCTAAAATAAATTGGTGGGACAAAATAGGCCTAGAATTAAGAGGAGATAGGGATTTTGGTGGTCAGCTTTTGTTTCCTCTTAAAAACGAAAAGGCAATTATTAAAAAAGTTGATTCTATCAAAAGCAGAGACGATAAGGTAAATTTCATTTTTACGCTTGTAAAAGATAGTATGACGTTTAATAATATAAACCGGGTTTATGTTGATGATCCGGCGCAAGAGGCATGGGTTAACAGAAAAGGGAGCTCAACGGAAATAAACATGATATTATGCAGGCTGCTGCAACGGGCAGGGGTAGAAGCATACCCAATGTTGGTAAGTACACCCGATTATGGTGTTGCTGACCCGACTGCGGAAAGCTTATTGGAGTTTAATAAATGTGTGGTAATGATCCCATTAGATTCCGCTCGATACTATGTTCTTGATGCAAGCAATAAACATAACGTGTATAACAGGATCCCGTTGGAGTTGCTTAATACTGTCGGTTTTATCACCATATATAAAAATCTTAGTTATGGCATGGTATATCTAAAGGATAATACTAATCTATCCCAACAGCTGATCACGGTAAAAGCCAATATTTTAGCTGACGGAAAAATAAATGGAACCGTAGATGTGGCCGGGAATAATTATAACAGGGATATCAATTTAAAAGATTACCAAAAACTTGGAAAGACTGATTATATAAAAGAGCTTACGGGTGGGGATAATAATTTAAAAATTTCGGATTTAACTCTGGATAATATGGAAGTTGACTCTGTTCCGTTAGAGCAACATTTTAAGTTTAATCTTAATTCGCCATCTTCCGATGAAAGCTACATCTACTTTAATCCTTATATGTTTACGCTCGAATCAAATCCTTTCATAAGTGATAAGAGATACAATGATATTGATTTTACATATAACAACACTTACACAATAACCGGCACCTACACCATCCCGCAAGGGTATAAGGTAGAGTCGCTTCCTCAAAATCAATCTTTGTCGCTTGCAGATAAAAGCATGAATATTAAAAGACTGTTTCAGGAAAATAATGGATTAATAGAAGTACGCTACGTTATATCGCGGAAAAAGCAGTTTTACGCCAAGAAAGATTATGAAGGAGTGCATAATTTTTATAAAAAGATGTACGAAATGTTAAACGAGCAAATAGTATTGAAAAAAAGCTGATAATCATTATATTAGAACCAGTTAAACCTCACACAATGAATAAAATTTTTACTGCAATAACTCTATGTGCACTTAGCTTAACAGTATATGCACAACAAGTGCCGCAAACACAAGAAGTACTCCCAAAAGACGCTGAGTTTGGAAAGATTGACCAGGCCGACCTGGAAATGAAATCCTGTGATTTTGAAAAAGATGCCAACGCCGAAGTATTGATCAATACAGGAGACCAATATTTTGACCAAAACCTGAATGTTGTTGTAGAGATACATCGAAGAATCAAAATATTTAATGATAATGGAAAAAGCACGGCTGACATTATTATCCCGTTTGACGGTGGCGACCATTCGGAATATATAACTGGTTTACAGGCTGAAACCATAAATTTAGTTGATGGTAAAGTAGAAATTACCAAGCTGGATAAAAAGCAGGTATTTATAAAGAGCATAGATAAAATACAATCACAAATGATCTTCAGCTTTCCAAACGTAAAGCCGGGATCAGTTATTGAATACAAATATGCATGGAACGGCCAGGATTATGGTTATATACCTGCCTGGTATTACCAGGAAAATATTCCGGTAAGGTATTCCGAACTTAAAACAAGCATTCCTGATTTGTTTGAGTTTTCAACCCATACAAGGGGGGCATTGCCGCTGGCAACTTATAAAACATCATTAACAAATGGCAGCTTCGGAACCGGGCAGGATGCCATTACTTTTAATAACAACTGCACCGATAGGGTAGTATACAACATACCTTCTTTAAACGAAGAGCCTTATATGACCTCGACGACCGATAACCTGTCTTCGCTATCGTTTGTCTTAATGAGAATTAAACCTATAAACGGTTTTGTAAAAAGCCGTGCAGACACCTGGAGTAAAGTTGCCGGGGTGCTTATAGATGACGAAGATTTTGGGCACCAGCTTAAACGAAAATTAACTAACGAAGATGCTATAATAAATCAGGCAAAAACATTAAAAACGGATGATGCAAAAATAGCCTACATTTTTAATACGGTAAAAAATACCATGAAATGGAATGACATTGATCATTGGTATACCATTAACGGAACAAGCAGCGCATGGGATGTTAAAACAGGTACCGCAACAGAAATTAATCTGATCCTTTGCCATCTGCTCAAAAAATCCGGCATTACTGCTTACCCTATGGTTGTTAGTACCCGTGATAATGGCAAGATAAACAGGATGTTTACCTATTTAGGGCAGTTTAACCGGGCCGTAGTATACGTTCCGGTTGATAGTACAAAAAATTATATTCTCGATGCTTCTAATAAGTATAATATGTATAATGTAACACCATACAATCTGCTTAATTCAGAAGGTTTATATATTGACGCGGATAACCATCAATTTGATTTTGCTTATATAACCCAGCAAAAACCGGTAAGAAAATCAATATATATAAATGCGGAAATAAAGCCCGACGGTAAAATGGACGGAATGGCGCAAATAAGCTGCCTTAGCTATAACCGCATTGATGACATAAATGGATACAATACAAACGGAGAAAAAAAATTTATTGAAAAGCTGCGCGATGATGATAACAATTTAAAAATCTCGGAGCTTAAAATGCAAAACATGGATGTTGACTCATTGCCCCTGGTTCAGGATATTAAATTTAATTTAGACCTGGCCGGCTCTGACGATAATTATATTTACGTTAATGCTAACCTGTTTAGCTCGTTATATAAAAACCCCTTTTTGAGTGATAAGCGCAGTAGTAATATCGATTTTGGCTACCCTTACAATTTAACCATAAACGGCGTGTTTAAAGAACCGGCGGGCTATAAAGTTGATGCGCTTCCTAAAAGCGTGAGTATGACTATGCCCGATAAAGGCATAACTTTTAAAAGAATAGTAGGTGAGCAGGACGGAAGTATTATTGTACGCTATGTTATCATGTACAATAAAAGTGTGTTTTTAAAAGAAGATTACGACAATTTTCATGAATTTTTTAAGCAGCTGTTCCAAATGTTAAATGAACCAATCGCGTTAAAAAAATCTTAGGCTATGCAAAAATATTTTACCAGTATAATAATTTCAACAGTATTTATCTTATTTTTTATCAATACAAATGCCCGTAGCCAGGATGTGCCTAAAGATCTGTATATCGCCGCCGGAATCCCGGATTCATTAAAAGAGGATGCGAATTCTGTAGTAAGGTATTCTATGCAGGATGAAGCGGTAAAAGGACCAAATGATGTTGTATATAAATACCACTCCGTTGTAACTATTCTAAATGATAAGGCTGATAATGAAGCCGCTATTAGCTTACCATATAACAGGAAATATTCATCCATAAACAGTTTCGAAATGATAATTTATGATGAAACAGGAAAAATGATCAAAAAATATCATAAAAGCGATATGTATGATCATGCTGTTCTTGATGACGAAACACTGGTATCTGACGATAGGGCAATGAGTATTAGGCATACTATTGCAAATTATCCTGAAACGGTTGAAATGATATACGAAATAGATGAAAGCAGTTTAATGGGTATAGGTGCATGGGAAATTGAGGGAGAACAGCAATCTGTTCAAAACGAATATTGCCATGTTTCAATTAGTGGCGATGCCGGTTTCAGGTATCTTAATAAGAACACGAATATCAAACCACAAAAAACTACCGATGATAAAACAGATAACTACAAGTGGCAGGTATCTAACCTAAAAGCCATAAAAATAGAAGATGGAGCAGAGGGGTGGCGCGTATATCCTGAAGTAGAATTTGGCATGAATAAGTTTATATGTTATGGTTTTCCGGGCGATTTTACATCCTGGCAAAGTTTCGGCAAATGGATTTATAATTTGAATAAAGACGTTTGCACCTTGAATCCTACCCGTGCGGCCGAAATAAGAAAAATGACGGATACGATTAAGTCGGATAAAGACAAGGCTAAATTTTTATATCAATATATGCAACAAAGTATGCGTTATGTTGCTGTAAGCTTAGGTATTGGCGGGCTTAAGCCGTTTTCTGCAGATTTTGTAGATCAAAAAAAATATGGCGACTGTAAGGCATTAGCTAATTATATGTATGCCTTATTAAATGCTGTAAACATAAAATCATATTGGGCAATAATCTATAGGGGCACAAACGCATCGCCAGCGAATGTTGATTTTCCGGTTTATGATTTTAATCACGAAATATTGTGCATCCCTTTTAAAAATGACACCACCTGGCTGGAATGTACAGGGAGCACCCAGCCATTTGGCAAATTAGACCTGAGTACCCAAAATCGTAACGCATTATTGATCACAGAAGACGGTGGCAAATTAATTAATACGCCCTTAAGCAATGCGGATGAAAATCAATTTAACAGTGAAGTGCATTTAGCGATTGATTCTGACGGTAGCGCTAAAGCCCAGGTAAAAATTTTGAGTACGGGGTCATACCGGGATGATTATATTGAACTTTCGTATCAAAAAACAGATGATCAAAAAGAGTTTTTAATGCGCGCGTTGAATATCAAACAACCCTCGGTATTTGATTTTAAACAAGGTAAAGATGAAAACGGTGTAAAGGAGGTTAACTTACATTTGGAGTATGATAAGTTTTGTGATATTATGGCCGGGAATAAGCAGTTTTACAAAGCAAGGGTTTTTGATTTGTGTGCATTTACTGTACCCATATTAGATAAACGTAATAGCGATTACTATTATGAATCTCCCATTAAAAAAACATGTGTTACCACTATTGACCTTCCGGCAAATTATGAGATTGAAACTTTACCTGCAAATCAAAACTTAAAGTTTACCTACGGTAATTATGAGGTAAGCTATGTTTATAATGCCGCTAAAAATCAGATAATCAGCACAGCTAAATTTATTATTGCCAACCAGGTAATACCTGCCGCAAAATATGCCGAAATGCAGCAATACCTGGATGCTGTTGCCAAAGCGCAAAATAAAAAGCTGGTAATACGCCGTAAGGCGTAAATTTGCCGGATGATCTTCAGGCTTGATGAACGGTTGATATTTCCTGATCCTGCACTTGCAGAGCCGGATGGTTTGCTGGCAATTGACGGCGACCTATCAACCGGGCGTTTATTGCTGGCTTATCAAAATGGCATATTTCCATGGTATAGCGATGACTCGCCTATCTTATGGTTTTCGCCCCATGAGCGCTTTGTGCTTTACCCGGATGAGTTGAAGGTATCCAAAAGTATGCGACAGATATTGCGTTTGGGTAAGTTTATCATCACCCAAAACCAATGTTTTGCAGATGTGATTGAAGCCTGCTCACAAGTTGAGCGCGAAGGGCAGGATGGTACCTGGATAACTTATGATATGAAGGCCGCGTACTGCCAACTGCATCAATCGGGCAATGCTCATTCCATCGAAGTTTGGGAGCAAGGTCATTTGGTTGGCGGATGTTATGGCGTGCAGGTTGGAAATGTTTTTTGCGGCGAGAGTATGTTCAGTAAGGTGAGTAATGCTTCTAAAACAGCGCTAATCTGGCTTTGCCAGTCAGGCATATATAAATTGATAGACTGTCAGGTGCATACCGAGCACCTCGAATCTATGGGCGCGCGTATGATCCCCCGTGAAGAATATATGAATAGGCTGCGCGATAATGCCTGAGGAAACTTTAACTTTATAGCATCATTTCTAACCCTTGTCATTCTGAGCAAAGCGAAGAATGACAAGTTGGAGAGTGACAAAAACGATATGCAGCAATCCATTCAAAAAGAACGTATTATTTTAGGCATCGACCCCGGAACGGCGGTAATGGGTTATGGGCTGGTTAAAGAGGTGGGATCAAAAATTGAACTTATCAGCCTGGGTATTATCAAAATGGATAACCTGGATGATCACATGCTGAAGCTTCAACGCATATTTGAAAAAACTGTTGGTTTAATTGATAATTACAAACCCGATTGCCTGTCGATCGAGGCCCCATTCTACGGGAAAAATATTCAGGTGATGCTAAAGCTTGGAAGGGCGCAGGGTGTGGTAATGGCGGCAGCGTTATCACGCAATATCGAGATAACCGAGTATGCGCCCCGTAAAATAAAACAATCCATCACCGGCAACGGAAACGCCACCAAAGAGCAGGTTGCATCCATGCTGAAAACCTTACTAAACTTTACAGAAACACCTGAATTTTTAGATGCAACGGATGGTTTAGCGGTAGCCGTTTGCCATTCGTTCCAAAAAATTAATGTAAGTAAACCGGCCGGCAGTAAAACAAACAGCAATGGCAGTAAGAAATCCTATTCGGGCTGGGAAACTTTTGTAAAGGATAATACCGGTAGGGTTGCAGGTATAGGGAAGGCTAAAAAATGACGGTGTTAGATTAATTTTTCAAAGCAACCCTGATCTTCTCCGCCGTCGCAGCTAATTCTTCAGAAGTAAAACTCAATTTAGGCCTCGCGAAATTCATATCATCAACCCTGTTCATCGGGATTAAATGGATATGCGCATGCGGCACCTCAAGGCCGATAACAGCCACGCCAACCTTTTTACAAGGAATGGCCTTTTTTAAGCCCGTTGCTACTATCTTGGCGAAAAGCTGTAACCCGGTATAGGTTTCATCATCCAGGTCAAATATGTAATCAACCTCTTGTTTTGGGATAACCAGCACATGGCCCTCAGCAAGCGGACTAATATCCAGAAAAGCCAAAAACTCAATACTCTCAGCTACAACGTGTGCAGGTATTTCGCCTGAAATTATTTTTGAAAAGATGCTCATGGGTTGGTTGATTAAGTTTATTAAGTTGATTAAGTGAAGGTATGAAGAGAAAAGAACTCAATCATCCATTCACCCAACCAACATTTACTATCTCGTAATTTCTAATATCTCGAACTCCATTTTACCGGCAGGCACCATGATCTCGGTTTTATCGCCTACTTTTTTGCCTAATAAGCCTTTGGCAATTGGCGATGCTACAGAAATTTTGCCAGTTTTCAGATCAGCCTCTGTTTCCGAAACTAACTGGTAGCTCATAGTAGCGCCATTTTTAACGTTCTTTATTTTTACGATTGATAGCGCTAAAACTTTTGATGTATCAATTTTCGACTCATCCAATAAGCGGGCATTGGCCACAGCTTCCTGCATTTGCGCTATTTTAGCTTCATGCAGACCTTGTGCTTCTTTAGCGGCATCGTATTCCGCGTTTTCTGAAAGGTCGCCTTTATCACGGGCCTCGGCTATCTGTTTTGATATATTAGACCGGCCGGTTGTTTTTAAATACTGTAATTCTTCCTTTAATTTTTCTAAACCTTCCTTGGTATAGTATGATACCTCTGCCATAACGCACGTATTTATTTTAAACTTTTAATTTATAATGGTCACCAAAAAAAACCGCCCTTCCGTTTGCAGAAGGACGCAGCTACCTTAAAAACAAACAAGACCATATGGGCTATCGCCTACATAGTCTTGCTTTTGTGTAAAACGAAGATAAGTGATTTAAATTTTAATATCCAAATTTTTATGGCGAAGCCATAAAAATTAGTGATCGGAGCTTAGTTAATTAGTGATTAGTTTTCTTTGGATGGCAGCTATTCTCTAAGCTCAAGACTCTAATAATTAAGATGCGCCAGCTTCGCCGCCATTACTTCGCTTATCTTTCTATAGGAATCAAAAGTCCATCCTGCAATATGTGGGGTAAGCAATACCTTGCCGGATTGCTTTAATTCATCAAACCACTCCTGTTCTGCTAACGATGGAAATTTCTCAACCTCCAATACATCCAATCCCGCGCCTAAAATTTTGCCTGATTTAATGGCATTAAGCACCGCCCCAACTTTGGCGGTTTTGCCGCGTGAGATATTCAAAAAGAAGATCGGCTTTTTAAAGTGGAAGAAATATTCCTCGTTGATAAAGCCATCAGTTTCCTTGGTTAGCGGCACGTGGATGCTCAACACATTACTATGTTTCACAATTTCCTCCATGCTTACCTCGCGGGCAAACTCATCGCTGAAACCGGTTTTATATTTATCATACGCGATCACATTCACCCCAAAGCCCGAAAGCTTTTTAGCGAAGCTACTACCCATAAAACCATAACCAATAATTCCTACGGTTTTGCCTTTCAGCTCATAGCCGCGGTTGCCTTCCCGGTCCCAAATGCCATCGCGGATCTGCATATCAGCATTGCGGAAATTGTTCATCAGCGATAAAAGCATCCCGACAGCATGCTCGCCAACCGCATCCATATTACCTTCGGGCGCATTGATCAGGAAAAGGTTTTTCTCCGCGGCATACACTTCGTCGATATTATCCATCCCGGCACCGGCGCGACAAACAAAGCGTAACTGTGTACCCAAGTCGATCACCTTGCGGTCGATATTAAATTTAGAGCGGATCACAATACCCTCGTACTGGCCAATGATCTCCATGGCCTCATCAACTTTTATAGTCGGGCGATAATCGCAGGTGTAGCCGAAGCCTTCAGCCTGTTCCATAAAAATCGGGTGTATATCATCAACAATAAGAATGTTCTTTTTCATATCAATTACAAACATAATAATTTGCTGATAAAGCCCTTGGGTGTACTGAGTGAGTGAAGGTGATAATATTCATAAACCTAACACCGTTTTATTTGTTAAATAATAAATACTAAGATTATGCAACCGCTAAAAAATATAACAGCCAACATAAAAGAATACGCCAAAAGCCTGTCGGAAGATGGCTTTCACCATATATTTAACCATATCGACCAGTTTAAGATCAAGGAAGGTGTAGACAGGCTTGGCCTGGACAAATTCATCGACCAATGTGCTTACCTGGCAGCGGGCTCAGGTGTAATATCCGGCAGTGGTGGTTTGTTTACCATGGTTATCGGCATCCCGCTGGATTTTATGAACCTGATCACCCAGCAATTCAGGGTTACGATGGCCATTATGTACCACAACAGGGGTACCTACAATATTGATTTTAACGAATTTATGAGCTTAGTTGCCGCTTCGCTTAAAGTAGAAGCCAGCGTTGCCATCACCAAAACCATGATGGAAAGTGTAGCCGAAAAAATGCTGATGATATTCGGCACAAGAACTGCCGAGCGTTTGATCCCGGTAGTTGGCGCAGCAATTGGTGGAACTACTAATTATCTATTCATTAGGCGTATGGCCAAAATGGTGAAGAAAATGCAATTGGAACCTGCCGTGGTGCAGGTGTTTTAAACTATGCATAATTTGTAACTCTGGGTTTATAGTCTTACTTTTCCGTTGATTATGGAAAAGGGAATGACTGTTAAAGAAGCGCTTATCGGTTTTTACAAATTTAACAGTTTAAATCTTGCGCAGGATTTTGAATCGCATTGTGTAAGGGTATACATTGGATGTATTTTGGCACCAGTGCCTAATATAAATGCGCGAAAAAAATATCTGAAGTTTCACGATCTCCATCATATTATGTCCGGCTACGGTATTGACAGAATAGGTGAAAGTGAAATTAGCGCCTGGGAATTAGGCTCAAGAAGCTGCCGTAAGCCGCTTATTTCGATTATGAATTTGTTTGCGCTTTCAACAGGATTTATACTTAGTCCAGCTAAAGTGATCGATGCTTTTCATCTCGGATGCAGAAGTAAAAATCTTTATTATATGTCAGATGGGATAGCAGAGGAAGATATCGATGCACTTGATATCAGCGAGATGAAATCAACGCACATGGCAATTAAACCGGTAGTAAAATATAAATGGGTAAGAAATATGGAGTTTAGCGGCTACATATTCGGCTCAATGATTATTCATATAATTATGCTGGTAGCAGGCAAAATGTTACTGACGGCAGAAAAGGTCAAAAATAGGTTAACAAAACCAGGTACCATTCAGCAATAATTACCTGTTTGTAGTAATCAAATTCGTCAGCTTTACAAAATCTGCTACGGTCAATCTCTCTGCACGCAGATCCAGCAAAGGTTCCTCTGTCATTTTTTCTTTGTTGATGAGCGATGATACCGCGTTGCGCAACGTTTTGCGGCGTTGGTTAAAGCCCGCTTTTACTACCTGCCAAAAGAGTTTTTCATCGCAACCTAACTCGGCGGTTTCGTTGCGGCTTAAGCGGATAACCGCTGATAACACCTTCGGAGGCGGGTTAAATACGCCCGCTTTTACGGTGAACAGGTATTCCACTTTATAATAAGCTTGCAGGAAAACACTCAAAATACCATACTCCTTGCTCCCCGCTTTGGAGGCACAGCGTTCGGCTACTTCCTTTTGAAACATGCCTACAACCTCAACAACTTGAGCGCGGTTGTCCAGTACTTTAAATAATATTTGCGAGGAGATATTGTATGGGAAATTACCGATAATGCCTAATGGTCCGGTAAAATATGCAGCGAAGTCCATGTCCAAAAAATCGGCATTTAGCAGCTTGCTGCCCAGTTGCGGGTATTTCTTTTGCAGAAACTGGTACGATTCCGTATCAATATCGATCAGGTAGGTTTCGTACTCGGTTTTTTGCAGCAGGAAGTCGGATAAAACGCCCATGCCGGGGCCAACTTCCAACACTTGCGTATATTTATCAGCAGGGCGCAGGCTCTCCACTATCTTGGCCGCAATGTTTTTGTCAGTTAAAAAATGCTGACCCAGATGTTTTTTTGCCCTTACCAAACTCATTATAAACGATTATTTAAGCAAATTAAATCATAATTTGCGCTTTATTAAGGAACAAATCTTTTTATTTGCGTATTAAGCGTAAGCACAATTATAATCTTACCTGAAAAAATCGGTGAAATCACCAATAAATCAGTGTAATCAATATATATCATGGAAAAATTAAAGATAGGGATCAGTATTGGCGATGTTAACGGAATAGGTTTAGAGATCATCATCAAAACCCTGGTCGACAGCAAATTATTCGATTACTTTACCCCCATAGTTTACGGGCATACCAAAGTAGCATCATTCTACCGCCGTGCAAGCGAGGTTAACGAACTTAATTTTAACGTGATCCCGCATGCTTCGCAGGCAATGCCTAAACGAGCCAATATGATCAATTGCTGGAATGAAGATGTGAAGATAGAGCCTGGGGTTTATAATAAGGAAGTCGGCAAATATGCATTTATGTCGCTTGAGCGTGCTACGAACGACTTGCTTGCAGGTGATATAGATGCATTAGTTACGGCGCCGATCAATAAAGATACCATCCAAAGCGAAGAATTTAACTTCCCGGGCCATACCGAATACTTGCAGTTCCGCGCTAATGCAGCTGATTCACTGATGTTTTTGGTGAGCGATACCTTGCGTGTGGGCGTAGTTACCGGGCATATCCCGATCTCGAAAGTTGCCGAAAGTATCACTTCGGAAAAGATCCTGTCCAAATTGCGTTTGATGAACGAGAGTTTAAAAACCGACTTCTGGATCCGTAAACCAAAGATAGCGGTGCTTGGGCTTAATCCACATGCCAGCGATAATGGCCTGATAGGCAATGAAGAAGCATTTGTAATCACCCCGGCTATCGAAGAAGCCCGCTCGAATGATATCCTGGCAATGGGCCCATACGCTGCCGACGGCTTTTTTGCCAACGGCACCTATCTGCAATTTGACGCGGTTTTAGCTATGTACCATGACCAGGGCCTGATCCCGTTCAAGCAGATCGCTTTTGAATCCGGGGTTAACTTTACGGCCGGTTTGAGCTTCGTGCGCACCTCGCCAGATCACGGTACCGCTTTTGATATCGCCGGGAAGAACCAGGCATCGGAGGTGTCGTTCCGTGAGGCCTTGTTTGCTGCCGCGCATATTGTAAAGCACCGCCGCGAAACCGCCGTACTTAACGAAAATACGCTGGCCTTTACCAAGCTTAGCCGAGACAGGGACTAACCGTTCGGCTGTCCACAAGACAAATGAGACAAGTGGGACATTTGGTACAATTTAGCCCCAAAAAGTATCAAAAAACAGCCATTTTAACATTGTTTTTAGCATGTTTTTCGCTCAAAAATGACTGTTTTTTGCCTGAAATAGCCACAAAAAGCATAGGTTTTGATCGGTTTTGCGCTTTTTAACCCTTAAAATACCCTGTTTTGCTTGCTTTTGAAACAGCTAAAACTTACATTTGGTACACCATGCAAAACCCAAACCGTAAAAAAGCAATAAGAAGTATCATTTGGTTTCTGTTAACCATGCTCCTGATTTTTTTGATTGCCCACCGTGATGATGTAAAAAAGGGCGCTGTTGAGGGTTTCAGAGCAGGTGTTTCTAACGGGAATAAATAGATTAATTTCTTTTTCAGAGAAATTAGGACGTTTATAAAAGCTATCCATCACTCATCAAAATATCATATTTCACAATTCCCTGCATCTGATGAGCCCCAAACAAATTATTCCTTATAAATTGCATCATCTTTTATAACAGGCTATAAACGGTCCTGTTATTGAGGTGCATACAATCAAAACGCATTTAATGGACGAGCATTTTTACAGGGAATTATTTGATAAGCATAGCAATGTTGATGCTGTTCCGTCCAATAAGGAAATTACTTCCTGGGCGCTCAACGTGATCCGCCTGCTTTTTCCTGAGCATTCCAAGCAGGTGTTCGCCTCTGTTCAATCCTTGAAAGACGAGTTTGAGCGCTTGGAAAATGAACTTTGCCATGTGATGGAAGCGACCAAAGCTTGCTGGGATTGCGACATCAGGCAGTTATCCAGATCTGTTTTTGAGCAATTGCCGGAGTTGTATGCCGTGTTAAAAACCGATATTCAAGCCATTTACAGCGGCGACCCGGCAGCGCGCACCGAATTTGAGGTGATCCGCAGTTATCCCGGCTTTTTCGCGATTTCCTTTTATAGATTAGCGCATATTTTGCATATGCACGATATTCCTTTGGTGTCGCGGGTACTTACTGAACACGCCCACTCTAAAACGGGGATCGACATCCACCCGGCAGCCCAAATCGGTGAATATTTTTACATCGACCATGGAACCGGGATCGTGATTGGCGAAAGCAGCGTGATCGGCAAGCATGTAAAGCTTTACCAGGGTGTAACGCTCGGCGCATTGAGCGTAGCTAAAAATATGGCATTTACCAAACGGCACCCAACTGTTGAAGACCATGTGGTGATCTACTCCGGCGCTACCATATTAGGTGGCGAAACGGTTATCGGGCATGATAGCGTTATCGGCGGCAATGTTTGGTTAACCCAAAGCGTTGAGCCTCATTCTACCGTTTACCACAAGCCGCTGGTAAACGTGATCAACAAAACCAAAGTATAATATTATGGCTGGCATTATAGATTTGATAGGGAACACCCCTTTAGCCGAGATCCAACGTTTAAACCCCAACCCTAACGTACGCATTTTTGCCAAGCTGGAGGGCAATAACCCAGGTGGCAGCGTAAAGGACCGTGCCGCGCTCAACATGATCCGCAGCGCGATGGAGCGGGGTGAGATCACTAAAGAATCTAAATTGATCGAAGCGACAAGCGGCAATACGGGTATCGCGCTTGCGATGATCGCCAGTATGTTTGGCATCGAGATAGAATTGGTTTTGCCGAGCAATTCTACCCGCGAACGTACATTGACCATGGAAGCCTTCGGCGCGAAGGTTACTTTGCTGGATGGTATTGAAAAGTGCCGCGATTATGCAGAGGAAAAAGGCGCGAGCGATGATTATTTCTTGCTGAACCAGTTCTCGAACCCGGATAATTACTTAGCGCATTATAAAACTACAGGCCCTGAGATCTGGCGCGATACCAATGGCGAGATCACCCATTTTGTAAGCGCTATGGGTACTACCGGTTCTATCATGGGTAATTCCATGTTTTTAAAAGAACAAAACCCGGCTATCCAGATCATCGGCTGCCAGCCATCCGAGGGATCATCCATCCCCGGGATACGCCGCTGGCCTACTGAATATCTGCCTAAAATATTCGACGCCAAACGCGTTGACCGCACCATGGATATCTCTGAGCAGGAAGCAACCCTGATGGCGCGCCGTTTAGCTCGCGAAGAAGGCATTTTCGCCGGCATGAGCAGTGGCGGCGCGATGTCGGCATCCATTAAACTGGCGCAGGAACTGGAATCGGGCACTATTGTATTTATTTGCTGCGACCGTGGGGACAGGTATTTGAGTAGCGAGTTGTTTGGGTAATATCCGCAATAAACAGTTCGTAATCAGAGCGGGCAATGGCCTAACGGAAAACCGGGCCGGTATTACTTCCATTTTAAATTAGTAAAGCGTAAAGGCGTGAATGATAGGTACTAATTTATTGGCGGAGTTTATAGGCGAAGATAGTAAAGACAAAAATAAAAACTATAGCCCCCAAATATATAAATGGAAGCCAATAGTTTCTGTTTTTGAGTATATTATCAGATTGCTGTATGCTATTTGTGGGCGTACATATTGTAAAAATGAATTTAAGGGTAAAAAATTAGGGAGCGGTTCTATTAATTGTTAAACCTGTTTTAGGTTCCACCAACTTGCCCTTGTTATCTCACTAACAAAAACAGAATAACTATATCCTGTTTTTAAAGCGGCTTCTTTTGCTGATTCTATTACGGCGGATATGAGATAGTTGCCTGTAATTTCATATTCTGCGGTTAACAGATTATATGTGATATTGCCATCGGATGTTATTGTTCTTTTAAATCCATTAGATGCCATTGCTTGATGCAATATCTGATAAGGGGTTTCATTATGGTTTGCGCCGTGTAATTCAACCCTTGTAATAAATTGTGCCATAATTGTAGGTTTAAAGTTTAATTAAAGCTACATACTATTCAATTGATTTGCAAATAAGTTATCACTACATTTAAGCCACCTAACAAGTGGCTTTTTTAATCAATGAAACTTCACGAAATATATCCTCACAACAAATTCCTTTTTTATATAGGTGCGATTTTATTATTTACAGGTACATATTTGGATAATACAACTAACGCATATAAGATTTATATCTGGCCATTATTACTTATTGGTATCTTACTTATGTTATTAGGTTTAAAAAAGCCTAAAGGATCTGAACAAAATAAATAAAATTCAAACTGAGACACTACCTGTTTTTGAAGGCATTGATCAATGTTTTGAAAAAAAGTATTGCAGTTAGAATCACGTAAAACAATCCAAACACTAAGTCCAATCCCGGCCCGGCTAAATTTGTTGGTGATACAGTTTCTTCAACAATAAGTAACTAGGCTTCAATAAACAGATATGAGATTGCATAACTAATCTTGTGTTGAAGAGAATTAAACACTCCCATAATTCATATCTTACTTATCACTCAACATAATCGGTGTTTTACCGCTACCCATAATGATGATCTTGGTATTGGGCGATGTAGCAATTGCCTGTTGTGCTAAAATAGATTGATACTGCAACTGCTTATCTGTTAAACCGGTTGAAATGATCTTTTGGTAATCGGCAATGCCTTGTGCTTCCACGCGTTTACGGTCGGCTTCCTGGCGTTCCTTTTGTAGTACGAACTGCATTTTTTGGGCATCCTGTTCAGCCTGGATTTTTGATTCAATACTTTCACGTACACTTGCCGGTAAGGTGATGTTACGAACCAGGATCTGCTGAACTTCTAATCCATTTTTAGCAAAATTATCGCTGATAGTTTTGTTGATCTTGAACTGGAATTCCTCGCGCTTGGTAGAGTACAGATCAACTGCCTGGTAATTCACCGCGTTATCGCGGATGGCGGTACGGGTAACCGGGCGAACGATCTTATCCTCGTAATCCTCGCCAATATTTTGGTAAATGTATGGCGCTTTTGCCGGCGTAACTTTGTAAAGGATAGAAAGATCTATCGTCACCTCTAATCCATCGCTTGATAATACGCGGATGGCGTCATCGCCCTGTACCTGTCCCTCGTTGCTTTTAGAGCTCATGGTGTAGTTCTGCGTGCGGGTATCAAATATGGTTACATCAACCAATGGGTCGATCACGTGCAAGCCGCTTTGCAATACCTCGGGCTGCACCTGCCCGAACAGCGTTTGAACGCCAACCTTTCCGGGATCTATCACCTTAAAGGCCGACAATGAGGCGCCTATGATAATTACGGCAACACCTATTACGGTAACAATTCCGCTAAAATGGCTGCCTGGTTCGGGCGAGCGTTTCATCACCATACCTACAATAAGTATAATGATGCCTAAAATTGCAATAAGCATGGTTTTTGGGGTTTATTATTTGGTTTTTATTTTCTGGGTAGCCGCAGGCCTGGGGTCTTTCATGCTTTTGATCTCTTTCATTAGCTTTATCTTTTGCATCAGGAAAAATATCAAAGCCGCGATAGCCGGAAATATCAGCAAAAAGCTCTTTCGTTCAATGGCGAGGTAGCCTACAATGATACTACCCCCCATGCCGAAATTATACATCAAATTAAGCGCTGCTTTTTTAAACATAGCCTAATATACGCTAAGTTCAGGGTCAATTTCGCCTGCCCAAGCTAATATGCCACCGTGCAGGTTTGACAGGTTGGTATAACCCAATTGCTCCAGTTGCATTATAGCCGCCGCACTGCGTTTGCCGCTGCGGCACATTACAACAACAGGTTTATCTTTTGAAATTTTATCAGCTTCGATTAAGACACCACCCAAGGGGATGTTTGTTCCACCCAGGTTTGACACCTCGTACTCAAAATCTTCTCTAACATCAATTAATTGGAAATCTTCTTTGTTATCCAGGTTTTCCTTTAGTTCCTGTACACTTATTTCTTTCATGGTTATTATTATATAAAAATCAAAGTTAGTGTTTTATGTATTAAATAATTAACCGATTATTTTGTAACATTCGCTTGTTAAGAGCGTTTCATATATGTTTGCAGTTATAACACATATATTTAGATGAGAAAAGTTACACGCTTTTTCTGGTTCTGTTCAGGAGCGCATGTTGATACCTTAAAAAAATACCCCATCGAACATAATAAATACGTTGGTATCGGGGCCACCATATTTTTTACCGCTTTATTTGCCTCGCTTTCTGGCGGTTATGCCATGTTCTTCGTTTTTAACGGGGGCGATTTTGCCGTTGGCTTTGCCATCCTGTTCGGCCTGATCTGGGGCACAGCCATTTTTAACATGGACCGCTACATTGTATCCAGCATCAACAAAGAGGGCAGCACCAACTCGCAGATTTTACAGGCATCGCCGCGTATTTTACTCGCCATCATGATCGGTGTAGTGATCTCCCGCCCTATCGAACTAAAGATCTTTGATAAAGAGATCCGCAATAAGCTGAAGAATGCCTACATCAAGGGCCAGCACCGTAAGATTGATACTTTAGAGAAAACCTACAACCAAAAGTACGCGATGGAACTGGGTAAGGCAAACGACTATAAAAAGGAAAGCGATTCGCTTACCAAGGATATTAACCGCAGCCGCTACCAATTGAACCAGGAAGTTTTCGGCGATAAATCAAACCAAACATCCGGCATTAAAGGTTACGGTACTTATGCCAAGCAAAAAGAAGCTGTTTTGCAGGAGAAGCAGGACCGCCTGAAACTGGTGACACAAAACCAGGATAAAATGGACCAATACCTCGCCCAGCGAAAAGAATACGAGGGATTAAATACGCTGCGTTTATTCTCGGATCATCAATTGGACAGCCTTGCTAACGTAGCCGGTTTTGCCGACCGTAACTGGGCCTTAGGCCAGTTGGGCTATAACGATGACGGCACCCGCAATTTAGACACATACTTAGCCGAAACATTCATCAGCTGGTTGTTTATACTGTTCGAGTGTTTGCCGGTATTTGTTAAGCTGATGTCGCCCAAAGGGCCATATGATGTGGCGCTGGCAAAAACCGCTCATGCCAATATGCACTTTGCAGAAAAGGATATGGAGCGGGATATAGCAGTAACAGACAACGTTTACGACCATCATTTAGACGAGGATATCGCCAGGCGCAAAAAGCTCATTTCCGGTCAATCGGAATATGATCTGGATAAGCATAAGTATGATTAAGGCGTAGAGGACTTACCCGGGCTTGCTTCGCTGATCACCCTCCGAGCCGCATAACACAAACTTGCCCCTCTCAAAAGGGGAGCTGCAACCTCACTCCCGTTACTTTCTTTCCCGCTACACAATAATTTTCCTGCTAAACTTTCCCCTTTTTATATTAAATTCAGCTTTTCTTTTAACTGCATATGAAAAAACTGTTTTTTATGGTTACCGCATCCCTGTTTGCGGCCGGTAGTTTTGCCCAAACTGCCCCTAAAGCAATTTATTATACCATCGCGTTCCCTAATGCGGAGCACCATGAGGCCGAGGTTGTATTAACCTTGCCACAGGCGCCTACCGGCACCCTGGATTTCCACATGAGCCGCTCATCTGCAGGTCGTTACGCCACGCATGAGTTCGGTAAGAACATCTACAACGTAAAAGCAACCGATGTTGATGGCAACAAACTCGACCTGGTACAGGTGCAGGGCGATGTGTATGAATTAAAGGAACACCCCGAAACTGTAAAAATAAGCTATACCCTATTTGCCAATTATACAGATGGCACCTATGCCTGCATCGATCCAAGCCACGCGCACTTAAACTTCCCCGCGGTTTTTATGTGGACAGCAGGACAGGATGCCCGCCCGATCACTGTTGAGTTTGACGGCCTCGACCAGCGCGGTTGGAAAGTAGCTACCCAGCTTAAGCACAACGGCGATAACATATACAGCGCGCCTAACCTGCAATACTTTTTTGATAGCCCTACCGAGCTGTCCAACTTTAAGGAAACCAGCTGGAGCGTGGTAAATACCGATGGCAAAACGGAAAAGATCAATCTTACTGCCCACTCTGACGATAGCCAGGAAACCATCGACAATTTTGGCAAAATGGTGCAAAAAGTTGTTTTGGAAGAAAAGGCAGTTTACGGCGAATTGCCAACCTATGATTATGGAGAATACACTTTTTTGGATGACGTATACCCAACCAATTCGGGTGATGGTATGGAACACCGCAACTCTACCTGTATTGTTGAGGAAGACAAGCAAATTGCCGGCAACGAAGTCGGGGAATTAAGCACTTTTGCGCATGAATATTTCCATAGCTGGAACGTGAAACGCATCCGCCCAAAATCATTAGAGCCATTTAACTTTGACCATGCCGATATGAGCAGCGAACTTTGGTTTGCCGAAGGCTTTACCCAATACTACGGCGAATTGATATTAGAGCGCTCAGGTTTTCATTCGGTTGATGATTATACGCATACATTGTCAGGCTTGATCAACTCGATCTTGAATTCTCCGGGTGCTGCCAAATACTCCGAAACACAAATGAGCCGCTACGCGGTTTATGCCGACAACGGTGTATCTATCGACCCGGTGAATACCACCAATATGTTTTTAACCTATTACTATTATGGTGGCGCCACAGCGGTAGCGCTTGATCTTCGCCTGCGCAGCGAGTTTAACCTTACGCTTGATGATTACATGAAAGCCGTTTGGTTAGCCGTTGGCAAAGTGCAAAAACCATATACCATTCCCGATCTGCAAAAAGTATTGGCTAAACTGACCAACCCCAAATTTGCCGACGACTTTTACAGCCGCTACATCTACGGCATCGAAAAGAATAATTATACTGCTTTGTTAGATAAGGCAGGTTTGATATTGCGTAAACGCGCGCCGGGCAAAGCCTGGGCCGGGCCGATCGGTTACAATGGTGGTAGGATGCGTTCAGGAGCTGCTAACATAAATGCGGCACAGGGCCTGGCATTAAAAAACAGCACTTTGATGGGTTCGCCAATTTACAAGGCGGGTTTGGATGCAGGCGATATTATTTTAAAGGCTGATGGCAAAGATATTACCGACGCGAAATCATTTAATGATATTGTAGATTCAAAACAGATCGGCGATAAAATAGTGGTTGATTATACCAACCGTACCGGTGCGCACCAAACCACTATCACTTTAGAAGAAAACCCTTATTTGGAGGTAGTAACCTACGAAAAAGCCGGCAAACCATTAACCGCCGATCAGCAAACATTCCGTGCTAACTGGTTATCATCCAAGGTGAAATAATGGCTATACCAAAAATAGCCGTAGTAGGGCCGGAGTCGACGGGCAAATCAACCATGTCGGCTTTTTTGGCGAAGCATTATAATACGGTTTGGGTGCCCGAGTATGCCCGTGATTATTGCGCCAAGCTAACCGAGCCCTGCACCTGGCAGGATGAGATAAATATGTTCTACGGACAACTGGAACTTGAAGCCGAAATGCTGCCACAGGCTAATGAATTACTGATCTGTGATACCACTTTTATAACCGTGAAGATCTGGAGTGATTACACCTTTGGCAGAACCCCGCAGGAAGTGCTCGACGAGCTACCCAAACATACTTATGACCTGTATTTATTGCTCAACATCGACCTCCCCTGGGAAGAAGACCCGCTGCGCGATTTCCCGCACATGCGGGAACATTTTATGGATATTTGGGTTAAGGAATTACAGGCTTTGAATGCTAATTATATCCTGATCTCCGGTACGGGTGATGAGCGTTATGCTGATGCGGTTAAAGCTATTGATGGTTTTTTAAAGAAGTAGTTTTATACAAGTTGTCATTCTTCCGGTTTTCCGTCGGGCGTTTGCGCGCCTTTTATTTGCGTTGCAACTACTACTACGCATTACAGGAGATTTAACCCTAAACCACTTTCTCCGCTCAAAACCCATTTCCCATTAAACAGATCCGGCAATACGAATGGGTTATTACTGGTTAAAAATGGGCCATCCAGATCAGCCCAATCACATTGCGGAGCGAGGGCTGCTCCAGCTAAGGCGGCACAACTGGTTTCAGTCATGCAGCCGATCATTACCTTCAGATCGAGTTCACGTGCTTTTCTGATCATCCTGTATGCCTCGTACATCCCGGCAGATTTCATCAGCTTAATGTTGATGCCGTGATAAGCGCCTTTAGCGCGCTCCACATCATCAAAGGTTTGCATGGCCTCATCGGCGATTATCGGTAGGGGACTTCGTTCCGTCAGCCACGCGTTGCTGTCGCGGTCGGTTTTCAGCATGGGTTGTTCAACCAGCAAAACGCCTTGTTCTTTGAGCCAGTAAGTAAGATCGAGGCTTTTTTCGAGGTCTGTCCAGCCCTGGTTGGCATCAACAAAAAGCGGCACATCGGTTACCGAACGGATAGTTTGGATGATTGCCTTATCGTTATTCCTGCCCAGCTTTACTTTGATGATCTTATAACCGGCGGCTTCCTGCACTTTTTGGCGCATAACTTCGGGGGTATCAATGCCAATGGTAAAACTGGTCACCGGCATCTGCGCAGGATCGCTACCTAATAATTGCCAGCAGGGTTTGTTTTGTAATTTGCCTTTCAGGTCATGCAGGGCAATGTCTATCCCAGCTTTAATGGCGGTATTGCCCGGAGCAATAGTATTTAAATAAGCGCTTATCTCCTTAAAATCAAATGGATATTTAAACTGCGTCACTTCAACCTTTTTCAAAAATTCATGCGCGGTTTCATAGGTTTCGCTCATGTAGGGTACCATTGATGCTTCGCCATAGCCGATGTGGCCTTCATGCGCTATTTGCAGCAGCATAACCGGGGTAAACGTGCGCGAAAACTTGGCAATGGTAAAGGGATGCTTCAGTTGCAGTTCAAAGGGGTGGTAAGTCAGTTCCATGTTAAATTCAAAGCTAAAATTTTCAAAACGAAATTCATACCTATCTTTGCGCTTATGCCGGCACAAATTTACCATCCGTTCGAAAGCAATAATTTTAGCAATACTACCTGCTTTTTAACGGGACAAAAATTATCATCCCCCGAAGAAAAGATCCAGGTTTTTCCGCAATGGCTTATGAGCCGCTACAGTTTGGAAGACCAACCTTTTAAACTATTGGATGAAAGCATGGCCACCTACAAAGACCTGAAAATTCCTTGTGCGGCAGAAGTAAACGAACAATGGCTGGAGCCTTTGGAAAACGAAATTGCTGCCGCATTCGAGGCTGGTTACGCAGCTATTAAAAAGCTTGATGAGCAAAAGCTTTTTCAATGGGCGGGCAAATTGTTGTATGGGATCATCTTTAACGAGATCCAAAGCGGCATCCGCTTGCAGCATTCGCAAGGGGAAGAGTTTAATATCTCGCAATCCATTATTCATAAATTCAGCCACCTGCATTTAATGCTGCAAAGTATCAATTTGCCTTTGGAATTTGACGGCTTTAAACCTTTCAGCGTTTTTTTATTTAAGGTTGATAATAATGAAAAGGAATTTGGCTACCGCGATGAGATCAACACCATGACCTTCGCGTTACGGATACGGGATTTTGGTTTGGTGATCTGCTTACAGGATAACGGCGCCAATAGATCATACCATAAAGAGGTTTTGGATAGAATTGGGGATAATATGCTGCACCCTATCCAGTTCGAGGAATTCAGCGGACGGGTATTTTACTCGGCCTACCTGTTTAACCGCCTGCCCGAGTATAATATTTTACCCGTAGGCGAGGATATTTATTTAGAGGCGATGCCCTTACGCGGCATGAGCAGCAAACCGCTGTTTGATACCTGGAACAATAAAACCTTTGGCCAGGTGCTGGAAAGCTTCTGGAAAAACTGGGGTTTCCTGTTGCTGGAGATCATCAAAAACCCGGAAAACCCGGTGAGTTTCCTGTTTGATGCCAATGGCAACTTCGTTAATGAAAATACGATTGAATTACCCCGTTAACGCCAACTATAAAATCATTTACTACGTGGTGGTTCAAAATGATCACGATGATCAAACCGCTTAGTGCGCCATACATGTGGGCATCATGATTTACATTATCACGTGCATGTTTTGAGGCGAAATGGCAATAGATCATGTATAAAGGCCCAAAAACAATTGCCGGTATTACGAAAGGTATCGGCATAATCATCATGCCGCTGCCGGGATTATACATGATATAGCCAAAAATAACCGCGCTTACTGCTCCGGAAGCACCCAGGCAACGGTAATAGTAATCGTTTTTATGCTTGTAGATGGTTGGCAGGTCGCTTAATATTAAACTGGCGACGTAAAGCAAACCAAATTGCCAGTGGCCCATAGCCCTTTCTAAAGGGAATGCGAAAAAATAATAAGAGAACATATTAAACAGCAGGTGCATCCAGTCATTGTGGATCAGGCCGCTGGTAATAACTGTGTAGGTTTTTTTGTTACGGGCTACGCTGTAAGGGTGCAGTATCAGGTTCGATAGCAACTCAACATTGTTAAATGTCATTACCGAAGTTAAGATCGTAATAACAAATATGAGCGACGCTACGGGCGTAGCCGTTAAATATTCATTCATTTGTGGCTTATTTAGTATGGTTTATTTCGGCTTGTAACGCTTTGGGCAGGCTTTTAAGTATCAGGAAATAGGAGTGGTCTATCATTTCGCAAAGTTGCCTGTGTGTTAGGTTGCCATCCATATAAACCGTGTTCCAGTGCACTTTATTCATGTGAAAGCCCGGTATAACTTCCATATGGCGGTCACGCAGTTCGATAGCAAGTTCAGGGTCGCATTTTACATTAAAACGGTTGCCGGTATCCAGGCCTATAAGCAAAAAGATCTTGTTGCCAACTTTAAAAACTAGGGTATTATTATCAAAGGGCATCCCCTCTGTTACACCGCTTTTTTGCAGGCAATAATCACGTAATTCTTCTACGTTCATCAAAAGCCCGAGCCCCTAATTCGTTTTGTAAATGCCCGTATCGTACCAAAGTTGTATTTAAAAATAACACTTATATCGCGGTACTGATCGGGGTGCTGATTTTTAAAATTGCTTGGCGGGTCGTCATAGCCATCCAAACCTTCGCCAAAAACAATATTGTGCTGGTATTCAAGGTCAATCCTTATAAAAGGCTCATCGTACTCATTATATATTTTAAACTCATAACCCAGGCGTAACGGCACAGCTAAGTTTATACTTTTATCAGTTCCGGGGAATGTATAGGTGCCAACCGGGTATTGGTCGTTGGGTATCAGGTTTGTACGCTGGTTTTGTACATTATCGTCAACAAAACCTATGCCGCCGCCAAAATAAACGTTTTTAATAGCTTCGTTAAACCTGCTTCCGTCGTAATCAATTATCTGACCTAACTGCAGGTCTACACGCAGGTAAAGCGCAATGTAATTGTTTTCATACTCACGGGCGCTTGGGTCGGTAACACGGCTGCCACCCCACAGGCGCCCATCTTCAAGGGCAAGGGTTATTGGCAAATAAGGGCTGTAGTTATAAGTGAAATTAAGCTCGCCTGCAAGGGTGTTGTTTTGTTTGGCTACGTTTGTATAACCCCGAATGGTACTAACGCCAAAGCCTACCCCGAATGGACTAAAGTTGTAATCGCCCTGTGCCTTTACAATTACTGAAGTAAGTACTAAAACAAAAAGTAAAAAGTATTTTTTCAATAGTCCAATATTAGTTCAATAATTATCAATTTTGATGTTGATTTTTACCGTTGGAAAGATACAAAAGTAAAACATCATCTTAAATAAATTTCTGCTATGACTTTAAACGCAAATTTAGCTTTTAATGTTACTGAGCGCTTTTTGCGTTATGTAACAATTGATACACAATCAGATCCGGAGTCTGCAACCGTTCCATCTACCGAAAAACAAAAAAACTTAGGCAACTTGTTAGTAAAGGAATTATTAGAAATAGGTATAAGTGACGCGCATATTGATGAGTATGGTTATGTATATGCCACCATCCCTTCAAATACGGATAAGATTGTGCCGGTGATTTGTTTTTGTTCGCATATGGATACTTCGCCGGATTGCAGCGGCGAAAATGTAAAGCCGATCATCCATCAAAATTATCAGGGCCAGGATCTGGTTTTGCCGGATGATGATACGCAAGTGCTGAAAATGAGCGAGCACCCCGACCTGAGAAACCAATTTGGAAACGATATTATTACCGCCAGCGGTACAACGCTTTTAGGTGCCGATAACAAAGCCGGTGTTGCGGAAATTATGGATGCCTGCTACCACCTGGTCAATCACCCGGAAATAAAGCATGGCGATATCAGGATATTGTTTACGCCGGATGAAGAGATTGGACGCGGTGTGGATAAAGTTGATATTGAAAAATTAGGCGCCTACGCGGGTTATACTATTGACGGCGAAAGCGCAGGCAATATGGAAAATGAAACCTTTAGTGCAGATGGTGCCAAACTAACCATACACGGCATTAGTGCGCACCCCGGTTTTGCCAAGGGTAACATGGAAAGCGCCATCAAGATCGCCGGGAAAATTGTTGCCAAGCTGCCATTGAACCTATCACCCGAAGGGACAGATAAAATGCTGGGTTTCGTTCATCCTGTAGGAATATCGGGTCATGTAGAGCAGGCCACAATTGATTTCATTATACGTGATTTTGAGGAAGAAAAATTAGAAGACCACGCGCATGTGATCCGTGGAATAGCCGTTGAAGTGTTAAAGGATTATCCAAATTCATCATATACCCTACAGGTTAAGCCGCAATACCGCAATATGAAAAGTATACTGGATAAACATCCGCAGATTGTTGAATATGGCATGGAAGCCATCAAACGTGCCGGAATGGATGCCAAATTGTGCAGCATCCGTGGCGGTACCGATGGTTCAAGGTTATCATTTATGGGATTGCCTTGCCCTAATATCTTCGCCGGCGAACATGCGTTTCACGGCAAGCAGGAGTGGGTATCGGTACAGGATATGCAAAAAGCGGTGGAGACTATTTTGCATTTGTGCATGATTTGGGAAGAGAAAGCATAAGATTTGTTCAAATGTCATCGCGAGAACGAAGCAAACGAAAGGTAGCAAAGCGAACATGCTTAGTTCGCGATTGATTTGTTCCTCACAATGAGATTAGTGGTTATTCCGCTAATAAATCATCCGTTAGCTTATCAAACTCATTAACAAACCGGGTATAGTAATCGCCGGTTCCCGGGCCGCTAAAGCCGGTGTGGATCTTTCGGACGTTGCCTTGTTTGTCAATGATGATTGTTGTGGGGAAGCCTTTAAAATCAGCCAGCATTGGCAGGCTTTTTTGCGGATCGCCATTACCGGGAGTATAGCCGGTTATCAATAACGGGTATTGGATATGAAAATGGCTTTGCATTTGTTTAACCGCCTTTTGCGATTGGGCAAAATCCGTAGTGCGCTCATAAGCCAGGCCAATTACCTCGACACCTTTTGGGTGATATTTTTGATAATATCCGCCGTTGATGAAAGCCGTTTCATCCATACAATTTGGGCACCATGATCCTAAGATCTGAACGATAATTACCTTGTTTCTAAAACGGGCATCGCTTAATGATACGGTATTGCCATTAACATCTTTAAATGTAAAATCAATGCTTTTGTAACCCGGTTTTAAATAGGTTAGGGAGTAAGCATCAGGCAGTTTCGCGTTCTCGTTGCGGTAAGCTGTCCAATGGTCCAGGCCGGATGCTCCCGCGTACATTTTACCATCTGTAAGGGTATTATCAGCATTTATTTTAGCAATGAAGATAAAAGCATGCCCGCCATCAAAACAGGATAGGTATAAGCTATCATCTTTTATAGTTCCTTCAAGGTAACGGTAATCGCCGGTAGTGGTTAAAAATGTGCCGGTAACATCATTGCCGGTTTGTTTGAATTCGCCAACGGTAGTATCTCTTTGCGCTCCTTCTCCAAAAATAGCGGTCCAGCGGCCGGCTACATTTAAATTAGAAGTGTAGCCGGGAGAAAAAAAGCGGTAATTTGTTTTTGCGGTAGCTTTAAAAGGCAACGCATATTGCTTATCGGCAGAATGTTTGATCCATTGGCCTGCCAGCGTTTTATTATCAGCAAGTTTCAGCTTAAATTCAGAATCGAACAATGGCATATGAATGAATACCGAATCGCCAATAACTTTTACATCGGTTACTTTTAAACGTTCAGCGCCGTTCATAATAGCTAACTGCTGATGGCCTGCAGTATCACTCACCTCAAAATTAAAAGGCAGCTCATGGCCCGATTTATTTTTGATCACCCCGCGCCATACGCCGGTTTGCAATTTGTTTTGGGCGAAAGCCGCGTTAATAATTATCGAAAAGAAGGCAATAAGCAGCGCTTTAGTTTTCATGGGAATAATTGTGCGGCTGTTATACTGAGGCACCCGAAGCATATGCGAGGGCTCTAAGAATACTGCCAGTTAAAAAATCAAATGTATATAAATTTGATAGATTATTTCAACACCTCGCGCGATATGACAATCTTTTGAATTTCGGATGTGCCTTCATATATCTGCGTGATCTTGGCATCGCGCATCAAGCGTTCTACATGAAACTCTTTCACAAAACCATAACCGCCATGGATTTGTACGGCTTCAATTGTTGTGTCCATTGCCACCTTTGATGCGAAAAGCTTAGCCATCGCGCTTGCCTGCCCGTAAGGCAGGTGATGGTCTTTTAACCATGCTGCTTTTAAACATAATAAACGTGCAGCCTCAATTTCAGTAGCCATATCAGCCAGTTTAAATTGGGTCGACTGAAAATCGGCTATTGCTTTGCCAAAAGCTTTACGGTCCTTAGCGTATTGCACGGTAAGTTCATGCGCGCCGGATGCAATGCCCAATGCTTGTGATGCAATACCAATACGGCCACCTTCTAAAGTACTCATGGCAAACTTAAAGCCGAAACCATCTTCGCCTATACGGTTTTCTTTAGGCACTTTTACATCGGTGAACATCAGTGAGTGCGTGTCTGATCCCCGTATCCCCATTTTGTTTTCTTTTGGGCCGATGGTAAAACCTTCCATACCGCGCTCCACAATAAGGGCGTTTATACCATGGCTTTTTTTACCGGCATCAGTTTGTGCCATTACAATATAGGTTGATGCCGAGCTGCCGTTGGTGATCCAGTTTTTAATACCATTGAGCAGGTAGTGGTCGCCCATATCAATGGCCGTAGTTTTTTGGGAGGTAGCATCTGATCCTGCTTCAGGCTCTGAAAGGCAAAACGCACCTATCTTTTCGCCTTTGGCCAGGGGCACTAAATATTTTTGTTTTTGTTCTTCGGTTCCATATTTCTCGATCCCGTAACAAACCAGCGAGTTATTTACTGATATTACTACCGAAGCAGATGCATCAACCTTTGATAATTCTTCCATAATCAGCACGTAGGATATGGTATCCATGCCGCTGCCACCGTATTGCGGCGACACCATCAATCCCATAAAACCCAGGTCGCCCAATTTTTTTATTTGTTCGGCAGGGAATTTTTGGTGTTCATCACGATCAATCACGCCAGGTTTTAATTCGTTTTGCGCGAAATCACGTGCTGCCTGGCGCACCATTAATTGTTCTTCGGTAAATTCAAAATGCATGGTTTATAGATTAGCTTTTTGTAAAAATAATATTATGCGTGCATAGTAAAAAATGTTTCAAAAAAAAAGAGAGCTCTTTTGAAGCTCCCTTTCCCCTAATTAATTTAAACTATTGATTAAACCCAAAACAAAGAACAAAAATTTTCAGCTTGGGTGTCTGAGAATTCATTTTTAATAGGTAGATGTAATATTTTCTACAGGTAAATGCAGGACCGCTTAATGTAACAGCAAATGCTTTGCCAATAATTACTAATAGGCATTCAAACCACGCTTAATTATTCCGGGAACGATTTCTACAACCAGAGGGGGTTGGAATATTTATTTTTTCAAAGCTTTAAAATAGATTGAAGCCGCTTAATTGTACACATTTAAGGAGTAAGAGAGATTAAAATTGCCTAAATAACCGACACAATCCATTTTTCAATACAGGTGTTGTATTAAATATAATACAATGTGCTTTTCAAATGAAATGGCTTTTTCATAGGTATTATTTAAACTTCTGTATTTGCTAATTATTACCTTTAGCCATGCAAATTTTACATGGATTGCTGGATTGGTGGCACCAGCAAAGCTGGATTGAGCTTATTGGTGTTTTAACCGGGTTTATATGTGTATTGCTTGCCGCTATAAACAATATATGGAATTGGCCGGTAGCTATTTTTAGCGTAACTATTTACATTTATGTTTTTTATAACTACCAATTATATGCAGACATGGGCCTGCAGATTTATTTTTTAATTACCAGTATTTATGGCTGGTATTTTTGGAGCAAAAAAAATAGGGTTGAAGTTAAAATACCGGTTTCGGCGATCAATAGAAAGCAGGTCATTATTTCAATAATAATAGTTTTAGTGGTAACTCCCGCACTTGGCTTTACTTTGGTAAGCCTCTCGCCAATATTACATTATAAACCAGCTGCATATCCTTACCTTGACAGCTTTTGTACTACCTGTAGTTTAATAGCCCAGGTTTATCTGACAAGAAAAATATTGGAGAATTGGTTGATATGGGTTTTTGTAGATATGATTTACGTTGGCGTTTACATTGCCAAACACCTGGAGCCTACTGCCATATTATATGCAGCTTATATTCCCGTTGCATTATTAGGCTATATTGATTGGCGGAAGGAATATAAAAAGCAAAAAGCACTTTAAAAAATGCCGGTTAACAAAAAACTAACCGGCATACGCATACAAACTAAACAAACTAATTCAAAATGTAAACCCTAACAAATGGCTATTTTATAGCCATAATTAAATTATTATCAATAAAACTATCTTCCCTAAACCCGCTCTCGCGTACAAGTTTTATAAAATCGTAATAACAACGTTTATAAAAATCAGCTTCCTGTTCATGTATAAACCTGCTCTTTAAAATGTATACCAAGGCCTCTATTTTAATCAATTTAAAATCACTTTCATCTGCCAGGTAAACCAACGTTTTCATTATTTCATACATACTTTGTTTGTCCTCTTTCCATATGCTGATATTTAATTTAAGCAGATAAAAAGACGACAGCATAAAACTGGTGTAAGCACTGTTTTCTTTATCATAAAAAGTTGCGGCCTGCTTGTAAAATTCCAATGCTTTTTCAGTTCTGCCGGCTTGCAGCTTGGCGCCGCTTATCATTAAATTTAATATGAAATTATAACCCGGCGCATCGGCAACAGGCCTTTGGTAAATTTTATTTATAACCCGCGAAAAGCGCAACAGCTTAATTGGGTTTTTGCAAATGGATAAAGTGTAGATCGCCAATAAGTATAAAACATCATTTTCGCTCGATCCGATTAAACTATCGCCCGATTTTGGCGGATTAAAGTAAAAATGAGTTAGCTCGCTAAATGCCTCTTTTTTTACAATGCCATATTTAAAATAATAATAAATAGTTTCAAGGCAGCTTAAGGGGTTTATCGCCAGCGACTGCAGGTCATCCTGGCTAAAGCCTTTCAGGTTCAGCAAATATTCTTCAAGTTTGTTAATATCCAATTGTATTACGGCTATAACTGCAAGCGCGCTGTAGATCAATATCTTTTTTTTGCTTGCCAGGTTAAAAATCAACAATGTATGTAATGCTTTCTTATAACCGGTGTTAATAAATTCGAGGCCAAAAAAATAATCAAACAAATCGTCGCTGCAATCCCGCTCAAAGTATTTTACCAAAGCCTCAGGCTTATTTATTGAGCTGTATTCCCTGGCAATTATATCGCCTATAAAAACAATAGTATCCAGCTTTTCTTTTGCGCTTAAAATAATTTGCGCTAAAAATTCACAAATGTTTTGCTGGCCATTTTTAACGGCGTACATCATACACCATTTTAAAACGGCAACCTTACGCCCATCGCTAAAATTGTTATTAAGGCTTACAGCCAATTGCTGATCAAATACATTATTATTGAGATGAAGTATTTGCCGCCCTATGCTGTAGTTTAAAAAATCATCGTTGCCAAATTCAATAACAGTATTGTAATACATATCAACACTTTTATTAAGCTCACGAATAAAGCCTATACCTAAAAGATCGTTATAGGCGTGATTGAACTGCTTAATTTGATCACTTAGTCTTAATTTATTTACACTAAAAACCGCTGATTGAAAATCCATATTTTCAATTAAAGCCTTAATCAGCAAAGTTTTTTCAGTAGAATGCTGGCCCAGGTAAATTTTATTTAAAATAAAGGTTGATATAAGTTCGTAAATGGATAGTTGATCAACCCTGCTAAGTTGAAAGTCGTTTTTGTGCTGTTTATAATAATATTGAAAGTATAGTGGGTGGCTAAAATTATTTGATATATCAACAGTAACAATATTATTTACCGTTGGATTTATGTTATTGCTAAGCTCTTTTATTTCCTGGTTATTAAAAAGAGGAACGTTTATCAATACTTCATCCTGGCTCGGGAAGCCAAGGAAGCAGTTGCCCCTGAAAGATTCAAATTCTGAACGATTATTTAACCAGGTTGATGAGCGTGTTGTTAAAACTATTTTAAAGCTGGCGTAATGCTGATAAAATGAAAAAATATCTATAACCTGGTTTAACAGCACAATAAATTGGTCGCTTTTAAACATGTGCTCATCCAGCCCGTCAATAATTAAATAAAAATTGCCGGTGTGGTTTAGCTTACTATCCAGTAGGGTCGAAAAATCATCGCTGCTGTTATATCCTAATAATGATAGTAACCATTCATTAATATCTTTACCGCTTATAAAAACATTTATAAGGGCATTGCTGCTAAAAAACAATATAATATCATCGTTATTACAGGCAACACTCATAGCCATTCTGTATTCTATCCAATGGCAAAGCGCTATAGTTTTGCCATAGCCTGTTGGGGCGGTAATGATGGTTGCACCCTGGCCTTCTTTTAAAAAGGCGTCAAAATGATCATCAATAAACCTTCTTTTTATTGTTTGATTAAACGGAATACCCGAGCGGTTTTTTAACGCCTGTAAAGTAAACTGCGTTATTTTATTGGCATTAAGCTTTATATTATCCCAGCCAACTTCAACTTGAGTTTTTGATGTGTCTTTACGCCCATCTTTATCACAAAAGTCTGTCCAGCCCTGGTAGCCGCAATACCTGGCCATGGCATCCATTGTAAATAGTGACGGTTTAAACTTGCTGTAGGCAAAGCCGTAAACACGCTTAAGTGTAGTTTCGCTAACCTGTTGGTTTGTTTTTTTAAAAATTAACAGAGAGAGCGTTTTGCAATCAGATGGTGATAGGTTCCTAAATTGCGCGACAACAAGAACTAATTTTTTTAAATTATCAAAATGTTGGGTTAAAAATGTTGTCATGTTGCTAAAGATTAGGTTGATTTAGGAAGTTCACATAATGCTTAAAATAATTTCAATCGATAGTCAGTTAAATACCAATCAATTTGATATATCGTAAAATTAGAGCCGTAGGTTTTATAAAATAAAATAATGAACAAAATGAACGGGGTTTTTATTCAAATTTCAGTGTGTATAAATCACTGAAATTTGAACGGCTGTTAGTTATAACTAATTTGCAAAAACCAGTTTAATGCATTCACTTACGGTATTTTGCTGTGAAACATCGCCCGGTAATATTATTTTACCTGTTTGATAATGCGATGCTATATCCTGTAATCTTTGTTCTAAAATCCGACAAAAATCTGTTTTATGATAACAATTTAAATCATGCAATCGCAAACTTCCGGGTAAATTATAAGGCCTGATGGTTGGATGCCCACACACTTTTAATATTTCCAGTTTTATTTGATTGCTGATAAATATTTTATCCATTACATAACGCATACTTTAATAGGTATAGGTAAATACTATTTATACGATAACATTAAACCAATGTTTTATATAAGATTAAATATTTAGAAAATATATTAAAATGTGAAAGTGCCGATTTCTTTATTTGTTATTTTTTTGTTTGAAAATGCATGGTAGCTTTCTTATAAAGTAATAAAAGGAATGCCCTTACTAAAAAATTATTGCTGTGCGTATAATATCTGAATATTTAAACACGTAAAAGTACTTGATGGCAATGCTACAAAGGAAGCTGAAACAGGGAGTATTTTAACGCGAACAATACCAGCCCCGCTGTATTACGGCATGCTATTTTTGTAATGAGACTTACACGGTGCCCTTCAACAGTACGCGGACTAATAAAAAGCTTAATAACCCCACACAAATTGGTATAATAATAGATGCGGGCGTTATATAACTAATATAGTAAAGAAGGAAACCCATTAAGTATGATGTTTATGCGGCCTAAATATTGCCATTTAAGCAGAATAAATATAACATCTTAACAAATTATTATTGACTCAGGACGCTTGGTAGCGGGCAAAACGGTGGACAAACTGACGTAAGGTCAAAAACATTACTGCCGTCACCATCGCCTTCGCCATTGCCGTTTTGCAGGTAAACAATGTCTTTGTCATGCAAACAGGTACGAATAATAACTTAGCCGTTGCAGAATCACCGGCATCTTCAAGACCAATGTAAGCTCTAACGCCATATGCATTAGGATTGAACTTAAGGATGTTAACAAAGTTTATTATCGGCCCAAAAAATGACTGTGCTTTAAATGCTTGGTTTGACGCCTCAATGTACGCGCGCGCCAGTCTGCTGTTAATTCAATACTATGCCGACAGGAATTGTGCCATCGGGGCCATTGGATAGGTCTTGTGTATTCATGTAGTACTAATTGATAAGGTTAACTATTTATGACTATGAAGATACAAAACCTGTTTTAATAACGTTATTACTACAGCAATAAGTTTACAAGAAAATATTCCTTTTCATTACGATCTGTGGTGAATAAAATGAACGCGGTCCGTCAACTGTGAACAAGTGGCTGCCCTCGTGAATAACTGAACAAAGTGTTTTGATGATATGGTAAAAGTGCTGTTTAATTTTAGATGACTGAAATAGTTCATCTCACTTAAACAACTCATCATGAAAAGCTTTACCTGTGTGGCCAGGTACGTTCTGTTATTGTGCCTGCTACTATTTGCTACTTTAAATTCTAACGGTCAGCGTATATACGCCAGCAGCCAGGATAACGGCGCTACGGGCTTATTATGCGTGGGATGTACCGTAAATACACCCGGCAATGCCGCCGATGGTAATGTGGAAACTTATTCCACATTAAATGTTACAGTTGGCTTAGCTGCCGCTAGCTACCAGGAATTAATATTTGGAACAACGCCAGTTGCTGCAAATACTCCGGTAACCGTTAAGTTAGGTACTGGGAATAACCTGGTAAGCGCAACAGCGCTTGGCGGAATATCGCTGCAGGCTTACAATGGTACTACAGCTATCGGGCAACCGGTTTTGGCATCATCATTAATAAGCGCCGCAAGTAATAACGACCAGATTGAGCTTAGCATAACCCCTACCGCGGCATACGACCGTATAAGGGTGACACTAAACGGTGGGATACTTGGTGCGCTAAGCAGTATTTACCTTTACGAGGGTTTTTATAATGGCACAGCGGCTGGCGCCTGTAATTCACCAGTTGATGAGTTGCACGGTATATCATCAGGCTTGCTTAGTTTGGGCGCCGATGTTGGCGGGGTGCAAAATCCGCAGGCCGCTATTGATGGCAATTTAACAACGGCATCAACCTTAAATGCGGGTGTTGGTTTGGTGGGCGCTTATGCGCAACAAACTATAATTTACGAATCCCCGTCTATTCTTGGTGATTCCCTGCGGATCACCATGTCTGTTCCTCAATCTTTACTATCTGCCGGGGTATTATCAAATATAGCTTTATCAACATCTAACGGTGTAAACGGAACTGCCGTAACCTATTATTTAAACTCAAACTTACTCAATGTTCAATTATTAGGTATAGTTGGGGGATATCAAAATTTTACGGTTACTTATGTCCCCTCAAATATCTTCGACCGCGTTCAGGTAACGCTGGGCGGAGGTATTGCCAATGTATTATCCACGCTGAACTTATACGAGGCACAAAAGTTTGATCCTGGTCCGGTTATAAAGTTCAACAATGTTGTAACAAATTCAGCATCAATATGTAACGGTAGCTCTGCTACATTAACTGCCGTTGCGCAGCCTAATACAACCTTTTTATGGTATACAACTACAACAGGCGGTTCGCCAATATTTACCGGCAGCAGCTTTACAACACCGGCATTAACCGCAAGTAGTACCTATTATGTAGCAGCCATGCGCGCCGGTTGTACAGATCAATCTGAACGTACTGCGGTAACAGTAACCGTAAATACTATACCTGCTAACCCGGTTGTTACTAATGCGGCGGTTACTGTTTGTCCGGGTCAGCCCGCAACCTTTACCGCGCAGGCGGTAACAGGCGTAACCATAAACTGGTTTACCGCGGCAAGCGGTGGAACAGCAATTGCTACAGGCAATAACTTTACCACACCCGCCTTAACCGCTACTACCAGTTATTATGCCGAAGCGCAATCCGGCGGTACATGTGTAAGTCCGGGCCGTACCATGGTTACTGCAACTGTTAGTACATTGCCTGCTGCTCCAACAATTACCGCACCTAATGATACTATTTGCGCTAATAATGCAGCTGTATTTAACATAGCGGCACCTGTTGCCGGGCTTACCTATAATTGGTATAGCACAGCAACCGGCGGTACATCATTATATACCGGCAATACTTTTACAACACCAGTTCTGTCTACTACAACCAGTTATTATGCAGAGGCGGATAACGCCACAGGTTGCCAAAGCAGCACACGTAGCGTAGCTACTGCAGTAGTCGCGCCTACACCTGCCAACCCAATATTAGCTGCTAATAACGCAACTATAAGTGCCGGGCAAACTGCCACTGTTACGGTAACCAATGCGCAAACAGGGGTTACTTACAATTGGTACACATCAGCAACAGCAGCATCACCTGTTTATACAGGTACATCATTTACCACACCTGCACTTTTTACCAGCACTACTTATTATGTAGCGGGGGTTAATGCATCGGGTTGCCAGTCTGCCGATAGAACAGCTATTGCCATAAATGTTACAATTAATAATAACACACCTTGCGCGTTTGCCAATAATCAAACCAGCAGTGTTAATAACCTTTGCATTGGATGCGGTATAACCAATAATGCACTTGCTGTTGATGCCGATACTACAACAGCTTCAACTATTAGTGTACTTGCGGGATTGGTTGGTGGCTCAGCATCGCAACAATTAATATTTCAACAACCGGGCTACGCCGGCGATACCGTTAAATTGGAATTGGGCTCGCCGGCTAATTTGTTAACTGCAGGTGTGGCTGCCAATATCACCATAGCGCTATATAATGGAGCAACCCTGGTTTCAAGCTACCCTTTAAGCAGCAACTTAATTACAGTAAGCCTGTTATCAGCCAGTAGCCGCTATGCAGTATACATTCCGGCGACAGGTGCTTATGACCGTGTGCAGGTAACGTTAAACTCAGGAGTCGCGGGGTTGATAAATTCTCTGAATGTTTATTATGCCGTTCAGGAATATCCTAAACCGGTGTTTAGCCCAGCCAGTCCCGAAATTTGCAGCGGCAGTTCTGCGGTAATTAATATCTCCTCGCCAACAAACGGCACATTCCAGTATTATAACGCGCCAATAGGCGGTACATTGGTTAGTACAGGCAGCAGCTTTACCACGCCGGCCTTAACGTCAAATACCACTTACTATGTTGCTTACACCCGCGGAGCTTGTACAAGCACAGTGCGCTATCCGGTAACAATTTTGGTAGATACCCCGCCTGCCGCACCTGTTGTTAACCCAACAAGTGCGAGCATTTACAGCGGACAAACAGCAACTTTTACAGCTACTGCGCCCGTTAATGCTACAGTAAACTGGTATACAGCCGCAACAGGCGGAACACCTGTATTTACAGGAAATACGTTTACTACGCCTGCTTTAACTGCCAATACCAGTTATTATGCCGAATCGGCATTAGGAAGCTGTGTATCAACCACCAGGACACCTGCTAATGTGCAGGTTCAGCCAAATGTTGTGCCAAATGTAATGATAACCCCGTCAACACAAACGGTTAACTCTGGAACTACCGCTACTTTAACCGCATCATCAACAACATCGGGTACCGTATTTAACTGGTTTACTACACCAACGGGCGGCACCAGTATTTATACAGGGGCAACCTTTACTACGCCATCCATTTTTGCTGATACTACTTATTATGCCCAGGCCACTGTTACGGCTACCGGAACAGTGTCTGCAACCAGGGCTGCCGGTGTGGTCGATGTAGCCTCATCGGTAATAAACCCAACGCCATGTGATGCCGCCATTGCTGAAACACCGGCGACAAGCGGTTTAGCCTGTATAGGTTGCGCGGTAAATAACGAAGCTGCCGCTGTAGATAACGATCGTAACACATTCTCGCAATTGGATGTACCTGTAGGATTGGTGAATGCTTACGCGCAACAAACCTTGCGTTTTGCAAATACAGGTATAGCCGGTGATTCGGTAATTGTTGAGTTAGGCGTTCCGGGATCGCTTGCCAGTGTTGGCGTATTATCAGGTATAAGCCTGGCCACTTATAATGGCACCACTTATAATAATGATATGACCAGCCTGAACACCAATCTAATATCGGTTACACTGCTGAATGGAACTACCCGTTTCAGGTATGCGTTTGTAGCGACTGCGCCATTCGACAGGTTGCAGATCAGGCTTGGATCTACTGTAGGTGTGTTAAGTTTATTGAATATTTATGATGCTTATGAGGAAGTTGCAGCGCCTGTTGTGAGCACCGCGAGTGTAAACTCCTGCCAGGGGGCTCAAGCTACCCTTACTGCAACAGCATCTGCGGATGCAACCGTAAGGTGGTACAGTACCGCCACAGGCGGAACGCCGCTTTATACAGGCAACACCTTCAATACCCCGGCGTTAACAGCTACAACCACTTATTATGCCGAAGCCAGCCGCACCGCGGACGGCTGTACACAAGCCATACGGACACCTGCAACAGTAAATGTATTGCCAACACCTGCCGCACCTGTGGTAGCAGCGCCAAACCAAACCATTTGTTCAGGCTCTGCGGCAACATTTGCAGCAACGCCGGTTACCGGAATCACATTTAACTGGTATGCAGCAGCAACCGGTGGCACGCCGGTATTTACCGGTAACTCATTTACCACTCCTGCCTTAACAGCGTCAACTACTTATTATGTTGAGGCAGATAACGCGGGTTCATGCCCCAGCGCAACACGTACCGTGGTTAATGCCAATGTAACTACCACGCCATCTACACCAACCGTTGCGCAGGAACCTGTTCAAACCTGTTCTGGTTCATCGGCTGTGCTTACCGCTATGTCGGCACAATCAGGCGTTACGTTTAACTGGTATACAATGCCAACCGGCGGTACACCAATATATACAGGTGCGCAGTTTACAACACCGGCACTTACCGCCAACACATCATATTATGTTGAGGCAGCCAATGGCACTTGTGTAAGCGCTTCCCGGGCCGAAGATGATGTTATTGTAAACCCTATCCCTTCAAACCCTGTTGTAACTGTTACTCCTTCCGGAGGGCAAGTATCATCAGGCCAAACGGCTACGTTGTCCGCAACATCAGCTACTGCAGGTGTAACGTATAATTGGTACACCACAGCCACAGGTGGTACGCCAGTATATACAGGGGCAACCTTTGTTACACCTGCTTTATTTTCAACCGCTACGTATTACGCCGAAGCGCAATTGCCTGCCACAGGTTGTGTAAGTGCTCAGCGTACTGCAGTAACTATTACGGTTAACACTGTTTTCAATACAACGTGCGATTTTGCATCATCACAAACCAACACCACCAGCGGTGTACTTTGCGTGGGTTGCGGCGTTACCAATCCAAACAACGCTGTTGATGCTGATACTACTACCTACTCAACATTAAATGTGCCGGTAGCATTATTAAGCGCTTCTACTTCGCAAGCATTAATTTTTAGTGACCCGGGCATAGTGGGGGATACCGTTGTGATCAGGATGAGGATCCCGGCTACAATACTATCTTCCGCAATATTGGGGAACATCCAGATACAATCATTTAATGGTGCTACCGCCAACAATGACGCGACAACATTAACCAGTAATGCTATCCTGGTGCTATCCGGCAATAATGATGTACTTGTAAAGTTTGTTCCGGGTGCGGCTTACAATGCCGTACAAGTTACTTTGGTTAATAATACACTCAGCGCATTTAACTCTCTTGATATATTTTATGCCACCAAACAGGTTGGCATTCCGGTACTTGCCGCTTCAACCGTAAATATTTGCTCCGGTGGCACAGCAACATTTACAGTAACTAATGCACGTACCGGCGTAACCGATAACTGGTATAACAGCGGCGGTACATTGGTTTACACCGGTGCAAGTTTTACCACCGGCCCAATCACTGCAACTACTACCTATTATGTACAAAGCAGCCGTACCGCTACTGGTTGCGTTAACCCCAATAAGGTTGCGGCAACGGTAAATGTTACACCTTCGCCGGTGCCACCTACTTTGGCTCAAAACGCGGTACAGATATGCGCGGGTAGTACGGTTACATTATCGGTAACTAATGGCGCAGGTTATACTGTAAATTGGTATGATGCCGCTAACGGCGGTAACCTTTTATTCACCGGGGCTAACTTTCCGGTTACACCGCTAATAACCGCTACTTATTATGCGGAGCTTACTAATGGAACTTGTACAAGCCCATCAAGAGGGATAGCTACAGTAACCATTAACCCTTTACCTCTGCAGCCAGGTGTACAATCAAATAATATCACTGTATGCACAGGTAGCCCGGCGACTATAACAGTAACCAGTCCGCAGGCAGGGGTTACTTATAATTATTATGCAGCTGCCACCGGAGGTGCTGTTTTAAGCAATGGCACCAGTTATACCACGCCACCTGTTACACAAAATACAACTTATTATATTGAAGCTGCAAATACTTCAACAGGCTGTATCAATAATGGGGGCAGAACAGCGGTAAATATTGATGTAACAAGCCCTGTTGCAGCGCCAACATTGAGTGCAACAAGCACACAGGTATGTAGCGGGGGCAGTGTATCCATAAATATTGATAATCCTGTTGCCGGCATAACTTATAACTGGTATACAGCAGCAACAGGTGGTACGCTGATATTCACAGGAACAACGTTTACCGCGAATAACGTTACGGCCAATGCAAGTTATTTTGTTGAGGCGGCAAACAGCACCGGTTGCACAAGCCCAACACGAACAGAAACAGATATTATGGTAACCCCTGTTCCAACACCTCCGCAAGTGCAAACTTTAGCGGGCGGTACAGGCGTTTGCTCAGGTTCTTCGGCAACATTAACTATTGTTAACCCACAGGTTGGTAATACCTACTGGTGGTTTGATTCTGCCGCCGGAGGAACATTGTTGTATGTGGGTACAGAATATGTAACCCCGCCAATAACTGCCACAACAACGTATTATGTAGCAGCATCTACCGCGGGCGATTGTAATCCATCGGCACGTACGGCAGTCACTATCAATGTAAACCCATTGCCGCAAGATCCGGTGTTGGTTAATAACTCCGTATCGGTATGCTCCGGCAGCCCCGCTACTTTTGTAGTAAGCAATCCACAGGCGGGTGTAAGTTATAACTGGTATGATTCACCTGCTGAAACCAATTTGTTATTTACGGGTACAACTTACATAACCGGGCCAATAACCAACACCACTAACTTTTATGTATCTGCCGTAAATGGCAGCGGATGCAGCAGCACAAACCTGGCAATGGGCCAGGCAACGGTAACACCGCCGCCGGCTGCGCCTGCCATATCAAATACAGGCACCATACAAACATGTGCAGGCACATCGGTTACTTTGGGTATTGCAAACCCGCAGGCCGGCTATACTTATAACTGGTATACAGCAGCAACGGGCGGTTCTTCTGTTTATACCGGGACAAGCTTTACAACCCCGGCATTAGCATCAGGTACTACTTATTATGTTGATGCAACAAATACTACGGGTTGTACTTCAAGTTCAAGAACACCGGTAAGTATTATCGTAACCAATGCGCCCGCGGCGCCGGTTGTAAGTAACAACACACCAATTTGTCCGGGTACAAATATTACACTTACGGCAACAAGCATCGACCCAAATGCAACCATAACCTGGTATTCAACAGCAACAGGTAGCACTGCTTTGGCAACCGGCAGCAGCTTTACGACACCGTTATTAGTTAATAATACCACTTACTACGCGGAGGCTACAGATGCAAGCAGTGGTTGTATATCAACATCACGAACCGCGGTGCCTGTGGTTATTTTACAGCAATTGGCAGCACCCGTGGTAATAGTGGGTAACACTACAATATCAACAGTAAGGTTTGAATGGAGCGCAGTACAGGGAGCCACAAGTTACCAGGTAAGTGTTGATGGCGGAACCACATTTTTTGACCCGGGCAATAGTGAGCCAACCTATACAATTTCAGGGCTTGATCCGGGACAAAGTGTTACGCTGGTAGTACGCGCTTTAGGTAATTCGGGTTGTGAGCTCAGTGCCAATTCAAATATAGCTACAGGTACAGCGCAAAACCCGATAGCCGACTACATTTTTGTGCCTAACGCCTTTACACCTAACGGCGATGGTAAAAATGATATTGAATATGTGTACGGTACGAGCATCAAGAGCCTGAACTTTTATGTATATAATCAATGGGGAGAAATGATCTTTAAATCCAACAGCCAGGCAAGCGGTTGGGATGGTACTTATAAAGGCACCAATCAGCCTGTAGGTGTATACGTATACTATGCCGAAGCTGTAATGAATGATGGATCCAAAGTAATGAAGAAGGGGACAATCACACTGCTGCGATGATCAAATCATCGTAGCAACCCGGTGGGGTATTCAAATTCCTTAAACAATTCATTAACTATAAAAAGACATTTCAACATGAAAAAGATTATAACCACTATAGCTATATTATTACAAATTATAATAGTTAGCCAGGTAAAAGCGCAGATAGATCCGCACTTTTCACAATATTATGCATACCCGCTATTCTTAAACCCTGCTTTAACCGGTGTAATGAACGGCGATACCCGTGTAACTGCAAATTTTAAAGATCAATATGCTACGGTAAACAACGCGTATGAAACCGGGGCTTTGTCGGCAGATGTACGGCCTAACGACCGGATGGGCGTAGGCATAAATTTTTTAGATCAATCGGCTGGTACGGCAGGATACAATTATTTCACAGCATATGGGTCGTTTAGCTATAACATTGCAGTATCAAATGACGGTACACAGAAAATAAACTTCGGCGTGCAGGCAGGTTTGATCAACAGGAGTTTTGATCCAAGCAAGTTACAATTAGGCGATCAGTTTAACCCGGGGCTTGGTTATGATCCGAATATGCCAAGCAATGAGAATTTTTCTAACAGCAGCTCAACCGTGTTTGATGCCGGTGCAGGAATATTTTACTACGACGGTGACCCAATGCATACTGCCAACCCGTTTTTAGGAGTTAGCGCAGCCCACCTTAACCGGCCAACAGATCCGTTTGCTTTTGCTGATAATGATGCCAAATTGCCTATCCGGTATATTATACACGGCGGTGTAAGGCTAAAACTTGGCGATGCGGTCGATCTAACCCCGCACTTTATTTATATCAGGCAACAACAGGCAGAAGAAAAGGCAGTCGGGGGTTATTCAGAGTTTAAATTGCCTAATAATAACGGGTTGATATTGGGTGCCATGTACCGTTTTCAAGATGCTGCCATAGCCAATGTGGGCTACCATTTTGACAATTACATAGTAGGCGCAAGTTATGATTTTAACACATCGCAACTTAATACGGCTACTGCCGGGCAGGGTGGTTTAGAGCTATCGATAAGTTATGTGTTTCATAAACGAATACAGGAGCCTGAACCTATTTGCCCAAGATTGTAACCCGAATTATGAATTACCTGATAACAGGAAAAATTTAAACAGCAATGAAAACGATCATATCACTAAATATAATACTCATCGCCACCCTGAGTGCATTTGGGCAGGCGCCGGTTAACACCAGGTTGTTAGCTGATAAGGCTTTTGCTAATAAGGATTATTACGAAGCCGCTTATTATTATAAGCAAACAGCAACAGGCCTTAATTTATTACCCCAATCATTAATACCATTCCGGGGCGATGAAACAACCAGGAAAACAAAGCCCGAAACTTCGGATTACATCAGTTACCAGCTTGCCGAATCATACCGGTTGTATGAAAATTACCTGGAGGCGGAGCCCTGGTATTATAAAGTTGTTAGTGGCGGCAACCTAACCAAATATCCGCTCGCAAGGCTTTGGTATGGCATATGCCTGCGCGCTAATCAGCATTTTGATGAAGCCATTAAACAATTGCAGCTTTATATCGCGCAAAACCCTGCTCAATCTAAATACTCCGATATGGCCTACGAGGAACTGCGCAACTGCCAGTTTGCTAAGCAGGCATACCTGTACCCGGCTTTATTGGATGTTAATATGATGAACGGGAAAATAAACATTGACGGATCAGATTATGCACCGGTAATGACCAATGGCATGCGTTATTTCACGTCGTCAAGAATGATAAAAAATGATAAACGCCATTTAAACAGGATCTATACTTTGCCAACAGATGCAAATGCGGTTCCGCAGATGGTAACTTTTAGCAACACCGACGACAAAAAAGAAGTAGAATACGGTACACCAACTATTGACCCTACAGGCAAAAGGATGTATATGACCCGCTGGTACAAAACAGGAAGCAAAACTATTCATGCCATTTATTTGAGCAGGCTTTCGGAAACTACCGGATGGGGTGCACCTGTTAAATTAGGTTCCAATATCAATGTGGAGGGCTTTCAATCTATCCAGCCATTTATAACTGCTGATGGCAAGCGACTGTTTTTTGTATCGACCAAGCCCGGTGGTGTGGGCGGCGATGACATTTGGGTAAGTGACCTTGATGCTGACGGCTTACCGGTAAACTCGCGAAACCTTGGCCCAACGGTTAACACCCCGCAAGACGAAGAAGCGCCATATTATGATATGGTTGAAAAAAAACTGATCTACAGTTCAAAGGGATTTACCGGACTGGGCGGCTTTGACTTTTTTGTGACCTATGAAAATATGGGCCAATGGAGCACGCCTAAAAATATGGGTTACCCAATGAATTCAGCTAAAGATGACCTTTATTATTTACCCGATAATAATGACCGCAGGATAGCCTATGTAAGCTCGGACAGGGAATCGGACTGTTGCCTTAACCTGTTTACCGTAGTTGACCATAAGTATGTGCTGAAGGGCTTAGTAACAGATTGTGATACGCATATAGCTTTAGCGGGTGTTAAAGTAAGTTTTGTTGATTCTTTAACTAAGGAAACTATCAATCAGCAGGAGTCTGGTACAAATGGCGTGTATACATTCAGCGTAACCAACAAGCGCCCATATTCCATGGTATTGGAGAAGAAGGGGTATTTCACAAAAATACTTCCTGTTCCTGCATCAGGTAGCATGAAGTCAGATACACTGGTTAACCCTGATATTTGCTTACAGGCCTTTGTGGTAAATAAGCCGATTGTTATTAAAAATGTGTTGTATGATTATGCGAAATCAACCTTAAGGCCCGAATCAGAAACAGTTTTAGATCAGGTTATTAAAATATTGCAGGATAACCCAACCATTAAGATAGAGCTAAGTGCACATACCGACTCAATAGGCAGTGATGCTTATAACCTGAAACTTTCGCAGGATAGGGCGCAGTCATGCGTTGATTATATGATATCTAAAGGTATTCCCGAAACCAGGATATTCGCTAAAGGCTACGGAAAATCAAGGCCAATTGCGTCAAACTCCTTGCCAAACGGCAAGGATAACCCGGACGGCAGGCAACTGAACAGGCGTACAGAATTTACAGTATTAAAGGTTGAATAATAATGAAAACTTTAGCACAGGCTATTTGGCCGCTGCAAAACACGAATAGTTGTTTTTTTATCATACTGCTAGTGGCTTTTACCGCTGGCCTGCATGGGTTGATCGTGCTTTATAAGCTAAAAACCCGCGAAAAAGATATAAAAATGAATGACAGGCTTCTGCTGGCCATATTTAATGTAGTAATAAGCCTTGCATCTATTTGCGTGGTGCTGGTTATGATGCAGGTTAACGCCAATTATGTCATTAAACACGCAGGAGAATTATTTGCACAAATAAAATAATTAAAGATATGGAACAAGTTATATCATTAAACAGGCCTCTTTTAAAATCAAGAGGAATGTCTACACATCACATTGAAATATTTGAATTGATATTAGCCGGAAAATCAAATAAAGAGATTAACCAGATGATGGGCTATTCGGAGCGTTCGCATGCAGGGATAGACCATTCGCGAAAAGTGATGTACAAGTTGCTGGCGATGGAAGGATTATGCCGGAAGGATCATGAAAAACAGGTTGCAGGCCCGCGCGAGTACCGCTTTTGGTGGAAGAATATATTATTAAAACATATGGAATTTTTGATGGCCTCCGTAATAAAGCCGGAGTATTATTAAACAAATAAAGCTGGTATTTACCGGCTTTATTTGTTTTTAAAGAAGGAATATTAAACCTCGATGCTTTCAATAGCTTTTGCTAATGCAGCTTCTTGTTTATCAGGGACAGATAAGCCTTCAGCACGTAAAATTGTAGTATTTGTCATGCCTAAAAAGCCGAATACGCCTTTAAGGTATGGTGTTGCAAAATCATAAGGGGCATATGGCCCTTCTGAGTAAACCCCGCCTGAGGCAATTGCAAAATAAACTTTTTTGCCCTTAACCAGGCCTTCTGGTCCGTTAGCAGTGTAATGGAATGTTACACCTGCACGGCAGATATGATCGATCCATGCTTTTAATGCAGAAGGGATGCTGAAATTGTAGAAAGGAACATCAACAACAATAGCATCTGCATCCTGAAGCTCAGCGATGGCAATGTTTGAATGTTTGATAGCTGCTGCCTGCTCTGGTGAGTGGTTTTCAGCAGGAGTGAAAAACGAGCTTAAATGAACCTCTTCCAAATGCGGGAAAGGATGTTTAACCACATCACGGGTGGTAACGGTGCTACCCGGGTATTTAGCCTCTAATTTTTCAACAACGGCATTGCCAAGCTTTAAGCTGAAAGAAGCATCGCCTTTAGCGCTCGAAATAATGTGTAATATTTTCATTTGTTTTAGTTTTTTAAATCCTCATGCAAAACTATGTATCTTTGCTATACAAAATATAGTACTATCCCAAAGGATACCGCTATGCATCTGTATAGTGACAAATAACAGACAAAATGATAAAAGGTGAAGGACATAACCCGGACACCTGCCGGGGACCGATAAATTCCGTTAAAGACGCGCTTTATGTATTAAGCGGCAAGTGGAAATTGCTTTTGATGGTTGCTTTGGCAGAAGGCCCAATGCGGTTTAAGGATATACAACGATCATTAGTGGATATTACTCCTAAAATGCTTTCGAAAGAGTTACGTGAACTGGAGTTGAATGACATGATTGAACGTAAAGTTTTTAATACCGTACCGGTAACGATAACTTATGAGTTAACGGACTACAGCGATACCGTGCAGCCTGTAATTGAGGCCTTAAAAACCTGGGGCGAACAACACCGCGAACGTTTGGTAAAGAGCAGGCGGACAGAAACCGTCGAAGTTTAACATAATTTTACAATTTTAACTCAAACAAAAATTCATTCAGGAATATTATTCTTGTATGAAAAAGGAGAAGTGGTTAATTGCGCTGGCTGCCGGAGCAGGCATAGCAGCAGTAGTTTATAAATTATTATCGAAGAATATTCCAGACAACGCGGTGGCTGTTGAGCCGTTCGACATGAACCGTTATTTAGGAAAATGGTACGAAATAGCGCGCCTGCCAAATAGTATCGAAAAAGATATTAACCACCTTACCGAAGAATATTCATCAAATAATAACGGCAGCTTTAAAGTAATTACCAAAGGATATAATACCCAGAAGGGCGAGTGGAAGGAATTATCAGGCACCATTAAATTTGCCGACCGTAAAGGTGTAGGCATGCTGAAGGTATCTTATTTCAGGCCTTTTTATGCTTCCTATAATGTACTGGATATTGATCCGCATTACAAGTATGCGCTGGTTTCAGGCAGCGGTTTGGATTACCTGTGGATACTGTCCAGGGAAACTACGATACCGGATGACATTAAAAGAGAGTTTTTAGCGCGAGCCAGGGCTATCGGGTTTGATATAGAAAAACTGGAATGGGTGTAGAAAGCGCATTTTTTAATTTCTGCCCGGCACTTTCACAACATTGATATTTTAAATTGAAGGTTTATTAACACTTTTCAAAATTATAGCAAGTAATTCAGCCTGAAAGCTTACGCCTTTATCTTCGTTATACCATTTTTGTAAGGCTATTTTCTTTTGCGCGTAATCAACATGCATTTCGGATAGTTTGTCATATAACAGTTGACAACCGATAGGTCTCGGCCCCCAAACTGCAACAATATCTCCTTCTTGTGCTATAATTAGCTTAGGTATGGCTTTGCCTCCCCTCGTCAGGTATTGATCTATCAAAAACGGCTCGTCATCCCTTAATTGATAATCTATAGCTATTAATGGATTATATTTAACAAGCATGTTTATAAACGGAAGCGTATGGGCCGCATCTCCGCACCAATGTTCAGTAATAACTGTCCAGGATTGTTTTTTATTGATGTTTTGTATAGCAGCTACTAATTCAGGATTCAGCACCCCCGTTTTAAACCAACGCTCCTGCCTCGACCAGTTTAACCGGGTATAATTTATATAATCGGCATCATCATAAGGCTTTTCGGGAGCCGGACTGGTCAAAATTTCAAGAAACTTTTGTTTGTAAGTTTCAAAATTCATAATTATCAGGGGTTGATCAAATATATTTAAACTTAGCTCTAATATACCTTAACTGGTGTATTAGAGCTAAGTTTAAATGTATACTCAAGCAGGATATTAAGAATAGCCCGGAGTTTGCGCTACAATTGATTTATAAAGTTAATCTTTAGTTGAAGTTACATATTTTGATGCAATCAACAATACCAGGGTACGGTCAGCTTTTGCTTCATCATAGTTTTCTTTTAGCAATTGCCTCACCTGTTTGTTTTTCAGTTTAACTGCAGCCATTTGTAGTATCTGGAATGAGGCCATCTCCATACTTTCAATATTGTGCATATAAAACGCAATGGAAAGGTCACGCATTTCAGGTTCTGATTGGTGTAGCTGAATATCTGCAAAGGCATCGTCTACCAACCCAATAAGGCCGCTGCTATTAGCCTCGTTAGTTTCGGCATCCAACAGGGCATAGATTAATTCCATCCTGGCCATTTGTTTTTCAACATCCTCAACCGTCTCCCCGATCGCATGGCGCAGATCAATAAAATGCGCTTCATTAGCTATTAAAGGTAAGCGTGTAACAAGGTGCATTTTAGCCGCATAAATTTTATCCAAATGCCTCACAAAAAATGTTTTTAGCTTCTCTGAACCTAAATTGATTTTTTGCCCCGGCCGGGAATCATTGGGTTTGTCGCTCATGGGTACATTTTAATGTACTAATGTAAACACTTTGGCTGAAATCCCGGGTTAAATTTCAATTATAAATTGAAGAAGTGATAATAAAGAAATAAACCTTAATAAACTATTTGAGATGCGATTTAACCTGCATTACAATATCAATAATATCAAATGGTTTTGGTATAAAGGTGTCTGCACCACATTCATTAGCCAATATGGCCAGATCAGATTCGCCGGAAACCAGGATGACGGGAGGCGCTTTTTCTTTGTATTGTGATTTAATTTCTGCACAGATCTCTGCGCCGTTTTTGGCGCTGGCTGCAATGCGAACGTCAAGAAGGATCATATCGGGGTGGATCACATGAATATGTTCAGCAGCGTCGCCGGTATTGGATAGTACAACCTCATATCCTTCTTCCTGGAACACCACATTTAGTATTTCAAGAATATCTTCATCGTCGTCAATTACAAGTATTCTTTTGGCCATACCCATTCTGTTTGCAAACTAAAAGCAAATTTCATTCCGAGTATATGCAAATAATCATTTTTAAGCGAATAAAAATTTCTTCATCATTAGATGACAACCCCTGTGTTTATAATTTAGTGAATAAAATACAACTGTTTGATATTAAATACATCAAACTTATAAAAAAAATATAAATACTATAGCTTTATGATTCAAAATGATCTCTCATTAACTTAATGATCGGATTAATCCAAAACACGATCAGCCAAATTATGCCAATAATGGCACTGGTGCTCAAAAATATCAGGTTAAGTTTATGGTGAAGGATGAGCTCGGATACGGTTTGGAATGCTGAAAACAAAAAAATAAAGCCCAAAACCTGTTTGGTTTTGTTGGAATACTCAACCAGGTTGTACAATAAGATCATAGGTAACAAGCCAAAGCCGATCAATCTTCTGCCAATGATGGTCACCATTCTGAACCCGGGAATATGATGGATTTTCATGTAGATTCCGGCAAGGAATATCGCGAAGAATACTAGCCCGATAATCAATAGGAAGATCTTTCCTAAAAATTTGGGGTAACCTTTTAAACTGCCTGCATTATTGTTTATGTTAACAAGGTCATTTGGTTTTATATCGGCTTTAGCGAGGTGAAACGCCGCGTCAAAATCGTAGCCCTGGTCTAAGTAAAGTTCTGTAACGATGCATAGATGATCGGCCATTTCCGCCTGTACTTGCCCATCAGTTACACCAATGCCGTGCAAATAAATCAGAATGTGCTCATGTTCATCATCGTATACTTCTCTTTTCATGTATTGGGTAAACTAAAATCTATCACTTCGTTAAGTGATTTTATGAATGAGGTAAGCTCGGCAATTTTAGCGGCAGCTACATCCGCGCCGCTTTTTGTTAATTTATAATATATCCTTGGCCTTTTTCCCGTCATTATGGTTTCGGTTGCTAAAACACCGGTAGCCTCCATTTTATGTAATGATGAATATAATGCGCCTTCGCTTATTATTATTTTATCGCCGGTTAAAGCTTTAACTTTTTGTGTGATCTCGTAGCCATACATCTTTTCGGTTTCAGATAACAGTTTTAAAATGATTATCTCTATCGTTCCCTTCAACAGCTCTTTTGAATACATGTTTTTTTAAACAAATATATATTCAAAATGTTGAAATGCCTTTTAATAAGATGTATTTATTATTTTTTTAAACCATTTATAAAAAATATAGTTTAACATTTAAATACATTGTTATAAGATGTATTTAAATAATTTGTTATGTACATATGATATAATATGTGCCTGAAAGTTTAAACGAAATATTTAATTCTATGAAAAAGTTTGCAAAAGTACTGTTAGCTACAGCGGTAATTGGTTTAACCGGATTAACCGCAAAGGCTCAAATTATTGTTAGGATACACCCGGCAAGGCCGGCAGTTGTTGTTGCCCGCCCGGTAGCGCCAGGCCCGGGTGCTGTTTGGGTTGATGAAGATTGGGCGCCAAGAAACGGAACATACGCCTGGCATGGCGGTTACTGGGCAGTGCCACCACACCCTGGTGCATTCTATGTTCGCGGACATTGGAGGGAAACACGCAGGGGCTCTATCTGGATTCCCGGCCACTGGAGATAATCAATAAATAAGCGCAGCAGTGAAAATAATTTAATGAGAAATATAATAAAGAAAGGAAAAGTGATGAAACAAATGTTTTTAATGTGTGCGCTTATTTCTATTTTAAATATAGCATGCGCAAACCAAAAGATCCCCAAAACACCGGAGCAGCGAGCTGCTAAAAAGACAGAGGTCTTGGCGAAAAAGTTAAATCTTTCGGCAAACCAAGCTATCAAAGTAAGGCGGATAATGCTTAGCCAGGCTATCAGGATTGATAGTTTAAAGAACAACCGGCAACCGACACGGAGGGCAAACCGTTTGGCACACCGTAATATTTTAGCGCAAACCGATGAGCGGATGTATACTGTGCTCAATCCGGAACAAAAAAAGGATTATACTAATTGGGTTGAGAAAAGGCGCGAAAGAAGGCAGGCTAAAAAACAGAATGCGGGTTAATCGGTTGTATGTAATTAATTAAGAGTGAATTAACCAAATAAAATAAATCTAATATCTATTAAAAATGAAAACAATCAAGCATTTGCTGTTACTTATGGTAATCGCATTCAGCATCAGTTCATGTGTAGTTAGGCGCGGACCAGGATGGGTACCGGGACACTATGATGTAGGCCCTAACGGTGGCAGGCATTGGGTACCCGGCCACTATAATTAATTGCCAGCGTAATTTATGGCATCCATTTTGAAAGGCTAAATTAAAATTGGTCATGAGTATTGCTTCATGACGTATTGTTCAATTAAAACATTAAAAAAATGAAATATCTAAAATTGATGATATTGGTTATAATAACCATCTTCACGTTTGGAAGTGCCCAGGCACAAGTATCAGTACGAATTGGCGGAGGCCCATATTACTGGCATCACCGCCACTGGCACCATAGGTCGCCTTATTATTGGCACCACCACAGATACTATCGTTACTATTAAATAAAGGCCCCTTTTAAAGGGGCTTTTTTTATGCTAAAGCTTTGCAACATCATCATTGCTGTGCGAAGGCGTTATCACCGGGTTTTTCAATTGTAATGAAATTGTCAACTAAATATATATTGTATACAATTAAATTGTATACAATATATATTTGTTGCATCAATAATAGTAAATGGATTATTTAAAGTTAGAAAATCAGGCCTGTTTTCCGGTATATGCCTTATCAAGAGTGTTAACTGCTCACTACAAGCCCATTTTAGAGGAGATCGATTTAACTTATCCCCAATATTTAGTGATGCTGGTGTTGTGGGAGCATCAACAGCTATCGGTAAAAGAGATAGGCGAGAAGCTGCTGCTTGATTCAGGCACTTTAACCCCGCTTTTGAAAAAGCTGGAAGCCAGGAAACTCGTCAACCGCACCAGAAGCATGGCAGATGAGCGCATACTGATGATCAGTCTTACCAAAGATGGCGCAGCTTTAAAAGAGAAGGCGGTATCAATTCCTGAATCATTTAAATGCAGCCTGGGTTTATCAATGGACGAAATGATATCGCTGCATAATACCATAACCACCATACTGGAAAGAACTAAACAAATTAATAAATAAAATAAAAAACAAATATCATGTCAGTAAAAGCAATTTACACAGCAATAGCAACCGCAACAGGCGGCAGAAATGGTCACGTAGCAACATCAGACAAAGTGCTTGACCTTGAAGTAAGAATGCCAAAAGAATTAGGTGGTGCCGGTGGTGCCTATACCAACCCGGAGCAGTTATTTGCTGCAGGTTACTCAGCTTGTTTTGATAGCGCACTTAACCACGTTATTAAAAACGAAAAGGCAACAACAGGCGTTACTGCTGTAAGGGTGCATGTTGGTATCGGTTCAAACAATGCCGGCGGTTTTGCATTGGTAGTTACCTTAGAGGCCAACGTGCCTGATGTTGACCAGGAAACAGCAAACGCTTTGGTTGAGAAAGCTCACCAGGTTTGCCCGTATTCTAACGCTACAAGGGGTAATGTTGAAGTATCGCTTACCACAACCGTATTAAGCGCTGAAGAATTCGCAGCTAAAAATTAATTAAAAACATCAACAAACATAAAATATCACAACAAAATGAAAACTTTAAAAATGCTCGCAATACTGTTGGTTATTCTAACAGGCACTTTAAACTTACGCGCCCAAAGCGCTAAACCAACCATTATTTTTGTTCACGGTATCTGGGCCGATGGTACTTCTTTTGCTGCGCAGATAGAGGCATTACAAGCTAAAGGTTACCCGGTTGAATCAGTTCAAAACCCGATCACCTCATTAGCTGATGATGTTGCTGCAACTAAACGCGCAATTGCAAGGGCAAAGGGTAACGTAATCCTGGTGGGCCACTCATGGGGTGGTTTCGTGATCACCCAGGCTGGTAATGATCCTAAAGTGGTAGGCTTGGTATATGTAGCGGCATTCGCGCCTGATTTGGGCGAAAGCGTACCAACATTATCGGCAAATGGCCCTGCCGGTACATTGCAAAACTATTTTGAATTACAGGATGGCTTCATATTTTTATCAAGAGCAGGCGTGGGGACTGTATTTGCACAGGATTTGAGCGCTAAGCAGCAGGATGAGATCTATGCTACACAAACGCCGGCATCACAAACTGTATTTGGCGATAAAAGCGGCGAGCCAGCCTGGAAAACCAAAGCAAGCTGGTATATCGTAGCTAAAAATGACGGCGCGATAAGCCCGGTATTGGAACGCTTTATGGCTAAAAGGGCTAACGCCAAAACAACCGAGATAGCATCAAGCCACGTAGCGATGATCTCTCACCCTAAAGAGGTGTTAGCAGTTATTGAAGACGCGGCTAATACAGCAATTAAATAAAGATCGAATTTAATTTGTAGACTTAAAGGCGACTGTCGTGAAAATGATAGTCGCCTTTTTAATTAAACGTCCGCCTGAACTCCAATGGCGAAAGATTAGTCTTGGTTTTGAATAGCTTATTGAATGACTGTGGATGCTCAAAGCCCAACTCATAAGCAATTTCGCTAACAGATAAGCTGCTGGTAGATAGTTTCACCTTCGCTTTATCAATTAGTTTGGCGTGGATGTGTTGCTGCGCGCTTTGCCCGGTTAGTGACCGCAGCATATCGCTTAAATAGCTCGGCGAGATATTTAAATGGTCCGAAAGATATTGAACTGTGGGAATACCCTGGCTTAATGATCTTTCGCTATTGAAATAGTTATCTAATATGTCTTCCAGCTTTTGTAACAGATCATTATTTACCGCTTTGCGGGTAATAAACTGGCGCTTGTAAAAACGATTGGCGTAATTCAGTAAAAGTTCAATTTGGGCGATGATCACATCCTGGCTAAAATCATCAATGCGGCTGTTAAGCTCATCCTCAATAATCTTGAAGATGGAAATAATGGTTTCTTTTTCCTTGTCCGATAGATGTAATGCCTCATTGGCGGAGTAAGAAAAGAAACCATATTGTTTGATCTTTTTTGCAAGTGGATAACTCAATAAAAAATCAGGGTGTATCAGTAAGGTATATTGCGAGCAGTCGCGGGTTTCTTCCGGATTACCGCCGATAACCTGGTTTGGGGCAGCGAATAACAAACCGCCTTCATCAAAATCATAATAATCTTGTCCGTATTTTAGCCTGCCGCTCAGTTTTAATTTGTAGGATATTTTGTAGAACCGCAGCACGTGAGAACCGGACGGGCGCCTTAGCTCAATGCCGGTATTGGCGCCGTTTACCAGTGTAATTAAGGGGTGCTGTGGTTTAGGCAAGCCAAAAGCTTTGTGTATCTCCGACAGGGAGTCAAACGTATGGTCGACCGCTTCTTCCTTTTTCATTTCGAAATGATTTGCTGCAATTATAACCGATAATATTTTCAATTACCGGTTATAATTAATTCTTTACCAATAGATTACTTTGCTTCTCCCTGCGCCGAGCTTGATACAGCTTCCCATTCTTCCCAGGTGGCCAAACGCTCGGCATAGGCGGTACGCACCCATGGTAAATTATGGCTGCCCAGGTTAAAACGCAACGGCGGGTTGTCAGAATCCACCATTTTAAACAACGCTTCGGGGGTAGCGTTGGGGTCACCCCGTTCCGATCCTCTTAAGCGAGCGAAAAACTGGTTCTTGAAATCTTCATAAACATCAAGTCCTGCCGCGAATTTCAATGATTCCTGGCTGCCGAATTCTGTTGCATAAGCACCCGGCTCAATGATGGTTACTTTAATGCCGAAGTCTTTAACTTCAGTAGCCAAACTTTCGTGGATTGCTTCGAATGCCCATTTGGATGAGCAATAATAGCCGATAACCGGCAACGTTACGTGGCCGAGCCCGCTGGATGTGCCAAGAATATGTCCATATCCTTGCGCACGCAACAATGGCAGCGCTGCCTGTATAACAGCAACCGGGCCTAAAATATTTGTTTCGTAAAGTGCGCGGATCTCCTCCGGATTAGCTTCCTCAATAGTACCGACAAGCGAATAACCCGCATTGTTCAGCACAATATTCAGCCTGCCAAAATGCGCGTGCGCTTGCTCAACAGCCGATTTTACCTGTTCAGGGTTTGTAACATCTAGGGCTAAGGTCAGCACGTTATCGCCGTACTTTTCTTTGAGGTCGGCAATGCTTTCCAGCTTGCGCGCGGTTGCGGCAACTTTATCGCCACATTTAAGTGCAGCATCAGCCCAAACACGACCAAAGCCACGCGAAGCGCCGGTAATGAACCAAATTTTATTTTCTTGTGAATTTTGTTGTGTCATGATCTGAATGTTTTTAATGAACAAGACAAAGATGAAGCGATACCACATGCAGAATGTAGCCTAATTGAGGGAATAATTAGCCAAAATGAGAAAAACGCATTAATCGTATTTTTGGTGGCTTAGCGGCAGGCTAAAGGAAAACGTGCTTCCTTGTCCGGGTTCGCTTGTGATAGAGAATGCCCCCCGGTGATTTTTTGATGATCTCGGACGCGATGAACAAACCCAGGCCAACGCCTTGAAAATTCATAGCTACCTTACTCACCCGGTAAAACCGCTGAAATAATTGGTCTATATCTCCCTTAGCTATTCCGATCCCAAAATCCTGCACATCAACCACCAGATTATTGGCTTCACGACTGGTTCTTACGATCACTTTATCTGCATCAGGCGAATATTTGATAGCGTTATTAAGCAAGTTGATCAATACTTGTTCAATCCTGAATTGGTCGCCGGTATAATACAGGTCGATAGCGTTTTCGAGTACGATTTCATGTTTGGGTGTAGTTAGCTGAACACTAATAATGCTATTGGTCAATGCATCCGAAAAATTAAATGCGGCAATGTTCAGGTCAATCTGCCCTGAATTGATCTTAGTTACGTCCAGCAGGTCTTCAATCAGTTTTTCCAGCCGTTTGATGCTATTGCCGGCGTTAACAATAAAAGGATAAATATTATCCGACTTGCTAGTTTTCTGGATCATCAACTGATTGATCGCTTTTATGTTGGTTAAAGGAGTTTTAAATTCATGGCTAACCACGTTAAAAAATTCATCCTTTTTAGCTTCAGCGGCAGCGCGTCTGTCCTTTTCTTGTTTTTGTATTACTACCTCGCGATTAGCAATAATTAACTCAGCTGCGCGTTTTCCACGTTCTTCATCCTGAAAATCGAGTTCCTTTAAGGCGTACAGCAACTCTTCGGCACGCTTTTCCTTTTCGCTATCCTGAAAATTTAACTCAATGTTGGCAATTATGAGTTCGGCGGCAAGCTTGCCTTTTTCCTTGTTTTGAAAAAGCAGCTCTTTATTGGCAATGATTAGCTCATCGGCACGTTTTTCCTTCTCTTCATTCTGAAAAAGTAATTCTTTGTTGGCTATGATCAGTTCTGCGGCACGGTTTTCCTTTTCCCGGTTTTGAAATATCAATTCGCTATTAGCTAAGATCAACTCGGCAGCACGATCCTCTCGCGCCCTGTTTTGTGCATCCAGCTGTGTATAAGCAATCACCAGTTCGGCAGCGCGTTTTTCTTTTTCTGAATTTTGAAAGCGCAGTTCTTTATTAGCAATGATGAGTTCAGCAGCGCGTTTTGCCTTTTCTTCATTCTGATGATCAAGTTCTTTATTAGCAATTGCCAACTCCATGGCCCGCTTCAGTTTTTCTTCGTGCTGAAACTCCAGTTCAATATTTGCAATGATCAGTTCGGCTGCCCTTTTTCCTTTTTCCTTATTCTGCAGATCAAGTTCAATATTGGCCTGCTCCAATTCTGCGGCGAGTTTAACTTTATCGCGATTAGCAATCATTAACAGTTCTGTTAAATTATCGGCTTTCATAATTTTTTGATCGGAAAATATTTTTTGATTTTCAATTGGCGCCAATTGGGCGTAGAAGAATGAGCTTTGTATATGATGTATATTTATATAACTCATCAGATACGTTTTTGTGTTTTATTCTAATTTTATAAATAATTTAACACCGCGTAATCTATTATAATTTTGAGCGCCAATAGTTTCGGGGAAGCTAAGGATTAAAATCGGATAGTGGGTTTTATTTATATAGGACGATTTTGACCTCTGAAAAATTAAAAAAAGTTGAAATAGCTTTATTTAAGCTGTCGGGATACGGGTTGATCCCAGGGTTTTAAAAGGTAACCCCTATTAGTAATAATTTTGCCTTTGTCATATGCGTTGATATACTTAAATTAGTAAACCATTTAATTATTAAAGCCTCCGCAATGAAAAAAAACTTACTGCTGCTTTTTACCATAGCATGCCTGCTTTGTAACCTTAATAGCTTTGCCCAAATAACACCCGCGCCAAGCTCAACCCAAACTATTATACAGGATTTTGGCCTGGGGAAAATTACCCTAACCTACTCCCGCCCCAATGTAAAAGGACGGAAGATATTTGGTTATACCGAACCTTATAACACGGTTTGGCGCACCGGCGCTAATGCCGCTACTACGATCACTTTTACTGATGACGTAATGCTGGAAGGGCATAAAGTTGTTGCCGGTACGTATGGATTATTCAGCATCCCCGGTGAAAGTGAGTGGACCATTATCCTAAGTAAAAATGCTAAGCAGTGGGGCGCTTACAGTTATAACGCGGCTGATGATTATCTGCGTTTCACGATAAAACCCATCAAAATAGATGAAACTGTAGAAACCTTTACCATGCAGTTTACCAATGTATTCCCGACCAGCGCCGACCTGAACCTTTTGTGGGAGCATACCGCGCTTATGATGCACCTGACTATTGATATCGACGCGAAAGTAATGGCTCGTATTGACTCTGCCATGCAAACCGCTAAAAAGCCTTATTATGATGCCATTATTTATTACTGGAACAATAATAAAGACATGACCAAAGCTTTACCATGGGCACAGGCATTGCAAACAGCGCCGGGTTTCCCACCAATGGTAGTTAAATTATGGCTTGCAAGAACCGAATTACGTGTTGGCGACAAAGCGGCCGCTATAAAGGCAGCGCAAGAAGGTATAGCTGCCGCACAAACAGAAAAAAGCACAGAATATATCCGCTTAAATACTGAGGTGCTGACGGATGCGAAAAAGTAAACTATGAGGTATAGAAGTAGTAGTGGTCATTGAAATGCAACACCAGGAATTTACACCTCCTGAAGCACTGAGTGATGTAATACAGTGTTTTTGGTATAACACAAGTGATACAGGGGAAGAAGAATCAAGTTTTGAGGTTGTGCCTGATTGTTACGCTGAAATTATTTTTTATTTTGGATCACTTCGGCGCATGGTTGATGGAAGTTTGCAACACATATCATCTCCGTTTATGATGGGTTTGCTCAACCAGCCGGCAGTTTTTTTTACAAAAAACAGGTTGCAGATTATTGGCATCAGGTGTTTCCCATGGACGGTATTCGATTTACTGGGATTGCAGCCGGGGAACGACGGGGTGCGCACATTTGAACATCCGATAGCGCAGCTGCAATCCATACTGCATGATTTGATTGAGGCGGGTAACATTGATAAAGCGATAGCTGAATTAAAGCAATATTTTCTGGCAGCACGGTCCGGCATGGCTACCGATAGTATGGTCTCCAAAGCAGGTATCGCCATGCGACAAACCAACGGCAATATGCCGGTAAGCCATATAGCGGCGGCTGCCCATGCAACAATCCGTACTTTGGAACGGAACTTTAAGCAGTCATCCGGGCATACCGTGAAAGACGTATCCGGCCTGATTCGTTTTGAGCAGGCAAGAAGCCAAATATGGCTTGATCCCAAATGCAACATTACCCGTTTAGCTCATGAACTCGGCTATAGTGATCAATCTCACTTAAGCAGGGAATTTAAACGATATAGCGGAACAACCCCGGCGGCATTCGCGCGAAAAGCGAGTATTGGCAAACAGGCTGCTGGAAGTGATTTTGTCGCATTTGTACAAGAATGATGGAATAGCATTCCGCAATTTTGTATTTCGATAAAGGAATACAAATGCTGATAAAAAATAAACAGATCGCCATTATTGGAGGCGGCCCCGGCGGGTTAACCCTTGCAAGGCTTTTACAATTAAAAGGAGCGAATGTAAAAGTATATGAGCGGGATCTTAATAAAGATGCCCGCGTGCAGGGGGCCCCGCTTGATATGCATGAGAGTTCAGGATTTATAGCGGTACGTGAAGCTAACCTGTTGACCGAATTTTATGCGAATGTTCGCAAGGGTGCCGATAAGAAGATCATCGTAAATGAGCGCGCCGAAATATTTTTCAGCGATCATAAAGCCCGGGCGGGAGGTTTTGAAAGTATCCGACCGGAAATAGACCGCGGCGCTTTAAGAAAAATATTTTTAGACTCTTTGCAAACGGAAACTGTTGTATGGGACAGCCAATTTGTTTCTATGGAAAAGCAAAATGATGGATGGCTGTTGTTTTTTAAAAACGGTTCATCTGCTTATGCGGACCTGGCAATTGCAGCTGATGGCGCCAATTCCAGGATCAGACCATATATCACTAATATAAAATCATTCTATTCGGGCATTACCATGGTTGAAATCAATATCTATGACGCAAAAAAGGCAACACCTCGTATTCATAAACTATTGAATGGAGGCAAAGTTATGGCATTCGGAAACGGAAGATGCTTGCTGGGCGGGCAAAAAGGCAATGGAGACCTTGGCTTTTATGCCAGTTTTAAACCCTATGAAAACTGGGCAACAAATAGCGGACTCGATTTTTCTGATAAAGCACAACTGCTGGAATGGTTTAAAAAAGAGTATAGCGAATGGAGCAGTGTTTGGTATGAACTGTTTGAGCATACATCAATACCTGTAATTCCGAGGCCAATTTATTGCATGCCTTTAGATCAAACCTGGAAATCATTACCAAATGTTACCATGATTGGTGATGCCGCCCACGTTATGCCGCCCTTTGCCGGTGAAGGCGCTAATATGGCTATGCTTGATGCTCGGGAATTAAGTAAACATTTAACATCTGATAAATTTAATACCATTCATGAAACTATTGCTTTTTATGAAGCAGATATGCGTCAAAGAGGCGCAGCGGCTGCAAAACAATCGCTTGAAAATGGTGAACGGATGCATTCACAAGGCGCGTTAGAGAAAATGCTGGCCGTTTTTGGTGTAAATAATTGATCCGCAGGGTTTCATTTTGGTGCCCTGCGGAGATAAAACTAAAAAGAATTTGCATGTTCGTTTCTTTGGCGAATAGCTTCTTCTGTCCGGGGAATAAAATTCTCTTTGATATTTAACTTAGCTTTGGCCTGAACTTCATCAATAAATGGCCGCAGGTTTTTGTTATAATCCTGAAATGCACGGGTGTAATCCCAATTGTGTTTTTCTAAAAGCTCAGCTAATGCTCCTGCGCCAATTACAGACAATGACCCACCCATGCCAGCCGCCGGAGAAGCGCAATATCCTGCATCGCCCACCAATGCTACCCGGCCTTTAGTCCACGATGGCATTTTTATCTGGCAAAATTTATCAAAGTAAAAATTAGATGCTTGTTCCGCTTCTTTAAGCAATTCGGCTGTTCTCCAGCCTTGCCCGGTAAATTGGTCTGTAATAATTTTTCTTTGGTGGTCAATGTCTTTATAGTTATAAGGGAACTCTTTTTCTGAGAAGAAACAAAAAATTATATCTGTTTTATTGTTGTATGCATTTATCATTACAGCCTTATCAGGTTCATTATACATTTGCATGGTTTTTTGAGCCACCAATAGTTTGTTTACAATTGTGATAGAAAAATAGGCTTCAAGAAAATGTGCGTATTCGGCCTCTTCACCAAACCAGATTTTTCTTACACCTGAATGCAAACCATCGCAACCAAATACCAACTCGAATGCCTGCTTAGGGCTGTTTTTGAAAGTAACTTCTATATTGTCTGTTGTCTCATTTAATGCAATAATGCTGTCGTTAAAAATAAATTCAACATCATCTTTTAAGGCATCGTATAAAATGCGGATGAACTTATCCCTTTCGATTTCAATATCATTATTTGGATGGCCGTCTTCTTCGCTCCCCATCTTTATTGAACCTGCGGTACTGTCATCGGCATTTTTAAATTCTACCTGTTCCACCTGTAAGCCGTGCGATTTTAGTTGTTCATAAATCCCCATATTCTTGATAAAGCCTATCGCGCTTTCACGCAGATCAATAGCTGCTCCGGAAACCCGTGGCTCGTTTGCAAGTTCAACTATAGTTACCCGGTAGCCTAATTTATTCATGCAATAAGCGGTTGAAAGCCCGGCTATACTGGCACCGGAAACGAGCATTTTTTTATTTTTAAATGGTTCCATCTTTTATTAAAGTTGAATTACGATGCAAAGGAACGCAGTGTAACAGCGATAAAAAATGGCAATACACCGTAAGTATTGGACTAACCGAGGTTTTTATTTCGAAAAGCCAAAGCGCTCATACCTGTAACTTTGGTAAACAGGCGCGAAAAATAGGGATAATCGTCATAGCCCAATACCATGGCAATTTCTTTTACAGACTTATCAGAATAATAAAGCAAACGTTTTGCCTCTAAAATAACACGCTGCTTTATGTGATAGGAGACAGGATATCCGGTTGTGTTTTTAACGCACTCGTTAAGGTAAGGTGTAGATATATTTAGTGCCCGGGCGTATTCCACAGGGCCTTTAAGTTTGTTATAATTACGCTCCAACATTTCCCTGAATGATTTGGTTACAACTTCAAATCGTGAAAGCTTATCTGTTGGTTTGGCTAATGCTAAATATTGCGAAGTTACTAATGCGACTAACGCATTGCAGCTATCTTTTAGCAGGGAGTGATATAATTTATCACTTTTTCGTTCCGAAAACTTTAAACAAAGAGACACCGTTTCAAGCATAATGGAAAACGTTTCTGTTGGCAATGTTAAAGGCTTTGCGGGAGTAATACCTTCTAGTAATTTCAGGTATTCCGGATTCAGGTTTTCATTGGTAATGGCTAGGCTGCTCACTACAAAGTTTTCAGATAGCACGGTACTGTGTACCTGGTCGGGATGAACGTAAATTATAGCGGGCGCGATTATGGTATGTTTTTGAAAATCTATTTCAATAAAAACAGTTCCGCTCTCTAACAGGAAAAAGGAGTGGCTATCATGCCGGTGCGCGGAGTCGGCTTCTTCGAAAGCGTTTGGATTCAGGTTATCGGTACTAAACATATCTTTAATAACCAATCTTTCAATAGAGATTCCGTCGCCGGACTCATTCGCCATGTAAATAACAGGAATAGACTTTGTTTTACGCATCGTTAAAATCGCTATGTAAAGATATTTTTGATTATATAATCCTGCGGCCTGGTATATCGTCTGCAAAATTTCAATTTGCCAAGCTTTGTTTTATCTTTATCTCCTGTAATCGCGAATAAATCTCTATCATGGCAGCCTGGTCAATTAAGCTTTTGGCTGGTTTAGTGCCAACCATATTATTTGTATCGCGTTCAGTGTTCCATATTGCTTCTGCATCTTTTTGAAAGAAGTCTATCCAGGCGTTGTTGTGATCTATATTATACAGTGCCTGGTAGCCACGAAGCATAACAGCATTAAACCAATAACCTGTTGGGAGACGCCCGTTTTTAAAAAAGTGTTTGCGGCCTGCTTTGGCTATACGTTTAGCTTCGGTTAAATATTTTTTGTCTTTAGTTATCTCAAAAAGTAAAACATTAGCTTGCAGCATGGTGCCTGTATTGTAGGTGTATTCTTCCTTGCCAATCTTTTTGTCGGCTAAATTTATATTGTCATAATACAAGCCATCAGGCGCTTGCAGGGTTTTATTGGTCCATTTATATACTGATAATGCAGTGATGAAGTATTTGGGTTTATGCGTTATATTATATAATTGAAGCAGCACCAGGATGCCGGGACCGTTTGAACAAGTATTTTTACTGGTCTTTTTTCCTTCGTTCCAATAAAAACCGCCGCCGGCAACGGTATCCAAACCGCCAAGCATAAAATGATATATTACCTCTGACCTTTGCAGGTTCTCTTTTTTATGATTGCGTTGAAAAGCATCCAAATAAGCTATCGCTATCCATTGATTATCATCATAATACCGGTCTGCTTTTTTTTCCCTGGTTACATAAGACTGGTAACCCGACATTGGCGGCCTGATAGTATAATATCGATTAATAGCAGCGATCACCGGTTGCATATAATTTTGGGGAGTATCGATCACCTCCATTTCATTTGCGGCTTGTATGTAAGCGCACAAAGGCCACAGGTACGAGTGTTTGTTATCATTTTTAGCAGTATCCGTAGTCTCATAATATAAGCCGGTTGATTGATCTGTAAGGCGAGTGTTGATCGCATTGTTTAATGAATGTATGCGTGCTTTATAATCTGGTGACTGGGCCGTTGTATTAGCAACAATAGAAAGGAACGGCAACATATACCATACGATATTAAATTGATTTTTCATGAATTGTTGTTATAGCTAACAAATATATAGCACTGTAATATACGATGGAAAAATATAATGTTGTTAAATTCGGGACATGAAAAACATCGTGCTTGCCAGTACATCTGCTTTGTTTGGGGAAGAATACCTGGCTTATTTAAAACCTGTTATTGCTGATCTGTTTAGTAATATTGATGAAATTATTTTTATCCCATTTGCACGGCCGAACGGCATCTCTCATCATGATTACACTAAAAAAGTTGTGGATACTTTTTCTGTTTTGGGCATTCGAGTAAGCGGACTACATACTTTCGCTGATCCCGCGAGCGCAATTAGAGAAGCAAAAGGGTTTTTTACCGGTGGTGGCAATACCTTCCTTTTAGTAAAAACTTTACATAAGCAGCATTTAATGAATGTACTGAAAGATGCTGTTGAACAAGGCGCGCCATATCTGGGTACAAGCGCAGGCAGCAACATAGGCGGATTAACCATGCATACCACAAATGATATGCCTATTGTGCTGCCACCAAGTTTAACTACAATGGGGCTGGTACCGTTTAACCTTAACCCGCATTATCTTGATCCAGATCCTGATTCAAAACATAATGGAGAAACAAGAGAAACGCGCATTAATGAATTTCACACCCAAAGTTCAACTCCGGTGATTGGTTTGCGCGAGGGAAGCTGGATACGCGTAAAAGGCGAAACAATAACTTCCGAAGGCTTATTTAACTCGCGGATATTTGAGCAAGGTAAAAAAGCCTATGAAGTTGAACCGGGTACGTTGTTGCGATTTTAATACCAAATACCATTTTGTTTTGCCCAGGTTTTAAATAAGTTAGCCATGCAGTTTCAGAAGTGCCCCGGTTTACCCATCCTCAACCGTGGACGCCTGTAGGCAAGATATGAAATTTAGTAGGTATACCACATTGTTGTAAAACGGTATTCCAGATTTGACTATTGACATGTTTATATGGGGGCGTCTTTGGCCTGGGATAAAAATGTTAATGGCGTATAAGCGTTCCGCACTGAATTATTTTGGATGAATTAAATACTATGCGCTTTAAATTTAATCCGCATATTTCATATACATAAATCATTTCATTTGTTTTAAAAAAACCTATGGTTTCAAGTGCCTGATCATGGATTCGTTAAACTTTATTACGTTTAAATTCGCTTGGTGTACAGCCATATTTAGCTTTAAATACGGTTGCGAAATAATTAGGATTAGAAAATCCGATTTTATAGGTGATTTCTGCTATGGTTAAATCTTCATTATTCAACAAGTATTTGGCTTTCTTTAAGCGTCGGCTTAAAATATAATCAGTTATATTACAGCCCATTAAAGCTTTTACTTTTCGATAAAGCTGTATTCTCGATATTCCAATTATTTTACATATATCCTCTACACTAAATTTGTCGTTTGATAAGTTTTGTTCCACAATCCCGGCAAAATCATTCAGGAACTTTTTATCAATATTTTTAGCACCCGGCATTTTTTCTGATGGACTTACATCACTGGTAAAATGCTCCTTAAGTATTGCGCGGTTGTTGATGAGATTATGAATATTCGCTAATAAAAAATCGAAATTAAACGGCTTCGTGATATACATGTCCGCTTTTGTTTCTATTCCTGAGATTTGATGCTCTACACTTCCCTGGGCAGTTAGTAATATAATTGGAATGTGTGAAGTTCGTAAATCAGATTTTAATTTAACAGATAATTCTTTTCCTGATAAACCAGGAAGTACAACATCTGACAATATAAGGTCAGGAACCCTTTCATAAGCTTTGATGAGCGCATTATTGCCATTGTTTGCGGCAAAAATTTCAAAATAAACTCCCAGCTTTTCCATCAAATAATGTAAAAGGTCAGGATTATCCTCTACGATTAATATAGAAAATTCTTTTGGGGAACTAAATATATCGCTTTCATGTACCTGGACTAAATTATCCAGATCAGCAAGGTAAATATCTGAACGTTCAGCCATATCTGGCCATTCATTTTTACACAAAAATTTTTCTGCGCCTTTTAGATGATCATCACCCATTGGTAATGAGACTGTAAAGGTAGTACCGGCCCATTTTTTACTTTTCACTTTAATAAGCCCATGATGAAAGTCGACGATTTCTTTAGATAGTGACAGTCCGATGCCCGATCCTGTAATAGGAGCATGGTCAGCCTGGTAAAATTGATTAAATATAAGAGAGCTCTCTTCTTCGGACATGCCAGTGCCATTATCTGATATCTCGATGTGAACGAAGTTATCGCTGCCTACATATATATTAATTTTGATCTTGCCATCTTCAGAAGTAAATTTGAATGCATTGGATATAATGTTAAAAAAAACCTTATCTAACATATTCACATCAAACCATAGCATGATTTCCTTTTGTGTAGAGGATAGTTCTAGTTTTATATGCGCACGTTCAGCCATGAGCTGAAAACTGTCCAGAACGTCTTTAACAAATTCAACAATATTATTATTCGAAGCTTTTAGGGATTGCTTATCAAATTCTATCTTTCTAAAATCAATTAGCTGGTTTACCAATTTTAACAAGCGGTAAGCATTTTGCCGGATCATTTTGAAATTTTTTCCGGCGAGTGCGGTCAGTTTTTCATTCGCCAGCAAATCATCTATGGGCCCGAGCATTAGTGTAAGCGGGGTACGGAATTCGTGCGAAACGTTTGTAAAGAAGTTAAATCTCGCTTCCGTGGCAGATTCAGCCCGGACAGACATTTCTATTAGCTGATTACGTTGAAGCAGGATCTCATCATTCTTCAACTCCAGGCTTTTATTTATTTTGCGGTTTTCCATTAACCAGTAAAATGCCAGTCCACCAAAAACCACTGCCAGTACAAGTGTTATAACCAGGATATTTAACACAACTTGCTGATTCTTATAAATTTCCTCTTGTTCTTGCAATAAGGCCTCTTGTTTTATGATGTCATTTTGCTGGCTGTTGATTTTGCTCCATTGCAACTCCATGAGGTGTACATTAGTAGAATCTATCACTAACGATTGTAAAATATTGTCTCTTCCAAATGGTTCTTTATTCAATATTTGAAAAGCAGTTACTATCGCTTCTTTACCGCCGGTAGGGTATAGTAGCGTAGCATTAATAACCTTTTCGTCTACCAATTTTATCCCGCCGCCACTGCCGGGTAAGGCATCTACTCCAATTACCTTTATGTGTTTTGATAAATTCAGATTATTTAAAATATCTCGAGTTCCGGCAGCCATAACATCATTGTGCGCAAATATGGCATCAACTGTAGATAACTGTTCTTTAACTTTGGATAATGCAGATTCTGCATTACTTTTCAGCCAGTCACCATATATTTTATTGCTTAAATGTACATTGGGAAATTTTTTAATCGCATCGCTGAATCCACGGTCTCGCTCAATTGCAGGCGATGATCCGGGTAAACCCATCACCTCCATCACATTAAATGGCCCTTTAGTCATCGATCCTATATATTCCCCGGCCATTCGCCCTATCGCATAATTATCAGCGCCTACATAGGCGGTATATAATGAAGATGCCGTTTTGCGATCGATCACAATTACAGGAATTCCTTTTTCATAGGCGCTTTCCACTACAGGAGTTAATGGCTGTGCTTCATTAGGTGATATGATTAACAGGTCAATCCCCTCTTCCAACATCTTAGATACTTGTTGAACCTGAGTTTGGCTGTTTCCATGCGCATCTGAATAAACAAAATTCACACCCGGATGAAGCGATAACTCTGTTTTCATTTCATCAAGCATTGTTCTTCTCCACAAATCAGACCCAACACATTGTGAAAAACCGATAGTATAAGTTGTTTTATTATGTGCTCTATTGCAGCTGCTTAAAGCTAAAAGGGAAATAAACAGGCATAACACCCCGAAAAAATAAAATATCGCAAAACATTGCTTTTGCTTTTTTATCAAAAAAAACGCCATGAATAAATGGATTTAAAAAATTGGTTTTACTGGCCTATAACCTAAAGTTAAAATAAAGTAATCAATTGCGCAAAATTGATAAAAGTTACCACAAGCCTAAAAGAATAATTAATGTAACGAGACGAAAGATTTGGTGTAACATTTTTGAACATTCAGGAGTTTTTTGATTGTACATAATTTGAAAACAATTGATATTCAGTATGTTATAAACTGTTATTTTTTTTGAGAATTTTGAAAGAAATTTATTGACGCCATCCCTTTTTACTGCCCTACATTGCGATCAGTAAAACCAATTATAATTATTACACTTTTTTATGAGCAAAAATTCTGTCATGGCCTGGTCCATGGTTGTTGCCCTTGGTGGCTTTTTGTTTGGCTTTGATACGGCGGTAATTTCCGGCGCAGAAAAATCCATTCAACAGTTCTGGAACCTTTCCGTATTTGCACACGGACTTACCATTTCTATTGCATTAGTTGGTACAGTGATCGGATCATTATTAGGCTCGCGCCCATCCGATTACTTTGGCCGAAAGAACACGCTTTATTTTGTAGCAGCAGCCTATCTGATCGCATCATTAGGAACAGCCCTTGCTGATAATTGGTATATTTTCATGGTCTTCCGCTTTTTAGGGGGCTTGGGTGTAGGTGCTTCTTCAGTTACTGCACCTATTTACATTTCTGAAGTCTCACCGGCAGATAAAAGAGGAAGACTTGTTGGGTTATTCCAATTTAATGTGGTATTAGGCATTTTGATCTCTTACTTATCTAATTATTTGATCAGTCAGCTAGGCGATACCTCATGGCGGTTAATGTTGGGCGTACAGGCAATTCCTGCTCTTGTATTTCTTATCCTGATAAGATTTATTCCGGAAAGCCCACGCTGGCTCATCCTTAAAAAAGGGCAATTCGAAAAGGCACTGGCTATTCTTAAAGTAATCAATCCGCTTAATTGTGACGAGGAGTTGATTTCAATAAAAAACTCCAAATTAGATAGTTCCGCCAATAGGAATAACGATAACTTATTTTCAGGCCAATATAACAGACCTATAATACTGGCTGTTTTATTCGCCTTTTTTAACCAGGTATCTGGTATAAATGCAATCATCTATTATGCACCCCGCGTATTCGAGATGGCTGGGCTAGGTGCACAATCCTCACTATTATCCACGGTTGGGATTGGAATGGTGAACTTTGCCTTTACTTTTTTAGGGATATACATTATTGATAAGGTTGGCAGGCGATTACTTATGATCGTCGGGTCTTTTGGCTTGATTGCATCTCTTTTTGCAGTTGCGTATACTTTTTATTCAGGGCATTTTGATGGTTTCGTTATACCATTTTACATGATGATATTCATCGCCTTTTTTGCTTTTTCGCAGGGGGCGGTCATATGGGTATTTATTTCGGAAATATTCCCTACGCAGGTTCGTGCCAAGGGGCAAACGTTAGGTAGCTCAACCCACTGGATAATGGCTGCGATAATTGCTTTTTCATTTCCATACCTGGCTGAAAAACTTGGCGGGGCGGTCACATTTTCCTTTTTCGGATCGATGATGGTGCTTCAGTTAATTTTTGTATGGCGATGGATGCCGGAAACTAAGGGTAAATCATTGGAGCAGATAGAAACCAATATTGTATTACACTAATCTTTTGCATATGACAACCACGATTACTACTCCTGCAACTTGTTATGGTGAAATACTTTGGGACTTACTTCCTGATGGCCCGCAGCCTGGCGGTGCGCCATTGAATGTAGCTTATCATTTAAACAAACTGGGTGTGCCGACGAGCATTATAAGCAGGATTGGAAATGACAGGAGTGGAGATAAACTGGTTGACTTACTGGATAGTTGGGGAATTAAAAAGCACCTTTTACAAGTAGACCAGGATCACCCTACAAGCAGCGTAATTGCAAAAATGAACAATGGAAGCGAGGTATCGTACGAAATTGTTTTTCCGGTGGCCTGGGACTTTATCAGTAATTCAGGCGCCATTACACGGCAACTTAGCCCTGCATCATACTTTGTATACGGAAGCCTGGCATCCAGGAACGAGACCTCAAGAGAAACATTGTTTGAAATATTGGAAAGTGACGTAATAAAGGTTTTGGATATCAATATGCGGCCGCCTTATATAGGCAAAGATTTGTTACGGGTGCTATTAGAAAAAGCCGATATCGTGAAATTTAACCAGGCGGAACTTGAAATGACCCAAATGCTTTTTAAAAGCTCATCATATAACGAAGCGTCACAAGTAAAATTTATACAGAATTATTTCAACATACCAGAAGTTGTTGTCACAAAGGGAGAATTTGGGGCCGCTTATTACAAAAACGAAAAGTCATACCAGGTTTGGGGAAGCGAAGTGAAGGTGGTTGATACCATTGGCAGCGGAGACTCCTTTTTAGCAGCTTTTATAGCAGGCCATTATCTGGATGAGCAACCTGAAAAAATATTAAAAAGTGCTATTGCGATGGGTGCATTTATAGCAACAAAGAAAGGAGGTTGTCCGGATTATAATTTATCCGAATATAAAAAGTTCAAAAGCGAAATGTTTTAAATACCAATTAATAACCAACCAATTAAAACCAATTATATGAAAAAACTATTACTTTTTTGCACCATGCTTGCGCTTATTGCAAGCGGGGCATATGCGCAATCCCGCCAAGTTAGCGGGACGGTGTCTGATAAGGACTCCAGTCCTTTACCAGGCGTTACTGTTTCGGTATTAGGCACGCAGCGAGGGACCATAACCGATGTTAGGGGCCGTTTTTCAATTCAGGCTGAAACAGGCCAGGTTTTACAATTTAGTTTCGTGGGTTACAAGCCAGTTGTGGTAAAAGTAACCGACAAAAGCATAAATATTACCGTTCGTTTCAGTCAAGAACTTACCGATCTGAATGAAGTGGTTGTAACCGGTTACACCTCAGAGAAAAAGAAAGATTTAACCGGTGCTATTACTGTGGTGAATGTTAACGATGTAAAGGATGTTCCGACAGGCAACGTTATGCAAGCATTACAGGGTAGGGTGCCTGGTTTACAGATTGCCAATAGTGGAAATCCTAACGGTGCCGTGGGCGTTACTTTACGAGGAATAACCACACTTAACGATAATGACCCGCTTTACATCATTGATGGTATTCCAACGCAAAGGGGCTTGCAGGAAATTAATCAGGACGACATCGCTTCTATACAAGTTCTAAAAGACGCATCATCTTCAAGTATTTATGGTTCAAGAGCTGCTGCCGGTGTAATAATCATAACCACAAAAAAAGGGAAACAAGGCAAACAACGCATTGATTTCGATGCATCTACCTCTTTACAATACTATAACAGTAAACTATCGGCGCTTAATACTACACAACATGGCGAGGCTTACTGGCAGGCACAAGTTAATGATGACGAATTTGGGCCAAACGTAGGTTCGCCGGTAAATCCTGTTGAATTTGGGGGTGCTTATACTTTTAATTGGAACCACAATTACAATGATCCTATTCTTTATGGAGTACATGTAAGTAAGTATTTGGATACGCCTAATATGACTATGTTATCCAGTAACACCAATTGGTTTAACCAAATATCGCAAACTTCGATACAACAAAAATATAACTTAACTATTTCAAGCGGAACAGACCACTCAGCGTCATTATTTTCAATAGGTTATTTTGATAACAGGGGTATTATAAAAGATACACGCGACACAAAATATAATTTGAGGTATAATAACGACTATAGTTTCTTTAACGGTAAACTTAAAATAGGTGAAACGCTATCGGCAACTTACATGCGCGATCCGATTTTACCTGTTGGCGGTATAACATCACTTGCATTAATTGAAAACCCGATAATCCCCGTCTATACAACAACCGGTGGCTGGGGCGGCCCTGTGGGCGGCATGGATGACCGTGATAATCCTTACAGGGAGATTGTTGACAATCAACAAAATGTAAATGCGTTTGGAAGGGTATTTGGAAACGCATACATTTCATATGATATATTACCCAATTTAACTTTTAAAACAACCTACGCAGCTGATTTTGCGGGTAATTATTTTAGGTCGGTACAAATACCTTATGTAGCTGGGTTTTTATCGGATAATCGTACGATAGCCGGCGCATCAAGCGATTATGAATTAACAGAAACATGGCAAAACCAGTTAACTTACGATTTAACCTTACACAAAAGTAAATTCAACTTTTTGTTAGGAGAAGAGAACGTTAAGGATAAAAACCAAAACTTTAACGCCAGCGCCCAAGGTTTAACATTAAGTAATATCGATTATGCCTACCTGAGTGCGGGTACCAGTAATTATGCAGTAGCAGGGGCTGGTAGCAGCGACGCATTACTATCATATTTCACCAAAGTAAATTACTCCTATGATGATAAATACCTGGCTTCGGCAACATTAAGAAGAGATGGATCATCAAGATTCGGGCAAGATAACCGTTACGCTTACTTTCCTGCAGGATCAGTGGGCTGGAGGATCAGTCAGGAAAATTTTATAAAAGATAATGCCCCATTTATATCTGACTTGAAACTGCGCTATGGTTGGGGCCAAACCGGCAATCAAAATATCAGTGATAACGGAATTTATTCGCTATACCAATCTATCTACGGTAATCGCGGGGCCTTTAATGGTGATGGTGGGAGTGCTTATGCTATAGCTGGTCAAGGTTCCGGTACATTGCCCTCAGGTTTTACAGCCGTTCAAACCGGTAACCCACAGCTAAAATGGGAGACTACTACGCAAAGCAACTTCGGGCTTGATTTCGGCTTCTTTAATAATAAGCTAACAGGTTCTGCTGATTATTACATCAAAAAAACAACAGATATATTGATCACGCCACCCTACCTGGCTGTACTTGGTGAAGGTGGAAATGAAACCTATAACGGTGCCTCTATGCAGGACAAAGGTTTAGAGTTACAGCTAAACTATAGCGGTAACATCACACATGATGTCACTTTTAATTTAGCCGGTAATATTGCCGGATATAGAAACAAGGTTTTGTCCCTGCCATCGGATGTTCTTAACGCTTATGCAGGTAACGGCACTACCAAAACTGTTATAGGCCGTGATATCAACTCAGAATATGGATATGTGGTACAAGGCATATTCCAAAACCAGGCCGAAGTTAATACCTCTGCAGCGCAGCCTGGAAAGGGTGTTGGTCGCCTCCGCTACGAAGATTTGAATCACGACGGTGTGATTGACCAAAATGACGAGACCTTTATAGGCAATCCGGATCCTAATTTCATTTATGGATTGAATACTTCAGTTGGTTATAAAGGCTTTAATCTTACATTTTTCTTTCAAGGATCGCAAGGTGGCTTAGTTAACAATACTTATAAAACGCTAACTGACTTCACTTCCCTGGCGCCCGGATCAAACTGGGGTACAAGAGTGTTAGACGCGTGGACGCCAACAAACAACAAATCAACTATTCCGGCTTTAACGCTAAACAATAATAATGATGAGGGACGCCCGTCTACCTACTTTTTAGAAAGTGGCTCTTACCTTAAACTACGGAATATCCAGTTATCGTATGATTTGAAAAGAGCAATAAAAAAGATGAAGTTGCAACGCGCTATGGTTTATATTCAGGCGAGTAACTTGCTTACCTTCAAGAGCTCGTCCTATACGGCACCTGATCCGGAAAATCCGGGAAATGCCTACCCAATACCTGTAATTACAACCATTGGGATTAATTTTTCTTACTAATCAATTATAATTAACAAGATGAAAAATTTAAAATATTTAGTGGCATTGTTGCTTTGCATAAGTGTCGCTTCCTGTAAAAAGTACCTGGATACTACACCTCAGGGAGTAATCTCTACTTCTGATCTAACCACACCAGCTAATACCGATGCTATGGTTATAGCAGCCTATTCATCACTGGGTAATGATTATTATTTTTATCCATTCAGTAGTATGTGGGCATACGGTAGTATACGTAGTGGTGACGCTTATAAAGGTGGTGGTGGTCCCGGAGACATTAATGAGTATGATCAGTTTGAAAGGTTTTCAAGCAACACGATCACTAATGGTTCGGGTGATAATGTATTTTATCAATTGTATGTCGGAGTAGCCAGGACTAATACCGCGCTACAGTTAGTGGAAGGCCAGTCATTAACTAATTACCCGCAAAAGGTTGAGCGCGAAGCTGAACTTAAATTTTTACGCGGGCATTTCTATTTCCTTTTAAAGATCCTATTTAATCACATTCCATGGATAGATGAGACCATACAAAAAACCGCTGCTAACTATGGTGCGGTATCCAATGTTGCATTAACCAGTGATCAACTGTGGACTAATATTGCTAGTGATTTTAAATTTGCTGCTGCTAATTTACCGGTAACCCAATCTGATGTTGGCCGTGCAACTAAAGGCGCTGCGCAGGCTTATTTAGCTAAAACCCTTTTATACCAGGCATACACGCAGGATGCTAATAACAATGTAACAGGTATTGATCAAACAAAACTTGCACAAGTAAACTCGGAGTGTGACAGTGTTATAAATTCCGGTAAATATGCGCTTGATGCGGATTTTGCTGATAACTTTTTGCCGCAGTACGGCAATTCTCAGGAGTCGGTATTCTCCATTCAATATTCAAAAAATGATGGTACACCCGTTGGCAGGATTGACGCCGGGCATTGCCTTGATTATCCCATGAACGTACAATATGGCTGCTGTGGCTTCCACGTACCCAGCGATAACTTAATTAATGCTTTTAAAACTGATGCCACCGGCTTGCCTGAGTTTACTACTTTTAATAATACGGATGTTGTTCCGGCCGGTGATTATCAAACTAATACATTTGATCCCCGCCTGGATCATACAGCGGCTATTCCGGGGCACCCTTATAAATATCAAACCGGTTTGGTTTATAATGCTTCCTGGGCTCGTGATCCGCAGGTGTATGGCCCATTGTTAAGTGTTAAGGAAACCGTTGCGTACACTGATCCATCATTTACCAGGTTCCCACCATTTATGTCGAGCTCTAAAGACTGGGAAGTAATCCGTTATGCTGACGTATTGTTAATGAAAGCGGAAGCCCTTATACAAATGGGCCAGGAAACTGCCGCACTGCCTTATATTAATATGGTAAGGCAAAGGGCTATGAATAGCACTGCTCTGTTGGTACAAGCTAATGGAACACCGACTTCAAACTACCATATGGATATTTATAAGCCGGGTGTGAATTGCACATGGACTAATTCCTATGCTATGCAGGCACTGATGTTTGAGCGCAGGTTAGAATTCGCAATGGAAGGATATCGTTTCTTTGACTTGGTACGATGGGGAATAGCCGCCGATTATCTGAATAACTACTTCGCTGTAGAGTCTACGAGGACAACCCACCTGGTAGGTGCACATTTCACCAAAAATCGCGATGAATATTTACCGATATCTGAAAATCAGATCAATTTCAGCAAGGGTTTGTACAAGCAAAATCCCGGTTGGTAAACAGTTTTTTCAACAGCCGGAGGCGGTAAGTCTCCTCCGGCTGTCTATGGTATTGGGTCTAAGAATACATATAATACTTACAAAAATGAAAAACAGTATTATTTTAAATTGCCTGATTTTATTACTGCTTTCCGCATGTAGTAAATCATCGGTAAACAACCAGATTAGCAAACAAAACAACGGCGGCAGTGGCAGCGATACTACTGCAGCATCTGTTTCGTACAGGCCATTGTTTCACTATACACCCACAACCAACTGGGTAAATGACCCCAACGGGCTCGTTTATTATAACGGACAGTACCATTTGTTTTCGCAGTATAATCCCTTGGGTTACGTTTGGGGAAATATGAACTGGGACCAGGCTTTGAGCAGTGACTTTTTTAGCTGGCATGAAACGGGAGTTGCGATCCCCGAAGTAATTACGGGTATTGGAACATCACTGATCTTTAGCGGCAGTGCAGTTGTTGACAACTCAAACACGTCTGGCTTTGCAACACAGGCCGGGCAAGTACCGCTGGTTGCTGTGTACACTGCTAATAATAGTGATGCAAGCGGCAATGCTATATCCCAAACGCAATGTGTATCGTACAGCATGGATCAAGGTCAAACATGGATTGCTTATGCCAAAAACCCGGTTTTAAATATCGGCTCAACCCAATTTCGCGATCCTAAGGTATTTTGGTATGCGCCTACTCAAACATGGGTAATGGTTATTTCAAAACCTGATGTAGATTCTGTTAGAATATATAACTCGCCGGATCTGAAAAAGTGGACATTCAAAAGTGATTTTGGTGCCATAGGCAATACCAACCAGGTTTGGGAATGCCCCGACTTATATCAACTTACTGTTGAAGGTACATCAACGCAAAAATGGGTGCTTTCAGTCTCAGGCGGAGGTGTAGAAAATGGGTTTGGTGGTATGCAGTATTTTATCGGGAGTTTTGATGGTACAAAGTTTACAGCGGACGCTGATAATTATCCGCTATATGTAGATTATGGCAAAGACTATTACGCCGGCGTAACTTATAACAATATACCAACCACCGATGGCCGCACGGTAATGGTAGGATGGGCCAACAACTGGAGTTACGCAGGATCTATACCAACAATGGGCTATCGCGGACAATATGCCGTACCAAGGAGCTTATCCTTACGCAAAGTAAATAATTCCGATGGTTATCATTTGCTGCAGGTACCCGTTGCAGAGATCGGTCAACATGAAGCAGCGCTCTATAACAATTCAGCCATCAGCCTAAGTAATACCATGCAATTAAGCGCAGCTTCCGGCACATCGCTTGATATTCAGTTTACGGTTTCGCTTGCGAATGCTGCCACAGCAGGCATAAACATTTTGCAAAGCGGTTCTGAACAAACAACGATAACCCTGAATAAGGCGCTATCATCCGTATTGCTTGACCGCACCAAATCAGGAAACACCAGTTTCAGCAGCTCGTTCACCGGTATTGAATCAGCTAAAATGGACAATGTTGACTTAACTAATATAACCTGCAGGATTTTAGTGGATAAGTCAATTATAGAGGTTTTTATTAATCAGGGGGAATACACCATTACTGATTTGGTTTTTCCAACCCAGGCAAAAGGAGCCGTTTCGTTATTTGCAACTGGTGGTACCGCTGATTTTACCAATTTAACAGTAAAACAAGTAAGTAAAACGATACATTAAATTACATAATAACACTTCGGTTGCTTAATATTGACCGGCAATTAATAACCTAATTATGCAGAAAAATATAAAGTTAGTTTTCCTCTGGCTGCTCATTTCAGCTTCTTTTAAATCATTTGCGCAAACCGACACTACAATATATCATGAACAATATCGTCCGCAGGTACATTTTTCGCCGCAGGCACATTGGATGAATGACCCTAACGGAATGGTTTACTACAACGGGATTTACCATTTGTTCTTTCAATATTTTCCCGGAGGTACAACCTGGGGACCTATGCACTGGGGGCATGCGGAAAGCCGGGACATGATTCACTGGAAGCAGTTACCTACAGCGCTATATCCGGATAGTTTGGGATATATATTTTCCGGCAGTGCTGTTGTGGATTCTAACAACACTTCCGGTTTTGGAAAAAATGGAAAGATTCCGCTGGTAGCTATCTTTACCAATCATGATCCGAAAGGTGAGCGTGCAGGCAGAAATGATTTCCAGAACGAAAGCCTGGCTTACAGTTTGGATAACGGAGCAACCTGGACCAAATACAGCGGTAATCCGGTGTTAAAAAATCCTGGTATCAGGGATTTTAGAGACCCAAAGGTAATATGGTATGCGCCTGAGCATAAGTGGATAATGACACTTGCTACGCAAGATCATATCACATTTTATTCATCGTCAAATTTGAAAACCTGGATTAAAGAAAGTGAATTTGGCAAACAGCTTGGCGCTCATGGCGGTGTTTGGGAATGCCCTGATTTGATTTCCTTGAAGTTGAATGGAAAGACATATTGGGTTTTAATTATGAATGTTAACCCGGGAGGGCCGAACGGCGGATCAGCTACACAATATTTTGTTGGACATTTCAACGGTAACATTTTTACTCCCGTTGATAAAGAGGTTAAATGGGTTGATTACGGCCCGGATGAGTATGCCGGCGTAACCTGGTGCAATACAGGGACCAGGAAGATTTTTTTAGGTTGGATGAGTAACTGGGAGTATGCAGGTGATGTTCCGACTGTGAAATGGCGTAACGCGATGACGATTCCGCGTGAGTTAAAACTTAAAAATGTAAATGGGAAAGTACTATTGTCCTCAGAGCCTGTAAATGAATTAAGCAGCATTTATGGGAAGCCCCATATTTTCACTAACATCAATTTAAATAAATCCGTTCTTCTTTCTGACAAAGTGGACGATAAAGCCGGCCCATATTTGCTAAAAATAAAAATTAATCAGCTTAAAAATTTCCAGGTTAAATTATCAAACTCAAAAAATGAAGTGCTATTGATTGGGTATGATAGCCAAAAAAAACAGTATTATATTGATAGAACACATTCAGGTAAAATTACTTTTAATAAGAATTTTCCGGGAAAATTTGTAGCACCACGGCTAGTTAATTTTTCGTCATCTGATATAACTATTTTAGTTGACAACTCTTCTGTTGAATTATTTGCAGATAATGGACTAACAGTAATGAGCTGTGTTTTTTTTCCTAATGAGTTTTATAGAAACCTGGCACTTAGCAGCATTGAAGGCACTATTATAAATTCGTTGAAATTCGTAAAGTTGAAGTCAATATGGCCCCGATGATTTAGCATTTTTTTAATTATAGTTTTAAATTGAAGGATTAAATGACGAGATTTTGTACCTCGGGGGTGAGATTCAAAAGATAGCTGCGAAGCTATCTTTTACTATTTAGCACATTTTTTGAAGTGAACACCGGATATGTTTGTCTATTTTATTCTAATTTTCCCTACCATATCCTCTAAAAACCAAAAGCCTCGTAAATATCAATTTACAAGGCTTTTAAACTTACTTGGCGGAATGGACGGGACATGAACATCATTCATAACTATCTATATTTCACGCATTTATATCTTCAAAAAATCAACTACTTTACGAATCACGCATTGGATAAATGATTCTAAATCGTTAATCAAATATAAATCATTACAATCTAAATAAAAATCGTTCCAAAAAATATTGTCAACAATTAATCTTTTTGCTAAAGCTGCGCCTGCGTCAATCAATTCTCAAATTCAAAAAGCTAAAAAAATCAAAATTGGGAAACAAATTGACTTGTAAATACTTAGTATTATAATCTTCTATTACCCCACTGCAATCTATGAAGCTTACCATAGCAAATTTACCGATTATTGCGCAGGGACAATCTATATTTAATGGCGCTTCGCCTCAAGCCGAAAAGATAAAATCGCTGGATTATGGATTTATTGCCGCTGCCTCTCTCGTATTATTGCTGGTAGTTGGGTTGACTGTATTTATTACCATTAGATACCGCTTCAAGAAGGATGATGCCGAACCAAAGCAAACTGCTGGAAATAGAAAGCTTGAAATACTAATGGTAGGCATTCCATTAATATTAGTGATCGTTTTTTTCTTCTGGTCCTTAAAAACGATGAGTGCCGTTAACCCTGATCGCGGAAGGAATAAACCTGACGTGATCATTACAGGCCACCAATGGTGGTGGCAGGCCAGTTATCCCGGTACAACAGTAAACACGGCTAATGAAATTCATCTGCCTGTAGGAAAAAAGATACTGATGCAACTGGAAGCTGCCGATGTCATTCATGATTGGTGGGTTCCGTCTTTGGGCGGTAAAATGGACATGATACCCGGTATGCATAATTATCTGTGGGTAACCATCGATAAGCCTGGAATTTATGAGGGCGCTTGCAGTGAATTTTGCGGGCAGCAACATGCCTGGATGCGGATCAGGGTTGTAGCGCAGACTCCTGCTGATTATGAAAAATGGCTTACTCAACATTCATTAAATGCCGTAAAACCTACAGATACCCTAGCCAGAATTGGTGCTGCGCTTTTTATGAACGCCTCCTGCAGCAGCTGTCATAGCATCAGGGGAACGGCTGCAAATGGTATGCAGGGACCCGACCTGACCCATTTCGGCAGCAGGCAAACCATGTTGACAGGAATGATGGACAATACAACAGAAAACATCAACAAATGGCTTACTGATCCGCAGAAGGTGAAACCCGGAGCGCATATGCCCCGCTTTATTTTCGGGCCCGATAGCGTGCGTGCACTTACCGCTTACCTTAAACAGCTAAAATAAGTATGGACGAATTACAGGTACCGGAACCCAAACAATCCATTCCAGGCTTCAGCGAAAGTACCGACCAGGGCTTGCTGCAATGGATATCGTCTGTTGATCATAAAATGATTGGTATCATGTATCTGTGGCTGTCTGTTTTATTTATCGTAATAGGCGGCGGTGAAATCCTGCTGATCCGAATCCAGCTGGCTGTACCCAATAATCATTTCCTTGATCCCGAAATGTATAATCAGCTGTTTACCATGCATGGCACCACGATGATCTTCTTTGTGGCGATGCCGGCGATATTTGGTTTCAGCACCTACTTCATCCCGCTGATGATCGGCGCAAACGATATGGCCTTTCCGCGTCTTAATGCCTTTAGTTTTTGGTGCACGTTTTTCGGCGGCTTGCTGCTTTACTTTAGTTTTTTAGCCGGTGGCGCGCCCGACGCCGGTTGGTTCAATTATGCGCCTTTAAATCAGTATAACTATTCGTCTTCGCCCGGCATCGATTACTATTGCGCGGGACTGCTTTTCGCGGGAATCGGAACGGTTGCTGCTTCAGCCAACTTTGTGGTTACTATACTTAAATATCGTATAAAATCAATGGGGTTGAAACAGATGCCCTTGTTTGTATGGATGATCCTGATCAATTCCTTTTTGATATTAGCTGCGTTTCCGTCGTTAAATGCTGCATTGGTCATGTTGCTGTTCGACCGCCAGTTACATGCTCATTTTTTCAGCGCGCAGGGAGGGGGGTCGGCGATCTTATGGCAGCACCTGTTTTGGCTTTTTGGTCACCCGGAAGTGTACATTGTCATATTGCCCGTTTTCGGTATTTTTTCAGAAGTTTTCCCGGTTTATAGCCGTAAGCCTATTTTCGGTTATGCATTTATTATAGGCTCAGGTATTGCCATCGCGCTACTCGCCTTTGGCGTTTGGGTGCACCACATGTTTGCCACGGGACTGGGAAATACGGTAAATAATTTTTTTGCTGCCAGCAGCATGCTGATCGGTATACCTACCGGGGTAAAGATCTTTAACTGGCTGGCGACAATGCACGGCGGAAGTATCCGTTTCAAAGTTTCCATGATGTTTGCCATCGCGTTCCTGATTGAATTTACGATAGGCGGTCTAACCGGCATCTCTTTTACGCTGGTACCAATTGACTGGCAGTTAACCGATACTTACTACGTGGTGGCGCACCTGCATTTTGTATTCATCGGCGGTACGCTATTCGGATTATTCTCCGGCTTATTTTACTGGTTTCCTAAGATGAGCGGCAGAAATTTGGATGAGCAATTAAGCAAATGGTTCTTCTGGCTTTTTGTGACCGGCTTTAATCTCACCTTTTTGGTACAGCATGCCTTAGGTGCCATGGGCATGCCACGCCGGGTATATACTTATCCCGATCTGCCCGGCTGGGGCATTTTGAACCTGATCTCCACTACCGGTGGCTTTGTTATGGGCATCGCTACGCTTTTATTGGTTTATATCATAGTTAAGGCAATAAAGACAGGTGCAAAGGCAGAAAGAGATCCATGGGATGCTAACACATTGGAATGGACGACCTCGTCGCCCCCCGCTCTTCAAAATTTTGACCGGGTAATCCCTGTAAAAAGCACAAGGCCCTTCAGGGACCATAAACGGCCGGATGATGCGGATTGGAAAGAAAGGAATACGGATGGAAAATAAACTGCTGATAAAACTTATAGTAGGAACCGAAGCCATGTTTTTCTTGGCTTTGATTATGGCGTTTGTTTATTTCTCTTTTACACCGGACTTTAAATCGCACCAACTGCTCAACCTGGATATAAAAACGACAGGTGCTTTCAGTGTGCTTTTATTTTCTAGCAGCTTTACTTACTGGCGCGCCGAATCCAGTTATCATAAAGGTGAAATAACAAAGCTAAAGGTATGGCTTATTATTACCATACTATTAGGCGGCATATTTCTTTTTGGCCAGGGCAGAGAATATCTTGGTTTGCTGAACAGTCACATCAGCGTGAGCAGCAGCATTTTCGGAACCAGCTTTTTTACACTTACCGGTTTTCATGGTCTGCATGTGTTTGTCGGTATTGTTGTTATCGCAATAGTTACCTGTTTAACCTTTTTAGGCGACTTCACTAATAAAAAATCTTCCGTTATAGGCGCGGTAGGTATTTACTGGCATTTTGTGGATATTGTCTGGGCAGTTGTGTTTTTGATTGTTTACGTCTTACCCCATATATTTTAAAGCTATGGAAATGAAACCACTTATGGAACAATGGCATTTTGATCCTTGTGTCATAATCCTCATCATAGGTATTATTTACTTGTATTACCTGATAACAGGTTTTAAAGGAGTAAAAAATACGCTATGCGTTTTGTCGGCCCTTCTTCTTTTTATTCTGACGGAATGTTCGCCGATCGCTGCATTGGGCATGCGCTATTTTAGCACGCACATGATTGTTCATGTAACGCAATTACTCATCTGCGGGCCTTTACTGGTCATCAGTTTTACACCTCAAAATATATCTCCGCTGTACAACCGCATTTTTGCTTTGTCGTCGTTTTTTAATAAATATAGCTGGCTGGCCTGGCTTTGCGGGGTGGGCATTATGTGGTTCTGGCACATACCGGTTGTATTTGATGGCGCTATGAATACCATGCATAGTTCTTTTAGCTTCGTTCCTGTATTACATAGTGGTAGCATGCTTTTGGCAGGTATGCTTTTTAGCTGGCCAATATTCGGCCCTTTTAAATCAGCTCATTTACAACCCTTAACGGGGATAGTATATCTGTTTACGGCTTGCATCAGCTGTTCTTTATTAGGGTTACTGATTACGTTCGCGCCATTAAATACCTGGCATAACTTCGCGGGAATGTCTCCGGAGAATTCGTGGAACATATCGCCTGCTGAAGATCAGCAGGCAGCGGGATTGATTATGTGGGTGCCCTGCTGTTTTGTGTACCTGAGCGGCTGCCTGTTTTTATTGTACCGCTGGTTCGCAGAAACTGATCTACCTAAAAAGAACACCAGCATTCAACTTAATACCTCAATAGCCAGCCATGAGTAACCATAACGAAATTGATAAAAGTATAGTGCCTGAAAAGGATTGGGAGAAAGCCCGGCCCGAAATACTGCCCAAACCAACTTACTGGCCATTTTTTTTGGCTATGGGCCTTGCCTTCATTTTTTGGGGGCTGCTAACTACTTGGGTGGTTCTGACGGCTGGCGGATTGATATTTATTACAGCATTAATTGGATGGATAAACCAGATTAGACATGAATAAAGAAGATGATGATATAAAAAAAGAGCCCGAGAATGAACAACGGCGAAGTTTTTTAATCAAGCTCAGCCTTGGATTAAGCTTTTTATCGGCCGCGGTAGCCGGCGTCCCTGTTTTGGCAGCCATATTTGCCCCGCTGATTGAAAAAACGCCAAAACTTTGGCGCAAGGTGGGTGAACTGAATACCTTCAAAGTGGGGACTACCAACCTGGTCACCTTCGAAAATGCGGATCCCGAAAAATGGTCGGGTGTAACTTCGAAGTCCGCAGCCTGGCTGCGCAGGGACGAAGAAAATAAGTTCACAGCATTTTCGGCTAATTGTACACATCTGGGTTGCCCTGTCAGATGGGAAGCGGATGCGCATCTATTTATGTGCCCTTGCCATGGTGGTGTTTATTATAAGGACGGCTCTGTGGCGGCAGGCCCGCCACCCAAATCTTTGGTGCAATATCCGGTTAGGATCAATAAAAATGCCATAGAAATTCAAACATCTGCCATACCCATCACCAATATCAGCGCCTGATAACCACATGAAAAGACTAAAAAAGATATGGGATTGGATCGATGACCGCAGCGGGTTTACGGAGATATTCATGCCGCTGATCAAGCACCCTGTTCCTCCGGGCTCCAAGTGGAGCTATGTTTTTGGAAGCGCGACATTATTCTGTTTGGTTTTACAGGTAATTACGGGAGTGGCTTTATCGCTGCTTTACCAGCCCTCCTCCTCTGAAGCCTATAAATCCCTACAGTTTATAACCAATGATGCTGCCTTTGGAAACGTGTTACGTGGTATACATTACTTTGGCGCCTCGGGGATGATTATCATGGTAAGTATTCACATGATCCGGGTTTATATCACCGCCGCCTATAAATACCCGAGGGAAATGACTTGGATCAGCGGCGTGATACTTTTTTTTATGACCATTGCAATGGGCTTTACGGGGCAGTTGCTGCGATGGGATTCCAACGGCGTATGGTCATCGGTTGTGGCTGCCGAACAGTTGGGAAGAATCCCGTTCATTGGTAAGTGGGCTGCCAGATTATTACTGGGTGGCGATACTATCGGAGGCCATAGCTTGAGCCGGTTTTATTCCTATCATGTATTTATTATTCCAGCTATCATCTTTCTTTTTGTAGGCTATCACCTGATGCTGGTTATTCGTAACGGAATTTCAGAACCCGCCAAAGTAGGCAGATTGGTAGATCCAAAAACTTACCGCGCATGGTACAAACAGATGCTGGTAGAAAAAGGCATCCCGTTTTGGCCCTACGCTGCCTGGCGGGATGTTATATTTGGAGCCCTAACGATTATATCGATAATTCTGCTGGCTATTTTTATCGGCCCTCCTGCATTAACAGGGCCGCCAAACCCGGCTTCTTTAAATGCCAATCCGGCACCGGACTGGTACATGTTATCTATATTTTCCTTATTTGCGCTGATGCCACCGAAGATTGAATCTTATATGATCATTATTGGCCCTGCGCTAACTATTCTTATTCTACTTGCTTTGCCATTTGTTTCTAATAAAGGTGAGCGCCACCCGCTCAGGCGTCCATGGGCTGTATTTGGTTCGGTTTGTGTAATTGTTTTTGTGTTTAGCTTATTTTTATTAGGAGAACGGTCTCCCTGGTCCCCGGCATTCGAGGCTAAACCTTTAACGGCTAAAAATGTTCACTCGGCAGACACCACCGTTATCGCCGGGTCTGTACTTTTCTATAAAAAAGGTTGCCTTTACTGCCACAGGATTAATGACCAGGGTGGATTTAAAGGGCCCGAACTTTCGGATGTAAGCTTACGGTTATCACCTGCAGATTTAACGATCAGAATAGTAAACGGGGGCAGCAATATGCCTGCATACGGAGGCATCCTCAGTAAAAAGGAGCTAAACACCATAATTGCTTTTTTGAACAGCCGGAAGTCCAAATAACGAAGGAAATCAAATGAATAAACCCGTTAAATTCAATGTTTATTATTAGATTCTGTTAAAGTTCATCGTCTTACCGATAAATTTAAAGTGCCAATAACCTCGTACATGTAATTGCCCTTTTTTACCAATATAAGCTGAAGCGTTCCATTCCCTGCCATGTCTCGAATCATATACCATACCATTTTCCCAGCTATTGGTCTCGGGATCATATTGCAAGCCGCTAAGAATGCTCATCCCCAATAACTTTCTTTTGCGGAGCGCCGGATCTGGGTTGTTGACATCCGTCCAGTAACTCATAGGCTTACCATCTGTATTGCTAAACCAGATGAGGTTAGCATGATACTGATTTTGTTCCAAATAGATTTGTATGCGTAGTTTTTTATCGGTTGACTCCCATTTCCCACAAATCCTTTCCCTTGGCTCAATAGATTGCGCTTTTGAATTTGCAGATATGGAAAACAAGCTTATGAGGGATACGAAAAACAGTATTGGACGCATATTTAAATGACATATAAATTTAAAAACGTTTCAGGTTCAGGTAAAAGTATGCTACATTTTACCAAAAGTTGAAACATACATCGTTAAACAGTTACCGGCTTCAATAGTTTTTTCGCAACCTTTCCGATAGTTAAACCCTGAATAAGTATGGAGAATACCACAACCATATAAGTGATCAGCACAAATTCGTCACGATGCATTTCTGTTGTTAAGGATAAGGCAAGAGCCACCGACAGTCCGCCGCGCAACCCGCCCCAAGTTAGAATAAGTACCGCATGCTGCTCAAATTTTATTTTAAAACGCATTAATAATATTGGGAATAATACAGAAACAAAACGTGCCGCCAGCACGATCACGATAGTTACCAGGCCGATCAGGAATATAACAGGATTGATTTTGATAATCAGCATTTCCAAACCGATGAGCAAAAAAAGCACCGCGTTCAGTATCTCGTCAATCAGCTCCCAGAATTTTCCAAGATAATCGCGGCTTTCATCAGAAATAGCTTCGTCCTTTACTTTATTGCCCATGATAATGCCGGCAACAACCATGGCCAGCGGCCCGGAAACATGCAAATGCTGAGCCGCCCAGTAGCCACCCATTACAACAGCAATTGTCGTCAGTACCTCTACCTTATAATCATCCATGGAGCGGAGCGCAAAGAAACCCGCGTAGCCAAGCATCGCCCCGAAAAGCATCCCGCCCACGGCTTCCTGCAGAAACAGCTTCCCTACTGAAAAAAAAGATACATCAGCAATACCAGAACGGGATACCTCGAATATGGTAATGAACAAAACGACGGCCACACCGTCATTAAACAGTGACTCCCCGGAAATTTTTGTTTCCAGTGAGGAAGGAATATGAGCCGCTTTAAGAATGGCCAGTACCGCGATAGGATCAGTTGGAGATATCAAAGAACCAAAAAGCAAACAGTAAATAAACGGAATAGGCAGCTGGAATACCCTCAGTAGATACCAAACCATTCCGCCAACTAAGAATGTGGAAATCAGAATACCCAATGTTGAAAGGATCAACACCGGCCATCTTTCTTTTTTAAGTTTGCGGGCATCAATATGTATTGCCCCGGCAAACAATAAGAAGCTAAGCATGAAATTCATTAAGATATCATGGAAATCTATGGAAGATGCCAGTTCTTTGGCTTTGTCAGATAGTAAAGGAAAATACCGGCCGAGTGTCGCCAATACAACTGACGAAACCAGCGAGAGCACCATGATCCCGATGGTTGGCGGCCATTTGATCAGCTTATGATTAATATAAGCAAACACAGCAGCCAGCACAATAGTAAAGGTCAGTATATCATTGATATTCATTGTTCTTTTTGCTGTCTGGTGGAAAATGGAGGAGCAATGTAATCCTTTGGAAGGTATTCCGGCGGGATGGTGGTCGCATTACCATCACGCAATGATTTATAATGCGGCGACATAATTTCTACACCTGCTTTGTTAAACTGATCCTGTATATTTTCATGCAAATGTGAATAAATAGCCGCTTGTTTATTAGGTTCTTTAGTGAACGCGTTAATCCGGTAACTGACATAATAATCATCAAGGCTTGTTTGATAAACATAGGGTTTGGGTTCGGATTCAATCATCGGTGTATCTAAGGCCGCAGCGATCAATAATTCATGTACTTGTCGCCAGGGAGAATCATACCCAATAGTTACTGAGGTATGAACGATCAATCCGTTTACGGCGGCATCACTGCTGTAATTTACCGTATGATTGCTCATTACCGTTGAATTAGGAATAGAAATGATCTCGTTTTGGATGGTACGGATCCGAGTGACCAACAAGGTTTTTCCAATGATATCGCCGGTTACTTCGCCGATTTTTACCCGGTCACCTAATTTGAAAGCGCGCATATAGGTAAGCACCAGGCCAGAAACAATGTTGCCAAGCGCACCTGCCGAACCGAAAGTGAATAGGACGCCTACAAAAACTGAAACACCTTTGAAAACCTGCGAATCAGAGCCAGGTAAGTAAGGGAATATGACAATGAGCATAAATGCTAAAATCAATACCCGGATAATCTGGTAAGTCGGGTTTGCCCAATCGGCATAAAAACCGGGGATCTTTAATTTTCCCGTTTGTATCTCGGTTTTAAGATAATAGAAAAACCGCAACACATAGCGGAAAACCACCACCAAAACAAGGATAGTAATCAAATTAGGAATATAATTCCATACAGACAATCCTATACTTTTTAACGGCGTGGCAATGTAGGTAAGCAGGATGGTGGAAACATCTTTGGTAAACGGAAAAATACCGAACAACAGCAGTAAAGCCAGATAAATAATGAGCAGGAGTAACAGCCATCTAATGATTCCGGCAATAAAATTGATCGCCTTGAGCTCCATTTCCGGGTTCAGCAGTTCATAGTTATTGACCCGAATGCCCTTGTTAAACCATGAAGTTTGATGCTGGGTTTTAGTCCTGATCCATTTAAATAACCTGTTGATACCATAAATAATTGCAACCAGCACCAGGATGACCAGCAGGGCCAGTCCGGTTTCTTTAGCGAGGGTGAGCCAGCTGGTTTCTTCCCGATGTTTCATAATGGCACTAGCGATAATGCTCCTGGTTTTTTCAGCCAATAACCGCTGTGTAGTATTTTGCCATAAAGCATCCCGTTCAGAAAATGAAATCAGCAAATCATCCTTATATACAAGATCCACTGTTTGTTCGGAAAGTGACAGTTTGAGAGAATCTTTTTTAAACAGATAGTCACCGCTTAACTTTCCGATCCGTTCACTGACCGCTTCGGCGCGTTCTTTGGCTCCGAAACTTCCCTGCCGCGTATAAATAAAAAACAAAGTGTCCCGAAAGGGCGCGACCGGGTAACCCTTTACAACTTTGCGGAGCGAATCTACCTGTTGTTTTTGCCGGATAACACGCAGGGAGTCCCGTTCCTTCATGGCGGTAAGCTCTTTTAGCAATATTTCCCTTTTTTCACGGTCTCCGCTAGCCAGCCGGGAAACTTGCATTTGCAGCTCAGCTCGTTTTAGGGAATCAGCGTGCCTGTCTTCCACCAATTGTTGGGTGCTCACCAACTGACGGTTTAGCTCTACGTTCTTGAGAGAATCCTTTTTCAGTTGTATGCTGTCAGTTTGAGCGTAGCATACCATTTTCCCGGAAAACAGGAAAAGAACTATATACGGGATAAGCTTCTTCATAGCAACGTATTTACAGGTATAAAGGCAATTTATTTAATTTAATCGGCTTCGCCTAATCAGATATAACCGAACAATGAAGTGCCTTATTCGTTTTATCATTAAATAAACCGATATGCTGCAACTGATTGCTATCATTTCCTTATCTGCCAGTCTTTTATGTGCATTGCTTATCCTTGCAGATATCCTTGCAGGAAACAGGCAGCCCATGATGATAATGAATTTTGTTTATCCTGTCTCAGCTCTTTATGCCGGCCCACTGGCATTATGGTTTTATTACCGTGCAGGTAAAAAAGGCTCCATGAAAAACAGCGCTGAAAAGCAGATGCCTATGCACAAAAAACCATTTTGGCAAAGCGTGGCAATCGGCGCCTTGCATTGTGGCAGCGGCTGCACGCTTGGCGATATACTCGCCGAATCATTTCTCTTATGGGTGCCTGTTACGCTTTTTGGTAGTAAACTGGTCGGAACCTGGGTAATGGACTTTGTTTTTGCCTTTGTCATCGGTATCCTATTTCAATATTATGCCATCAAACCCATGCGTAAAATATCTTCCGGAGCCGCCCTGTTGGCAGCGTTCAAGGCAGACACCCTTTCACTGACCTGCTGGCAGATCGGCATGTATGGCTGGATGGCAATCGTGTTTTTTGTGATATTTGGCTACAAAATACCTGTTACCGACCCATTGTTCTGGTTTATGATGCAGATTGCTATGCTGTTTGGTTTTCTTACAGCCTACCCGATGAACTGGTGGCTGATCAAAAAAGGAATTAAAGAAGCGATGTGATGCTTTAAACAGATACCCAGCTTAACGCCTCATCATAGTCAGCTAACTTAAAGGTTTTATGCTCACCCGGAAAGGCGAATCCGAAAAGATGAGTCACTGTTTTGATCATTTCATGATCTGTTACTATAGCCACTTTATTCCATTTGGTAAAATGGTTCAGTGCCATTTTAAAATCATCCCACCAAACACCTGCATCAAATGCAGCAATGTCTGTTTTCAACACGATGAGGTAGTTAATCTCCCCATGGCGGTTAGCCAGTTCATTCATTTTCGGTACAATTTTAGAATCATATTCTTCTTTGGAAATATCGCTAGTTACTTCGATTCCAATCACTTTTTCCGGTAATTCATTTATGAAATTTATCATGATGTTTGGAGCACATTTATTATTGACTCCAAAAAATAACCTTTCAGGATTAATAATTGTTTTTAAAAGTTAAATTCTGTTAAAAACATTTTGAAACAGAACATTTTATGAAAAAAGGTGTTCCTTGGATATATGCATTAATATTATTGCAAAATCAATGAGGGGGTTAAAGTCTCTTAGGTTATTTAAATGGGTGACGCTGATTTTTTGCGCATTTTACCTGTTTTTCGCCTTAACCAACGTCTTTTTTCTCTCCCGAAGTTTGCCTTTCTCTTCCAACCCCTCATTATTTTCAGCCGTCAGTGTCCGCCGAAGTTCAGTGGATAATAATCACCATGCCATCAATTTCCCCCGCATGGCCGATAAATGTTTTCTGGAAGAGAATCAACCGGATTCAACGAAATTTATAGCAGTACTTCTCGTTACTTTTTTTTCTTCAGTGTTATTTGCCACCAGGCAAATCTTTCCATTTTTATACACGCGCTTATTTTATCATAAGCAATACTCCTTTCTTGCTCTTCGGACTATTCGGATTTGATCGATAATTTCTATTACCAAAATTTATCCATGTTGACAGCAAGTAAATCGGCGTCAATATTGGTTTAATCGTATTAGATCATTCTTTCAAATTTTAAAACTCATGAAAATTCAAATTTGGCTTCCGGGTATTATCCTGGTGGCAACAACCATACTGACACAAGGCTGTGTCAGCACAAAAAAATATGCTGCTTTACAAGGTGATTATAACCGGTCAATAGATTCCAACCGTAACCTGAAACAAAGCTGGCAGGTGACCCAGCAGGAACTTGCCGGTTCCAGGGAACATACAAAAGGCCTGGAGGATCAATTGGCGCAGGCCAGGGCAAACGCTGCGGGACTGCAAAACTCCCTCAACCAGTGCCTGGCAGGCAATAACCAGGGTGGCGCGAATATCGCCAAGTTGGCTGACCAGATCAGTGCATCAGATAAATATATTCAGCACCTGGTCGAGCTGAAAAATAAAAGCGACTCTTTGAATATGATTCTGACTACTAATCTTACCCGTTCGCTGAGCTCGGACGAGATGAAAGATGTAGATATAAAAGTGCTTAAGGGAGTTGTTTACATTTCGCTGGCCGATAATATGCTTTATCAGTCGGGAAGCTATATGATTTCACCCAACGCGGGTTCCATTTTGAGCAAAGTGGCCAAAATTATTAATGACTATTCCAATTACGACGTGCTGGTAGAAGGTAATACTGATAATGTTCCTATATCACAGGTGAATATCCGAAACAACTGGGATCTGAGTTGCCTCCGGGCTTCTTCCGTAGTGCAGTCCCTGCAAAATACTTACAATGTAGATCCAAAACGGATGACCGCCGGTGGACGTGGAGAATATAACCCTATTGCCGATAACAGTACGGATTTTGGTAAGTCCCAAAACAGGCGTACGCAGATTATTGTAACGCCTAAACTGGACCAGTTTATGGCGCTGATCGGAAAAGCCCCGCAACCAACTAAACAATAGCTTATCAGCTTTTTCAGTGTTTAATAGTGTGTCAATTAGCACCTCCTGCATCAGGAGGTGCTCTTAAACCAAGAAAAATTAATAAGGAGAATACCTGCACAAGTAGCAAATGTGAATTAAAACATAACGGTATTTCACCTGTCTATCCTATGTATATTATTGAATATCAAAGAATTTAACTTCTCTATAAAATCATCAAATGCCCCAAAAAACATATAAGTCTCCCGCCCCGGGTGCGCCGGGTATTCCCGGCAAATGGACCAACAGTTCCAAATCAGGAATAGGAAAATCATTAAGCTCGTATAGCCAGGTCAGCTTTACTACCAGTCATGGTATATTAAATGAAGTTTATTACCCACGGGAGGATAATGCCTGCATCAGGGACATGGAGTTACTGGTAACAAAAGATGGCGATTTCTTTGCTGAAGAAAAGAGAGATACGCGCCATGAAACCGCAATGATTGAAACAGGGATTCCCTGCTATAAAGTTACCAATACCGGCCTTGATACCCTTTATAAAATCCACAAAGAAATTATTACGGACCCGCTGCATAACACCGTTTTACAAAAGATAAAGTTCGAACCTATCACAGGGAAAAAAGATGATTTCCAATTATATGTCTTATTAGCACCGCACATCAGCAACCAAAGCGCCGAAAATATGGGGTGGTTAGATGAATACAAGGGAGTACCTATGCTTTTTGCAGAAAGGGACGGTATCACGTTGGCTTTAGCTTGTTCTCTTCCCTGGAAAAAAAGATCTGTGGGTTTCGTCGGAGTATCCGAAGGCTACACCGATATATCTACACACAAAAGTATGCAGTGGGAATATGATCGTGCCGATTCAGGCAATCTCGCCTTAACAGGTGAAATCGATATATCTTCTGAAGACGAATTTACGCTTGCCCTGGCATTTGGCCGGGATATGAACGAAGCCGCCCAGCATGCCCATGCCAGCTTACTAAAAGGATTTGACGGCTGTAAACAATTGTATGTTAAACAATGGAGCGATTGGCACCAATCAATAGACGAAAGAAAAGACAAGGATATCAAATCCGGAAAACTATTTCGCAATAGTGTCGCCATTATGCGGATGCACGAATCCTTCCATTTTTCAGGTGCAGTGATCGCCAGCCTTTCTATCCCCTGGGGTAATACAAAGGGCGATGGTGATATTGGTGGTTATCACGTAGTTTGGCCCCGCGACCTGGTGGAATGTTCGAGTGGCTTTTTGGCTTTCAATGCACGGGAAGATGCACTAAGGGTAATGAATTACCTGATGGCAACACAGGAAGCCGATGGACATTGGCCCCAGAATATGTGGCTCGAAGGCAAACCTTATTGGGACGGCTTGCAGTTAGACCAGATCGCCTTTCCCATATTGCTGATTGGCAGGTATAAAAAAGACAATGGACTAACAGAACATGAAAGTAAGGTTGCCTGGCAGACAGTAAGAAGAGCGGCCGGGTTTTTATTAAGATATGGCCCTTTATCGCCGCAGGAACGATGGGAAGAAGAAAGTGGAATTTCGGTTTCTACAATTGCCACCTGTATTGCCGCGCTATTAGTTGCGGCAGAAATGGCAGACGAATATAAAGACAGCCGGCTTGGAAAATATTGCAGGGAGGAAGCGGATTATTGGAACAGCCAGATTGAAAACTGGCTGTATGTTAAGCATACGCCTATGGCCAACGAAGCGGGCGTAGAAGGATATTATATCCGTATTAATCCCACAGGCTGCCTGGCAAAAGATTTGGATGGGCAGATCATCGGGCTTAAAAACCGGCCTGACGACGAAAAGAATGTTCCTGTAAACGAGTTGGTCAGCGTAGATGCGTTAGCCCTGGTACGATTCGGTTTGCGCAGCGCGAAAGATCCTAAAATATTAAACACGATCAAGGTGATAGACGCGAAACTGAAGGTGGAAACGCCGCATGGTCCTTGCTGGCACCGCTATAATAACGATGGTTATGGTGAGCACGAAGATGGCTCAGCTTTTGACGGCACCGGCATTGGCAGGGCCTGGCCGTTGCTGACCGGCGAACGGGCGCATTACGAAGTCGCAGCCGGGAATATAAAAGGTGCACAGGCGCTGATGAAAACGATGGAGGGTTTCGCCAGCCATGAACTTTTTCCCGAACAGATTTGGGATGCCAATGATATTGTCGCTAAGAACTTATACCTGGGCAGCCATTCCGGTTCCGCTATTCCGTTGGTTTGGGCGCATGCAGAATATGTGAAATTATGTGCTTCTGTCAGCCAGAAAAAAGTTTTTGATATGCCGGATCATACTATAGAGCGGTATATTAAAAATAAAAATGAGTCCAATTTTGACATCTGGCGCTTTATGTTGCCCTGCCCATTTATCAAAAAGGGTAATACGCTGCGCATTATTACAGAAGTATCCGCTACTGTTTCCTGGTCAGTAGATAATTGGGAACATGTTCAGCAAAAAGATGCCATCGATGGTGGTTTCGGCATCCATTATATTGATGTGCCTGTTGATGCCTTTGACGGTGAAAGCGTTGTCTTTACCTTTTACTGGACGGATGCCCAACATTGGGAAAACAAGAATTATGAAATCAAGATCATTAAATAAACTATGGAAACGTACGACCTGATCATTATCGGCACCGGTGCCGGTGGGGGAACATTATTATATAAATTAAAGGATACCGGAAAACGTATTTTGGTATTGGAAAGAGGTGGCTTTTTACCGCGCGAAAAAGCTAATTGGGATAGTAAAGCTGTATTCCAGGATGAGCGCTACCACACCAAAGAAGTCTGGAAGACCAAACAGGGAAAAGACTTACATCCGGGAACCGGCTATTGGGTAGGTGGCAACACTAAAGTTTATGGGGCGGCAGAGTTCCGTTTAAGAGAACGTGATTTTGGAGAGATACAGCATGAGGGCGGCATTTCTCCGGCCTGGCCACTGACCTATGTTGATTTTGAGCCCTATTACACCGAGGCCGAGAAACTTTACCAGGTTCACGGGAAAATGGGTATCGATCCCACAGAACCGTTTCGCACAGAGGATTATTCTTATCCGCCGGTCAGCCATGAACCAAGAATACAGGAATTGCACGATGCTTTGATAAAAGACGGCCACCAACCGTTCAATATGCCCATAGCGGTAAAACTGAATGAAGCAGATATGCTAAATAGCCCTTGCATCAGGTGCAATACCTGTGACGGCTATCCTTGTATGATCCATGCAAAAAGTGATGCGGATATCAATTGTGTCCGTCCGTCATTACCTAACGATAACGTCACCTTATTAATCAATGCAAAGGTGGAGCGTTTAATTACCTCCGCAGATGGTAAATCTGTTGATCATATTGAAGTAACCGTAAAGGACGAACTGGTGAAATTTAAGGCGGCGATTGTTGTTGTTGCCTGCGGCGCCATTAATTCAGCGGCCTTACTACTGAAAAGCGCAAACGCACAACATCCTAATGGCCTGGCAAATGGCAGTGACCAGCTGGGCCGTAATTTTATGAAGCATAACAGCGCGGCTATGCTGGGCATCAGCTTAAAAGAAAACCCAACATCATTTCAAAAGACATTGGCCTGCAACGATTATTATTTCGGTGATAAGGATTTTCCTTATCCGATGGGGCACGTACAGCTTTTAGGAAAATCCGACAAAGAACAAGTTGCACCCGATGCGCCATTTTTCACGCCGGGTGTATTACTCAATGAGATGGCGACGCATTCGGTTGACTGGTGGTTCACAGGCGAAGACTTACCTGCACCCGAAAACCGTGTGGAAGTCATAGACGGACAAATTCACCTGGATTATACCGAAAATAACTTAAAAGGCTTTAACAGGCTGATTGATACCTGGAAGGATGTCCTGGCTAAAATAGACACCAAGCATGTATTCATTCCACATGGAATTTATTTAAGTAAAGATATACCCTTAGCTGGTGTAGCCCACCAGGTCGGGACAGCGAAATTTGGAACCGATCCGGCAACTTCGGTTTTGGATACCAATTGCAAAGCTCATGAAGTAGATAACCTGTATGTAGTTGACGGCAGTTTTTTCCCATCTATTGGCGCGGTAAATCCGTCGCTAACGATCATGGCCAACGCTTTGCGGGTTGGTGACCATTTGATTGAAAAGTTAAATACGTGGTAGCAAAGTCCATGAGAAAGAACTGGAAAACAGAGCTAAGAAAATATATTGATGAAGCGCGTGGATTAGGATTATTCATGATCTCCGCCGCATTCTTTGATGCGCTTTTCCAATATCCGGGCTTACCGCTCCGGCATTTAATTACATCCGCATTATTGCGCCGTTTTTTGGTTGGATTAGCGATGGGAATAACCGCTTTATATATATTCACTTCAAAATTTGGTAAGCAATCGGGCGCTTATATCAACCCTGCAGTTACCCTGATCCGTTACCGCTTAGGAGATATTGGTTTTACTGATGCCATATTTTATACGCTGTTCCAATTAATTGGCGGAAGCTTAGGCGTTTATTTAGTGGCATTGATGTTCCCTGCCTGGATGGCAAATCCGGAAATTAATTACGTGGTTACGGCTCCGGGAAATTCAGGTGTAGTAGTGGCCTTCATTTTTGAATTTATTATTTCATTACTATTGATCGCTGTAGTGCTTTTTATGGGAATCAAAAAGAATTGGGACAAATACACGCCATTCGTTGTATCGGCCATGATCACTTTGTTCATAACATTTGAATCACCATATAGCGGCATGAGTATGAACCCTGCTCGCACTTTTTCCTCAGCAGTAGTCTCAAATGACTGGAAATCGTTCTGGCTTTACTGTAGTTCTCCGGTATTGGGTATGTTGGCCGGTGAGTATTTATATCGCATCAATAAAAGGCATTTCATTAATATTAATTCAACGAGAATAAATTTTAAGTCAAAATAATGTGAAGAATTCCTCTTATACAAAATGTACTAGAGGATCCTTTCATAATATAATCAGGACGAAATACTGAAACTTAAGCTTTAAAAATATGCAACCGGAAAAATATAAAAAAATGCTTCAGTTAAAGAGCCAGCTGGAGAATTACGTTCATGGGGATCAATTTGAGCAGCAGTTCAATTTTAGTTTTTTTCTAAAAGAGTATATCAGACGGCAAGCACTGACGGATAAAGATTTTGCAGGTGATATCGGGGTAAGTGATGCAGCCATAAGCCAGTATATTAACAACCGGCGCAAGCCAACTAATGAATTCATGATACGGTTGGAACTTCATTCATGCGGATTATTCCAGGCTTTGACCTGGTTAAAATTATTACACAAGGAAAAAGAATATGAAATCCTTAGCGATAGTGATATTCGCATGCAGCAGCGTATGAACGTGAGAAGACACATGGATCTGGCGGGCAACTAATCCCCAAATTAAAAACTGCATATCGACCAATAATTAATTGAGGTTAAACAAATCATTTGATAAAATCGTAATGAGCGACATCAACAAAGGACAATCCATTCCATTTCCGATCTCCATAAGCGAATTCACGACTCAACCCTGGACCTTTGAGCAGGATGTGGAGCGATATGCAGAACTTGGTATTACGATGATAGAAGTCTGTGAGGAGAAACTTGACCCGCAGCGATTCCAAGAACAACTATGCATGATCAAGGATCACGAATTAAGTATAAGTGCAGTTCAACCGTTTGTGCGGACTTTTGGTTCAAGCCAGATGCAACCTATCCCCAAGGACATGTACGAACGCTTGTCAAGGCTGCGTTTCAGCATCGAACGTCTTTCGCCATTTGCTGCCGGATGTCCATTCATCTTAAATACAGGTGCTCCAGAAAAGGGAAATATTGATGCGATGGTAAAAAACACTATTCGTGAACTTCAGAATCTTGCGGAATTTGCAGCTGATCACGGTGTCAGCCTGGCGTTAGAACCTCTCAATGCATCTTCGATGAACAGCGAATCGGCTATCTGGACAATAGCTCAGGCAATGCAGATTATTGATTCCGTAGATCGGGGTAATGTAGGGCTTTGTCTCGACTTTTGGAACATCTGGCAGAATGCCAATGTCGAAGAAGAGATCGGGCGAGCCGGAGATCGCATCTTTGTGCTGCAGGTAAGTGATTGGCGAACGCCCCAATCTTCAGGTGACCGACTAGTACCTGGTGATGGCATTATACCCATTGGCAAATTGCTTCAAACCGTGTATCAAACTGGCTATAAAGGTGCCTGCTCGGTAGAGATATTTTCACAAGACGTGGCTGACTCGCTTTATAAAACTGATCTGAAAGAGGTGATCCGTCGATCCAAAAACGGGTTGGAAGAAGCCTGGGGCAAATTCATTAATCATTCAATATCTCGATAAGCGCCCTTAAAGGTTTGGAGTCCTCACAACTGTAATAAAGCCAAATCATATTGTCGTCCTGCAAGATAGCCGAAGCGGCAAAAGCAATATCAACATCACCATTTTTATTTGGCGGGGGGATGATCAAAGGATCTTCGCAGCGTTGTTTAACGTGCCCGTTGTCATCCATTGTAACCCACCCGATGCGCCAGTGTGCATCTGAATTCGCGCCATTGTAAAACATGACAGTTTCATTCTTAGAGTCCTGTAGCATGGGCCCGGTGCTTAAATGGTATGAATCCCATGAATTTTCGCGTGCCTGTATAAATTCTTCATCAATATTCCAGGGGCCTTCTGCCAATGCGCTGGTTGCCTTTCCCAATTTGGAGCGTCCGTCCCGGGCAAATTCAAAAAAGAGTGCCCATCGTTTATTTTTGAGCTGTGCTACGGTGGCTTCTTTAGGATTACGGTATCCCTCGTGTGAAATTAATACCTCGCCAGTATATTCAAGCGAATGTATTGTTTCGCCTTTTGACAACAACAGTTCACCGCGTTGCTCGGTTAAATTCCAGCCGGTATAATAAACTAAATAACCATAGGGCGTTTTAACTACCGTAGGGTCTTCAACGCCATCCTTGCTAATAGTTGCTATGCCGGGCGCTATTATCGGACCGTCATCCATTTTAAAATTGATACCGTCTTTTGATTCGCCGTAAAATATACGGGCAACTTTTTGAGTAGGATCGTCAGATGGATTAACGGCCCTTACCAACATGCGGTATACATCGTTTTCTCTCCAAACAAATGGACTTAATTTATACATTCCCTTTAATGGAACCGAACATTCCAATTGGAGGACTTCTTTTTTTACTAATTTGTAATTACTCATGCCCCTTGTCCTATATTAATTTTTAACCCTCCGTCCAGGAAAAAAGTCTGACCAGTAGCATAAGCTGCATCTTCAGATACCAGATATGCAGCCAATTTTGCAACTTCTTCCGGTTTGCCTGCCCGCTCAAGCGGAATATGCTTGATCGCTTTTTTTAAGGCTTTCGGATCATCCATGACTTTTTCGTTCATCGTCGTTAGGATCATCCCGGGCCCAATGTTGTTGACATTGATTTTCATGGAAGATATCTCCAAGGCCAACACTCTGGTCAAATTGCGGACACCGCCTTTACTTGCGCAATACTCTGCACCTCCAGCGTGTGCCACATCTTCGTGTATAGAAGAGATATTGACGATCTTACCTTTACCTCCGGCAGCTTTTCGAATCCCGATGAATTCTTTACAATGATAAAAAGTTCCGTAAAGGTCGGTTTTTAAAGCCCGGTCGAAAATTTTGATATCCATATCGACTGCATATATGCCTGAAGAATTGATTCCTGCGCTATTGATAAGGATATAAGGAATACCTAATTCTTTGGTCACTTTTTTATAAAGTTCCTGTACCTGTTTATAATCGGATACATCGCCCTGGTAAATGATCCCGCTGCTGCCGTTATCTATAACCATTTGTAAGGTTTGGGAAGCCGCCTTTTTATCTTTATAATAATTAATGGCGATGATGGCTCCTAATCTTGCCAGTTCCGTAGCAATAGCTTGCCCGATTCCGGATTCAGCGCCAGTAACGACTGCGACCAAGCCCTTGAGAGGTCTATGTGAATTTTTCTTCATTAAGGTTATTAAATTGAGGATATACTTATAGACAGAAAAAATCATTTATAGTTTCAGTTCTTCAGCATAATTCGTCAATACGATATGATTTGTAGGGTTGTAAATCATCCGATTTTTTCTGAAAACAATCAGCACCTATCCGCAACAGGACTAACGTTTGTTAATTTGGATCTTTTCTGCCATCGAAAAATCCGATTTTCCGTTTTGCAGCAGGTCGGGAAATCTTTAAAGGGGGCAGGTTAACTTTGATCACTTTTTCCATTTGCAATACTTCGTGTAATATAAATGCCTTGTTGTTCCTCGGCTGCATTTCCATCACTATCGCCAGGAATGTTTCCGGCAAGGATTGAACGTTTTCATTGGATGAATTGATTGCGCCATATGCCTCCTGTAAGTTATTTTTGGCCTCGGCCAGTTCCTGCTCCAGGCTAGTCAAGTGTTGCCGGGTAAGCAGCTGAAGGTCACCGGGCGTGTTCAGCGAGCTATGGTTGCTTTTTCTTTTATTGGATGTAAACAGTATAAGTAATTGCAGGCCTGCGGCATCTCCGCCAAAAAATGGTGTAATGACGATATTGACGGACGGCTCTCTGCCGAAGTTAAGCTCACCTAATGTGACCCGCTTGTTTGACTTTAGGGCCTCGTGCGCCGCGGCTTTAACGATCACGGACACGTCATCGGGCAGTAGCTCGCAAAGATCAGAGATGAAATTTTCATCTTTCAAATAGTTCTTCGTATTGCCAAACGCCTTTACCACGGTCAGGTTTTCGTCCGTGCAAACGCCGTTCAGTCCTGCAGCTTCGAGGATGGCGGTTGAACCGTCTACTATTGCCACAGTTGCAGGCGCTTTAACCGATCTTTTACTTTCTTGCACTGCTGTTTGATTTTAGTATCGACTACCGCCTGGTTAAATGTTTAATGACAAAGAATGAAGGAAAGTATATCAAATGTAACTAATTATCAACTGTCCAACACAAATAATTAATCTACAGTAATTTGCGCAGTCGATATCAGCATAACAAATTTCATAATTGTCAGGTAATTCGGCAATGAGAATAAACAGGTGAAAAAGTGATCCCAATCATTAAGATTAAAAATCACTGTTTTTTGAATGGCAGTTATGTCCGACCAAGGGAATAATGGCGCCTTCTTTAAAATTCTCTTTGTTCTGCTGGCTGTTTCTGCTCGCAATGGTCATATTGGCTGGGGCGTGCAGTCATATCAGCAGTTAAAGGCTATCGCTCAGTTCTTTTGGTTGTAAGGACACTTCAAATATTTTCGATTGATTATTGTAACTTTGTCACTCATGGATATCAGGTCCTATATTGATAACGGGAATTTAGAACAGCATTGTTTCGAGTTTAACGACGAGGTCGTCGCCTTGCGCTTAACTTATCTCGAAATCGATCAGGAACTGAACCAAATCGAACTTACGCTCGAACAATTGGCCCGAAGCCAGGCCATTATACCCCGGCCACAGCTTAAAAACAGGATAATGGCCGCATTGGAAGATCATATCAACCTGGACAACCTGCCGCCGACCAGCAGATATTCTAATTATCAAAGCTGGCTGAAAGCGGTAGAACACCTCATTCCAGCGGAGCCGTTTGAAGATTTTTTTGCCCAGGTATTGCAGCAAAATGACCAAATCGCGCAAACTTTAGTCATCACCAAACTGAATGTACCGGAAGAAGTACACGAAATGATCTCGGAGAGTTTCTTTATTTTAAAAGGAACTTGTACCTGCACCGTCGGCAAAGAAATATTTACCCTGAATGCCGGTGACCACTTGAATATCCCACTGCATACCCATCATGATATCCGGATCGATTCACCTTATGTGATCGCGATCTTGCAGCACCAGTTCGCCTGAAGATGGCGTACTACTGCTCCCTGATCAAAGATTATCTGTTTCGACAGGCCGCACTGCACCAGCTTGATCCCTGGCTGTTCCTCGTACTCTATTTAATGAGCAAACTCCTGTTCCTGATCTTTATCGGCCGGGCCGTCAAAAACATCCGACAAAAACGTCCATACCTGCTGCCTTTGCTTTTTGCAGCGTTGGGTTATAGCTTACCTTATTTATATATGATCATAGCCGGCAAAAATATTCCACTATGGATATTCGGGGTCATTACCGTGATCTACCTGTTCAGCGGCTGGTCGATTTACACCAAACTCCGGGAGGCGCGCCTGTCTGCGGCAAAAGAAAGGACGATTTAAACTTGGCATGCTTATGGCTATATACTTCACTCATTGCTATTTATATTTTATAAATGCCCCTCAACCTGATTGATCCAAAGGAACTATTAGTACTTGTTCGTGCCAAAACCCGCTCCGGTGCTGAAGCTTTATATGACCAATACGCACTAGTTTTACAACTGGCGATCTTTCGCATCGTTGGGGAAAAAGGCCTGACCGATACCTTGCTTGAAAAAACCATTGTTCAAATATGGAATACTACTGATCAGTATAATGAGCAGGAACTGCCGCTGCTGACCTGGATGTTAGCGATCGCCAAAACCCTGGCCAGGGAATACGTGATAAAACTACCTGAAGGATTTGTTCCGCTCAAAACCATTTAAAGCGTTCGGGCGTTATAGCCCCATGGAAAATATAGCTACTTCTAAAAAGCGTTATAGTGACGCTGACCTCGAAGAAGTCAAACAAGTCATTATACACAAGATGAATAGCGCACGGGAAGAACTGGCCGATCTGTCGGCATCGCTACAAAGCAGTAACCTGAATGGCACCGATGATACCGGCGGTACCCACGCCACACTGGAAGATGGCGCGGCCACGCTGGAAAAGGAGTCTATTCACCAGTTAGCGGGACGGCAGCAAAAGTTCATCCAGCAATTGAAAGACGACATGTAAGTATGAGGTGTTCGCATAACACGAACACCAAGTTTCACTACATCTGCATTTCTAATTTTTTTCGTAGCGTGTTCATATCTTCACTTATTTTCAGATCAACGATTTTCGCATAATGCTGCGTTTGTTTAAGTGACTTATGCCCTAACATTTTTGACACTGTTTCAATAGGTACGCCATTCGTAAGTGTTACTGTAGTAGCAAAGGTATGTCTGGCAATGTGAAAGGTTAGTTTCCTTCTTATGCCGCATAGGTCAGCGATCTCCTTCAAGTACGAATTCGTTTTTTGATTCGTCAATACCGGCAGCACAGTACCTTTGCTTACACATTTTGGATGGTCCTGATATTTAGCAAGAATTGCTATCGCATTTGGAAGTAGCGGGAGCCTCGTACTTGAATTTGTTTTTTGCCTTGTTGTAGTAATCCACATGCCACCGTCAATTCCTATCACTATATCTGTATTACGTAACTTATAAGCATCAATATAAGCTAATCCTGTATAACAACTGAATAAGAATATATCGCGGACATGACTAAGTCTTTCGATATCAAATTTTTTGTTGGTAATTCTAATTAATTCCTCTTTGGTCAAAGCTACTGGAATCACTTCATTTCTCTTGCTTTTAAAACCAAGGAACGGATCGTTGGCCAGCAAACCCCTTTTCATGCATTCCAGTACAATTTTCTTGAAGTTTCCTAAATATTTTACAGCCGCGTTATTTCCGCAGTTCCTTTCGCTCTTAAGCCAGAATACAAAATGTGAGATAAACTCATAATTTAAATCCTTAATCTCAAAATCATGCATCTCATACTTCCATTTGATATAACTGCTTAAATGCGTATATACCGTCTTATAACGGGTTAAAGTAGCAGGGGCAAACTCTTTGCCTATCAAAGCTTTCATCTGTCTGTTATGATCCTGGAACGCTTCCAAAATGAAATGCTTCTTTTGTCCTCTGCCGGTAAAAATATTTTTAATGTTTTCCGCAGTCACCGGCTTACCGTCATCGATCAGATTTCTTTGTATTTGATTAACCTTGTTGGAAATGGTATCCAGATACCGGTTCAATTCATTTGCCTCTTCATTGATTTCCGTTGCTCTTCCTGTTTTTGAATTCCATTGATCAGGAATCCATTGCCTTTTGATCGATATTTCCCGGCGCTCGCCGTCTACCGTAATACGCAGGTATACATACCTTGTTTGTTCTTTTTGATTTTTTGCTTGCTTTAAATAATAAAACAAACCGAAGCTTTTTTCTAACATGATAAATTTTTAAATGTCGCTAAAGCTTAAAACCGCTTACCTCAAATCAAAATATATGACTAAAAGCTGAGGCAATATCCAAATAGGTTCCATTATAACCGTCTGATTATCAATACCAAAGGAATGTATTTATAGAAAATTGTCAAGTAATCACAAAATGTTCATTTTCAATGTGTTACAAATTTATAGCGTCTTTTTCTCAAAAAAAAGACGCTATAAAAGACGCAATAGAATATGGTGCATTTTCGATGATTTCAACAGAGTCGAAATTCAAAAACCGCTTAATTTCGCTAATTAGGGGGTTTTTACATTTTTAAAAGGAAGGTTCGAGTTTTTCATAGACCATAAAAAAACCCTCTAAATCATTGATTTAGAGGGTTTTAACTTTTCAGCGGAATGGACGGGACTCGAACCCGCGACCCCATGCGTGACAGGCATGTATTCTAACCAGCTGAACTACCACTCCGTTTGGGATGGCAAATATAAGGAGATTTTATATTTACACAAGGGCTTACGTAAAAAAAGTTTTATAGCCCACTTATTGCCTTAAAACTGAGGTTTTTAATTAAATAGATTTTAATTTAGCACTATAATTCTACTTATGTTTCCTAATTTAACACAAACATTCCGCTGGTTTGGTCCAAATGATCCTGTTACTTTGCAAACAGTAAGGCAAACCGGAGCTACCGGTGTGGTAACAGCGCTGTACAACATAGCCGTAGGCGAAGTTTGGACCTTGGATGAGATCAATCAACGCAAATCAATTATAACTACCGCAGGGCTTAATTGGGATGTAGTAGAGAGTGTAAATATCCACGAAAGTATAAAAATAGCTGGTCCGGATAGGAATAGATATATCGAGCGATACATTGAAACCCTGAAGAATTTATCAAAAGCTGATATAAAGACGGTATGTTACAATTTTATGCCTGTATTAGACTGGACACGCACTGATCTTGACTTCCGACTGCCTAATGGTGCATCTGCCCTTAGATATGATGTAAATGCCCTGGCTGCGTTTGATTTGTATGTACTGGAACGGCCGGGGGCATACCAGCAGTATAGCGACATGCAACAGCAAAAGGCAAAATATTTTTTTGATGGTATAAGTATTGGTCAAAAGCAGCAATTGATTAATAATTTGCTGGCTGGCCTTCCCGGCACCAATAAAACGCTCACTATTGAGGAGTTTAAAGGTTACCTAGATAAATATGATGGGATAGATGCACAGGCACTGAAAGATAACCTTGCTTATTTTCTGCGAGCAATAATTCCGTATGCTGAAAAAGCTGGCGTAAAAATGTGTATCCATCCCGATGATCCACCATTCCCGATATTGGGATTGCCGAGAGTGGTGTCTACCGAAAAAGACCTTACAGATATTGTTAACTGTATACAATCGCCAAGCAATGGCATAACCTTTTGCACCGGCTCATTAGGAGCGCGTGCAGATAACGATCTACCGGGCATTGTAGAGCGCCTTGGTGCGCATTTTCATTTCTTACACTTACGAAATGTACAGCGCCAAGATGACGGTAGTTTTTATGAGGCTGATCATTTGGGCGGTAGTACGGATATGTATGCCATTATGAGGAATATCCTAATAGAGCAAAATAAACGGATAGCTGCCGGGCGAGAAGATATTTCCATACCTATGCGCCCCGATCATGGCCATAAGATTTTGGACGACTTTAATTATAACACTTATCACGGGTACTCTGCCACCGGGCGTTTAAAGGGTTTGGCAGAATTACGAGGTTTGGAGATGGGCGTTAAGCGAAGTTTGTTTGATACAGTACAACTCCGTTAAAACTGTTAGCGCTTGTAGTTGTTTGATAATATAAACACCATGAGTGAAGCTGCAGAAAATATACCTGAACAACATGAAGGCAAACAAACTGATGTGATCCATTTTGTGGATTGCGTTGATCGTGATGAAGCGCATAAACTTTTCCAGTTAGCCAAAAGCCGCTTGAAGGATATCTCCAACTGGCATACAATTAGTGGTCCCGGCTCATCTAAATTCTCTATCACGGATACCAAAGGAAATGAAGATTATAAGCTTGCAGAGAAAGGTGATCATTTTTATATAAACTTACCTGCCCCCGGCTCCATATCTGGTGGTGGATTGGAATGGGTTCGAATTGAGGAAATTATTGATACTGAAGACGCTAAGGCTGAATCTGAATATATAATGATGACAGTAAGGCCCGTGGCTAATCCAAGAACAAATGAGGGATCTATAGCGCACTTCTTTAATCATGGTTCTACCAATACATTTATTGTAGAGCGTTATCTAAATCATGTGAGTGCCGCAGTGCATGGCCGCAATGAAGTGCCTAATAATACTGATGTTAACATGTATGATACGGTAAGGAACACCATTGTAGCTTTATCTTCTAAATTAGGGCTATCAGGCCCGCAATGGAAAAAGCTGGTGCTGGGTTTGCTCGGTCAGTAATGAAAGATTGTTTGTAATATTCCTGTTTTTGAATAACATAATCTGATTTATTTTGTTGACATTTAAACAACTAACAAATAAATTATGAAAGCAGTAAAAGTTTTAGCAATTGCAATGATAGCTTTATTTAGCTATACCGCAGTTAGTGCAGAAAGTGCATGGCATCATCATCACCGCCGTCATCATCATCACCACAGAATGTAGTGATGATACCGGAAGGTATTAACGAAAAAGGCTGCTCCATTTGGAACAGCCTTTTTTCGTTTTTTATAATGTTGCTGATTACAACTTCCTTTTTACTTCTACGTTTTCGTAAGCCTCTACTATATCGCCAACTTCAATGTTGTTAAAGTTTTGTATGTTTAAACCGCACTCGTAGTTTGCACTAACCTCTTTAACATCATCCTTAAAGCGTTTTAGAGATGCCAATTCGCCTGTATAAATAACTACACCTTCGCGGATGATACGGATCTTGCTGTTACGGGTAATCTTACCGTCTAATACCATACAACCTGCGATTGTACCTACTTTGCTGATCTTGAATGTTTCGCGTATTTCAACGTTGGCAACTATCTTCTCTTCAAAGGTTGGCGCAAGCATGCCTTCCATGGCGGCTTTTATCTCATTTATAGCGTCATAAATGATAGAGTATAGCCTGATATCTATCTGCTCAGCTTCAGCCAGCTTACGGGCGCTGCCTGACGGCCTTACCTGGAAACCAATGATAATCGCATCTGATGCAGACGCTAATAATACATCTGATTCAGAGATTTGACCAACAGCTTTGGATATGATATTAACCTGGATCTGCTCGGTAGATAATTTCAATAATGAATCGGATAATGCTTCAATTGAACCATCCACGTCACCCTTAACAATAATATTAAGTTCCTTAAAGTTACCAACTGCCAAACGGCGGCCGATCTCATCAAGTGTAATATGTTTCTGTGTACGTAAACCTTGTTCGCGTTGTAACTGTAAGCGTTTATTGGCAATTTCACGTGCTTCAACTTCACTTTCCAGCACGTTGAATTTATCACCCGCTGTAGGTGCACCCTGCATACCTAACACTTGTACCGGTGTTGATGGTCCTGCTGATTCAACCCTTTGTCCTCGTTCGTTAGTTAACGCCTTAACACGCCCACTGTAACAACCTGCTAATATTGGGTCGCCTACTTTTAAGCGGCCTGCCTGTACTAATATCGTAGTAACAATACCACGGCCTTTATCTAAAGCTGCTTCAATTACAGTACCAACAGCGCGTTTGTTAGGGTTAGCTTTTAGCTCCAGTAATTCTGCTTCCAATAATACTTTTTCTAATAGCAACTCAACGTTTAAGCCTGTTTTGGCTGATATTTCTTGTGTTTGATATTTACCACCCCATTCTTCAACCAAAATATTCATGGCTGATAGTTGCTCACGTATCTTATCCGCGTTAGCGCCCGGCCTGTCAATTTTGTTGAATGCGAAGATGATTGGTGCACCTGCAGCCTGCGCGTGGTTTATAGCCTCGCGGGTTTGCGGCATCACGCTATCATCAGCAGCAATTACAATAATAACAATATCTGTTACCTGTGCACCCCTGGCACGCATAGCGGTAAACGCTTCGTGGCCCGGTGTATCCAGGAATGTTATCTTTCCTTTATCGCCTGGCAGGGTAACCTCGTAAGCGCCAATGTGCTGAGTTATACCACCTGCTTCCCCACCTATTACATTGGTTTTGCGGATAAAATCCAGTAATGATGTTTTACCGTGATCCACGTGACCCATAATGGTCACAATTGGTGCACGCGGCACTAAATCAGCCGGATCGTCAGGCTGGTCAAGGCTTCCCTCTTCATCCTGTGGTTTAACAAACTCTATCTGGTAACCAAATTCATCAGCCACAATAGCCAGCGTTTCCGCATCAAGCCTTTGGTTGATGGATACGAACATACCCAAACTCATACAGGTTGAAATAATCTGCGTAACAGGCACATCCATCATTGATGCCAGCTCATTAGCTGTAACAAATTCGGTTGCCTTTAATACTTTTGATTGAGATTCCTGCTCCAATGCCAATTCTTCTGCAGTAGCGGCAACATCATCACGTTTTTGACGACGGAACTTAGCGCGCTGTGCAAATTTACCCGACTTACCCGCACCGCTTAAGCGCGCTAAAGTAGCCTTGATCTGGTCCTGGATATCTTTTTCTGATGGTTCTTCCTTAGGGCCTGTGTTATGGTGAGGCGTAGTATTTCTATTGCCTCTAAAGTCGGGGCGATTAATATTGCCACCACCACCTTGACCGCCACCGCCATTTGGAGCCGGGTTATTACCCCTGTTCCTGAAATCGGGACGATTAGGATTAACCGGTCCGGATGGTGTTAATGGCTGCTGGTTTTGTTGACCTCCACCTTGTCCATTGCCACCGCCGTGAGGGTTTCCCTGGTTATCTTTACGCTTACGCTTACGTTTTTGATCGGCACTGTTGTTTGATGATGATGCAACCGGGTTACGTTTTTGTGCATCCGGCAATTGTATCTTGCCAATAATATTCGGGCCTGTAAGCCTTTCAGCCTTAGCACGTATTACTTCACCATTTGGTGCTTCTTCTTCTGCCGGTTCCGCAACAACAGGTGTTGGCGCTACAGCTACTACCGGAGGAAGTGTTGGAGCTTTGGGTTCTTCAGCCTTTGGTGCTTCAACAACCGCTGGTGTCACAGGTTTAGGTGCTTCAGGAACTACTTCCTTTTTCACTTCAACAACAGGCTCGGTTTTTACCTCTTCTATTTTAGATTCAGGTTTTGGCTCCGGGGCCACTTCCTGTTTAACCTCAGGAGTTTCCTTTTTTTCGCCAAACTGTGGTTTAGCGTTTAAGTTATTAAGGTCAATACTGCCCACAACCTTTACGCCTGGTAAACTAGCAGGAGCTTGTTGCTCTTCAACTTTTTTAACTTCAGGTTCTGCTGGTTTTGGTTTTTCAGCTTGCGGCGAATAGTTGCCGGCGTTTTTGATCAGAATTTCTTCGTTTTCAAAATCACGTGAACGGCGGGTTTCAGCAGGTTTTGCCTGTTCCGGTTCATCCTTTCTGATCTTTCCAATGTTGATCTGCTTGGCTTCTTCCTTTATGCTTTTATCAAAAGCAAATTCCTTCAACAATGCGTTATACATGTCGCCACTCAGCTTAGCCATAGGATGTTTTTCAACCTTATAGCCTTTGGTTGCCAAAAAATCAACAATAGTACCTGTACCTATGTTAAGCTCTTTTGCTGCCTTAATTAAATTTATGCTTTTGTCTTCTGACATTTATTAATTTTTCTTCCCTTATTTATTTGCAAAAATACTATTTTAATTTGGGTTATTGCCTTTATTCAAACTCAGCTTGCAGTATTGATAATACTTCCTTAACAGTTTCTTCTTCTAAATCGGTACGTTTTACCAATTCGCCCACTGTTAATGCCAGTACTGATTTTGCCGTATCTAAACCAATGCGTTTAAATTCGTCCAAAATCCAGCTGTCAATTTCATCTGAAAATTCTTCAATATCCACGTCTTCATCCTGCTCGTCCGCCTCGCGGTAAACATCTATTTCATAACCTGTCAATTTACCTGCCAGTTTAATATTGTGTCCTCCACGGCCAATAGCTAATGACACCTGGTCCGGTTTTAAATACACAGCGGCAGTTTTTTTATCATCGTCTAATTTAATAGAAGTGATTTTCGCCGGTGATAAAGCACGCTGTATATATAACTGTAAATTGTTAGTATAGTTTATAACGTCAATGTTTTCGTTCTTCAACTCACGAACGATACCATGTATACGTGATCCTTTCATACCCACGCAAGCGCCAACCGGATCAATACGGTCATCATATGATTCAACAGCTACTTTAGCACGTTCACCAGGTTCGCGCACGATTTTTTTAATGGTGATCAAACCATCGAAAATTTCAGGAACTTCCTGCTCAAATAAACGTTGTAAAAACTCAGGAGCGGTACGGGAGATGATGATCTTAGGATTGCTGTTCATCATATCAACCTTTGATACCACTGCTTTAACGCTATCACCTTTTTTGAAGTAATCGGCAGGTATCTGTTCGGTTTTAGGCAATAACAACTCGTTGCCTTCGTCATCAAGCACCAAAGTTTCTTTTTTCCAAACCTGGTAAACTTCGCCTGTTACAATTTCGCCGACGCGGTCTTTATATTTTTTAAAGATCTCGTCCTTCTCTAATTCCAGAATTTTAGAAACTAATGTTTGACGTGCAGCTAAAATAGCGCGGCGACCAAAACTTTCCAACGTGATCTGCTCAATAAATTCATCACCAACTTCCAGATCCGGATCTACCAGGTGTGCCTCTGCCAATTCTATTTCCAGGTCGTCATCTTCACTAAATCCATCTTCCATTACCGTACGTGTACGCCAAATCTCCAAGTCACCATTATCTGTGTTTACGATAACGTCGCAATTTTCATCATTGCCATATTTTTTACGGATCATGCTTCTGAAAACGTCCTCAAGAACGCTCATCATGGTTGGACGATCAATGTTTTTGAAATCTTTAAATTCCTGAAAAGAATCAATTAAATTAATATTGCTCATTTTACTTGAATGATATTAAAACCTTCGTTTCTGTTATTTTATCTATAGGGATCACGCTTTCAACAACTTCTGCCTTTTTCCCCTTTTGTTTAATTTGTTCTTCAATCACTATGGCATCTTCTGCAAGTGCGGTTAATTTACCCTCGCGCTTAACGCCATCATCCATTTTTATAGCCAGGTCGCGGCCAATATTTTTGGTGTACTGCCTGATGGATTTAAGCGGCGAATCCAAACCCGGTGACGAAACTTCTAAATTATAAGCTTCCTCTATGGTATTTTCTTCTTCCAGCTTAAAACCAACATAACGGCTTATCGCTGCGCAATCTGCAATGCCTACACCGTTATCGCCATCTACCAAAATGATCAGTTTTCCGTTGGCGTGCATTTTTACATCAACCAAAAACAGGTCCGGGCGTTCAATCTCGGCAATCTTTTCTTCTACCAGTTCTGTTACTCTATTTTCAATATTCACTATCCGTTGATAATTTTAATTGATACTAAAAGAGGGGGCTAAGCGCCCCCTCCATTTAATTTATTTGCAAATATATTGTATTTTATTTGATTCTCAAAGTGTTTATGGCTTAAATATTAAGTCTATATACTGCTTTTTGCCTGGTTTTTGGTTGTTTTTGATGTAATCCCAGGCAGTACTGCCTTTATCGTATTGGTAATAACGAACAAAATAGGTTTGATGCAGTGCGAAAGGAGTATCCGGACTGAAAATCAAGCTGCTGTTCTTTATAACATATTTGCCCGGTTGTATGGGCTGAAAATCTTTTAGATCACTATCTGTTGGCATGCGATAAATCTGTATTAAATTTTGCCAAATGTTGGTTGTGGTATCACGATTGATCTCTTGCATGATGGCATAATCCAGTCCGGCTATTTTTAGAATTTTACCATTATCAACCAAGCTGATATGAATAGTGTTTTGTCTGGTTTTAGATTGGCATCCAACCAGGAACAATACGAAAAAAAGTATGCGTCTTTTCATAATTTCGTAACATCGGCAATTAAAGATCAAATTGAGGTTTTTTAAGCTAAATTGCGCTATCCGATGGCAGATTTCAGACTAAAAGTTTTTTATACGGTTGCTAAACGACTAAGCTTTACCAAAGCTGCCGATGAGTTGTTTATTAGTCAGCCTGCTGTTACCAAGCATATTCATGAGTTGGAAGATGAATATAAAGCCAAATTATTCGAGCGAAAAGGCAACCGCATCAACCTAACTAAAGCCGGGAAACTGCTGTTTAATTTTGCTGAAGATGTTTTTGAGCGATACGATCATGTCGCTTTTGAAATAAACGCGTTGGATAAACGTAAGGAAGGGATGTTGAGGTTGGGTGCAAGCACAACGGTATCACAATATATTGTGGCGCCACTGCTGGCGAAGTTCAGGAATAAATATGCGGATGTGCAGCTAAGTCTGATTACCGCCAATACAACACATATTGAAAAAGCTTTAATAGATAAAGATATTGAGATAGGAATTATAGAGGGCTATTCCAAAAATACGGAGATTAGCTACCACCCTTATTTAAAGGACGAACTGGTATTGGTTTGCAGTAGTAAACACCCGCTGGCTGGTCGGAATGAGCTTAGTATTGAGGAATTAAAAACTACCATCCGTTTTGTACAACGGGAGCATGGCTCAGGAACTTTGGATGTTATTGACCACGCGCTTAAGAAAGTAGGCTTAAACCCCGCAGAATTGCAAGTCGAGATCAGATTGGGTAGCACCGAGAGTATAAAATCTTATTTATTAAATGCGCCCTGTATGGCGTTTATATCTATACATGCGATAACTGATGAGCTGAAAAACGGCAAACTTAAAGTTATTGATGTGGATGGCTTGGATATTGAACGTACCTTTTACATTATCACGCTGCAAGGTAGAATAACCGGTCTTGCTGACCTTTTCTTCCATTTTGCGCAAAAGTCCATAACTTAAAGTTATGTGGTATTAGTTTTTGCGATTTGATACCCGTACCAATCATCCTGACTTTTGTATCATCAAATACAAAAGAAAATGGATCAAGTAGCAATCAATATTAATCATAACTATAGTTTTTTTAGTTTAAACACCCGCAAAGGTATTTTCATACTGGCTTTATTAGCCTGTTTGTGTCCTGGCGTTACTCCGCCAATAGCTCTTTTACTTGGATTAATATTAGCACAGGTTATCGAGCATCCATTCCCGGCATTAAGCCATAAAGCCACTAATTGGCTATTGAAAATATCAGTAGTAGGTTTAGGTTTTGGCATGAACGTATTCAGTGCGATACAAGCAGGCCGCGAAGGCATATTATTTACCATCGCGTCTATCACACTGGTTTTTACCGTTGGTGCCTTAGCCGGTAAATATATGAAGGTAGATAAGAAAACATCATTCCTGATCTCTGCCGGAACAGCCATTTGCGGTGGCAGCGCCATTGCTGCATTATCACCGGTTATTAAGGCAGAGGAAAAACAGATCTCAGTGGCTTTGGGAGCGGTTTTTATTTTGAATTCTATTGCGCTATTTATCTTCCCGGTAATTGGGCACCACCTGCACTTATCACAAAATCAATTTGGTTTATGGTGTGCAATTGCCATACACGATACCAGCTCGGTTGTTGGCGCGGCCTCACATTATGGTGCGCAAGCCTTGCAGGTAGCAACAACAGTAAAACTGGCGCGTGCGCTTTGGATAGTACCGATAGCTTTTATGACAGCTTTCGCCTTTAAAACAGGCAGTAAAAATGTAAAGATCCCTTACTTTATTGGCTTGTTTATATTGGCAATGTTAGTTAATACCTATGTGCCGTTTATAAAACCGGCAGTACCTTACATTACTATGCTGGCTAAGATTGGTTTAACTGTCACCTTATTCCTGATCGGTTCAGGATTATCATTTAAAGTGTTAAAATCAGTAGGTGTTGTGCCCTTAGTACAGGCAGTAATGCTTTGGGTGATGATATCAGGGGTTTCTTTATGGGCGATAACATCATTGGCATAAATTATATAATTACCAAGAAAGGCCATCCTAATATTTTTAGAGTGGCCTTTTTGTTTTATACTAAGTATGGCGCTCTAATTTGCTGCCTTTAACGTCTCCTGGAACAATTTATAGATCCGCTTATACTCATCTGTCCAGCTGCTGGGTTGCTCGAAGGCATGGTCTTCTACCGGGTAAGGTGCCAACCACCAATTATCTTTATGTAATTCGATCAGCTTTTGGGTAAGCCTTACAATATCCTGAAAGTTTACGTTCTGATCGATCATGCCATGCAACATCAATAAATTGCCTTTCAATCCATCGGCGAAATAAATTGGGGAGCTTAAACGATAAGCTTTCTCATCGTTATAAGGCTCGTTTAAAATGTCAGCCGTATATTCATGGTTATAATGCGCCCAATCTGTTACTGAACGTATAGCAGCGCCTGATCTGAACACATCTGGTGCGGTGAACATCGCCATTAAAGTCATGAACCCGCCGTATGAGCCACCGTAAATGCCCACGTGTTTAGGATTCACGCCATAATTATCAACTAAGTATTTAACACCATCAACCTGGTCGCTCAGGTCCTTGCCGCCCATATGGCGATAAATTGCCGTGCGCCAATCCCGGCCATAGCCAGCACTGCCTGAGTAATCAATATCTAAAACCGCATATCCATTATCCGTTAACATATTATTAAACATCATTTCGCGGAAATAATAGCTCCAGGCGTAGGTTACGTTTTGCAGGTAACCCGCTCCATGCACAAATATCACCGCCGGTTTAGCCGGATCAGGGTTTTTAGGCAGATATAATCTGGCATAAACATCACTCCCGTATCGGTTTTTAAAGGTAATGATCGGGGCATCACGCCAAGGGTAAGAATTAAACTCCGCACTTGTTGAGCGTGTTACCTGTATGGCTTTTGCACCGGGCTTATTGGGCTGCAAATACAATTCCCAGGGTTTGTTGTTATAGGAGTAGCGAATAGCCAGCCATTTTTCATCGGGTGAAAGCGTTACATCGTTATCGCCTTTTACAGAGGTCAGTTTAACAGGCTCGCCACCGCTTATTGGTAAACTGTAATATTGGTAGTCACCGGGATGGTTAATATTCGCATTAAAATAGAACGTTTTTTTATCGTGCGATAACTGCAGGTTTTGTACTTCCCATTTACCACTGGTTATTTGTTTTTTATCGCCATTGTTGATGTTGTAAACATAAATGTGACTGTAGCCGCTTGCCTCGCTCTGGTAATAAAAATGCTCATTATCCAGCCAGTCGATATTCCCGGTATCGTACCACTCGCCGCCAATACCGGGTGCGCCGCCAACCCAGGCATTATCGTGCTGCCTGTCTAATAATGTTAAAGCGCCGTCCTCCGCGTTAAGCGACATGATCCAACGGTCTTTATTATCGATGGCATTTACCACCACAAGCGCGTGTTTGCTATCCCCGCTCCAAATCGGCCCATCAACAACCACTTTACGGTCTTCATTTAGTTTGGTGCGTTCTGTTAATTCAGCCGGGTAATCCTTTACATAATCCGGCAGGTCTTTTATGCCGGGAATATTTTTGGTATTAATGGCATAAACGCTATCACGTTGCAGGTCATAAACAAACGATTCACAAATTGGCTGTGGGCCGCCAACCTTAGTACGGTTGGTAATGTCTTCGGTATAACCGCTTGCTGTTACATAATTGGGTACAATGGTATTTTTGTCCTCAGGCGATTTAGTGAGGCGGTAAGTAATATACCTACCATTCGGGCTTAACACCACATTGTCAACATCCCTGCCATCGGTCACCAGTTCTTTTATTTTTTTCGGTTGAAATTTCTTCTTTTCCTCGGCATCCGCCTTTTTATCCTTGTTCTCCAACTTAATAATATCGAATAGTTCCAATTGTTGAGCCTTTAACCATTTGGCCTGCTCGGTTTCATTTTCGGTTTTATCCTTTTTTGCAGATGCCACAAAATTGGTTAGCTGGGTTAATTCGCCATCATTCAGTTTTATAGCATACAGGTTATCTCCTTTAATAAATAAAACCTTACTTCCATCTTCATTAAATGTGGGCGAGTTTTCATTATCGGTAGTGTTGGTAAGCTGCAATGTTTTACCCGACTTGATATTTTCCAGGAAAATATCGCCGCCCCGCGAATACACTTTTAAGGTATGTGCCTCGTTCCATTTGCTCCCATAGTCTGGTGTTATTTCGCCATGATCTTTATCACTTACTTTTTGCGGGGTAAGGTTATTTGGGGTGACGGAAAATAATTCATCCCTGAATTTATTATCCGGGTTCCATTTAAAGTAGATCTTTTTGCCGTCATCGCTCCATTTGATATCCGATGGCGCTACGCCGATCCATTTGGGGTCGCGCATGATCTTTTCAATGGTGAGGGTGTCCAGCTTTTGAGCAAAAGCATGTGTGCCGGCGGCTATTAGGAATAACGTAAAGAGTTTTTTCATTTGGGATGAATAATGAGGTGGATTAAAAGTGCAATATAAGATTTTCAGGGATTTTTATAGTTTACGGCGATCATGAAACAAAACGGTTACGGTTTGAATTTGGTAACTATCTAAATTATATTTACTTTGTTTTTTTAAACCGATGACAGACGAACAAATGAAATACCCGGTAGGCAAATTTACGCCTCCGGCCTCGTACACCGATGAAGACTTGAGGCATTGGACTAATGAGATAAAAATGCTGCCGGGGCAAATGCGCCAGGCGATCATCAGCTTAAATGATCAGCAACTGGATACGCCATACCGCACCGGCGGCTGGACTTTGCGCCAGGTTGTACACCATGTTGCTGACAGCCACATGAATTCTATTGTTCGTTTTAAGCTAGCTTTAACTGAAGATAACCCGACCATAAAACCCTATGAAGAAGCTTACTGGGCGTTGCAACCGGATTACCGGTTGCCTGTAGAGTCATCATTAAGAATATTAGAAGGCATCCATATTCACTGGGTAAACCTGCTGGAAAGCTTTACTGAAAACGAGTGGAATAAAACTTTCACTAATCCGGAATCAGGCATTACTATGTCTCTTAAAAGAGCAACCGGCATGTATGCCTGGCATGGCAGGCACCATTTGGCTCATCTAACGGAGACGGTAAAGAAGTTTTAATATCTGAACCATGATTAAACGATTCTCTTGACAAAATTACCCCGTTAATCCTATAAATCCGTTTTAATCAAGGGTCAAGATAAGGCGTCTACATATCCATCCCATCCATTTTGTCGCTTTTTTTCATCATCAACATTGCCGGACTTATGCGGATATAAACCTCAAAGCCTATCGGCGCGCTGCCGTAAAGCGGTTGTAAAGCTGCAGGCGATATGTTGGCTGTTGCCTGCACACCGGCTGTGATATTTGTATGTTTTACTGTAACAAAGGTGTGATTAACACCTAATGTAAACGCGTTGATGTTAAAATCAGGATCGGCTGGAAACTCGTTAGTCAGATCAAGCTCACCTGCATCTTTTGATACATATTCATAGCGCCCGTAAATAGCGGTTTTATGCATATGACAGCTACTTTCTAACAAAACAGACGGTAAAGTTTTTTGATTATCCGAGTAATGGTTTTGCCCGTAAACCAATGTGGTAGCAATAAAGCTATCTTCATTTAGCATTTTAGTGTAGATAGCTGATGCTGTTGAACGGATCACGTTCTCCAGTGGTTCAAGCGCTTCAGGGCTTTTAATCCAACCGTTGGAAACCTGTAGCGCCCATTCTTTTGAAAGATTGTAAGATAAGCGTAGAGAATAGGAATCAAACCGCATTGCATCAAAATTATAACGGTATTCATCCGGCTCGCGACCAGTAAAGATCGAACCTTCCAGTTTTACATTGTTTATCCTTAACCCCAAAGTTGCAACGCCGAAAGTAATATGAGTGGCGTCCTGGTAATGATGGCCCAATGGCGCATCGGGATCATCCATAGCTGATAAGCGGTGCATAAAAACCGGCGGCCCTAAAGCTGGTTCGCCGGGATTACCAAATGTAAATGACAGGTCGGCATTACCGGCGATCTTTTGAGTGTAGTTTGCGCTTAACTCTGAAAACAGGTCGTGCGGATGTTGTATGTCAACCAGTGGTTTGCCTTTATAAGATTCACCGGTTTGGTAGAGCAGAGGATATCCGCCAGGCCCAACCAAAAAAGGATCAAAAGAAAACATGGTGTTTACTGAAAATAGCCCGCCACTGCCTACTTTATGCTGCGTCATGGCCATCATCCAATCTGGCACATCAAATGTTTTACCTCCCCGATTTCCGTCTTTAAACAAATCCTGATTTTCATAACGGGCAAAAAAGCTGCCGTGTATCATGGTCATCCAGCCATTAGCCGGAACCATATAAGCAAAGATGGGTGTTTCATCCGGCACCCACGATGTTCCCGAACCATCACGGTTCATAGGGATATCACGCGAATACTGGCTGGTCATGCTCATGGATTTTGGATCATTCATTTTCATGTCGCCCATGTCCATGCTACCCATATCCATTGTTGAGGATGTTTTCTTTTTTGTGGAATCCATTTTCATATGCTGCTGCCCGAATGATGAAAACACAACAAGCATCAGCACCAATAAAAAATATGTTTTCATAGCTTCTCGATTTAAAAAACATTAAATATGTTGTACTCTAACCGTACCAGATAAGTGTCTTTACTGGTACGAGTCATATTGTTATATATCGGTGTCCGGTAGGAAAAATCCAATCGGCAAACGCTGTTAAATATTAACTGCAAAGCGGGAGCAACATCCAGGTAGCTTTGCCCATAACCGGTATTATCCTTGCCTAAAAGCTCAACATATAAATTTAAGTTAACCTGGTTGTAGTTGTCGTATGATTTGGGTAGCAATAAATAACCCGCCGAAAATGTATAAGCCACCGCGTCCCTTGAATTTTGCTGCGGAAAATTATAGCCACGGTTATCAAAAGCTTGTATATAGCTGCCTGATGCCGATAATGCTAATTTGTGCAGCAATTGCGTAAATACTACACCGCCTTGCGCTCCGCTGTTATCGCCTTCTAAAGAGATTTCCTGGGTGGGCAGGGGGTTGTTAATGCTTGCTGCTTTTATAAAAAATGCGCCGCGAAAATGCTTCTGTACAGAATCTATCGACAGGAACCGGTATTTGGCGTAAACACTACCGCCTTCAAAATGCTGGTCATCCTGGTAATAGTTCGACTCATACAGCGCGCCATGGATCATCCAGTTTTTGCTGGCGCCGTACATTATTTCAAGCGTGCTTCGGTCTCTGTAGGCCGGGTTAAAATAACCCTGGTTTTCTACACGTATACCAAGGGAATGGGTAGCCATGTTGCTGGCAGGCTCTGTATTCACATACAGTTCCTGAGCAAATGACGGGCACCACCAAAGCATCAGGCTTAAAACCCAATATAGCTTTTTCATAATAAGAAATGATTAGAGCTTATATAGCCAGGTGATATACTTTGCCGGGTTTACCTGTATCTGCTACAGGGTATTTTTTGTAAACGCTTGGCGGCGAGAAGCCCTTGTCAACTACCGTAACAGCTACATCGCCTGTTAGTGGGTGATTGGCATTCATCAGCTTATAAGTATCGCCAGCGTAGGTGAAATAATTATCATCCAGCTTTACATTATTAAAGTTGAAGGTAAGCTTCAGGTTATTTACAAAAAAACCAGAGTTCTGTACCTTTTTGCTGATTTGGTCCAGGCTTACGGGTACATCCTTTTTAAAGGTTAGTACAAATATATTTTTATTTAGGTCGACCTTAATGTCGCTGATAAATTCAAGTGTACGCAGTGATTTTTCAGTCGCTTTTGAGCACATGGAGCAGGTTAAACCGCTAACTTGTAATTCTGCTTTGGTAAATTGAGCATTGGCAACGCCAACAGATAATGCCAGTATGGCTATAAATAATTTTAGAGTTTTCATTTGAATAAAAAATTGATCGTAAATAAATAAACAGGCGGTATGATTACCGCGAAATTGGAGGAGAAGCGATCAATTAATCAAATACGGAAATTGCAGTTTCTTACAAATACAGCTACATTATATCGCCCGGGTTCGGGAGGGGCTTCGTAAAAGGATTTTTGTAAAAATGCCGTGCGGGCATTAAACGAAAAACGAGAGAATAATAATGCAGGCAACTGAAAAGCAAAAACTTTGGCTAAAATTGATGACGGGCCGGTTTCATGGGCATCCTTAATTTTAATATCGAAATGCTTTTGAGTGCAGCATCTCATTTTTGCTGCCATAGGGCTTTTAATGCATCCCTGTAAAGGGGCATTAATTTTAACATCAGTAATTACTTTGCCGCAGTACTGAAAATTAAGCGCAAAACCAACCACTGTAATAATGTACAGCATGGTTAATAGCAAAGCGCCTGATTTTTTTAACATGCAACAAAGTTAATGTATTAAAATCCGTATAACAAAAGCTAAAAAACAAAAAGCCCCCAATTTTTTATATCGGGAGCTTTAACTATTAACAATTTACTTTTAATTACTTTTAGCTGTACGGCCTTTTAAATCGCCGTTTGGAAGGATAACAATTACTATCCGGCGGTTTTTTGCGCGGCCTTCTTCAGTTTTATTATCGCCAACAGGTTCAGCGGCGCCCTTACCAATTGCTTTCAGGCGCTCATCTTTTATGCCGTTATTAACTAAAGCATCTTTTATGGCTTGTGCCCGTTTAATTGAAAGGTCCATGTTGTAATCAGCAGTACCCAAACTATCAGTGTGGCCTATAATTGATATGTTAGTTTGAGGATTAGCCTGAAGTGCTGCAGCCAGGTTTTTTACATCGGTTTGCCCATCCGGTTTAATATCTGTACTTCCCTGATCGAATAATATCGCTGCATCAAATTTGATGAAGGTTGTGTCGCCCCTGTGAACCACTTTAGCTTCGGGGATTGTATTTTTAAAATTATCGCCAAGGGTATTATTCATGGTATGGGCTATATAAGCACCCGCTGTGCCGCCAACTGCACCGCCAATTATTGCACCTAAAGCGACATTTCCTGCAGCTTTACCTATTACTGTACCCACTGTTATACCCGCTCCGGCTCCTATTGCTGCACCGCGTTGTGTTCTGTTAAGCGGACTACAACCGGGCGTAATTACCCCCAATATTATTAGTGCTATACCAAATGCAGCGAAATTATTTTTGTAGATATTCATTTGTCGATAGGAACGTAATTATTTCTTATTAACAATGCAACTGCCAAAGACTGTAAATTGTTTGCTATTACCATTAATAAGAATGATTAACTACTATTGCAACATTTTTTTAATGCTGAAGAAATATATTAAGATACAAGAACCGTTTACCTATATTTAGAAATTATATTTGAACCATATTTAGTACAGCTACAAGCTAAATTAGCCTAAAATAAAAACCGTACAAACCTGCTTTAAAAAGCAAAGTTTGTACGGTTAAGTATCTCAATTAACCGGGATTAGTTATCCTGGTTGTCAGGGTCAGGTACACTGGCTATACGGAAACCATTATTGCCATTCTCATCTGTATATGGCTGATAATAAATATCATTCGGCGATACAAAGTATTTTTTACCATTTAAGGTAACTTTGTGGCAACCATCTGGTAGTTCATTAACAATGTCGCCGACCTGAGGCGCTGCAACTTCGTCGCCAGTAGCAGAATTATCGCCATTAGTGTTTAAAACACCATCTCGGCCTGCAACTACATAAACAGTTTTTTGCTGATCATTGACTGATGATTTATAATATACACCATTCAATTCATAAAATTGCTGACCATCGATCATGATTGATTTTGCCCCCTGAGGCAAACTTGGGATTGCAGCACCAACCGGCGGCACTGTAACCTGGTAACCGCCACCATCATAAGGAGTGTAAAATACACCACCATAATAATAGTACAGATCATCACCCCAATAAAACGGATAATACCCAAATGGCAATACGCCCAGGTAAAAACCAAGGTGCGGATAGCCATAGTAGCCAAAGCCCGGTCTGTAAAATCCACCGCGGGCATAACCTACCCCATGCGCACCAACCCCAACTCCACCGCGAAACGAGCTCGCATAAGATGAGCCGCGAAAGCTGCTACCTGAACTAACACCGCCACCATGAAAGCCTCCGCCTCCACCACCGCCGCCATGGAAACCACCACCGCCGTGTTGTGCGCTTGCTGTTGTTATTACAGCTACCGAAAGTAAACCGGTTAATGCTAAACCGCTTACATATTTATATAACCTTTTCATAATAAAAATTGAACAATGTTTAAACTGATATTTAACTTTTAAAGTATGTGTAACATTTAATTAAATATTAGACTAAAAGTATAACAAAAAGTTTAACCATTTGTGTAAAATTTATGATGTGATATTATGTTGACCAATGACTGGTGAATATATTGCTGTATCATTTATTAAATGTAAGTATAATGAATATGCTCGTAGAGTAATATCGTCCGATTGCATACATACAGTCGTCCGTTATCGAACAGTTGAATGAATATATTTATTTTAATTGCTTGATTATCAGGTTTTAAATATTGGGGCATTTGTTTTGGCATGTGCTAACCAAATAATAAAAAATGATAACCACCGATAATTATTTAAGGTTCATTTGGGAAGGATGTTTACGTAACGAACGTAAATACCAGGAACAATTATATACCATACTATCGCCAAAAATGATGGCGGTTTGCATGCGTTATGCTAAAGATAGAGACGAGGCACAGGATATTTTACAGGAAGGCTTTGTAAAACTGTTTAAAAACCTGCACAATTATCGTGGCGAAGGAAGTTTGGAGGGTTGGATCCGCAGGATTATGGTACATAGCGCCATATCCCGATACCGTAAAGCAAAAACCATAGTTTTGGTTGATGACTTTGGTGAGAATAGCAATATGCATGCAGGAACATCCGATAACGGAAATAAGCTGGAAGCAGACGATTTGCAAGAGTTGATCAATAAATTGCCGGATTCCTATCGATCAGTATTTAGAATGTATGCGATAGAGGGTTTTTCTCACCAGGAAATAGCGGATGCCCTGGGTATATCGGAACTATTATCCAGGACTAATTTGTGCCGTGCCCGTGTGATTTTAAAGAACAACTTAAACGAACTGGAAAGCAGGGAATTAAGGGCAACAGCGTAAATAAGAAAAGCCGTTATTCGGAATGAACAACGGCTCGTTAATTATAAAATAGCAAAAGATCTTATACCCGAACTTTATGCGCTACAAAAGCTTGTGAGCTGGCATTAATATCGCAATTTTCATTAAACACATTTATTCTGATGTTTTGTGTTGAATAGTTGCAAAGGCAGATGCCATCCGTGTTAACTTTTATATTAATTAATACCCCCCTGAAGGTTATATTAAACGAATACGATTGCCATTGGGCAGGCAGAAAAGGTTTAAACCCGAGTTTGCCATCTTTAACCCGCATGCCGGCAAAACCTTCAACAACACTCATCCACGTTCCGGCCATTGAGGTAATGTGCAGGCCGTCTTCGGTGTCATTGTTGTAATCATCCAAATCAAGCCGTGATGTGCGCAGGTAAAAATTATAAGCATCATCTTCGCGGCCAAGCCTTGCTGCAAGTATGGCATGAACGCATGGAGAAAGTGAGCTTTCGTGAACAGTTAATGGTTCGTAAAATTCATAGTTGCGTTTCAGGGCTTCTTCATCAAACTTATCACTAAAAAAATACAGTCCCTGTAAAACGTCGGCTTGTTTAATATAACAAGACCGTAATATCCTGTCCCAGCTCCAGTTTTGATTCAATGGGCGGTCTGCGGCTTTTAATTTATTTACAGTCACAATTTCTTTATCTAAAAACCCATCCTGCTGTAAAAAGATGTTTTTTTCTTCATCTTCAGGAAAATACATATTGCCTGTAACATGGTTCCAATAAGATGTTTCTTCTATTTCGTTAAAACTTAGCTTTTCTACAATGCTATCGTATTTCTGCTGATTACTTATTTTTACCTGTTTAACAGCTTCTGCCGCATAATCCATGCTCCAACAAGCTATTGTATTGGTATACCAATTGTTATTCACATTGTTCTCGTATTCATTAGGGCCTGTTACGCCAAGCATCACAAACTTGCTTTTGCTTTCGCTCCAGTTTACACGCTGACTCCAAAAACGGGCAATGCCGATAAGGACTTCAAGTCCATAATCATTTAAATATGCGGTATCACCTGTATAATTAATGTAGTTATAAATGGCGTATGCTATAGCGCCATTGCGGTGAATCTCCTCAAAAGTTATTTCCCATTCATTGTGGCATTCCTCACCATTCATAGTAACCATCGGATATAAAGCAGCGCCATTATTAAAACCGAGTTTTGCCGCATTCTCTATAGCCTTATCTAATTGTTTATAGCGATAGATCAGTAAATTTTGGGTGACTTGTTGCGGCGCTGTTGCTAAATAGAAAGGAACACAATAAGCTTCAGTGTCCCAATAAGTTGAACCGCCGTATTTTTCACCGGTAAATCCTTTAGGGCCGATGTTCAGGCGGTCATCTTTACCGGTATAGGTTTGGTTAAGCTGGAATATGTTAAAACGGATGCCTTGTTGTGCAGCAACGTCGCCTTCAATAATAATATCGCTTTCGTCCCATTTTTCCTGCCAGGCAGATGCTTGTTCAGCAAGCATTTTATCAAAGCCTTTATTTAAAATATCATCTAAAGCTTTTTTACAAGCAGCTAATAGATTGGAAGGCTGATAATTTTGTGATGATACATTTATGGCATATTTGTAAATAGTAGTTTCTTCAGCTTGTTTGGCGCTTAGGGTAAACGTAGTTGACGTGTATTTTTCTTTTGCTGTACCTGTATAAATTACCGTAGCGGGTTTATTGTTTTGATAAACCTGGGTGCAAATGCCCGTGCAAACTTCAAATAATGTTTTTTTGGTTCGAAGTGTTAAGTATGCCTCATTACTGTCAGCACTGCTGTTTACATGATCCCAAAATTTTTCATCGTAATTTGAATCTTTATTGACGATGTCACCATCGATATAAGAGCTGATCCTTATTTCTCCGCTGAAGTTTAATGGCGTAATACTGTAACTTATTGCGCCGGCTTTTTCATCAACAATGCTGCAAAATCTTTTAGCGTTAATTTTTACCTGATTGTTATTATTTAGTTCGGCAATAAAAGTTCGCTGTAAATAACCTTCGCGCATATTAAGTACACGCTTAAAATCAGTTACTGTGCATTTGGCAAGGTCAAGTTGTTCACCATCAATAAGAATATTAAGGCCGATCCAGTTGGCGGCATTAAGCACCTTGGCAAAGTTTTCAGGATAGCCATTTTTCCACCAGCCTACTCTTGTTTTGTCGGGATAATAAACGCCTGCTATATAGCTTCCCTGTAATGTTTTCCCAGAATAGTTTTCTTCAAAATTTGCCCGCTGGCCCATATGCCCGTTGCCGATGCTAAATAAGCTTTCAGATATTTCGTTAAGATCAGGATCAAAACCCTCCTCTATTATTTGCCATTCGTTTGCTTTAATATAGTTCTTCATTTATTCAAATTCCTTTCCTGCAAGCGTTGGCTGTTATATATATTATTAATGATCGTCATTTAAGTCTTACTTTTTCAATTCAAGAACAAGCGTTGTCTTGGCTGGTATAGTTATTTCGCCAATAGAATTCATAGTTTCATTGGTTATTATATTTGTTGCATGGCTAAATCCGGCCATACGTTCGTTGTACCTGTCGGTGGACATCTTTTGCTCTTTTTCTTCTCCGTTATAAATTATCATTACTGTTTTTGCGGCATCATACCTAAAAAAAACATAAATCCCTTTTTGCGGGATGTACTGCATTAGCTTACCCGTTTGCAACGCAGGTGTAGCCTTGCGATAATTGGCTAAAGCACGTACATAATTAAAGGCCATTCTTTCTGAGTCTTTACGGCCTTCATTGGTAAATTTATTAACCTTATCGCCCGGAAACCCACCCGGGAAATCGCTGCGTACCAATCCATCCGGAGCATCGTAGCCGCTCATCAATATCTCATCACCATAATACATTTGGGGGATACCGCGGGTTGTTAGCAATAAAGCTATACCTGCTTTGTATTTATTAAAATCTTTTCCCACTACTGAATAAAAACGGCTCATATCATGATTATCCAAAAACACCACATTACGGGTAGGATCCTGGTATAGAAAATCCTGGGCTAATACTAAATATAAGCGGTTAACGCCATCGGTCCAACCTTCTTTTCCGTTAAGGGCTTCATTTAATGCGTCTTTAACTTGTGAATCAACTACCCCCGGTAAGTGCGTGTCAAAGCCGCGGTTAACCGTATTGCCTTGCGTAAAGAACGCCTGGTTAGCTACAGACCATACCAGCGTTTCGCCGTAAATTGATAAATGCGGGAATTCAGCTTTAACTTTTTGAGCCCAATCAGCCATATAAACAGCGTCATTATAAGGATAGGTATCTAAACGAAAACCATCCACGCCGGCATACTCCACCCACCAGATGTGGTTTTGGGTAAGGTAATTTTGAACGTATGGGTTATTCTCATTCATATCAGCCATACTGTGATCAAACCAGCCATCCAGCATGATCTTTTTATCCATTGGCGATGCATGCGGATCCATAACGGCAGCATCCCTAAAGTTTGAGTTGGTGTACTTAGGCCATTGATGCACCCAGTTTTTCATGGGCATATCTTTAATAAAGTAGTCATTAGTGCCTGAATGGTTATGCACCAGGTCCTTGATTACCTTTAAACCCATCGCATGGCATTTATTTACAAAGGCTTTGTATAAAGCATTGGTGCCGAAGCGAGGATCAACATAATAATGATCTGTTACCGCATAACCATGGTACGATGCATGCGGCATGTCATTAGTAATTTCGGGTGTTAACCAGATTGTCGTTACGCCCAAATCTTTTAGATAATCCAGGTGATTCATTATCCCTTGTATATCACCACCGTGGCGGGCATACATTTGGCTGCGGTCAACCTTCATTTCTTTCATTCCTGCAACAGAATCGTTTGACGGATCGCCGTTTGAAAAACGGTCAGGCATGATGAGATAGATCAGGTCCTTATCAGTAACACCCTGCGCGCGATTCGGGGAGTGGTCGCGCTGTTTAAGTTCATATTTATATTGAAGCGCTGTGGTGCCCGGTTTTGTAAACGCAATATTAAATGCGCCGGGCTTTGCAGCAGCCGAGATGTCCAGGTCTAAAAATAAATAGTTAGGGTTTTCAACCTTGTGTACCTGCATAAGCTTTACGCCGGGGTACGAAAGTTTAACCGCCCGGTCGGCAATTTTATCACCGTGTACAATAAGTTGTAGTTTGGGGTTTTTCATACCAACCCACCAAAACATGGGTTCAACACGCTCAAGCGCGGGTATTTGTGCAAATACATTTGCCGACAGGAATAGTAGGAAAGCAACGAAAGCAAACTTTATTTTCATGGTGCTGAAATTGGAGTTATAAGGGCAATAGGTAATTACAACAAACCCGCCCTTTGCGGCGGGTTTGTTGAATAAATAGAAAAACTATATTTTGTTACTGTGTAACAGAATAAGTTGTAGTGGTAAGACCGGCTCCTCCAACGCTTGGTGGCGCATTGAACGATACAGTATAAGTGCCACTTTTTGTAACTGCGATATTACTGTTAGTTGTACTATTTAAAGTGTTAGGAACGCCATAGCCCGCTGTACCGGAGTTTGGAATACCCCAGCTATTAGTCCAGGCGTCATCTTGCCTGATCTTAAACGAGCCTGTTGAAACCAAAGGCAAAGTAAGTACCCAATTGTTTTTGCCATCATTAACAAATTTCATCGGAAGATCTGTGCTCCAGCCTTGTGCGGCATCACCAATTACGCTATAAGAATCTGCCGCCTGGAATGTAATTGTACCTGCGTTCAAATTAAAGGTAACAATATATTGCCCTGCTGTGGTTGGGGCATTTAGATTATTACTTGCATTGTAAGTTACTGAACTTGTAGGAACTACAGTGGTAGAAGTTGCATACTTATTATTATAATTTTTAGCGGGTAATATTAAAAATTGATTATTACCCTGTGTAAAGTTGATAATACCTGTATAAATACCATTACCTGTAATAGATACTAAACTATCCGGTGAACCGGCATTCCATCCCTGGAATGCACCTACTACGTAGATGTACGACGTTAAATTAAACGGAGTTACTGTTATAGCTACCACGTTTGAATATATTGCTGTTTCTGAACTTAATGAATTTACGACACGCACATTAACAGGCGAAGCTTGCCCCTGCGGGTAAATTTAATTTAAGCACAAGGTTATCAAAAACAACTGTACTAAAAGCCTGCTTAAGGTTATTGCCAGTTATCTGATAGGTAGCGGCATTTTTCCAATTGTCGCCCGGCACATCTACTTGTATTTCATTGGTGCCCGCGCTTTTAAACGTATAATGCGGTGCAGTAAATGTAAAGGTAACCGCAGCAGTCGTGTCATTCACTCTTGTCCTGTCTAAAACGAGTGTAGTGGAAGACGCCGATAATGTACTCGACGTAGTGCCGGCATCAGTTACCATTTTGTCATTCTTTTTACATGACGACATCATCATGAGCAGCCCTATACTGCTAAAGGCTAAAAAACGTGTTGCTAACTTTTTCATCTGTTCATATTTTAATTAAACATGCCTGTTTATAAGCAATTTACTTATAAAACTCACTCTATTAATATCCCGGGTTTTGTTTAAGATTTGGGTTTGCAGCTATATCAGTTTGCGGTATCGGAAATAAATTCCGGAAGGAAGCTACACCTGTTCCTGAAGCTACGCCACCTTTCCATGGCCAAAGATAATTTGAACCTGTGAATACACCATAACGGATCAAATCTGTTCTTCTGAAACCTTCCCAATACAGCTCACGTGCTCTTTCATCCAAAATAAACTGTAAGGTAAGTTGAGCAGTAGATGTAAGATTACCTGCTGTACTGCCTCCATAAGCACGTGTGCGTATTAAGTTAATGTAACCTAATGCTGTTGTTAAATCACCGCCCGAACCACCGCGCAATGTGGCCTCAGCATAGATCAGGTATATTTCCGGTAAACGGAACAAAGGAAGATCCATGTCAGTGAATGATTCGCTTGAGGTTGGCGTGCCATTAGATGTAACGTCCCTAAATTTACAAGATGGTATACCATTAGTAAAAGTGGTAAGGCTGGCAATTCCAGTAGTTTGCCCAGGATACCAGAACTCTGCACGTGTATCAGGATTTCCATTGCTTGGAAATTGTGACCCATCTGTGGTAGCATTAGCAGGGAAAAGATTAATTAGATTGCTGGTTGTTCTCATGCCTGCATATCCGCCGCTGATACCAAATTTAGTAACCGGCATTGAGCCCCCAACTTCGGCAAAGGTCATGTATTGTGAACCGCCATAACCGTTGGATTTTACGCCATCATAATTTATGGTTAATATAAATTCACTTGTGGACCCGCCGCCTGATATGGTATTTAAATTATTATTAGCAAGCATCAAATTCTGATAATTAGATATTAGTCCATAAGAATTTGAAGAAATAAGTTTATTACAATAAGTAATAGCATCAGTATAATCAGCAGTGCCTGTGTATACGCCGGCATTTAAATAAACCCGTGCCAATAGTGCCCAAACTGCACCTTGATCTACACGGCCATACAGGTTTTTGTTAGGAGCAGGCAATAAGGGTTCTATCGCCTTTAGTTCGCTTACAACATAAGCATACAGCGCTGTTCTGGTAGTTTGAGGGGGTATACCTGATCCTATCTTAAACGTTTCAGTAGCAAATGGCGGGTTACCAAATAGATCCATTAGCACCCAGTATTGATAAGCGCGTAAAAAACGGGCTTCTAAAGCGTAATTAGCTATATTTGCGGCATCAGCACCGCTAATTCCATGGCTTGCTACTATAGCAGGTGTAGATTGTTGTAAAAAGTTATTACACAGCGTAATCTGGTATAATGAACGGTAATACAAACCTTGCGAAATCTGGTTATTCGCATCCCAAACCATATTATGCAGGTCTTGCACACCAGGGTCAGTATAAGTAATAACCGCCTCATCAGTAGTCAATTCCTGGCAGTTCCAGTATTCACGCCAAAAGTCAGATGTACCCTCATCAACGCCCTGAATATCAGCATTGCCATAAGGGCCAACGTTTCCTGTAGTAGCATAAGCGCCGTAAACTTTAGCCATAGCCTCGGTATAGCCTTCCGCAGTGCTAAACACTTGCGCGGAAGACAGCTGATTGTTGGGAGTGAGGATCAGGTTTTTTTTGCATGATGTTATGCTAAGGGTTGCAATCCCCGCTAATAACATCAATTTTATTGAATTTCTTTTCATATCAATTTATATTGTAAATCAATTAAAATTTTAAAGTGTAAGGTTTAATCCTAATGTATATGTCCTTGGCCTTGGATATTGATTATTATCAATGCCTGTGGTTGACTCTGGATCTACACCGGTATATTTTGTAATGACAAATACGTTTTGAACGTTACCGGTAATTTTAAGGTCGCCGGTATTTTTAAACACCTTACCAAAATTATAACCAATATGTGTATTATCCATTCTGAAGAATGAAGCATTTTCCAAATAATAGTCAGACAAATACTGAGCACTGGTAAAGCCTGATTTTAATACATTGGTTGAACCATTTTCAATAATCCCCAAACCATTTAGGAAATTAGTTTGAATACCGGTACTTGAGGCGATGTTATTATATACATAATTCCCCAAGTTTGCGCGTGCAGAAAAGCCGATGCTCCATTTTTTTACACCTGAAATCAGAATTGAAACCAAAATATTCCTGTGGATCAGGGCTGTGGTTTGCCACAAGGTCGGCGCTGGTGATTTGTCCATCGCCATTTTTGTCAACATATACTCCCTCAAGCGGTTTTCCGTTTGCCCCATACACTTGCTGGTAAGTTAAAAACGAATATTTGGTAAGGCCTACCTGGTTAATTTGAATTGTTGTACCTACACCGCCTGAAATACCACCTGTTGGCAAACCGTTAGTGCTTTGGCCATTAATCAAGGTCAAATTGGTAATCTTATTACGGTTAATAGTCATGTTTATATTTGCTGTCCAGGAGATATCCTTGGAAGCGATAAGTTCACCGGTGATATTGAATTCCACACCCTTGTCCTGCATATTACCCACATTAGCGATAATAGAATTCGCGAAATTTGTTAATGCTGGTTCGCTTATAGTTGCAAGTAAGTGCTCAGTTGTGCGATAATAAAAATCAACACTACCTGAGATACGGCCATTTAGGAAGCCATAATCAATACCAGCGTTGGTGGTTGCTGTTTGCTCCCAGGTTCTGCCCGGATAGAAAGCGCCCGGCCTTAAATATTGATAAAAGGTATTTCCAAGTTGGTATTGTGCGGTAGTACTACTTAATGAGTAATCAGATAAATATTCATAATCGCCTATTCCGTCCTCGTTACCGGTTTTACCCCAGCCTACTCTTAGTTTTAAATTTGTAAGGGTTTTGTTTCCTTTTAAAAAGTCTTCGTTACTTAACACCCATGCGCCTGCAACTGAAGGGAAGGTAGCGGTACGTATACCTGGGGCAAACCTGGTCGAAACGTCGCTACGAACAGTACCGGTCAATAAATATTTATCATCATAGGCATAGTTTAACCTTCCGTAAATTGAAGTAAGATCATACTGGCCGATGCCTGTAGCATAAGTTGGTATAGTAGTTGGATTTACTTCGCCGTTACCAAAATAAGTAGCATAATTGTACGTAGTTGTTGAGAAATTCTGATCTGAATAACCTGCAACAGCGTCCACATGGCTTTTTGCTGATTTAAAATCATGCGAATAACTTAAATGTCCGTCTAAAGTGGTGTTACCTACTGTAGATTTATACTTTGTGTTGGAGCCTTGTTGAAGTACACCATTAGCATCTTTTGTACCAGGAAATTGTGAAGCTGCATAAGCCGGGAAATCTGTATAACCTGATCCATTTGATCCGTCATAACCATAGCTTACATTAACGTGCAGATCCGGAAAGAAATGCAGTTTATAATCTACTGCTAAACTACCAATACCCCTGTAAGCAGTACTCCTGTTCTGTTCTTCTTCCAGCAAGCCAAGCGGGTTTAATGGCGCAAGTGACTTCAACCCATCAGCAGAAGTTGGATCTAAGATCTCATAATAACCACCAAAGTTTTTATTGCCTGAATAAACTGGATAGGTAGGATTAAAGCTGTTTGCAGCACCAATAGCCCCGGGGTTAGGGAACCGTTGTTTTTGTTGTGAACCCAAAAAATTCAGGTCAATTTTCAAGTGATCAGTAAAAAAGCTCGGGCTTAAGTTTAAACCAACTGTATAACGGTTAAGGGTGTTTGTTTTTAATATACCGTTTTGGTCGTCATAACCAACAGAAACGCGGTATGGTAAAATTCCGGTTGTACCAGAAACGCTTAGGTTGTTATCATTACTTACTGCTGTTTGATAAATTTGTTTTTGCCAATCAGTGTTAGCTGTGCCTAACTGGGCAATTTGCGCACTATCTCCGTAAGCTTTAATATAGCTGCGAAATTGACTCGCTGATAATACAGGTGCTTCTTTTGTTAGTTTGCTTACTGATAGCTGGGTGCTAAAGTTAATTACCGGTTTACCAGCTTTCCCTTTTTTAGTGGTTATAATAATTACACCATTTGATGCCCTGTTACCATAAATCGCTGCTGCTGATGCATCTTTTAATATAGAAAACGTGGCAATATCGTTAGGGTTGATCAGATCCAACGGATTTGATGCGCCTGAAATAGCGTCATTACTTAGCGGAACACCATCAATCACAATTAAAGGTTGATTACTGCCATTTACTGAAGCACCACCGCGAATAAGTATTTGACTACCTGAGCCGGGAGAACCATCATTTGAAATGATAGAAACACCTGCAACTTTACCCTGGATTAACTGCTCTGGGGTGGTTACGTCGCCGGTATTAAAATCTTTTGCTGTAACTGTAGCTATCGAACCTGTAAGGTCCTTTTTCTTTTCAGTACCGTAGCCGATTACTACAACCTCGTTCAAATCATTAGGAACTGGCAATAAGTTTACATTAACGGTAACGTTCCCGGAAACAGAAACGATTTTTTCAACTGTTTTGTAACCAACAAAGCTGATTTGTAATGTTACAGTGCCGGATACATTTGTTAAGCGATAGTTACCGTTTACATCTGTTCCTACACCTTGTTGCGTTCCTTTTACCGTAACTGTAGCGCCTGGTAATGGTTGATTTGTTTCATCAACAACTTTTCCTGAGATCGCACCCGATTGTGCAAAAACAGCAGTAGCCGAAAAAAGAAATAACAAAAGGAATACATACTTGATTAAGTAAGTCTTTTTCATTAAATTTTGGGTTTTAGTTTAAAACTGGTTTATTTTTAGTACGTGTGTACTGCTGTAAAATTAATTGTAAGCCATATACCTACAAACTTTCAAAACAATAAGTTATTAACATTTTTACCTAAACCCTTTGTCTATATTAAAAGTACAGCCCTTTTAATAAACGTTATATTTACATTTTTATAACTATCAAATAATCAAATAATTACATATAAATTGTGTAATTAAATTTATATTATTAGTATTTGAAAATAAGATACAGAAAATCGGGAACATTCCCAATTGTTGAAAATAATGTTAATAACTTGTGGGTGGGTAAGCTAAAATTCTGCCTAAAAACGTAAAAAAAGTATAAAGTATTGAAATTATTACAATGGGAAATTAGGCCTTAGTGTACTGAACTATAGTGTTGAGTTGCGGGGCACAATTTTGGACGATAATACTATTCTGTCATTAACAGGTTCTTCCTGGGCGAGCATTTTAAATAATAAATTTGCTGCCTCAATACCCATTTCGTATGCAGGTTGTTTAATTGTTGTAAGGCCTGGATTTAATAGAGGCGCTATTTCAAGGCTTGAAAAACTGATAACTTTTACCTGGTTAGGTATATTGATCTCCATATCATGGCACACATAATAGGTAGCGAAGGCCAAACGCTCAACCGAAGCGAAAACTCCATCAATAGTTAGTGTTTTAAACGCATTGGTAAGTATGGTATAATTTAGGTTAATGTCATTACTGCAATCAACAATCAACTCATCTTTAAAAGGCAGGCCCGCATGTCTTAATGCATCCAAGTAACCCTGCATACGCATTTTACCGATGGAGAGCTGTTTATTAGTAACTAAAAAGGCGATATCTTTACAACCGGCTTCAACTAAATGCATGGTGCCTTCAAAGCTACTCGCATAATCGTCCGTGGTTACTTTAGCTGTGTTTATATCATCATAAACCCTATCAAAAAATACAAGGGGTATATGTTTTTTTTCCAGCTTGTTCATGTAGCTGTGATCATTTGCCTCACCGGATACCGACATTATGATCCCATCAGCACGCCCATTGTACAGATCATTTACATAGGCAACTTCACTTTCAAAATTATCGGCAGTTAAATAGATCAGCAAATGGTAACCTTTTTCGCGCGCTACAGTCTCAATGCCATCAATGGCTTGCGAAAAAAAATTATTAGCGATCTCGGGAACTATAATAGCTATGTTTTTACTTTTTTGGGCACGAAGGTTACTTGCGTGATGATTGGGCAGGTAGTTAAGTTCTTTGGCGACTCTTAGGATACGTTCTTTAGTTTCGAGGTTAATATCACTATGCCCGGTAAACGCCCTGGAAACAGTAGACTTGGACAGGTTTAGGTGCCGCGCAAGTTCCTTTATATTAATATGACCATTATTACCCATTATTTTCACCTGTTGTTATGATGCACTTCAATTGAAATCTATCGAATTATGACACCACTTAAACGCCTTTTTGTATCAATTTAATCGCAAAAATTAGTTTTACAAATGCTAATGTAAACTTAATTTCAACAAAAAAAATAATTGAGTTATTTAAATAAATGCAATTTTATACATGTATAATTGACATTAATTAAGTATCGGGTTTAATAAATTGCAGTATTTGAAATTGTTGTTGAAGAAAATAGCGGTACAATCAAGTAAAAAGGGTAGGGCGATAAACTTTACAATTACTCACTTCTCAAACTTATTATAGGATTAGCAACTGCCGCACTGATTGTTTTTATAGCTATTGTAAAAAACGCGATGACAACTCCAGCCGACAGAGACAACATAAAAGTTAACCAACCTATCTCAACCCGGTAGGGAAAATTACTCAACCATTTATTCATATAATACCATGCCAGGGGTAGTGCCGCCAGATTGGCAATTAATATCAGCTTGAAGTATTTTTTGTAGAATAGTACAACAATGCTGCTTACGCTTGCACCTATAACTTTTCTTATTCCTATTTCTTTAGCGCGTTGATTTACGCTATAAGTTATCAATCCTAATAATCCCAGGCCTGATATTAGTATCGCTATAATGGTACAGGTAGCCATCATTTGCTGTTCGCGCTGATCCTGGAGATAATCCCATTTAAAACTGTCATTTAAAAATCCGTAGGTGAAAGGCGTATCCGGATTTAGCGTTTTCCATACTTGCTGGCTATATTTTATAGCCGCAGACATATCATTACCTTTAACCTTAGCTATAATAGTACTAAACCGTATAGGATTTGCAGGCATGATCATACAAGCACCAATCGCGCTATGCAGCGAGAAAAAGTGATAATCCTTCATCACGCCCATAATTTTATAGTTATAAACTACACCGTTATAAAACCGCGACAAATGATTCCCCGGCGCTGTATAAGGGTTTAGTCCTAAAGCTTTAGCGGCTTCCTCGTTAATGATCACTTGTCTGCCGATGTCAGTCGCTTCCAGGTCGAGTGCTGTATTTTTATTGGTGAAGCTAATTGGTGTAAAATTAGTACCCGATATCAGTTTGATACCCACCGTTTTTAAATAATGATCATCAACCAGGTTCAAAAAAACTTCATGTTTATCATTAACCGTTTTCCCTTGCGCATACATATTCATATCCCCTGAGATAAGTCCGCTTGCCGCGGCACTTACTTGTTGAAAGTTAGGATTGCTGGCCAACTGATCCCGGAAATAAGCGATATTATTCCTGGCCTGATCCGTATTTAAATTGATAACCAATTGCTGATCCTGATCGAAGCCCGGTTTGGCATTGATCATAAAGTTCAATTGTTTCCATATTACCAGTGTGGCGAATATGAGGCAGGTAGAAATGATAAACTGCAATGATACCAATACTGTACGGATATTTACCAGGCTTGATGAGTCGCTGGCTTTTCCCTTAAGTACTTTTACCGGGTTAAATGCCGCCAGGTACCAGGCAGGGTAAATTCCCGCGAGTAAACCAGTCGTCAAGGTTACGAGCAACATCCATAAAATAAGCGTGCTGTTTTCCGGCGCGAAAAAGGACAATTGTTGTCCGGTCATTTGATTAAATACCGGAAGCAAAATAAATCCAAGTATAACGCCTGCTACTAAAGCCATTAAACTTATCGTGACCGTTTCCATCAAAAATTGGTAACGTATGGCTGATTTGTCTGCACCCATAACCCGGCGCACACCAACTTCCCGGGCACGGTCAATAGCCTGCGCGGTTGATAGGTTCATGTAGTTAATACAACCGAGTAGTAATATCGTTAAAGCTATACTGCCCAGCAGATACAAATATTTCAGGTTACCCTGCTTAACCTCCATATAACTTTGATATTGCGATGAATGTAAATGAATATCCGTTAGTGCCTGTAATGAGCTGCTCACTTTATCATTGGTTGATTTCATATCAGCTGCCGCATGGCTTTGCATGTAAGCTTTCAGCTCGTTAATCACATGTTGTTTATTGCTGCCGGGTTTCAGGCTTACGTAGCAATAATAATTAGGGTCAACTATCCAGTTATGGACCGATGCAATCTTCTCGCGTACGCCATTGCTATTATTTGAAGCGAAAAAATCAGCATTGATATGATTTAGAAAATCTTTTTTAAACACCCCTGTTACAGTGTAAATGTTATTATCGGTTTTGATGGTCCTGCCTACTGCGTTACTATTGCCAAAAAGCTTTTGTGCAAGCGGCTCGGCTATTACAATAGTGTTAGATGAGTTGAAAGCGGTATTCCGGTTTCCTTGCGAGAAGTGAAAAGAAAATATATCAAAAAATGATGGATCGGCCCAGTAACCGTTGTCAACCGTATAGGGAGTATGATCATTACCATCATTTACCTGTATCACGCAAGTACATTTGGATGCATCGAGCCTGCTTACCTGTTTTATTTCGGGGATCTCACTTTTTAAGTAAGTGGCAAAAGGCATCACCGTAGTAGGGGCGGAGCCATCTTTAAAGGTGGTGATTACCCGGTAGATGTTATCTGCATCATTAAAACCCTTATCAAAGCTAAATTCATGCTGCACAAAAAGGAAAACCAGCGCGCAACAAGCTAAACCTATAGCCAGGCCAAATACATTGATAAAAGTGGTTGTCTTTCTTTTCCACAGATTGCGCAGGGCAAGTTTAAAGTAGCTTTTGAACATAATGCGGTAGGTTATATTCAAAAGTAATTTATTTATGATAAAGCTTTAAGATAGAGGTGTTTATTTAACAGATTTTAACGTAATTCGATTTTACTCTGTATGCATCGAAGACCAAGAGAAGGTCGACAAGCGAAGCATTGTATGTATGGGGTCAATTGCGCGAGTAGTCAGGTACTGACAAAATAGTGTCAGCGTTATTCCAATTTATTCCCCGTAAATTTGGAGTAACCTTTGGCGGAGGCACCCGCAAACAACAATTTTTCTTAAACTAATTATCTGCTTGTGAAAGCGAACCGGTAGTTCTTTGACTTATTAAATTTAAAATTTCTCACTTGCTGCGCGTCGAAGCCGGAGCGTTAAGCGCCCTCGTCTACGATACCGTGATCTCGCCACGAAGGTCTGTCTCCAGCCATTCCTTCACCTGCAACGGATCATCACTTTGGCCAAGCAGGTACATCATTTTGGTAACAGCGGATTCGAAGGTCATGTCATAACCATTAGCTACGCCCATATCCTTTAATTCCTTGCTGGTTTCATAACGGCCAAGTTCAACAGTGCCAACTTTGCATTGCGAGATATCCAGGATCACTTTTCCGCTTTTAATGGCATCCTTAAGCAGGTCTATAAACCATTGCTCAGTGGTGGTATTGCCCGCGCCAAATGTTTCCATCACTACACCACGCACATCAGCCTTTAAAATAGTTTCAACCACTTTAGCACTTATGCCGGGATAAAGTTTCAGTACGGCAACGTCGCTAACCAGGTTTTTATGCACGATCATCGGCGCATCGGCAGGCTGGCGGATATCATTTGCGCTGAAACGTAAATGGACGCCGGATTCAGCCAGAATAGGGTAGTTTGGTGAACGGAATGCTTCGAATTTAGATGAGTTATATTTAAATGAGCGGTTTCCCCTAAAAAGTTTATAATCAAAATAGATACATACTTCGGGTACACGCGCCCGGTCATTCTTTTTTGCGTAGGCAATTTCAATGGCGGTCATTAAATTTTCCTTCGCATCGGTGCGGATGGCGCTGATGGGGAGCTGAGACCCGGTGAAGATCACCGGCTTAGCCAGGTTCTCCAGCATAAAGCTCATTACCGAAGCGGTGTATGACATTGTATCAGAACCATGCAGGATCACAAATCCATCTACATCGTTATAATGCGATTCGATCAGGCTGGCAAGCTCACTCCAGATCTCGGGGTTCATGTTTGATGAATCGATGATCTTGTCGAACGAGTGTACCTTTATTTTACAGTTTAATTTATCAAGCTCAGGAACGTTATCCATTATTTGCTCAAAGTTGATGGGCTTGAGCACCTTTGTAACAGGGTCGCTCATCATACCTATGGTACCGCCGGTATAGATGATCAGAATCTGGCTCATGAATAAATTAAAATCAGGATCAATAAATTAATTATATACCAAATATTTGCTTTGAATTTTGGGTGGTAACATCAGCCACCTCTTCAACGCTGAGTTGATATAGCTCCGCCACTTTTTGGGCAATGTAAATTAAGTATGAACTTTCATTAGGTTTACCCCGGTACGGAACGGGTGAAAGGTACGGAGAATCTGTCTCTAAAACGATATGTTGTAAGTCAATTTCTGCTAAAAATTTATCTAATCCACCGTTTTTGTAGGTTACCACGCCGCCAATTCCTAAATAAAAGCCAAGGTTGATGGCTTTAAGTGCTTGTTGATTGTTTCCGGTAAAACAATGTAAAATGCCCCTGAGGTCATCACAGTGCTCTTCTTCGAGTACACTAAACACCTCGTCAAAGGCTTCGCGACAGTGGATCACGATGGGTAATTTTAGTTCTTTGGCTCTTTTTATCTGGGCTTTAAATGCTAATATTTGCTCGGGCAGGGTTGTTTTATCCCAATAAAGGTCTATGCCAATTTCGCCTATGGCATATATTTTACGGCCTTGCTGACTGCTCCAAATTTCTTCCAGAACAGTTTCCCAATCTGCTTTAACTGAACAGGGGTGTAAGCCAAGCATAGAGTAGCACTTATCAGGATATTCCGAAGCCAGATCAAATACCTGTTCTGATGATGACACATCAACATTGGGTAAAAATAAACGGGTAATGCCGTTATCGGCGCAGCGTTGCATAAGTGCGGCGCGTTTTACCCCGTCGGTTTCGTAATATAGGTGGGTATGTGTATCGGTAAGTACCATCGTACAAAAATAAAAAAGCCTCCCGGTTATCAGGAGGCTTTATATTAATTGCTTGTTGTTTTTTTAACGGGATAATGTTTTTTATGCAGCGGCTTTTTAACCGGTGCAACAGGTGCATGTTTTATTCGCTTTACACCAACCAGTTCAACATCAAAAACTAATGTGCTGGCAGGCGGTATTGGCCCGCTGCCCTCATCGCCATAACCTAAAGATGATGGAATGATGAAGATGGCTTTTTCGCCTTCATGCAATAAAAGCAGGCCTTCATCCCAGCCTTTAATAACCTGGCCTGTACCAACAGGGAACTTTATAGGTTCATACGTACGGCCAGGCTGATCCATGCCTGATGCTTTTGCAACAGCCTCGATGTTGGAGTCAAATAATTGTCCGTTTAATAATTTGCCTGCATAGTTTACCATCACCGTATCTCCATTTAAAGGTTTTGGTTTAATAGATGTTTTAGTGATCACATATTTTAAACCGGATGGCGTGGTTTGTACTACTAATTTGTTGTCGGCGATATATTTGGCGGCATCAGCGCTTTCATTTGCTCGTACTTTGGCTATATCAGCATTACGCTCGGCGATTGCATCGCTAAGCGATTGTATCTTTTGAACCTTGATAATAAAATTAATATGGCTGCCTGCCGGAAAAAAAGGCGGGCGGCTATCTTCGTGACCTTTAAACACAGAATCCGAAGGCATTTTAACCAATACGCTATCGTTAAGCGCAAGTAGCGGAAAGATGTCCATCATATCTGTAAGGGCCTGTGACGGCTGCACCTGAATTTTAATTGGATGCCCCATGGTGTAAGTGCTTGATATCAGCGAATCCTTATCTGTTTTCTGGACAACGTCAAGGGTGATAACATCGTTCTCTTTGATCTTATCGCCGGAATTATGTGTAAAAATAATGTACTGAACGCCCTTAGCGGTACGCTGCATATTATTTTGTGCATTAACTGTAATAGCAGCAACGCAAATTATTAAAATACTAAAAATGTATTTCTTCATATAAATAAAAAAACCTTCCCGGGTTTAGCGGGAAGGTATATGTTTAAATTATTTTTTAACAGGAGCCGGGTGTTGTAATTGCTGAATGTTTGGCATTACCGGGGCAACCGGTTTTGGCGCGTTAGGGTTTGGTTTAATAATATCAACCATTTCAATTTCAAACGCTATTGGAGTGTATGGGCTGATAACTGACATCCCACGCTCGCCGTAAGCAAGGTTTGACGGTATAACAAATATTGCTTTTGCACCTTTGTTTAACAATTGCAAGCCCTCGTCCCATCCTGGTATAACTCTTTTTTGGCCTACCGGGATGTGGATCGGTTTGTATTGACCCATTGGGTTGATCGGCAATTTACCCTTAACCGCTTCGTCTTTAACAGATGTATCAAAAACTTTTCCGTTAAGTAATTTACCGGTGTAGTTTACTACTGCAGTGTCGCCAACCGCTGCGGTTGGGCCTGTACCTGGTTGAGTAATTACATAGTATAAGCTATCAGGGGTTTCTTTAACATTAAGTTTATTATCAGCTATATATTTTTTAATAGCTGCCGGCTCGCGTAGCTTAAATACTTGTGCCTGTGCTTTCATGTAATCAGTTATTTCAGCCTGAAAAACCTGGTCGCTTAAAGTACCTTTAGGAATAACTTTATCAACTTTAATAGTATATACTAAATATTTGCCTTTAAAGGTAGGTGGCCTTTGCTGTCCTTTTTTAAACATGGAGTCGGCATCAATTTTAATGGTAGCGCTATCGCCCTGGGCTAATTGTTGTAAACCTGTAAAAATATCACCTTTAAACTGTGGTTTTGGAACCAAAGTTTGTACGGCGCGGCCTGTTTCGTAAGTGCTGAATAATACTGAATCATCGTCCCTTTTTGCTATCAGGTTAACGCTAACAAAATCGCCGGACTGAATTTTTGGTCCGCCTTTGTCTACGTATATGTCATACAGCATACCTCCGTCACCTTTCTTAAATCCGCCATTGCAGCTTGCTAATCCCACTGACGCAAGAGCTAAAAACATTAGGGTTTTTTTCATTTTTTAATTATTGAATTAATAGATTTTTATATTTAGGTAAAATTAATTTAAATTCTTCAACAACCTGTGCCAGGCTGCCTGTTGATACACCACCTGCCGCATTACGGTGACCGCCGCCACTAAAATACTTTTTACATATTTCATTTGCCGGAAAATCTCCCTTAGAGCGCAAAGATAGCTTTACTTTATCTTTACGTTCAACTATAAATGCAGCTAAACGCACATTACTTATTGATAGCGCATAGTTAACTATTCCTTCAGTATCGCCGGTAATAACGTCATATTCTTTCAGTTCTTCGGCTGTAACAGTAATAAGCGCGGTATTGTATTCATTAAACACCTGTAGCTTATTTGCCAGGCAATGGCCTAAAAACCTCAGCCTTGTTTCGGTTGAATCGTTGTAAACCAGCTCGTGTATACGCGCGTTTGGTGCGCCGGCATCAATCAGGTCGGCAACAATGCGATGCACTGCTGATGTTGTATTAGGCAATCGGAACGATGCAGAATCCGTCATTATTCCTGTATAAAGGCAGCTGGCTACATCGGCGTTAACTAATTCTTTATGGCCAAGTATATCAACTATAAAGGTGTATACCAATTGCGCGGCAGCACAGGCATTAATATCCCAATGGCGATAATCGTCAAAATCCTGTGGTTCCAGGTGATGGTCTATCATGATCTTTTTCGCCTTGCTTTCGCCAACTCTTTCGCCCATTTCGTTAATACGGACGAGCGCGTTAAAATCAAGGCAAAATATAATGTCGGCATTGGCTATTAACGCATCTGCTTCAGCAATATGATCGGTGTATATCATAACATCGCCATTGCCCGGCATCCAATTTAAAAATTGCGGATAATCTGTTGGGGTAATAACTGTGGCATGGTGCCCCTGCTGTATCAAATAATTATACATGCCTAATGAAGAACCCATAGCATCACCATCAGGTTTATGATGGGTAGTAATGACTATTTTTTGGGGTTGCGATAAAAGATCAATAAGCGAAGCAGTATCTAACATCAATTTCTAAAAAAGAGTTGCAAAGCTAAATAAATTTCCAACTCATTGACAGATAAGTAAAACATTTTTTTGTTTTGATTATGATAAAGGCTTTACCTATTATATATTGTATAAAAAAGCAATACCTGCCCGCGACTTTATACTTAAATTAAAAACATTACTTTTGCACCAATTTTAAAAACACTATGGCAAGTAACAGAACATTCACAATGGTTAAGCCTGATGCGGTTGCAGCAGGGCACACAGGTGCAATTATTGACCAAATTATAAAAAGCGGCTTTAAATTGGTTGCTATGAAATATACCTTTTTAAGTGCTGAAAAAGCAGGCCAGTTTTACGCTGTACACAGTGAACGCCCTTTTTACAATGATTTGGTTGGCTTTATGTCATCAGGCCCGATAGTGGCTGCAATATTGGAGAAGGACAACGCAATTGAAGATTTCCGTAAGTTGATTGGCGCTACCGACCCGGCTAAAGCCGATGCAGGAACTATTCGCAATAAATTTGCAAAATCAATTGACGCGAACGCTATACACGGATCTGATTCTGACGAAAATGCGCAGATTGAAGGCAGCTTTTTCTTCTCGGCTTTTGAGCAATTTTAGTAAAGTTATTATTTTAAATTCCTGTAGAACAAATTTCAATTTTTTGGCGAAATATTTGTTTTACAGGAATTTTGTTTATACATTTACTTTTCTAAATAGATTTTAAATCAGGAAGTTATGAAAAGCGCATTAAAATTAATATTGTATCCGGTGATTGTAGTTTCATTGATCATATTTTTTGCGCAGCTTTTTAAAACGCATCCTGAAGTGCAATTGTCTTTTTTACTGCCGGGTATATTCATCTTTTTGTATTCAAAAATACGTGATGAAGTTTATGTAAGCCTTCCGGTTCGTTTACGCATGGCTAGAGGAAGATAATCTCTTCAACTAATATTTCTTTCGCTTTATCGTTCACTTTAGTTATTATCTGGTTTCTCATCAGCATTAATTCATTCTTTATTACGGATGATTCTATACGCAGGTAAAGTTTTTTATTGCTGATAAAGATCTCTTTAGTACGATTAGCAACAGATTTACCCACTAACTCCGGCCAGTAAGCAACAATGCCAGTTTCCTCGTAACGTTTCTTGATTTTATAAACGTTAAGCATTTGCTCTATCGCCTCTTTTAACGACTTATCGTTGGCCTTACGCATCAATTTCTCCTCCGTTAACTTTAAATAATTTAATCGGCACGACCATATTGTTAAATATGGTTTCAACCCGGTCTAAACTGGTATCCGTAATAAAAACCTGTCCAAAATCATTGTCGCTTACCATTTGCATTAGTTTGGTAACACGCTTATCATCCAGTTTATCAAAAATATCATCCAGCAACAACAATGGTTTAAATCCCTTTTGTTGTGTGAGGAAAGTATACTGTGACAGTTTAAGTGCTATCAAAAACGATTTCTGCTGCCCCTGTGAGCCAAATTTCTTCATCGGCAAGCCGTGAATGATAAATTGCAGGTCGTCTTTATGGATACCTGAGGTGGTCCGTTCTAAAACACGGTCGCGTTCAATGCTTTTTTTAAGCAGCGAAGCAAAGTCGTCATTCAATAATTGCGACTCATAAATCAACTCCACCTTTTCAGCATCACCGGTTAAATATTGGTAGTGTTTATTAAAGATCTCGGTAAAGCCCTGCATAAAAAGCTTGCGCTTGTTAAAGATGCTGTTACCGGCCTCAATCAACTGCTCATCCATAACCTCCAGCAAATGTGGGTCATATCTGCCAATATCAGCTATCATTTTTAAAAAAGCATTCCGGTTGGTTAGTACCTTATTATAGGCTATCACCTCGTCCAGGTAATGATTGTCGGTTTGGGATAGCACGTTGTCAATAAACTTACGGCGTTCCTCGCTGCCTTCGGTAATAATGCTGGTATCATAAGGGGATATCATCACCAGCGGAAATAGCCCAATATGGTCAGCCAGGCGGGTATAATCCTTTTTATTGTGTTTGAACTGTTTTTTCTGGTTGCGTTTTACCGCGCAGGCGATCTTCTCCTGCTTATTATTCTTACTGAAATTGCCGTTAACGATAAAGAAATCTGCCCCCTGCTTGATTTGCTGGGTATCAATGGGGTTAAAATAGCTTTTACATAACGACAGATAATGTATGGCATCCAGCAAGTTAGTTTTACCCGCGCCGTTATCTCCGGTAAAAGCATTTACGCCATCGCTGAAGGTTAATTCGGCTTCGGTATAATTTTTAAAATTGATGACGGATAATTGCTGCAGATACATATTTGAGATGGTCAAATTTAGTGATTTGAGGTTAGAGATTAGAGATTAGTTATTATGTTTTTAGCTTAAAACGTAATTTCACGTAATTAATTAATCTCTAACCTTTAGTCTCTAATCTCTGCCGCAAATAATTCACACAAAAGCTATTGCGAAAAATTTATAAAACCGTAAGTTTGCAAACTTAATTTTAGAATAGAAATGGCCAAAAAGCAAGAGACCACAAACGTTGTTGCAAATACTGTTAATAACGATTTGGGACAGACAGGTAAATTTGTACGCGAAAATCAAAAAAGTTTATTATTTATAGGTGCAGCAATAATTGTAATGGCTGTGGGTTATTTTTTATACCTTAAGCTATACCTTGCCCCGCGCGAAATTACTGCGGCCAACCAAATGCACGTAGCCCAGGATTTTTGGGAACGTAAAGAGTGGGATAAAGCTATTAATGGTGATGCCGGTTACCCGGGTTTTGCTAAAATATTAAACGATTACAGCAATACAAAGGCTGCAAACCTAGCTTACTTTTATCTAGGTACCGCTTATTTAAATAAAGGTGATTACAACAAAGCAATTGATAATTTAACCAGTTACCATGGTGATGATACCATGATTGCAGCTGAAGCTTTAGGCTGTACAGGAGATGCTTATGTTGAGTTAAAAGACTACGATAAAGCAGAAACGTATTTTAAAAAAGCAGCTGATAAGGCAAAGAACAAATTCTTATCGCCATTATATCTTAAAAAATTAGGGTTGGTTTACGAAGCTGAGAACGATAACAAATCAGCTGACGAAACTTACAAAAAAATTAAAACTGATTATTACGGTACTGCTGAAGCACAAAATATTGACGAATACATAGCCCGCGCGGAAGCGAAGATGTAATTGATTTCGAATTTCGGATGGTGCTTTTAATAAATCCGTAAATCCGAAATCGTAAATCCGGAATCAAAATGTCCAGCCAACATAAAAATTTAAGCGATTTTTCTAATAGCGAAGTTCCGTCAGGTGCTGCATACCGTTTTGGGATTGTTGTAGCCGAGTGGAATGCCGGGATCACTAATGCATTGTACCAGGGCGCTTATCAAAGCCTGCTTAAATATGATGTTAAAGCTGAAAATATATTTACTTATCCTGTTCCCGGTAGTTTTGAATTAGTTTCAGGAGCTGATCTTTTACTGCAAAAGGGTGGCTTTGACGCTGTTATTTGTTTAGGATGCGTGGTACAGGGTGAAACAAGGCATTTTGATTTTATTTGTAACGCGGTTGCAAACGGCATAGCTAATGTTTCTATAAAATATTCAAAACCGGTTATATTTGGTGTGCTGACTACGAACGACCATCAGCAGGCATTTGACAGGGCTGGTGGCAAGTATGGGAACAAAGGGGATGAGGCGGCATTTACTGCCATAAAAATGGCACATTTGGCTGAAACCTTGTAAGCGTGAAATACGTTTAAACTAAAAAGGTACAGAATGAAAAAATTACTCTACATAGCTGTTTTAGTTTTAACGTTGGGCGCATTAGCATCATGCTCAAGCAAACTTTGTCCTGCTTATAACACTTACCCCCGCGGTTCCAGGTAATAGCCTGTCTGTCATTTTATTATCAAATGCTTAAAACTAAATGCAGGTTTACACTGTAATTACGTTAAACAAGCATAATAACAATACTTTTGTAATATGAATTGGACATCGTTGGACTCGGCGAATCAGGTAGATGCGATTAAACAGCAGGCTGGTTATAGTTTAATATTTAAACACAGCACACGCTGCTCTATCAGCATGATGGCAAAAAGGCGCTTTGAAATGGATATGGATAAATTGCCTGCCGATATGCCTTTATATTTTTTAGATTTAATTAAACACCGCGATCTTTCAGGCAAAATTGCTGAAGATTTCCAGGTTCACCATGAATCGCCGCAAATGCTGCTGATCAAAGATGGCGAATGTATACTCGACCAATCTCACGGAGGCATCTCTATTGAAGAGGCAATGGAAGTACTTGCATAAGTTAAAAGTCAAAATTAAAAAGTCAAAAATCTTACCGGGTTTTTGACTTTTTAATTTTGACTTTTGATTTTAAAACTTACCACCCAAAGTCAATCGTTTTCTTCAAATCCGGGTGCAGGCTCAGGTGCACCGGGCAGCCGTGAGCGGCAAGTTCTAATATTTTCTTTTCTTTATCCGAGTACTCTTCAGGGAATTTAATATTCACAATAATTTCGCCAACACGGCGTGGGTTAGGTACCATTACTTTGGTTACTTCTGCCTTCGCACCATCCATGTTAATATTATGTGTACGTGCAGCAATAGCCATGGTAGTTAATATACATCCGGCTAATGATTCAGCTAATAAGTCGGTTGGCGAAAATGCTTCACCTTTGCCCTGATTGTCACTTGGCGCGTCAGTTAAAATTTTTGTGCCTGATTGTAAATGGGTAGCCTCGGTTCTCAGATCGCCAAGGTATGTGGTTTCAATGGTTGCCATGTAATTTGATTTGTTGCAGGCAAATTTAAAATCTTTATCAAAAGAATGACTATCAACCCACTGTAATATTATCCGTATACAATATAATTATATTTCGCACTTTATATCATTAAGGGGTTTTTACCTACATTTGTATTATGATTGATCTGCCCGTAATTCCTGCACAGCCGGTTAACCGTAAGCCAGATTGGCTTAGGGTTAAACTTCCTGTTGGAAAAGAATATGCCCAGGTTCGTAGTTTAGTTGATACACATAAGCTGCACACCATTTGCGAAAGCGGTAATTGCCCCAATATGGGCGAGTGCTGGGGAGCTGGTACAGCTACATTTATGATATTGGGTAATATTTGTACCCGCTCATGTTCGTTTTGTGCGGTAGCAACCGGCAGGCCTTTGGCTGTCGATCTGGATGAGCCAAACCGTGTGGCAAACTCGGTTAAGTTAATGCAGGTAAAACATTGCGTGATCACCTCTGTAGATAGGGACGACCTGAAAGACGGCGGTTCGATTATTTGGGCTGAAACTATCAATGCCATCCGCAGGGAAAGCCCTGAAACTACTTTAGAAACTTTATTGCCGGATTTCCGTGGTGTATGGGAAAACCTTGACCGGGTGCTTGAAGTAAGGCCCGAAGTTGTTTCACATAACCTGGAAACTGTTCGCCGTTTAACTAAAGAAGTACGCATCCAGGCAAAATATGATCGTAGTTTGGACGCCCTTAATAGGATATCAAAATCGGGTTTACGTACAAAATCAGGTATTATGCTTGGTTTGGGCGAAACCGAAGCCGATGTTTTAGAAGCGATGGATGACCTGTTAAATGCAGGTGTTCAGATATTGACTTTAGGACAATATTTACAGCCAACACGCAACCATCACCCGGTGATTGATTGGATCCATCCGGATCAATTCACTTTTTACAAACAAATTGGCCTCGAGAAGGGTTTTAGGTATGTTGAAAGCGGCCCATTAGTCCGCTCATCATATCATGCTGAAAAACACTTGTTTGAAATCTGATAATTCCTTTATATCTTCACCGAGTTGAGCAAGCGTAATAAAATATCATTATCGGAAGAAGAGTTAGTGCATGCACTAAGGCACCACGAAAAAGTCGCGGTAGAGGCATTATATGATATGTATTCCTCTTCGTTGTATGGAGTTATATCACGAATAATTGCTGATACTGCCGTGGCAGAAGATGTTTTGCAAGAGACATTTGTAAAAATATGGCACTCTTTTGCCAGTTATAGTACCGAAAAAGGCAGATTATTTACATGGATGGTAAATATTGCCCGAAACCTGGCCATTGATAAACTTCGTTCAAAAGATTTTAAGAATCAGAACAAAAACCAAGAACTTGAAATTAACGTAACTTTCATAGACGAACAAAGGAACACAGTTTACAAACCTGAGTTGCTTGGTATTAAGGATTTAGTGCAGACGCTAAAGCCGGAACAAAAGCTGATACTTGAATTGGTTTATTTTAAAGGGTACACACATGTGGAAGCTGCCGATGAATTAGGCATACCGCTGGGTACCATTAAAACCCGTTTAAGGATGGCTATACAGGAGCTTAGGAAACATTTTAATTGAAAGTTTGAAAGTGGAAGATATTAAATCATATATTGAATCAGGGATATTGGAACTTTACGTTCTGGGGGATGTAACCCCCGACGAAAGGTTGCAGGTGGAGGAGATGGCATCCAAACATGAGGCTGTAAAAGCTGAGCTATTGGATATAGAGCGTTCAATGGAGTTATTCGCTAGTGAAAATGCGCTACAACCCGCAGCGCATTTGCGCGACAGGGTATTAAACAGTTTAGTTACTAATTTTGCCGACGATAATAATTTCCCCAACAAAAAAATAACAACCGAAACAGTAAAAGACAATGTAATTGCAATGCCTGCGCAGAAGGCAAATAGCTTTTATAAATATGCATTTGCAGCTTGCCTTGCACTACTTATAGCCAGCGTTGCTGTGTTGGTAAGCGTTTACAGTAAACTTCAGGATGCAAACATTCAACTGGTAGCATTAAATTCAAGCAATCAACATTTCAGTAAAACGGTTAACTTTATGGATCGCCAGCTGAATATTTATCGCGATACCTCGTTTAAAGTAATTAGGTTAAAAGGCACCAAAAATCTACCTACAGGATTAATGCTGGTAGCATTCAGCCCTGCTAAAAAGAAGGTTGTGATAGATCTGGCTGATTTGAAGATGCCGGTTAATGATAAAGCTCATCAATACCAGCTTTGGGCATTGGTAAGTGGTAAACCTGTTAGTTTGGGCGTATTTGATAAAGACGATACCGATAGTACCATGATGAAGGAAATGGGATCTGTTAATGTAGCACAGGCATTCGCAGTAACACTTGAACCAAGGGGTGGTAGTGTTAACCCAACTATGAGCCAGATGATGGTTATCGGTACTTTATAATCGAAACACACTTGTTACATTGTTAAATTAAGTTAAAAACCAGCTATTTATAGCTAAATCTTAACCGCTGATAAAACAATAAACTTTATTCATCGTTTTTGTAACTATATGGCGCAGTTAGCGTCTTATATACACTAACATCGAGTATTTAGTTCTTTATAAGATCAGTTAATAGTTAATAGAAAAAGGGTTGTTTAATACTGACAGCCCTTTTTTATGCAATAAACTTTGCCATGGTAATTGGCAACTGATTAATAACCTTGCCTGGTAATACCACATGCATCCGGTTAGGCAACGCCAATTCATCCCCGGCCTTACCATGTATGTAGGTCCCGATGATGCAGGCATCCCTCGAAGAATATTTTTGTGCTAATAAAGCTGTAATAATACCGGTAAGTACATCGCCCATACCACCGCTGGCCATAGCCGCGTTACTGGTGGAATTAAAATAGGCTTTTCCCTCCGGCGTAGCCATTATAGTGTAATCATTTTTCAGTACGATGCAGATCTTATGTTCTTTGGCTTTTTCAATCGCGATCTGTAAACGCTGCCACCATGTTTTGCTATCGCCGAACAGCCGGTCAAATTCCTTCATGTGCGGTGTGATAATGCTGCCTTCTGGTATCATTGCCCAAAGGTGTTTATGCTCAGATAAAATATTCAAAGCATCCGCATCAATTACAACAGGCTTTTTGTAATTAGTCAGGATATCGCATAACAAATTAAATGAGCTCTCATCGTTTCCTAATCCCGGGCCGATACCCATCGTGCTGAATTTATCCCAACCGATCTCCGGCAGATCATTCCCTTGCCGAACAATTGCCATGATCTCTGGCAGATAACTATTCAAGGCAGTCAAACCGCTTTCAGGCACACAGGCTGTTGTTAAACCGGCACCGGCATGCACACAAGCAGATGAACATAATAAAGCCGCACCCATAGTTTTGGCCTGACCTGCAACAATAAGCGCATGGCCGAAAATACCTTTGTTGCTAAATTTATGGCGGGGTTTCATCAGTTGCCTGATGTCTTTTTCTGTTATATATTGGTAAGGTGAATCAAGCGACTGAACAAATTTCTCATCAATCCCAATATTTACTGCTTCCCAGCATTCCATTACCGGCCCCGATTCCGGCAGGAGGAAATTGATCTTTGGTTGTTGGAAAGTGATAACTAACTTTGCTTTTAAAACTGCGCTTTCGGCCTGCACATCGCCTTCAGTCGGAAATCCGGTTGGCACATCGACAGCTACTACCGTTTTTTCTAACTCATTCAGATGCTTAACCAGTTTCTGATAACCACCACGCAAGGGTTTATTTAAACCGTTGCCCAGCATGGCATCAATTAAAATCGGACTATCCTCATCAGGGAAACTACCTCCCGGTTTAATTTCCGTTACAGGGATCGTATTCTGCAGTTTTTTAAGATTAGTATTAAAATCTTCCGAAGCCTTATCAGAAAACCGTGTTATTTTAATGTTTATCGCTTTATAATGATGCCCATGTAATATTCGTGCAATAGCTAAGCCATCGCCGCCATTATTACCTGTCCCGCAATAAATAGAGATTGCCTGTTTTTTATCCGGAAAGTGATTCACAAACCAACCCACAAAAGCTTTCGAGGCCCGCTCCATTAAATTAACAGAACTTATTGGCTCATGAGCAATAGTGTAAGCATCAGCTTCGCGAATTTGGAGGGATGTGAGTAACGGTAGCATATTGCATAAAGTTATGATTAATGCTTTTTGTTTTGAGCTATTAATTCAGCATTGAATTAATAGCTCAAATTTATTAAAGAGAAAAAAGAATAATCACATGTACAACTTTGTGTACTTGTGGTTATTTTACCCCCATCTCCTTTTTCAAAAACTGCCCGGTAAAGCTTTCCTTCACCTTACACAGTCCCTCGGGGGTACCGCTGAATAGTATTTTACCACCACCTGAGCCGCCTTCGGGGCCTAAATCAATTACATGATCAACTGTTTTAATTACATCCAGGTTATGCTCAATCACCAATACTGTATTACCTTTATCAACCAATTGATTTAATACACCCAACAGCACATTAATGTCCTCGAAATGCAAACCTGTAGTCGGCTCATCCAAGATGTAAAAGGTATTTCCCGTATCTTTTTTAGAAAGCTCCGTTGCAAGTTTAACACGCTGTGCCTCACCGCCTGATAGGGTGGTTGACGCCTGCCCTAAACGGATATAACCCAAACCAACATCGAGCAAAGTTTTCACCTTACGATAGATAGCCGGGATATGTTCAAAAAATGGCGTAGCATCCTCAATACTCATATCCAGTACATCACTGATGGATTTTCCGCGATAACGCACCTCCAAAGTTTCTCGGTTATATCTTCTGCCGCCGCACTCCTCGCAAGGTACTGATACATCCGGCAAAAAGTTCATTTCAATCACTTTCATGCCCGCGCCCTGACAAGTTTCGCATCTTCCGCCTTTTACGTTGAAGGAGAAACGGCCTGGTTTATATCCCCTGATCCGTGATTCAGGTAAAGCCACATATAAATTCCTGATATCGGAAAATACCCCGGTATAAGTAGCCGGGTTTGAACGTGGCGTCCTGCCGATTGGTGTTTGGTCAATCTCGATCACCTTATCAATATGTTCTAAACCTTCAATCTTATCATACGGCAAAGGTTGTTTCTTCGCCCTAAAGAAATGATGGTTTAAAACAGGATACAAAGTTTCCGTAATCAAACTCGATTTACCGCTACCCGATACCCCGGTAATGCCGATCATCTTACCCAAAGGAAAATCAACACTAACCTTTTTCAGGTTATGCCCGGTCGCTTTTTTCAAGCTGAGAATTTTGCCATTACCTTCGCGCCTTTTTTTAGGGATAGCTATCTCGCGCTCACCATTAATATAGGATGTGGTGAGCGTATGGTGTTTCATTAATTCGGCAGGCGTGCCTTGCGCAACAACCTCGCCGCCATGTACGCCGGCTGCCGGCCCCATATCGATCACGTGGTCGGCTTCTAAGATCATATCTTTATCGTGCTCCACCACTAAAACCGTATTACCCAAGTCGCGGAGATTTTTCAGGGCGTTGATCAAACGTTCGTTATCGCGCTGATGCAGGCCAATACTTGGCTCATCCAGAATGTACATTACGTTCATTAATTGCGAGCCGATCTGTGTTGCCAGCCTGATACGCTGAGCCTCGCCACCCGATAATGTTTTAGCCGTACGGTCGAGCGTTAAATAGCTCAAACCAACATCCAGCAAGAATACGATCCGCGCGCGGATCTCTTTTAATATCTCTTTAGCGATAACATTCTGGCGTTCGTTTAATCTGTCCTCCAAATTGTTAAACCAATCCTGCAGGTCATTAATATCCATGGTAGCCAGCTCGAAGATGTTTTTGCCGTCTACCTTAAAGTGCAATGATTCCTTTTTTAATCTTGCGCCATCACATACCGGGCAGGTTTTAAGCACACGGTAGTTTTCCATATCGTCCATACCTTCGTCGCTGCGGCGTTCCTGCTGCTCCTCCAGCATGCGGATAACCCCGTCAAAAGTGATCTGGTAGCTTTGAACGTTCCATTTGTTGTACTCAACCGCTACGGTGATCATTTCAGGAGCACCGTTCAGGATAATATCCAGCTTTTCTCTTTCAAGCTTTTCTATAGGTACCGATAAGCTGAACTCATATTTCTTAGCCAAAGCTTTTAACACCTGGAAGATCCAGGTCTCACGAAACTCGCCAAGCGGCGCTAAACCACCATTCAATATGCTCAGTTTGGGGTTAGGGATCACCGAAGCTTCATCAACCTCGAAAATATAACCCAAACCATTACATTTTTCGCAGGCACCATAAGGTGAGTTGAATGAAAATGTATTTGGTTGAGGCTCATCATAGGAGATCCCGGAAACCGGATCCATCAAAAACTTACTGAAATAGGATACATTATTATCCTTATCGCCGATCCTGATAATGCCTTTTGATATTTTTAACGCTGCCTGTATCGATGTATATAAACGTTTGCTGTTTTCGTCGCTCACCTGTAGCCTGTCAACCACAATGTCAATATCGTGGATCTTATAACGGTCAACCTGCATCTTCGGCTCAACATCAGCAATAGCGCCGTCTATCCAAACCTTCAAATAACCTTGTTTGCGTATTTGCTCAAAAAGCTCACGATAATGGCCTTTACGGGCTTTAACTACCGGGGCGAGGATATTTATCGGCTGGCCATCAAACCTTTCATAAATGGTTTTCAGGATCTGGTCTTCAGACATGCGCTCCATCTTCTCACCCGTTTCATACGAATAAGCCTCGCCTGTACGGGCGAAAAGCAAACGCATAAAATCATAGATCTCGGTAATGGTGCCAACGGTTGACCTCGGGTTTTTGCTGGTGGTTTTTTGCTCGATAGCGATAACCGGGCTCAAGCCTGAAACCTTGTCGACATCCGGGCGTTCCATGCCACCCATAAACTGGCGTGAATAAGCCGAAAACGTTTCCATGTAACGGCGCTGGCCCTCAGCATAAATGGTATCAAATGCCAACGAGGATTTTCCGCTGCCACTTAAGCCGGTAATTACAACCAGCTTATTGCGCTGAAAAGAAACATCAATATTTTTTAAATTATGTACCCGGGCCCCATAAACTTCAACTTCACTTTGCTCGCCCAGATCTAAAGGTTTTTCAATCATATTTTATTTAGATATATTGATTAACGCCGGCCCGGATCAATTGATTTAAATAGTTTTAACTCAATTAACTGCTCACTAAATCCAACCCAACCAACCAATCCGCAAATATACGCAAAAAAAAGCCCGGTTCGCTCAATGCGTACCGGGCTGATAAGTGCTCCGTAATCTTTTTACAAATTAATTATATGCCAGCATTTCCGACGTTTGGGTATGCGCGTAAACAGGTTTAAAACCATAGTTTACAGGCTTACTTATTATTTCCTTCATCGCAATGAGGTTGTATACATATACACCGGTTTCGCGGTTTAAATGCATGCGGAAATAATTGTCTTGCTTTTGCTTTGTAATTTGTTTTTGCAGTTTGATCTCGCCGTTGTTATAAGCTGCCGCTGCTAATGTCCAGCTATTAAATTCGCCGTAAAGCTCTTTAATATACCGGCATGCCGCAATGGTTGATTTACGAACGTTTAAACGTTCATCCAATCCATGGCCTACTTTTAATCCGTAAGTGCGGGCTGTTCCGGGCATAAACTGCCAGATGCCTGCCGCGCCTTTCGGCGATGTTCCGCTGCATAAGCCCGACTCCACCAAAGGGATGTACTTGAAATCTTCGGGGATGCCGTAAGCTCTCAGGATCGGTTCGATGATCGGGAATAGCTTTTGTGCTTTAAATTGCAGTACGTTCGACTGAATTGATAGGTAATTATGCTGCTTAATAGAGTGACTCAACTTCTTATTTACCTTAGTATCATTCAACGGCAATGCTTCGTTAGCAAAGTTGTAACCGTTGGCTGGCCTGGTTTTTGTAAAGATAAATTTAGTTGAGTTTTCGGGTGCAATAGTGATGGGTTTTGATACCGCTAAGTCGCTAATTGCAAACCGGGAGATGATAACCAGCACGAACATTACGGAGCACGTAATTAGGTGTTTTTTAATCATTCCTGTTTTAATCATATGTAGTTGTTAAGTGAAAACTCGCTGCAAAGGTATGGATATAAATCACATTGTCAAATACTTACCAATACCTTAGTGTATTTTGGCCGGTTGAAAGACCCCAAAAATCAATGTTTAAACCGTTTAAACGCTGATTTCGATACACAACAAAAAAGTTTAAATATTGTTTAAAAAAGCGTAACTTTGACCCTCACGCTGCGAAAGCGCTAAACAAAAAATTATGGCATTTAAGAAATCAGCTACCGGCCGCGACAGTGCTCCGGGCAGATCATCAAACAGGGCAAATAAGTCCGATGACAGGCCAAAAAGATCACCCTCAGCAAGAGGAAAATCATCATCAGGTTCCGATAAAACAGACTGGAACAAACCACCCAAAAAAGAAGGTACATCAGAACGCCCGGGCGAAAGAAGAAGAACCGCGGGCAGCAGGCCATCAGCAGGCAAAAGCGAAGGCGGCGATTTTAAAAGCAGCTTTACCGGTGGCGAGAAAAAAGCATACGCACCTAAAAAACCATATTCAGGCAGGCCAGGCGAAGGCGGCGACAGGCCGGCAGGCAGAAGCAAACCATACTCGGGTAGAGTAAGCTCGGCAGATAGCAGCAGCGACCGCCCGAAAAGAAGTTTTTCTAAAGACGACAGCGGCGAGAAGAAAGCCTATTCGGCACCGCGCAATAAATCATATTCAGGCAGGGCAGGTTCATCCGACGACGTTCGACCTAAAAGAAGTGAATCAACCGGCGATAAAAAACCATTTTCATCAACCCGCAAAACTTCCTACTCAGGTAAGCCAAGTGGCGAGGGTGAAGGCGGCGAACGAAAATTCGCGCCAAAATCTGCGACTGCAGGCGCATTTAAAAAACGTGAAGGCGCTACAAGTGAGCCTTTCCGCAAATCAGCAAAGTCATCATACAATAAAATAACTCCTGATAGGGACGCGCCTGTTAAAACATTGCGCGGCCGCAAGGAAAAACCAAAAGACGATTCAGGCTTAATTCGCTTAAACCGTTATATCGCCAATGCAGGTATTTGCTCACGCCGTAAGGCTGATGAGCTGATAGAAGCGGGTGTGGTTTCTGTAAACGGAGAAGTGATCAATGAATTGGGCCACAAGATCGACCCGATTAAAGATGAGATCCGTTACAATGGAGAATTGTTGAAACGTGAGAAAATGGTTTATGTATTGTTGAACAAACCAAAGGATTACATCACCACAACTGAAGACCCGCAGGAACGCCGCACCGTTATGCACCTGGTTGAAAAAGCCAGCCGCGAACGTATTTATCCAATCGGCCGTTTAGATAGAAATACTACCGGTTTATTATTAATGACGAATGACGGCGATTTAGCCGATAAGCTTTCGCATCCGCGCAGCAACATTACCAAACTTTACCAGGTTGAACTGAATAAAAGTTTAGCCCAGGGTGATATGAATAAGATTCAATATGGATTGGAACTGGAAGATGGTATTATTAAACCGGATTCTATCTCCTACGTAACAGGCGGTTCAAAAAGAGAAGTTGGTATACAGATACACAGCGGTAAAAACCGCATTGTACGCCGTATATTTGAGCATTTAGGATACGAAGTGGTAAAACTTGATCGTGTAATTTATGCAGGCCTAACTAAAAAAGACCTTACCCGCGGCCGCTGGAGATACCTTGATGAAAAGGAAGTGATCCAGTTAAAGCATTTGATAAAGTAATTAGTTAAAAGTATAACGTTGAAAGTTCAAAGTAAAAAGTTGCAAAGCTTTTCATTTTGAACTTTTTTGCTTTTAGCGCCTAATTACTAACTTGCAACTTATAAATCTACTTCGCTATGAAAAAATTATTGCTTGTTATTGCCCTGTTACTTCCTGCCATCACTTTCGCGCAGCATAAAAAACCACTTCCCTCAACTTTTGATCTGCTGATCGGTACTTACACCAATGGATCGAGCAAAGGGATTTACGTTTATCGTTTTTATGAGGAAAGAGGCAGAACAGCATATCTAAATGAAATTGATAGCGTAACCAACCCGTCATACGTTACCGCATCGGCAGATAATAAATTCGTATACTCGGTAAATGAAGGTCCGCAAGGCGAGGTAAGCGCATTCACCTTTAATGCCAATACGGGTAAAATGGTGCTGATCAACAAACAGCCAACAGAGGGCGCCGATCCCTGTCATATTTTAGAAGATAAAGAACAACGCAATTTATTTGTAGCGAATTACAGTAGCGGTAGTTTGGCGGTGTTCCCGGTTAATAAAGATGGCTCGATAGCTCAACTGTCACAACTGATAAAAGACGAGGGCAGCAGCATAGTAAAGGACAGGCAACAAGGCCCGCACGTACACAACGCTATATTAACAGATAACGAAAAATACCTGTTGTATACCGACCTGGGAACCGACAAAGTAAACATCATGCGTTACAAAGCATCCAAAAATCCGCCGTTAACCCCGGCTGATCCTGCTTTTGTGAGTGTAACAGCTGGTAATGGCCCAAGGCATATGGTTTTTTCTGCCGATGATAAATATTTGTACCTGGTGCAGGAAATTGGCGGGGTGATCAATACTTATAATTATGACAACGGAAAGTTGACACTGGTGCAATCAGTAAATATGCTAACCCCTGCTATGAAAGGCAATATCGGTTCGGCAGCCATAAAATTATCGCCGGATGGCAGGTTCCTGTATGCATCCAACCGTGGTAATGCTAACGAAATTGTGGAATATGCAGTCAATCCGGATAACGGCCAGTTAACATTTGTAGCCCGCACATCAACATTAGGCAAAGGCCCGCGCGATTTCAGCATTGACCCAAGTGGAAAATTCCTGCTGGTAGCCAACCAAAACAGCGATAACATATTTATATACCGTCTTGACCCGGTGACTGGTAAGATCTTAAATGTGATCAGCCATATCGATATCGGCAGCCCGGTTTGTTTGAAGTTTGTTCCGGCGGATTAAATAGATTTCAATTGAAAACAAAATCCTTTAAGATTCTTTTCGCGGCAATTGTATTATTCTTTTTACAGGGATGTAGGGGCGATAATACCCCGGATGAATTAAGTGGCAATTATTTTGTTAGGCATGAGGGTGAATTAATGAACCATCAACCAAATAAAAAGGAAATATTTGGCAGGGTAATAAAGTATGATTACAACTCTAATTTTATAATTGCTTTACAGCATCCGGATTATAAAGATTATGTCAGTATGATTGCTTTCAATCTCAGGGATGATATTAAAAAATATCCTCAAAATTCTGAAAAAGATATCGAAACAACAGAGTTGTTGGCAGATAGTATATTAAAACATAATCCATTATAAGTCCATTTTTGTTAATAATACCAATTATTGGATAATCGATATTAGAACGGACAGTCTTTATGGGCCTCTAAATAAAGCGGCTTACGATACCAAAAGAATAGTTTTGCATATTCCCGATAATGTCAATCTGAATTAAGATATCCTAATTCCTTATCTTTGTCGTCATCCGGGATAAAAACCCGGCAACCGTATGATAAAAGAAATCGAAATTACCTGCCCGCCCGGGCAACAGGAAGAGGAAGGCATTTTAAAAGGAATTGCCGCATCGTCATTAAAGATCAGCCCCAATAAAATTACAGGGTTCAAAATACTAAAGCGCTCAATAGACGCGCGTGGCCGCAAGGTGCTTTATCGAATGCAATTAAAGGTTTATGTAGATGAGCCTTTCCGGGTAGAAAGTTTTGTAGTTGATTATCCAAAATTATCTGATGCCAAACCGGTAATAATAGTGGGTGCTGGTCCGGCAGGATTGTTTGCGGCATTGCAATGTATAGCGTTGGGGTTAAAGCCGATCATCATTGAGCGTGGTAAAGAAGTTAAAGAGCGCCGCCGCGACCTGGCGAATATCAACAAGCAAGGCATGTTAAACCCCGAAAGCAATTATTGTTTTGGCGAGGGTGGTGCAGGGACCTATTCTGATGGCAAACTTTATACCCGCTCAACCAAGCGTGGCGATGTAAACCAGGTGCTTAAAATATTTGTGGCGCATGGCGCTACTAACGATATTTTGGTTGATGCCCGTCCGCATATCGGCACCAATAAACTGCCGCAGATCATTACCGCAATTCGTGAAACGATATTGAATGCAGGTGGCGAGATCAGGTTTGATGCAAAGGTTACTTCACTGATTGTTCAGTTTGATGAAATAAAAGGCGTTGAGCTTGCATCCGGCGAAAGGCTAAATGCCGATGTCGTGATCCTGGCAACCGGCCACTCCGCACGTGACGTTTTCGAAATGCTGCATCGCCAAAATATACTGATCGAAGCCAAGCCATTTGCCTTAGGTGTGCGAATAGAGCATCCGCAGGAAATAATCGACCGTGCGCAATACCACTGCGAAGTTCGGGGCGATGATTTGCCGCCATCCTATTATAGTTTGGTTGAGCAGGTTGATGGCAGGGGCGTGTTTTCGTTCTGCATGTGCCCCGGCGGGATTATTGCGCCCTGCGCCACGGAAGCCAATGAGATCGTGGTAAATGGCTGGAGTCCCTCAAAACGAAATAATCCTTATGCAAATTCGGGTACAGTAGTACAGGTAAACTTAGAGGACGTTGCCGGTGAAGACAGCGACCCTTTTAAAATGCTGCGTTTTCAACAGGAAATTGAACGCATCGCATTCAAGGCAGGCGGGGGTGACCTGGTTGCACCAGCGCAACGCATGGTCGATTTTGTAAATAATCGCATTTCTGTCGATCTGCCTAAAAACTCTTATCTGCCAGGCACAAAAAGCATGCACTTAAAAGAAGTACTACCGGGCTGGATCAATGAGCGCTTGCGAAAGGCTTTGCCTGTTTTCGGGCAGAAGATGAAAGGCTATTATACCAATGAAGCAATATTGGTGGGCGTGGAGTCACGTACTTCATCACCAGTTAAAGTACCGAGGGATAAAGAAACGTTACAGCACCCGCAAATTAAAGGGTTATTCCCCTGCGGCGAGGGTGCAGGTTACGCCGGTGGCATAATTTCTGCTGCAATTGACGGAATAAACTGTGCAACGGCGGCTTTAAAAATTTTACGATGACTATATCAGAAAAACTACAGCAGGAATTAGAGAAGGTATTATCAGGCCGTCCGTGGTATAGTATTGGCGTGTATGATACCATTGCAAAAGTTAGTTTTGAGGCTGCTTATGAAAAGCCACCCGGCTCTGTTCATAATATTGCCGAAATTGTGCTGCACATGGTTTCCTGGACGGAAGAGGTGATGGATCGCATGAATGGCATGACCGCAGGGGTACCAAGCAGTGGCGACTGGCCCGAGATTGGTGCACCCGGTGAACAAAAATGGCAAAGCTATGTTGAAGATTTAAAACTGGTAAACGTAAATTTGATCGGCATAATCCAAAACTTTCCTGAAGAACAGTGGAGTGAAGCGGTAGATGACCAGCGCGATACCCGGCCTTTATTTACGTATGAGGAATTGATCAACGGATTGATTCAGCATCATATTTATCATTCGGGGCAAATCGCGATTTTAAATCGAATAATAAATGGCTGATAAAAAAACTTTAGTATTAGGCGCAACCCCGGATTCAAGCCGTTACGCATATCTTGCAGCAAACCGTTTGGTTGGACATGGGCATAGTATTGTTAATGTAGGCATAAAAACCGGCGAGGTTGCCGGCGTGCCCATCGAGAAGCCCGAAGAAATTCATACTGATATTGATACAATAACTTTATATGTTGGCCCGCAAAACCAACCCCCATTGTACGACTATATATTAAATACACATCCAAAGCGCATCATCTTTAATCCCGGTACGGAAAATTCGGAGCTACGTAAAATGGCAAATGATAAAGGCATCGAAACAGAATATGCCTGTACATTGGTATTGCTATCCATCGGGCAATATTAGTCGGGATTTCACGAGTTGATATTTTAATTATATCTTCATTACTCGCAATGCGATCCTAAATTAATGAAGACCAATAATAAAGTAACGCAATCCGATCAGCCAAAAGGTAAAAAACTATTGCTCTTTCAAACACTGTCGGTTTTAAGTCCGTTTATTATTTGGTTTGTGCTGGAGGTTTTTCTCAGGATCATTAATTACGGCGATAATACCGATCTGTTCATCAAATACCCGCCCGATCCGCGGTACATGGTGATGAACTATTATGCATCCGAAAAATTTTTCCCGGATACGGTTAACTCCACCGTAGGCAACCAGGAGATCTTCGCCATAGATAAAGCCCCTAACACCATCCGCATATTTGTTTTGGGCGAATCCACTACCATTGGTTTTCCTTATAACCCGAACGGCTCATTCCACCGCTGGCTGCAATACCGGTTGATGCATGAATATCCTGATAAGAATTTTGAGGTCATCAACTTGTCGCTAACGGCAGTTAATTCCTATACCGTACTTGATTTCGGTAAACAGTTGGCACAATACAAACCTGATGCTGTATTAATATATACCGGGCACAATGAATACTATGGCGCATTGGGTATCGGGTCGACTACCTACGTTGGTAGTAACCGTTTCTTGATTCAGTTGTTGATCAGTTTAAGAGAATTGCGTTCGGTACAATTATTTAAGAATGCGATTGATAAAATTGCCGGTTTATTCGAGCACAAGACGACCGGCGATCCCGGATCATTAATGGAAGTACTGGCGAAAAAGCAGCATATCATTTATCAGTCTAAAGAATATAAAGAAGGCATCGCCCAGTTCGATAAAAACATGACCGAATTGTGCAACACATTGAATGCAGCGAAAACCCCTACATTTTTAAGTACAGTGGTTAGTAATGAAAAGGACCTGCCGCCTTTTATTTCAGATGGCATTGGCAAAGGTTCGGCAAACTGGTATTACACTCAAGGACAACAAGCGTATAAAAGTGGCCACTACGATACTGCTAAAATTGATTTTGATAAGGCAAAAGAACTGGATGAACTTCGGTTTCGTGCGCCGGAAGCCATCAATACCGACATAAAAAAGCTTGCAAATGATTTTCCTTATATTCACTTGGTGGATAGCAAAAAATTATTCGAGCAATATTCTCCGCATGGTATCGTCGGTTCTGAAACCATATTGGAACACGTCCACCCCAATTTGTATGGCTACGCTATTTTGTCCGAAGCATTTTACAAGGCTATTCAAGAGCAGCATATTATTAAGGACAAACCGGAGCGTGATATCTCTTTCGATGAATTAAGAAAGGAAATGCCCATTACGCACATGGATTCATTAAAAGGCGCCTACCAAATGATGATGCTGAAAACCGGTTGGCCGTTCAACCAACCGATTCCCAAAGATTTTAAAGTCGAGAACAGCATCAGCGGTGAATTGGCAACTAAGGTTGCATTAGGTCATATGAAATGGAATGCCGCGATGGAAGCGTTGTATCAATACGATCAAAAAAACGGGGACAAGGCGAATGCATTAACAACAGCTGAAGGTTTAGTGTTACAATTTCCGCAAACGGCAGACCTATATAATTATGTCGGGAATTTAAACTATCAACTCAAAAATTATGCTAAGCAGCATTTTATTACCGCAAGCTTTTTATGCTGAACCATGACACGCAGATCGCGCAATCGGTGTTTAAATTATATATAAAAGCAGACGATCCAATTAATGCTTTAAAATTTGCACAGTATATGCCCGATCAGCAAAAAACCGGATCCGTATTAAAAAAGCTTATCGGCGATGAGGCGCTTTTAAAGGCGAAGCCGGCAAATAGCCAGGTAAAACAACAAATAACAAATGGCTTTAAACAGTTAGGAATCGATACCTTAAAATAACTATTGGTTATTGCCATCATTAACTACAATGTTGTTTTCCTTGTTCGATACCTTGATGGAGTAATGCATCCCATTTTGCATTTTCATCGACATAAAAACAATCACGTAATAATTATTGGCAAAGGTTATACTGCTTACCAGCCCGTTATCGGCGTGGTCGGTCATTTTGTAACCGTCGCTTGTCTGGGCGTCTGTAATCAGGTAATTATATTCATGCTCTACTTTCGTTTCGTACAAAAGGGTAAGTTTTAAGCGGTTTACCAGGTCAAGTTTAAAAAAAGAATGGTCGCCGGTATAAGTTAGCTGGTGCCCCTGCATTCCGTGCCTCAAGATATCTTCCATGCCGGTGAATTTATAGCCAAGCGGTTTAAAATAATCGTCAACCTTTTCGGCCTTCACCTCATCGCTCAAAAGGGTGGTAAAAGTTTTAAGGGTCACGATACCAGTCCCTGGGATAATTTTTGATTGTGCTTGCGATAGGATCGGCATCAGCAAGAGTGCGACAAATAGTATTTTAACTTTCATGTTAATAGCTAATAAACTAATTGTACGCAAATCCACCGCTATTTGTTGTTCGGTAACAGTACTGCAATAAACAAGCAGCTACGGCTGCTGCGAAAAAATCCTTATCTCTTTCGGATAATAATTATTGATCCTGTTTGGCAGCAGTTTTGCCCAGCCTAAAGCATGGTTTTCAAAATTCATCAGGCTCCAGCCCTTATCAGTTGGGTTTATGCTGATGTTATCGCGCCTTAAATATTGTATGGCCTGGTCCTTATCTAATTCGGTTTGTAAAACGGCATCCTTGTTAATTATAACACTTAATGCCATTTCGTGATCAGGTACCAAATCTTTACCGGCCAGCTTACCGATCCGTACGCCCGATTTTTTAATGTAGAGGTTTCGGCTTAAAATATTCAGACTTTCAATATGGTTTCGGTTGATCGCCATCCAGTCATCGTTTACCTTAAAATAGTAAAAGTCGGCAGGCTCAGTAATGTATTCCTTTACTTGGTCCAGTTCTTTCATTACCACCTTCTGCTGCTCCTTATTTTTAAAGCCGCCCATCATTTCCTGGGTGCCGGTTTTTTTGAGGCATGCAGCAAATAAGCCTTCGCCTTTAACCTTGCCGGGGTAGAAGCGATAGCCCCATGCTTGTTGCTTCTCCGACTGCGTTTCAACAATTCCCCACTCCTTATATATAGGTATAGGTAAACTCTCAAACTCAAAACTTTCACAAAGCCAATCCAAAATATCTTCGTTTTCCTGGTGCGAATAAGAACACGTACTATATATAAGGTGTCCACCCTCTTTAAGGCAAGGGTAAATGTCGGCCAAAATGCGTTCCTGTCTTTGGTGGCATAAAGTTACATTGGCCTCGCTCCACTCATCCATCGCCGCCGGGTCTTTACGAAACATACCCGAGCCCGAACACGGCGCATCAACCAATATAATATCAAAGAAACCTTTCAAGCGGGTGAAATCCTTCGGATCATTATTAGTAACGATAACATTGGCAGTTCCCCACCGGCTTAAGTTATCCGCAAGTACAGGTACACGTGTTTTTATGATCTCATTTGCCACCAGCAAATCATCAGGTTGCATGACGGAATTGATGAGCGTGCTTTTACCACCGGGTGCGGCGCACAGGTCCAATATCTTTACCGGCTCACCATCCGGTTTAATGTTTTTCAGGATATGGCTAATAAACATAGATGACGCTTCCTGTACATAATAAGCCCCCGCGTGAAATAAAGGATCAAATGTGAACGACGGGCGGGTAGCCAAATAATAGCCTTCGGGGCACCAGGGCACCTGCTCACAAGTTTTTATTGCGGATTTTTTAAAAGGATTTATCCTGATAGAAGTAGGTGTTTCAGAAAATTCGTGAGTATTTATAAAGTTTTCCGCGTCAAAACCCGGCTCACCTGATAAAGATGCTAAAAAATTAGGAGGGAAATTAAACTTGTCCATATCGTATTTCAAAGATACGAAATCAATAACAGCACTGTTTACTATATGCTAGTGAAAAATCATCGGATTGATGTGTGCTGTTTAACAGTTAGTTATAAACGGATACATATTTTTTGAAAAAATGTTTTTGCAGGGATGGATATTGTTGTTACATTTGTACCCCGCTGAAGAGAAAGCGGTTGTTTTTTGAACATTTAGCGACAATAAAATTATCTAAAATAAAGTGAAATTTCACTTGACAGATAAGTTTAAAAATCGCATCTTTGCAGCCCGCAAATGAGTTAGAAAAGGGAGAATGGGGTTATGCGGGAGAAGCTTTAGAAAATAAAAAAAATAAAGTTTTGAAAATAGAAAAAGGTTCATACCTTTGCAGTCCCAAAACAAACGGGTCAAAAAGCTGAAAGCGATTTTCAGTTTAGAAAATGAAAAGTGAGTCACGCAAGTGATAAAGCATAACAGGCCTCTGTGACAGACGGCCGATAAAGTTCTTTTAAGAAATAGAAAATCATGTAACGTAGCTGAAAGCTTCGGACAGAAGAAGAGGAGAGTAATCGAATCGGAAACAGTTCAAAGTGTTTGGTATACGAAAAAAAGAGAAGTCGAGAGGGCTTGTATAAAGATATAATAATTATACACAGATTCTATTGATGAGTTAATAGGGTCAGTGACAAACAAAACATTTTACAATGGAGAGTTTGATCCTGGCTCAGGATGAACGCTAGCGGCAGGCCTAATACATGCAAGTCGGACGGGATTGGAGAGCTTGCTTTCCATGAGAGTGGCGCACGGGTGCGTAACACGTATGTAACCTACCTTGTTCAGGGGGATAGCCTCTCGAAAGAGAGATTAAGACCGCATAACATTAGAATGTGGCATCACAAACTAATCAAATATTTATAGGAACAAGATGGGCATGCGGAACATTAGCTAGTTGGTAAGGTAACGGCTTACCAAGGCTACGATGTTTAGGGGATCTGAGAGGATGACCCCCCACACTGGTACTGAGACACGGACCAGACTCCTACGGGAGGCAGCAGTAAGGAATATTGGTCAATGGGCGGAAGCCTGAACCAGCCATGCCGCGTGCAGGAAGACGGCCCTACGGGTTGTAAACTGCTTTTATACGGGAATAAACCTTGATACGTGTATCAAGCTGAATGTACTGTAAGAATAAGGATCGGCTAACTCCGTGCCAGCAGCCGCGGTAATACGGAGGATCCAAGCGTTATCCGGATTTATTGGGTTTAAAGGGTGCGTAGGTGGCCTGTTAAGTCAGGGGTGAAAGACGGTAGCTTAACTATCGCAGTGCCCTTGATACTGATGGGCTTGAATGAACTAGAGGTAGGCGGAATGTGACAAGTAGCGGTGAAATGCATAGATATGTCACAGAACACCAATTGCGAAGGCAGCTTACTATGGTTTTATTGACACTGAGGCACGAAAGCGTGGGGATCAAACAGGATTAGATACCCTGGTAGTCCACGCCCTAAACGATGAATACTCGATGTTGGCGATATACGGTCAGCGTCTAAGCGAAAGCGTTAAGTATTCCACCTGGGGAGTACGCCCGCAAGGGTGAAACTCAAAGGAATTGACGGGGGCCCGCACAAGCGGAGGAGCATGTGGTTTAATTCGATGATACGCGAGGAACCTTACCCGGGCTTGAAAGTTAGTGAATGATACAGAGACGTATCAGTCCTTCGGGACACGAAACTAGGTGCTGCATGGCTGTCGTCAGCTCGTGCCGTGAGGTGTTGGGTTAAGTCCCGCAACGAGCGCAACCCCTATGTTTAGTTGCCAGCACGTTAAGGTGGGGACTCTAAACAGACTGCCTATGCAAATAGAGAGGAAGGAGGGGACGACGTCAAGTCATCATGGCCCTTACGTCCGGGGCTACACACGTGCTACAATGGGCAGTACAGAGGGCAGCTACCTGGTAACAGGATGCCAATCTCAAAAAGCTGTTCACAGTTCGGATCGGGGTCTGCAACTCGACCCCGTGAAGTTGGATTCGCTAGTAATCGCAGATCAGCAATGCTGCGGTGAATACGTTCCCGGGCCTTGTACACACCGCCCGTCAAGCCATGGAAGCTGGAAGTGCCTGAAGTGCGTAACCGTAAGGAGCGTCCTAGGGTAAAGTCGGTAACTGGGGCTAAGTCGTAACAAGGTAGCCGTACCGGAAGGTGTGGCTGGAATACCTCCTTTCTGGAGCAGGTTCCCTCACTCTCACCATGAGTATATTAAAACTGCTCGTTACATGATTATTTCTTAATTGTTTGTCTATATAGAGTATAGTAAACAAAAAAACACAAAAGGAAAACCCAAAAGATGAAACCATTAGTGGTTCTAAACATCTGAAATGGCGGGATTGTAAGAAATTACGATTTACGATTTACGAGTTACGATTGACTGAAATCTAAAATCGTAAATCACAAATCCGAAATCATAAAGTCCCGTAGCTCAGTTTGGTTAGAGCACTACACTGATAATGTAGGGGTCAGCAGTTCAAATCTGCTCGGGACTACAGGTAAAATCTTAAGGGGGATTAGCTCAGCTGGCTAGAGCACCTGCCTTGCACGCAGGGGGTCAACGGTTCGAATCCGTTATTCTCCACGATACCCACCAGATTGCTGAAAGGCAAGGATAATGAAAAAGGCGATCCTGAAAGGGAAGACCGGGGTAAAAGTTCTTTGACATATTGGAAGAAGTAATTGAAAGAGAAAACAACAGTAGGGACGATTGTCGGCTGTTGAGCGAGGGAGTAGCGATACAACCAAGCGAGACACAACAATCTAACTAAAAAGCATACATACCGAGCAAAAGGCGGTATAGTAGAAGAAAGTAAGAAAGGGTACACGGGGGATGCCTTGGCTCTCAGAGGCGATGAAGGACGTGATAAGCTGCGATAAGCCGCGGGGATCAGCAAATATGAATTGATCCGCGGATTTCCGAATGGGGAAACCTAATTAGTTGAAGACTAATTGCATAAATGCGCGAACCTGCTGAACTGAAACATCTAAGTAAGCAGAGGAAGAGAAAACAACAGTGATTTCCAGAGTAGTGGCGAGCGAAATGGAAACAGCCCAAACCGGTTATGTTACGGCATAACCGGGGTTATAGGACCACAACATGAATATCAAACAAAACCGGAAGGGCATGGGAAGGCCCACCATAGAGCATGAGAGTTGCGTACGGGTAATGGATGATAGGATAGTGGTATCCTGAGTACCGCGAGGTCGGAGACGCCTTGTGGGAATTTGCCGGCACCATCCGGTAAGGCTAAATACTCCTGAGAGACCGATAGTGAACCAGTACCGTGAGGGAAAGGTGAAAAGAACCCCGAACAGGGGAGTGAAATAGAACCTGAAACCGTGTACTTACAAGCGGTCGGAGCGGACATGTTCCGTGACGGCGTGCCTTTTGCATAATGAGCCTACGAGTTACTCCTCTCTGGCAAGGTTAAGTGGTTCAGCCACGCAGCCGAAGCGAAAGCGAGTCTGAAAAGGGCGTATAGTCAGAGGGGGTAGACGCGAAACCTTGTGATCTACCCATGGACAGGTTGAAGGTGCCGTAACAGGTACTGGAGGACCGAACCGATAAACGTTGAAAAGTTTCCGGATGATCTGTGGGTAGGGGTGAAAGGCTAATCAAACTGGGAAATAGCTCGTACTCCCCGAAATGTTTTTAGGAACAGCCTGGCGGTTGAGTTAATAAGAGGTAGAGCTACTAATTGGGTGCGGGGGAGTCAAATCCTACCAAATCCAGATAAACTCCGAATGCTTATTAATATACGCTGGAGTGAGGCTCTGGGTGCTAAGGTCCAGGGCCGAGAGGGAAAGAACCCAGACCATCAGCTAAGGTCCCCAAATTAACGCTAAGTTGAACTAACGAGGTCCGATTGCACAGACAGCTAGGATGTTGGCTTGGAAGCAGCCATTCATTTAAAGAGTGCGTAACAGCTCACTAGTCGAGCGATCGGGCATGGATAATAAACGGGCATTAAGCGTTATACCGAAGCTATGGATTGTATATTTATATACACTGGTAGGGGAGCATTCTAATTGCCGGCGAAGCGGATACGTAAGTTACCGTGGAGGTATTAGAAAAGCAAATGTAGGCATAAGTAACGATAAGGCGGGAGAGAAACCCGCCCACCGAAAGACTAAGGTTTCCTGATCAACGCTAATCGGATCAGGGTTAGTCGGGGCCTAAGGTGAAGCCGAAGGGCGTAGCCGATGGACAACTGGTTAATATTCCAGTACTTTTTATAACTGCGATGCGGTGACGGAGTAGTGACACTGACGCGAACTGACGGAATAGTTCGTTAAAGGCCGTAGGTATAGGGCGTGTAGTTAAGTACGCATGCTTTGCTGAAAGCTGATAGTACCTTGAGCCTTCGGGTAAGAGGATAGTTCAGGTAATCAGACTTCCAAGAAAACCCGCTAAGCTTCAGGTTATAAAAACCCGTACCGTAAACCGACACAGGTAGTCGAGGAGAGAATCCTAAGGTGCTCGAGTGAATCATGGCTAAGGAACTCGGCAAAATGGCCCTGTAACTTCGGGAGAAGGGGCGCTGACAGCAATGTCAGCCGCAGTGAAAAGGCCCAGGCGACTGTTTAACAAAAACACATGGCTATGCAAAATCGAAAGATGACGTATATGGCCTGACACCTGCCCGGTGCCGGAAGGTTAAGAGGGGATGTTAGGGTTAAACCGAAGCATTGAATCGAAGCCCCGGTAAACGGCGGCCGTAACTATAACGGTCCTAAGGTAGCGAAATTCCTTGTCGGGTAAGTTCCGACCTGCACGAATGGTGTAACGATCTGGGCGCTGTCTCAGCCATGAGCTCGGTGAAATTGTGGTATCGGTGAAGACGCCGGTTACCCGCAACGGGACGGAAAGACCCCATGCACCTTCACTACAACTTAACATTGATATCGGATACAGGATGTGTAGGATAGGTGGGAGACTGTGATCCGGCTTCGCTAGGAGTCGGTTAGTCAACGTTGAAATACCACCCTTTCTGTATTTGGTGTCTAACTCCATTATGTGGAGGACATTGTTTGGCGGGTAGTTTGACTGGGGTGGTCGCCTCCAAAAAGGTAACGGAGGCTTTCAAAGGTAAGCTCAATACGCTTGGTAACCGTATGAGGAGTGCAATAGCATAAGCTTGCTTGACTGTGAGACAGACAAGTCGATCAGGGTCGAAAGACGGATATAGTGATCCGGTGGTTCTGCATGGAAGGGCCATCGCTCAAAGGATAAAAGGTACGCTGGGGATAACAGGCTGATCTCCCCCAAGAGCTCATATCGACGGGGAGGTTTGGCACCTCGATGTCGGCTCGTCACATCCTGGGGCTGGAGAAGGTCCCAAGGGTTGAGCTGTTCGCTCATTAAAGTGGCACGCGAGCTGGGTTCAGAACGTCGCGAGACAGTTCGGTCCCTATCTGTTGTGGGCGTTGGAAGTTTGAGTGGGGCTGACCTTAGTACGAGAGGACCGGGTTGGACTAACCTCTGGTGAATCTGTTATGGCGCCAGCTGTATTGCAGAGTAGCTACGTTGGGAATAGATAAGCGCTGAAAGCATCTAAGTGCGAAACTAGCCACAAGATGAGACTTCCATTGAGGGTCGTAGCAGACTACTACGTTGATAGGTTACAGGTATAAAGGTGGTGACATCATAGCCGAGTAATACTAATTGCCCGAAGCTTTCTCATAGCAGGTAATAATGGTGGACGGGATTCGTTCCGTCCGCCCAAACACTAAACTGTTGTTTTCTCTTATTCAATCACTTCTTTCAATAATATGTCATTGTTTGATAGTATCAAGTAGTTAGTATCAAGTATCAACACCGAAAGGTTAATACTTATACAAATCACTAAATACCGATAACAATAAAAAATATTGTATGAACAGTTAATACAAAGCAGCAGGTAATCCTGCTACTTGATACTAACTACTAAATACTAAAAACCTTCAGGTGCCTATATCGGCGGTGTCCACCTCTTCCCATTCCGAACAGAGAAGTTAAGCCCGCCAGAGCCGATGGTACTGCAGTAAAATGTGGGAGAGTAGGTCGGTGCCAAATCTTATCAGCTTTAATGCTGTTAATCATTAACCCTTTAATCGTAAGATTAGAGGGTTTTTTGCGTTTAAAGAATTTTACTAATGGATATTTATTAAATTTGTTTATGGAAACAGTAATAATGCATCCTGAAAACAAAGAGCAGCTATCTGCTCTTAAGGCTTTTGCCAAAGCGTTAAAGGTTAAATTTGAGACAAGTACTTACAATAGCAAGTTTGTGACCAGGGTACATAAAAGCAAAGCTGAGGCTGAACAAGGTAATGCGATTACCTTAGATCCTGCAAAATCCTTATGGGAAAATATAGGGTAATTGTTTCCGCCACCGCTCAAAAAGATTTATTGACTATCAAAAGATCAGGAGATAAAGCTTCAATTAGAAAAGTTGAACAAATAATTGCCGAACTATATGATCATCCTGAAACCGGAACCGGTAAACCTGAAAGATTAAAATTTGATTTAATAGGTTATTGGTCGAGAAGAATTAATAGAAAAGATAGGTTAATTTACTTTATTGAAAATGAAGTAATCACGGTAACTGTTGTTTCTGCATTAGGGCATTACTTAGATAAATAACAGCATTGTCGACTGACGTAAGGGCCGACGTTCGCATGCTTCAAGTACCACAGCATAACCCTTTTTTAATCTTCCGAACACCTATGGGGAAAATACCGACCATAAGCTAAACAAGTTACATTTCTAATTAGATCATAATATTAAATGTTTTCGATAGATTTACTTTGTATTGAAACTGTAATATGAATTTAATAAATAATACCTTTTTAAAGTTATCTAAAAGAGCGGAAACGTATGACTTCGATCACTTAGTGAAGACTTTTGTAGATATAGGGCCTTTATTCACTATATTATCAAATCGTGATCATGAGATATTATACGGTCGTAGAGGTACAGGAAAAACTCATGCGTTAGCCTATTTGAACAATCAAAAAGAACAAGAAGGAGAAATTGTAATCAACATCGACTTGAGAACAATAGGATCTAATGGAGGAATATTCTCTGATTCCAGTATACCTGTAAATCAAAGAGCCACCAGACTACTCATTGATACAATTGCTTATATACATGATGGAATAATTGATTTTGTAATAAATGATACATCAGATTATTTCGATTTATCAAGAATAAGCCCTATATCAGATACACTTGCAGATTCAATAAGTGATATTCAAGTTTCAGGGGACGTAGAAATCTCTACATCAAATGAACAATCAAATAAAGAAAGCGATAAAACAAAAACTGGCGCAAAGGTTGATTTGAAAAACATCGGACTTAACTTCGATAATGAAATATTCACAGAAAAAAGTGATAAACAGGGTTATTCAATTAAGAGACAAGGCAGAGAATACAATCGCGTACATTTTTCCTCAGTCTATACTCATTTTGCGGCTTTATCGCAGGAACTCAAAAAACATGTTTGGATTATCTTTGATGAATGGAGTGAAGTCCCATTAGATATTCAACCTTATTTGTCAGAATTGATTAGACGGACAATATTGCCAAATAGATTGATTACAGTAAAAATTGCAGCAATTGAACAACGAGCAGATTTCGCTTTATATTATCCAGATCAATCAAGAATCGGGATAGAAGTAGGAGCCGATGTCGCTGCCAGCCAAAATTTGGATGAATATATGGTTTTCGATAATGATGAAGAAAAATCGAAGGAGTTTTTTTCGTCATTATTTTATAAGCATTTTATAAATCTGATTGAACCTAATGATTTGAATTCGCTTAATATAAATTCTCCGGAAAGCTTAATTAGTCAAGCATTTACTCAGAATAATGCATTCTCAGAATTTGTAAGAGCTACTGAAGGAGTACCGCGTGATGCAATTAACATTTTAGGATTAGCAGCAATGAGAGCCGGAAATGATAAAATATCTATGGAAGATGTAAGAAATGCTGCAAGGTCATGGTATTCACGTGGAAAAGAAAAAGCAATCTCAACAAATAAAAAAGCACATTCTTTGTTAAGATGGATAATTGATGAGGTAATAGGTAAGAGGTCAGCACGAGCATTTTTACTTAAAACTAATATAAAAGATAAATTAATTGATTACTTATTTGATTCAAGAATATTACATGTCATAAAAGAAAATATTGCCGGAAAAGATGAGCCAGGAGTTAGATACAATGTGTATAGTATTGATTATGGATGTTATGTGGATTTAATTAATACAGCTAAAGCGCCTAAAGGACTATTTGAGGTAGAATCGGATGACGATTTAAATGGGGTTGCATCGTATATAACAGTCCCACAAAATGACTATCGCGCAATTAGAAGAGCAATTTTAAATTTGGAAGATTTTTATAAAACGGTGAATATTGAATAACACTGAATTATTTATAAATTAATATATTGGATGCAATGGATACAGCAATAAATTTACTAAATGGTATAAAAAGTTATGAATATGTGACCTCTATTCCCTAAACCCGATAGTAGCGAATACCGGCCTTCGAGCCTAAGGCCTTGCGCAGTATAAGCGGATAGCGGGGCTGGCGTTGGTAGAAAGCATTGGCTTTGTTTTTCAAAAAATTTTAAGGGTAATAGAAATGTTCGGTTTGGCCTGCGCGCTTTGATTGCAGGGCATAGAAACATACCCCCCCTGCCCCTCTCGAAAGGTGAGCTTGGCGGGTGGCTTGCGCTCGTTTTTCGAGTGCCTTAGGATGACAGTTGGCCCGTTTTGGTTTTGGTGCGTTTAGAAACACACCCTTGCTCCTCTCAAGATGGGAACTTAATTTTGGCTTATCGATCGGATATGTGTGACCAGTTGAGGAGGCGGTTGATGGTGCTTGGGCTAAGGTTCATTTTGCGGGCGATTTTGCGTTGGGTTAGGCCGTCGGATTGGTGTTGGAGGGCCTGGAGGCGGAGGTTTAACCGCTGGTCGAGGGTGTGGCAGCGCAGGTGCTGGTATTCGTGGGCGTAACCTTCGAAGTTAAAGCTTAAATAACCATATTGTTTTTGGAGGGTGAAGAGGCAGATGTTTTCTACGCCGTATTTTTCGGTACCGGTGCGTTGTTTGATCTGCTTGAGGTAGCGCAGGCCGCGTTTGGTATTGCTTTCGCCCATGGCGAAGGCGCTGTCGGCAAAGTTCATGAGCATTTTACTGCCCTGCATGTCGTTTCGCGAGAGCGGGTTGGCAGGGTTGCGTTTGGGGGTGTGGGCCAGCACCAGGATACTTAGCTTGTATTTTGTTTTAAGCATTTTGAGGTGTTTCATGAGGGTGAGCGCCTCGTTCACGCTGCCGGTTGAGCTGCTGCGCAGGCAGCTGATGTTATCGATTATGAGTACCTGCGCGCCGATGTGTTTAATGAGGTTTTCGATACCGCTGTTGATATACTGCTCGAAGGTGTGGTAACCGGGCGGCATTTGCGCTTCGGGGTTAAATTCGGCACGGTACAGGTTGTCGGTAAACTGGTGGGTGGCGTGCCGATCATTATAACGGGCCTGGAATTGCCTGGGGCTCAGCTCAAAATCGATATAAAGCACTTTGGCGGGCGGGGCGTTGTTGGCGAATGGTTCGATACAGTTGCCGCGGCCAATTTCGTGCCCTAACTGTACGGCGAGGATGGATTTGCCGAGGTTGGTATCGGCAAATAGTACGCATAGCTCTTGCTGGTGCCAAAAGTTGCCGAAGAGCATTTGCGGGTCGGGCTGTGTGCTTTGGATCTGCATCCATTTGTTGGCGCTGTGGAGGGTGAAGAGGTTGTTTTTGGTGGGTTCGTCCTGCTGATGGGTTTGTGCCGGTTTGGGTTGCGTGGTTCGGGTAAAGTCGGGGTGGATGGGTGTGTTGTACATAGTTGTTAGGTTATATACAAATTTCGGGGTTTGGGTTGAATAAAGTGCTGACACTATTTTGTCAGTAGTTAGAGTTGTGGAAAGCATTTCGGTTGCCGCTCATTGCCGCGGCAGAGGGCTACTTCTTTTGTCTTGAAACAAAAGAAGCAAAAAATCAAGACGAAAAAAAGCTTCCGCGCGCCCTGCCGGTTCTTAACGCTTTTTGGGTTGCATCCCCAAAAAGCTAAACCGGCATTCCCGCCTGCGCTGGCCCGCTTTTTCGTCGGGCCATTGCGCTCTTTTGTTTTGGGGGGAAATACTTCACACATTGTTCTGCTTGTTTTCGGCTCAAGCTTGGGAGTGGCGGAGGGGGAGAATTGTTTGAAGAACTAAACCGGCATTCAAGCTTGCAATAGCTTTTCCATTTAACGATGCCTTTGGTATCGCTGCCGCTAAGGCGATACTTTTTGTCTTGATACAAAAAGTATCCAAAAAAATCAAGACGAAAAAAAGCTTCCGCGCGCCCTGCCGGTTCTTAACGCTTTTTTGGGTTGCATCCCCAAAAAGCTAAACCGGCATTCCCGCCTTTACGCTGGCCCGCTTTTTCGTCAGGCCTTTGCGCTCTTTTGTTTTGGGGTGAAATACTTCACACATTGTTCTGCTCGTTTTCGGGCGAAGCTTGGGAGTGGCGGAGGGGGAGAATTGTTTGGAGAACTAAACCGGCATTCAAGCTTGCAATAGCTTTTCCATTTAACGATGCCTTTGGTATCGCTGCCGCTAAGGCGATACTTTTTGTCTTGATACAAAAAGTATCCAAAAAAATCAAGACGAAAAAAAGCTTCCGCGCGCCCTGCCGGTTCTTAACGCTTTTTGGGTTGCATCCCCAAAAAGCTAAACCGGCATTCCCGCCTTTACGCTGGCCCGCTTTTTCGTCGGGCCATTGCGCTCTTTTGTTTTGGGGTGAAATACTTCATACATTGTTCTGCCTGTTTGCGGGCGAAGATTGGGGGTGGCGGAGGGGAGAATTGTTTGGAGAACTAACCGGCATTCAAGCTTGCAATAGCTTTTCCATTTAACGATGCCTCTGGTATCGCTGCCGCTAAGGCGATACTTTTTGTCTTGATACAAAAAGTATCCAAAAAAATCAAGACGAAAAAAAGCTTCCGCGCGCCCTGCCGGTTCTTAACGCTTTTTGGGTTGCATCCCCAAAAAGCTAAACCGGCATTCCCGCCTTTACGCTGGCCCGCTTTTTCGTCGGGCCTTTGCGCTCTTTTATTTTGGGGTAAAATTAGCTGTGTACTTCATACATTGTTCTGCTCGTTTTCGGGCGAAGCTTGGGGAGTGACAGGTTGGGGAAAGGGGTTGTTTCAGGGATGTTTCTTAGGTGACTTATCGGGGCTGATAATCAGTGGTTTTTTGTTTCAGGTGTGAAACAGGGTGTTTTGGCTTTTTGGTTGGATTTCAGTGAGTTATGTGTTCGGGCTTGTTTCGGTTGTTGGGTGGTGTTTTGGGTGTGTTTGGGTAGTATGTAGGTGTGTATCAGGGGTGTTTAGGTGTGGTATAGGTGGAATTATAAGGGTATTTAATGGGTTAGTCTTTGTTATGAAACAAGGCTTCGGTTCCCTAAACCCGATAGCAGCGGATACCGGCTTTCGCGGCTAAGGCCTCGCGCAGTATAAGCGGATAGCGGGGCTGTCGTTTATAGAAAGCACTTTCTTTGTTTTTCAAATAAAAAAGCCCATATTTTACAATACGGGCTTTGCATGATAAATAGTTATTCCGGGATTAGCCGTTCTTCAACAGGTAATCTTTAAACTCGTCGAATTCCTTGCTTAATATCACGGATTGTTTGGCTTTTGCTTCGAGGGCCTTTACCTGCTCGGGTACGTCGATCTTCTCGGCGATATTGTCCGGGAATACATCGGGGAATTTGCAGGGGTGGGCAGTCGCTAAGAATATGCCTGAGGCTTCGTTGTTGGCATGGAGTTTTTTCCAATCTTTTAGGGCCTGCCAGGCTATGGCGGTGTGCGGGCAAACTACGTAGTTGTAGTCTTTGTCGACTGATTTAATGGCGGTTAGGGTTTCTTCGTCGTCATAACTGAAACCGGTGATCATGTTTTTCAGCTCCTCCATATTATCCTTAAACATATCGGCTATGCGCACCCAATTGCTTGGGTTGCCTACGTCCATAGCGTTGGAGAGGGTGGCAACGGATGGCTTTGGCTGGTAAACGCCCGACTTTAAAAACGCGGGAACGGTATCATTGGCATTGGTGGCGGCGATGAACTGCTCAACGGGTAAACCCATTTTCCAGGCCAGTAAACCGGCGCCGATGTTGCCGAAGTTTCCGCTGGGTACCGAGAATACGACTTTGTTTTTGCCTTGCTTTAATAGCTGCGCATAGGCGTTAAAGTAGTAGAAGGTTTGCGGGATGAGCCGGGCGATGTTGATAGAGTTGGCGGATGTTAGTCGGAACTTTTCGTTCAGTTCTTTATCGGTGAAGGCTTGTTTAACCAGCGCCTGGCAATCATCAAAGGTGCCGTTGATCTCGAGGGCGCGGATGTTTTGTCCGTTGGTGGTTAATTGCAGCTCCTGTATGTCGCTCACTTTGCCTTTGGGGTATAAGATAGTGACGCGGGTGTTTGGCACGCCCAGGAAGCCCAGAGCGACCGCGCCGCCGGTATCGCCGGAAGTGGCAACCAGCACGTCGAGCTGTTTTTCGCCTTCTTCGAGGAAATAGCTCATCACGCGGCTCATGAAACGGGCGCCGAAATCTTTAAACGCCAACGACGGGCCGTGAAAAAGCTCGAGCACATAAACATCTTTTTCCAACTCGACGATAGGGGCGTAGAAATTAATGGCATCGTAAATAATGTTTTTCAGATCATCCGCAGGGATGGAATCGCCCAGTAAATGGTTGGCTACGTGAAAAGCGATCTCGGGCAGGGTGTATTCATCCAGATGGTTGATGAATTTATCATCCAGGCGCGGGATGGTTACGGGCATGTAAAGGCCTTTGTCATGCGGCATGCTGTTAAAAACGGCGTCTTTAAATGATACCCTGGATGCTGTATTGTTGGTGCTGTATAGTTCCATTTTTTGATTTCGGAATTCGGAGTTTCGATTTCGGATTTTTGATTCTTGTTGTTATAGGTTTATCCTAAAACTTTAGGGCCTGCATCGTTAATAGTCGACACGTAAATGTTTGAGCCGATTTTGATGCTGGTTAAATGTTGTTGTAATTTTTGAGTGATCAGTTTGGCTGTTTCTTCATCCTTAGTAAAGGCGAATACTGACGGGCCTGAGCCTGAGATACCGAAACTTATGGCGCCCATGCCCATGGCTATTTCGCGCATTTTATAGAAGTCGGGGATGAGCATGGAGCGGACAGGTTCGACCAAAATATCTTTCATGCTGCGGCCGATGAGGTCGATATCCTGCATAAACAGTCCGCTTACCAGGCCTGCGATGTTGCCCCATTGGGTAACGGCATCTTTCATGTTTATTTTTTGGCGGATGATCTGGCGGGCCTCGCGGGTGGGTACGTCAACATCAGGGAAAACGATGGCGCAATACAGGCCTGCAGGGTGCGGCAAACGGATCACGTCCAAAGGATCATAACTGCGGATGAGTACGAAACCGCCTAATAAGGCAGGCGCTACGTTATCGGCGTGGCCATGTCCGCAAGCCATTTCCTCACCTTTCATGGCGAAGGGTAGTAGTTTGGCAGGGTCGGAATCATCGCCCAATAACGTTTTGATAGCGTATAAACCAGCTACCGTGCTTGCCGAGCTTGAGCCCAAGCCGCTGCCTATCGGCATTTTTTTGTGGAGTTGGATATCTAAACCAACATCGGTACGGCCAATGCTTTGCAGGTAATGCTGTACGCTTACGCTAACGGTATTTTTAGCAGGATCGAGCGGCAGGCGACCATCATCGCCGGTAATTTTACTGATAGTGATACCAGGTTTGTTGGTAAGGCGCATGATCACTTCGTCGCCGGGTTCGTTAACCGCGAAACCGAGTACGTCAAAACCACATACCACGTTGGCAACAGTTGCCGGTGCGAAAACGTGAACGCTTTCCCTGGTTGATTTGAGTATAGCTGGTGCTTTCACCTCTTCTAAATTATTTTCCATGATTAATTAGCTCCTACGTTTATTAAATCAGCGAATACGCCTGCTGCGGTAACTTCGGCGCCTGCGCCGGGGCCTTTGACTACTAATGGGCGCTCTTTGTACCTGTCGGTTGTGAAAGATATGATATTATCACTGCCGGACAGAGTAAAGAACGGGTGGCTTTCATCAACCATTTTCAGAGTGATGGAGGCTTTGCCGTTGTCTAATTTGCCTATATATCTTAACACTTTGCCTTCTGCCGCTGCTTTGTTTTTCATGTTGGCAAAATAGGCGTCCTCGGCTTTCAGGGCAGCGTAAAAATCATCTACCGACTGCGCGTCCAAACAAGCTTGTGGCAGCATATTTTCTATTTCTACGTCGGCTTCTTCCATGGCATAACCTGCGTCACGGGCAAGGATCAGGATCTTGCGCATAAAATCTTTGCCGCTCAGGTCATCGCGCGGATCGGGTTCAGTATAGCCTTTTTCCTGCGCGGTTTTAACTACATCGTGGAAATTGGCGTCGCCCTTAAAATTATTAAAGATGAAGGATATGGTGCCGGAAAGTATAGCTTCAATTTTCTGTACCCTGTCGCCGCTACCCATCAAATCTTTCAGCGTGCGGATGATCGGCAAACCGGCACCGACATTGGTTTCGTAAAAGAAATCAACACCGTGTCGCCTTGCGGTATCATGAAAAGTACGGTACTGGCTATAAGCGGCCGAATTGCCTATTTTGTTACAGGTTACTACAGATACGTTAGCTTTAAAAGCTTCCTCGTAAAATTTAACCGGGGTTGGGCTGGCCGTATTATCTATAAATACGCAATTAGGCAGGTTCATGCCTTTCATACGCTGGATGAATTCATGCAGGTCCGCTTTTTCATTGGAGGCATTCAGATCATCTTCCCAGGTATCTAAAGAGATACCATCAGCATTAAAAACCATTTTGCGGGTGTTGCTGATACCTGCTACTTTAACCTGGATGCCGTTGTTTTCCTGTAAGAATTCACTGTGAGCATTTAGTTGTTTAAATAAGGTTTTACCGATGTTGCCTGTACCCAAGCAGAATGCATGTAAAGTTTTGGTCAGCTGGATAAAGAATGCATCGTGTACTGCATTCAATGCTTTTGCCAGATCGTGCGAGGAGATGATGACCGAGATATTGTACTCTGATGATCCCTGCGCGATGGCCCTTACGTTTACACCGTTACGGCCTAAGGCATGGAATAATTTACCAGATACGCCCGGGGTTTGTTTCATATTTTCGCCTACCACAGCTAATACGGCCAAGTTTGATTCTATCTCAGGCCTTTCCAGTTTATTAGCTAAAAGCTCTAATTCAAATTCCTGTTCTATTAATGCTTTGGCTTTTTCAGCTTCTGTTGGTTGAACGGCGAACGTGATGCTGTGCTCAGATGATGATTGTGTGATCAGGATGATATTGATCTGCTCTCTCGCCAATAATGAAAACAAACGGCCGCTAAAACCTGATTTACCCACCATGCCGCTGCCTTCCAGATTCAGGATGCTGATATTGTTGATGGTGGATATACCTTTTATCGGCAAATTAGATGCCTTGCAATCATGACGGATCACGGTACCTTCAAATTGTGGTTCGAAAGTGTTTTTGATCACGATCGGGATCTTCTTTAAAAAGGCCGGGATCATGGTTGGTGGATAGATCACCTTGGCGCCAAAGTAGGATAGTTCCATCGCTTCGGTATAAGTCAGTTCCGGTAAGGAGAATGCCTTTTTTACCAGGCGCGGGTCTGCGGTCATCATACCGTTAACGTCAGTCCATATTTGTATTTCCTCGGCATTTAGGGCTGAACCTAATATCGCTGCAGTGTAATCGCTGCCTCCACGGCCTAAAGTTGTGATTTGCCCGGCATCATTGCTGGCAATGAAGCCGGTAACAAACAACATTTTGCCGCTGTTCTCACTATAAAAACCTCTAACCAATTGCTCAGTTAATTCCATATTTACCTTTGCATTGCCAAAGGCATTATCAGTTTTGATGATCTCGGATGCATCAACAAAAATAGCCGGGAAATATTGTGCCGCAATTTTGCTGATCATCAATGTCGAGCAACGCTCGCCAAAGCTTAAAACCATATCGCGGGTTTTTGGAGTAAGTTCGCGTAGGGCTAAAATACCCTGAAGCAATTCTTCTAACTGGTTAAAGTTTATTTTAAGGCGGGTTAAAGCCGGGTTCTGGTTTTGAATTTCAAGCAAAACCTTTACTACATCAAAATGGCGGCGTTCCAGTTCTGCCAAAGCAGCTGTAAAATCTTTTCCTGTAGCAGCATTTTCCGCCATGGAGATCAGCAGGTTGGTAACTCCGCTCATCGCGGAAAGCACGACAACTGGTTTATCGCCAACAACATCAGTTTTTAGGATGTTTAGTAGCGTTTGGATACTTTGTACAGAGCCTACGGATGTACCGCCAAATTTTAAAATTTTCATATACGTAGTTAAAACAAAAAAGCCTTCCCCGTTTTCGGAGGAAGGCTTTCATGTGGTTATTTTATGTTTTTTACACCATACGATTATCTTCCTCCGGGTATTATACCGGTGGTAATAATTGTTGTAATAATGGTGCCGTTATATATCATGTTGTCAGCGTGTAGTTTTTACACGCCGTAAATTAAGGGCTTAATTTTTGAAATAGCAAGCCTTATTTCATTTTTTTTACATTAAAAACCCGGCAAAAAGCTAAATTTTTGATATAATTACGCAGAATATGAATAGAAGGTTAATTGTTATTCTTTTCATCCTGACTTGGAATGTGGTGTTGGCACAAAAGGATACTACATTACACTATATTCCCATTATTAAAAACCAGATAGTTTACCAGGATAGCATTATCCAACCGCATCGCAAACGCGCCGACCTTGATGCCGCGGCAAAAAAATGGTTTTACGGTTATTTTAAAACCTATAAACCTAATTTGAGCCGAAAGATAGTCGATCCGCAAAGCAGTATTTCCGAAATAGGCATCATGGAGGTTGAAATGGCTCCCAACCAGGAAAAGCAAACATTCTACCTGATAACCAATGTTGATATTTGCTGCCGGGATAATGGTTATAACTATAAAATATCCTATATCTATATAAAGCCTAAGGATGGGAGCGGTTTTAATGGCTCCTCCGAAGCGTTGGTTGCGCTGTACAATCAAAGGCATTATCACTTATTTGACGCAACTGATGACCGCCGTAAGATAATTGTAAATTACCTGGCAAATATTGATGCCAATGTTCGTGCCTGCATATCTTCGCTAAAGAAAGCAATGCGAAATTAATTAGCAGTCTATTTTAATTACTTTTGTTGTTGATATATGCATGGATTAGTAACAAAGTCGACAGGTAGCTGGTACCAGGTGCAAACCCCGGATGGGCAAATTATAGATTGCCGCATTAAAGGTAAGTTTCGCACCAAGGGGATCGTCACCACTAACCCTATAGCTGTTGGCGATGTTGTTGATTTTGATATGGAACCTGAGCAGGAAAGCGGTGTAATTACCAACTTGCAGCAGCGTAAAAACTACATCATCCGCAAATCCATTAACCTGAGTAAACAGGCACAGATCATCGCTGCCAATCTCGACCAGGCGCTACTGGTAGTCACTTTAGCTTCGCCGAGGACCTCCATGGGTTTTATTGACCGCTTTTTAGTTACTGCCGAAGCTTATGATATACCCGCGAGATTGGTTTTTAACAAGCTCGACCTGTTTAGTGAAGAAGGACTGGAAGTTTTAGCTTATTATAAAAATGTTTATGAAAGCATAGGCTATCCGTGCTTCGAGGTATCGGCTTTGGAAAAAACCAATATTGATATTGTACAGGGGTTGCTGAAGGACAAGGTGACTTTATTTTCAGGGCATTCCGGTGTGGGTAAATCAAGCCTGATCAACCGTTTGCTGCCTGATCTTGATCTGCGCACGCATCAAATATCCGACTGGAGCGAGAAGGGCATGCACACCACCACCTTTGCCGAAGCATTTGAACTGCCACAAAGCGGGTTTATAATCGATACACCCGGCATACGCGAATTAGGTGTTATCGATATAGAAAAACAGGAGCTTAGCCATTTCTTCCCCGAAATGCGCCAGCGGATGCACGATTGCCGCTTTAGCAATTGCCGCCATATTAATGAACCGGGCTGCGCGGTATTAGAGGCTTTAGAGAATGGCGAGATTGAACCATCGCGTTATGATAGTTATTTGAGCATCTATCATGGGAATGACACGAGGGGATAGATTCAAGAATTAAGAGCCAAGAATCAGGATGGGAGAAAAAAGAATTTGTCATGCTGAGGAACGAAGCATCTATCCGCTAATATAAAAGCGTTGAGCCTATCGATAGATTCTTCACTGCGTTCAGAATGACAAAAGGGGAATACCCCGCCCGATCAAGCGTCCACGCTTGATCGCACAAGAATGTAAGCGTCCACGCTTACAATACTTTGCAGAAATGAAAAATATGTTCATATTTATTTCATGTCACGCAATGCCTCAACCGATGAACTGTATTTTGTAACCCTGACTGTAACTAATTGGATAGATGTATTTACAAGGCGTATATACAATGATCTTATAATCGAAAACCTTACCTGGTGCCAGCAAAATAAAAAACTTAATATTTATGCTTACGTGATCATGACGAACCATATTCATTTAGTTGCGAACGTTACAGAAGGCTCCCTGGGGGATGTTTTACGAGATTTCAAAACTTTCACTTCGAAGGAATTATTCAAAATGATAGCGAATAATTCGCAAGAAAGCCGTCGCGAATGGATGCTCCGATCTTTTGAAAAAGCCGGAACATATAATTCCCTAAATAAGAATCATCAGTTTTGGCAAAATGGAAATTACCCGGTGGTGTTATTTATACCATATATTATTGATCAAAAGATAGATTATATTCATAACAATCCTGTAAGGGCTGGATTTGTAGGATCGGCACATGAGTTTTGGTATAGCAGCGCTAATCCGGAAAGTCCTTTGAAAGTTATTTAGTGATTGTAAGCGTGGACGCTTACATTGGTTTGCATTCAAGCATGGACGCTTGAACGGGCATCGGGTTTAGTGAAATTTCTTTTATAATTTCTAGTTGATCTATAATTAGCTATTTATGAAATTTTCCCATTCTTGTAATAGCGCTAAGAAGTCAGAAATTAGTATTATAGTATTTCCAAGTTCAACGTTTCCAGTATCAGGATATACATATAATTGTGAATTTGCAACATCTCCCCAAAACTCGTCAAACGGCAAACTGTTCTGATATCTATTTACAATGTCATTTATATCAGTTATTTGGCTCTGAGTCTCAATCAAATTGCTCCTAGTCAAGTAATAAGCAATAGACCCGTTTGGAATATTATTCGTTACAGCGTGGTAGGAAATTGTTCCAAATGCGCTAGTGAATTTCTGAAATGTTATTTCGTAATTACTTCTTATTGACATACTCATTATTTTACTATTAGAATAACGCTCCCGCCCGATCAAGCGTCTACGCTTGATCGCATAAGAGAAATTACCCTCCGCCCGTTAAAGCGTGGACGCTTGAACGAGCGACAGCATCAGACTACTTAAAAAGCGTCTGCTTATAAAGCGGCAATTTTGTTTGAAGAAAATTCTTTAATGTGGTAAATTCATTTTCTGTAAAGTATTTAGTATCCAAACAAATTGCTGCGGCTAAACTGTTTTCGATCACAAGAAACAGAAAGTCATTTTTAATTAAAAAACTCGAAAATTTCTCCCATGTATATTCTATAGCTTGCTGATTGTCACGATAGATAAAAACTTTATCAGTGAATGTTATAGTAACAACCCCAATTTTAGCTGCGGTTTTAGTCGAACTCTTCTTAATTTCGTTAAGCCTTTTTCGAACTAAAAAGATTGTATAACCATTTTTCATGGCAAACAGCAATGCCATAAAGCCGCAAAAGTACATAAAGTTGCTTTGCACGTTTATTGCGAGTACTAAACAAAAACTTGAAAAAATCAAGGTAAAGATCACATAATTTATCCTTCCTCTTAATATTAGCCTGGATCTTACTTTTGCAGTTAAAAAGATACCATCCGGAGCACTTAGATAATCATATGTCTTTTTTATTTCCATTTTAATTAGCTATTCAACGCTGCTGTAAAATCAGCTATCAAATCCTCAATATCCTCAATCCCTATCGAGAAGCGGATCATGAAATCAGAAATCCCCATTTCAGCTCGGCGCTCGGCGCCTAACTCGTTGAAGATGGTTTGGGCAACGGGAATAGCCAAGGTGCGGGTATCACCTAAATTGCTTGATTTTACTACCAGTTGCAGTTTGTTTAAAAAGGCAAAGCAATCTACGCTTTCATCCAGTTCGATACTCATTAAACTGCCATTCTTTTTAAATAACCGGCTGGCTAATTCGTGCTGCGGATGCGATTTTACACCCGGGTAAAATACTTTTTTGATAAGCGGATGTGCCTCGAAAAAATCAGCTAGTGCCTGCGCGTTGTTGCTTTGGCGTTCCATACGGAGCGCTAAAGTTTCGGAGCCTACAGAAATCGTATGGGCGGCTTCGGGCGCTAAAGTACCGCCTGCATCGCGCAAACCTTTTTTCCTGATCTGGGCAATACCCCAGGTTTTTGGGTCGCCTTTTTTGTATACGTCGTAAATATTGGGGTAGTTTTCGTAGCTATACAGGCCGGTATCGGTAACGCTACCGCCCAGGGCATCGCCATGGCCGCCAATGTATTTAGTTAATGAGTTGATGACATGCGTAGCCTTCACATCAACCGGGTTAAACAGGTAGGGTGAGGTCATGGTGTTATCAACTACGTATAAAATGTTTTTTTCTTCGCATAAGTTACCGATGTTCACCAGGTCGGCAACTTGTGTACCGGGGTTGGCAATGGTTTCTAAAAAAACCATGCGGGTATTTTCCTTTATCGCTGCGCGGACGTTGGCCACATCGGTAGGATCAACAAAAGTAAAATCCAGGCCCATCTCTATAAACGTAGAAAATATGCTGCGTGAGTTGCCAAACAGGTAGGAGCTGGCGATAACGTGATCTGTTTTACGGATCAACGCCATGATAGTAGCTGAAATGGCTGCCATGCCGGTCGAAAAAGCGACAGTGGCCACACCTTTTTCCATTTGGGTAACCTTGGTTTCCAAAGCGGTAACGGTTGGGTTGCCCTGGCGGGAGTAAGCATAGCCTTTTGTTTTATTCTGGAAAACATCAACTAAATCCTGCACGTCATCATAACCAAAGGTAACCGATGTGTGAATGGGCTTGTGTAACGCGCCATGTTCGGGTTTGCCTAAACGGTCGGAGTGCAGTAATGTAGTGGTGAATCCTCTTTTAGCAGTCATTATGTGTGTATTATGTACGATAAAAATTGAAATTGCGAACTTATGAGTTTTTAGGCGATAAATTAAAAGATTTGATACATTGCCTAAATTCTACATTTCAGATATAATTAGCATGAGGGCAGTAATTCAACGCGTTACAGAGGCAAGTTGCACAGTCGAAGACGAATCAACCGGGAAAATAGAACAAGGTTTCCTGGTTTTATTAGGTATCGAGGATGCCGATACCGATGAGGATTTGCAATGGCTGGCACAGAAGATAACCGGACTACGTGTTTTTAGCGATGAAAATGGTTTGATGAATAAGTCATTGGCTGATATTGACGGAAATGTATTGCTGATATCGCAATTTACTCTATTTGCTCAAACGAAGAAGGGGAACAGGCCTTCGTTTTTGAGGGCGGCAAGGCCTGATAAAGCCATCCCGATGTATGAGGAGATGATCAAAGCGTTAAGCGCCCTAACAGGTAAGAAGATTGCAACGGGTATCTTCGGCGCGGATATGAAGATCAGTTTGGTAAACGATGGGCCGGTAACGATTTTGATCGATACGAAGAACAGGGAATAAGCGCTCCCAAATGAGAGCGGCATACTGTTTCATAGTGCAACAGTTTATGCGTAGAACCACTGCAAAAGGCCAGAAGAATCACGTAAAGTTTGTGATTTTTTGATTGAAAAAGTGATAAAAATAGCGGAAAAGAGCATGTTTTAGGTAATTTTTTAGGCTAAAAACGGCACTTTTCATTTTAAAATGGATGTAATAACTGCTTTTTTGATGCTTTTTAAGCGGTTTTTGGTACTGAAATTGTTCCAAATGTGCCAATTGTTTCATGCCAAATTGTGAAACACTCGCTTAATATTAAAAACAATTCGTGACATTAGCATTGAACTATGGAAATCAAAGAAGCGCAGCAACTGGTCGATAATTGGATAAAAACAACGGGTATCCGTTATTTTAACGAGCTTACTAATACCGCTATTTTAATGGAAGAAGTAGGCGAGGTGGCCCGTATTATGGCACGGCAATACGGCGAGCAATCCTACAAAAAATCGGATACGGAAGTAAACTTAGCAGATGAAATGGCCGATGTGCTTTTCGTGCTGATCTGCCTGGCTAACCAAACCGGGATAGACCTGACCGAGGCGCTGGAAAAGAATTTGGTAAAAAAAAGCATCCGCGATGCGGACAGGCATAAGAATAACGAGAAGTTAAAATAAATCCACTAATCGTTCCAAAGCCATTCCCCTTGATCCTTTTATCAATATCGTTGAATTCCTAATAGGGGTTTCTTTTAATGCTTCAATAGCTTCTTCAGCAGTTGTATAAAATCTAACGCCTGATTGTTGCCCCCTGATTCCTGATTCTTGCTTAACGAATTCTTTGCCGATAAAAATGCGTTCATCTACAGGAGTGTCTAAAGCCTTTTTAATGATACCGGCATGTTCATCTGCCGATTCATCACCTAGCTCGAACATGTCGCCCAAAATAAGCACTTTACGATTGGCTTGCAGTTTGCCGATGTTTTCAATAGCCACCTGCATGCTGCTTGGGTTGGCATTATAATAGTCACAGATTAAAGTGTTGGTTGCAGTCTGTTTTATTTGGGATCTGTTATTTTGTGGCTGATACCCGGAAACACCTTGGTTGATCTCGCCAGCTTCTAACTCAAAATAAACACCAATACAGATTGCGGCCAAAATGTTATCCAAATTATAAGCGCCGGTTAATTGCGTTTCAACAGCGTAAGCCTCACCGGATGATTTGTTTGTCCACTCAATGGATAACAGCGGCGAATTCTCTGTAAGCTTTCCTGTTACGGCATTGTCAGGATTAGACGTTCCGTATAATACCAGCTTGCTTAATGAGCGGGCTTGTTGCATGCCCATTAATACCTTATCATCGCCGTTTACAAAGGCAATACCACCGTCCGCTTTCAAAAAGTCGTATAACTCCCCTTTGCCTATTTTTATTCCCTCCACTCCGCCAAAACCTTCCAAATGCGCTTTGCCTATGTTGGTGATCAAACCATGCGATGGTTGGGATATGCTGCTCAATAAAGCGATCTCTTTTTGATGATTGGCACCCATTTCAATAACTGCAATTTCGTGTGTGCTATTGATGCTCAAAATAGTAAGCGGTACGCCAATATGATTATTCAGATTGCCTTGTGTTGCCAAAGTTTTGAATTTTTGAGATAGAACAGAATTGATCAGCTCCTTAGTAGTGGTTTTGCCGTTAGTCCCGGTAAGCCCGATAACCGGGATGGTCAATTGCCTGCGGTGATAACGCGCCAGATCCTGCAAAGCAGTTAATACATCATCAACCAGGATATATTTTTCGCCAAGCTGATAGTTTGGGTTATCAATTATAGCGTAAGCAGCACCTGCTGCAATGGCCTGCTCGGCAAATGTATTGGCATCGAATTTATCGCCCTTTAATGCAAAAAATAAACTGTCGGCAGCTATTTTGCGGGTATCGGTGCTGATAACCCGGTGCTGCAGGTATAATTGATATATGTCTTCAGTTGTCATATGTGTGTGTATAAACTTTAAACATGTCATTCCTCGCAATGACATTTAGGAGGATTGCATTTGTCCCTTCATCCAGCTTATAGTCGCTTTAATTTCGGTATAACTATAATTATCGCCTAATATTTCCTTCAGCGGCGAAAGTTTTTCATCGCCATAGCCTTCAACCGCTTCCTGTATTACCAATAACTTTTCGCGACTCACAAAGTTTGATACATCTATCTCACCAGTCTGAATAAAATAAGTTAGATGCCCTTCAATGGTTATCGGTGAAAGGTCGCGCAATGCGGCAACCTCCGCTATGGTTTTGCCGGAGCGATATAATTCAAGGCTTTCCCTTTGACTATCATTGCCTTTTCCACCCTTAAGCTTAGTTTTACGTTCACGTTTTTGTTCTTTTTGACTGATCTTGGAAGTCAAACCTTTTCGTTCGCAAAAAATCTTAACCGGGACTAGAAATTCACGGCCATATCTTGCCAGCTTGACATCGCCAAAGCCGGAGATCATTCGCAGTTCATCTAAACTTTGTGGCAGATAGGTTGCGATCTCCATTAAGGTAGCATCGGATTGTATTACATATGCCGGCACATTTTCATTAATGGCAATATCTCGTCGAATAGTTTTTAATTCATTTAATAATTCAGCTTCGAAAGGTAGCTCATCAGTACGGAGTCTTTCTTCTACAATTTCTGATTCTATAAATTCCACTGTCTGAGTGCCTTTTAAAACGGCTTCGCTTTGCGGTGTTAATTTTAATACCGGGTATTCGCCGCCATCAACCTGTAAATAACCCATAGTGGCTAACTCGCGCAGATAGCGCTGCCAATCTGGTTTACTGATGTCGGCACCAACACCATAGGTTTTAAGCAGTTTATGTTCTTCACGAATTTTCTCGCTTTTTGATCCCCGCAAAAAATCAATCACATAAGTACTGCCGAATCTTTCCTTTAACCGGTAAACTGCCGAAAGCGCTTTTTGGGCTATAGGCGTACCGTCAAAGCGTTTAAAATCGGTTAAGCATACATCGCAACTGCCACACGTTTCCGGTGATTCCTCATCAAAATATTTTAATAAAAACTGGCGCCTGCAGGTTTGCAACTGGCAATATTTTACCATATCATCCAGCTTTTTCAGCATGATCTTGCTTTGGTCGGGGTTATCCTCCACCATGGCAAAGCCTTTTAGCTTCATGGCATCACCCGGAGAAAAGAATAGTAAGGCATCCGATGCCAGTCCATCACGCCCTGCGCGTCCGGTTTCCTGGTAATATCCTTCAATATTTTTGGGCATATCCATATGTACTACATAACGCACGTTGGATTTATTGATTCCCATACCGAAAGCGATTGTTGCCACTATAATCTTTACATCATCCCGCAAAAATGTTTCCTGGTTGCGTGCCTTGGCTTCGTTATTTAAACCTGCATGATAAGCCTCGGCAGAAAATCCTTCTTCCTTCAGATCAGCAGCTAATGCTTCGGTTGATTTGCGGGACAGACAATATATAATACCAGATTCATCTTTACGATTCTCCAAAAAATCAAGCAGTTGGTTAAAGCTATCTCTTTTGGGCGAAACGGTATAAGTTATATTCTCCCGGTTAAAAGAGGATATAAATATGGCAGGATCTTTAAGATTTAATTTTTCAAGGATGTCCTTTTGTGTCAGTTTATCGGCAGTTGCGGTTAAGGCAATCACCGGGATGTTGGGGAAGTAATCCTTTAATCCCGCAAGCATTAAATATTCCGGGCGGAAATCGTGCCCCCAGTGCGAAATGCAATGCGCCTCATCAATAGCGATCAGTGATACGGGCAACGACTTTAAAAACTCAACCAGTTTATTTTCTGAAACGAACAAGCGCTCGGGAGCAAGGTAGAGGAGCTTGATCTCGTTATTCTTAAGCCGGGTCATCAACCGGGATTGCTCGTCCGGGTTTTGTGCCGAGTTAAGGAATGCTGCCGGGATACCGTTTACATTTAATGCATCCACCTGGTCTTTCATCAAAGCGATCAGTGGAGATATCACAATGGTAAGCCCATCCAATAACACCGCGGGCAATTGATAACACAAAGATTTGCCACCGCCGGTAGGCATCAGCGCCAAAACATCTTTATTATCTATTACATGCTGAATAATAGCGGCCTGCTGGTGCCTGAACTCGCTGTAGCCAAAATATTTTTGCAGGGCCTGAATTGGTGTCATCCTTACAAAAATGCGAAATTTATTTGAACCATGATTTATAGGATTCAAGGATTATCATGATAAAAATAAAATCATGGCCATCTCCAAATCCTATAAATCATGGTTCAGATAATTAATGCCCGCCAGCTCGTGAACCTTCCTCGTCTAAAGCGGTTTTATGCTCGCGTGCTTTGATAGCGCTATTGCCGAAGTTATAGGTAAGTGATAACCGGGCTATACGGCTTTCCTGTTTCTGCCTTATTTGTAAATTATCATTTGCGTAATTTATATCCAGGTTATTCCGTTCGGTGTTAAAAATATCGCTTACAGAAAACTTGACGTTAAACTTTTTATTATAAAATGAGCGGCTAATACCTGCATCTACATTATAACGGGCTGCTACATCGTAAATACCATCGGTAAGTGACGAGCGATAGTTGGCAAATAACTCAGCTTTAAAGCCAGCGAATGAAAATGTCTGGTTCGCCTTAGCCACATAAGCCACCTTGCCACGATTAAGCGTGCTGCCCGCCAACGTATCTGATTTAAATTTAAGGTAAAAGGCAGTGGCATCAAATTGAATTGACCACCATTTGGTAACGGTTACCGGGATACTTACGCTGGCATTATAGGCATCCTCGGATTTTAAGTTAAGAGTTTCCTGGAAAGATGCTTTTGAGGTATCATTTGTAAGGATGAGTTGTTGCATTACATCTGTAGTGCGGCTGTAACTCAAGCTTAAATTATAACTTTTATTATAGGTATAATCCAACTCAAAGTTGTTGGTATACTGTGGCTTTAAAAAGGGGTTGCCTTCTGAATAGGTGTATTGATCAAGGTAATAAACAAATGGGTTCAAATCTGAGTAATCAGGCCTGTCAATACGGCGGCTATAAGAGAAGTTAAGTTCGTTTTTATCATTGATGGTGTGGTGCAAGAACGCGCTTGGGAAAAGATTAAAATAGTCGCGTTTATTAATAACATTTGTTGTGATCAAGTCTCCTGTTGATTGCGTATTTTCTCCCCTTAAACCAATTTCTACCGAAGTGTTTTTATAAGTTTTTGTAAAGTTTATATAGCCGGCAGCCAACTTTTCGTCATAAACAAAACGGTTAGACAAAGCCGCGTCATTATTATATACACCATTTACATCTTGTGTTGATGCTTCCAGGTTATTGTCTGTTTTTACATCGCTGTATTTTGCACCGGCTTCCAGTTTTAATGATTTGGTTAGATTTTTAGTGTAATCAATCTTCCCAACACGTATATCTATAGTTGACGGGGTAAGCTGCCTTAAATAAAGTGAAGTATCTTTTGGATTCGAAAAGACGGTATTGTAATTCGCATTACTGTTATTGGTAAACTTAGAATAGTCTACGTCAAAAGCTAATTCCTGGCCCAGGGTATCTATTTTATAAATGTCGTTTAAATCAATAGTATAATTTTTATAGGAGTTATTTACTTGTGAAAGTGTTTGTTGTGTTGAATCGGGGGCGCCGTTCGGGGTTGACGCAATCCTAGTATTGTTTGTATTGCCCTGGTCATAGGTATTAAAATAGCCATTAACAGCAAAGCCAATTGTGTTTTTAGGAGATATGTCATAATCAGCCCCGAAACTGTAATTGTTATAATGATTCATTGATGGCATGAATGATGATTGTTTAAAATATGTCGACTTACCTCCTGTGTCAACTACTACCCTGTTTATATTTAAAATCCGGCCTTGTGGAATATCGCCGCGACTGAAATTTCCGAATACATTCAGGTTGCCATCTTTATGATTGATGCTAAACTCTTCGCTGCTTTTTACATATGTTCCAAGCCCTCCGGTTACCGAAACCGTGCCATTGGTGCCCACCATTTTATTTTTCTTCATTTTTATATTAATGATGCCTGAATTACCTGCAGCATCATACTTTGCCGATGGATTGGTGATCAATTCAATAGATTGAATGGTTCCGGCATCTGTTGAACGCAAAAGAATAGCTAGTTGCGCTGCTGAAAGATAGGTAAGCTTGTCATTTATCATTACTGTAACGCCCTGCTTGCCTTTCAGGCTGATGTTATCATCCTTATCAACGGTAACACCGGGCGCTCGTTCCAATACATCCATTGCGGTGTTACCTGTTGCTAAAACGCTACCGGCAACATTAACTACGGTTTTATCAGCCAGGTGCTCAATTAATGGCTTGGTTGCCGTAATAACTACTGTGTTTAAATTGTGCGAGCTTGTTTTCATCACCAAAACCGGAACGGTGATAATTTTAGAAGTATCAATAACAGAAAAAGGTGAGCTTACTACATTTGTATAACCAACATTTGTTACTTTAATTAAATAGTTGCCTGGTTTAATGTTTACAAAATGATAGGTGCCGGTTTCGGTACTCAATGTGCCTTGTACAATTGCTGAATCTTTTGCGGCTAATAAACTTACCGATGCGTAGTCCATTGGTTTGCCGAGCACATCCTGTAATATACCGCTTACTTTAGCAGTGCCCGTTTGTGCAAGCACCACATTGGTAAATCCAATGCATAGCAAAAATATAGTGAGTGATTTAAGTAATTGTTGTTTCATCGTTTTAAATTTTTGGCAATACCTTTCCCATAAGGATTTATACATCTTTTTTCATATATCTAATAAATCAGGGAATGGGTTACTACCCGGTGTTAGTTTGTTATTTATATATAAGATGCAGAAATAGCACCCTGCGTTACACTTTATTTAAAAAAATTTAATAACTAATAAAATAGCTTACAATCCTTTAAAAAAAGGCTGTCTGATTGCTTACTTGTTATAGATAGTTGTGAACTGCTCATGCTGGTTTTGCGCTGCAATGATCGATAGGATAATTGCAGAAAGTTAACCATATAAGCACGACTAATAATAGCGGGCCTATATGGTTAGGGAGTGTTTTCATTATTCGCTTTTTTCTGTGCTATCGGCCATTTTTGCAGAGTCTACTTGCGCCTGCAAGCGTGCTATTGTTTTGGCACTTGCGGCTTTTCGTGCTGAATCAAGCTGAGACGGTGTTTTATGTAAAACAACAGTATCTATCTTACATTGCAATCCGTTGTCAAGCATAATGAATGTTGCGGAGGTGGCATTTTCTTGTTTGTTAAGGTCTTTACAATCGCCTACACTGATGCCGTCCAAATTAACGCGACTATTTAAGTCCTGATCGATGACCACTTTGGAATTTAATGGCACCTGCAATGTTATATCCAGGCGCTCATCATGCCATGAAGTGTTCTCGGCCCGCCTTAAACGGTCATCAAAACTCAAGATCTCATCCTGTTGATTGAAAATATAAGTTGTGTTGCGTGCATTTAATAAGGCATCGGCATCATCATATCCCTGAGCTGTAAATGTTTCTAACATAACGGGATGATCCAGATCCCCTTTTACGATGTTAATATTTACATTCCATGGTTCATCATTTTGGTTATCATCATTATTGATGGTCATGTTATGAAAGTTGTTCTTTACATCAAGTCGAAGACTGTCATCATGGGTTAAATATTTAACATCATTTAGTTTAAGATAATAGATATTGTTGGGTGTGGCTTTTAAATTAACCACCTGCGTTATTTTTCCTGACGATCTGAAATTACTCGCCACATTAACCGCATAGTAAACTAATATGGCTAATGAGCATACCCATATTGCCAATAAGGTGACGCCAACTGACCGATTGATAGGTCTGGTATTAAACAATGCCCCAATTATAGCCAGTATAATGGTAACCACTGGTAAAAAAGCGGTAAAAAATGCCACTATATATATTCGGTCAGCGTGCTGATTGGCAATAATACTGAAAGGGAATAAGCCATGAGGAGTAGAATGGAAACCGATAATGGCGACAAGGCAAACAATTAGCGCTATAGCAACCCCAAAGAATGCCAGCAACAGAATAAAGCCAATTATTTTAATAATTATTTTACCGGCACCCATAAAAAATAAATGGATGTGGATCAGTAAGTCGCCGATAAAGTCGCGTAACTTATATATGGTAGGGCGGGCTTGGTCATGCAGATCATTAAAATTGCTTTTAACAGCGCTTAATTCCTGTTCCAAATTATCCTTAAATCCCTGCAGATTTAATTTTTGCCCCTTCATGGCCATGCGGTCGGCGCGGGTAACGGCTTGAGGTATAACTATCCATAGTATTATATATAGTAACAAGCCTGAGCCTGCGAAAAAGAATGACATCGCAAATGCCAAACGGATCCAAAGCGGCTGTATGTTAAAGTAATTGGCAATACCTGCGCACACACCACTAATTAAATGGTCGTCCGGATCGCGGAATAAACGGCGACCACTTATATTATAGGTATCAGTACCAAAGGTGGTTGATCCGCTTTCTTCATATAAATTGTCAAAGTCTTCAACCCGGCCCATTTGATCTATCACCTTGTTTACATCTTGTTCAACAATAACCTGTTTGTTTTCGGCAGCTAACAGTTCTGAGAACATTTCTGCAACTCGGTTTTCAATATCAGTGGTAATTTCCAGGCTATCTGCCGAGTTTAAAAAATGACGTTTTACATCCGTCATGTAGTTTTTTAAAATCTCGTAAGCATCTTCCTCTATATGAAAAACAATGCCGTTTATATTTATGATAATAGTTTTATTCATGATTTCTTAATGTTTGGAGATTTAGTTGTTAGCGATTATTGGTTGTTGGGTTGACTGGATTGTGGCGGTATCCTCTCGCCAATCGCAATGTGTACTGCAAATTCAAGCTCTTTCCAGGTTTTATCGAGCTGTTCAAGTACTAAACGGCCCTCATCTGCAAGTACATAATACTTGCGCGGCGGCCCGGATGTGGATTCTACCCAATTATAAGTTAACAGGCCATTATTTTTTAAACGGGTAAGCAAAGGGTACAGAGTGCCCTCAACTACAAGCAGTTGGGCTTTTTTTAGCTCAGCAATAATATCTGAGGCATATGTTTCGCCCTTAGCTATGATGGAAAGTATGCAATATTCTAATATGCCTTTCCGCATTTGGGTTTGAGTATTTTCAACAATCATAAAGCAAAGATATATGTTTAAAAATGTATTATGCAATACATAGTACTAAATAAATTGTATTTTTTTATAAAAGTGCATTTATTTTAAAAAAAATGACTTTTTACTTGACTATTTGAAAATCTAACATTACTTTTATAATTAATTAACTATTAACTGATCTTATTATTAACAAAATGAAAAAACTTCTACTAGTAAGTTTGTGTTTCCTGATGTTAAGCATTACACAGGTATTCGCACAAAACCGTACAGTTACTGGTACGGTTAAGGCCAAAGACGATGGCCTACCCATTCCGGGAGTAACAGTAAAGGTAAAAGGCACTCCTAATGGTACCCAAACCAATAGTGCCGGTAAATTTACATTAAGTGTACCGGCAGGGGCGTCATTAACATTTACCTTTGTGGGATACGCCGCTCAAACGGTCCCTTCTTCAAGTGTAATGAATGTGACGCTTGTTCCCGCAAGTGGTCAACTTGGCGAGGTTGTGGTTACGGGCGCGTTGGGTATTAAGCGTGAAGCTAAAGAGCAAGGTTATGCTGCAACTCAAATTAATAACAAATCGCTTACTGAGTCTGAGCCAACCAACTTTACAAATGGTTTAACCGCTAAGGCTCCGGGTTTGATTGTAACTACCGTTGATAACGGTATCAATCCTACAACACGCTTTACCTTGCGTGGTACCCGCCACATCAATGGTAACAACTATGCGTTGGTTGTATTGAACGGCACGCCAGTTTCGCCAAATGAGGTTGATGACATCAATCCTGACGATATCGAAAGTGTTAATATCCTGAACGGTGCAGGTGCTGCGGCTTTATATGGTTCTGAAGCCTCTAACGGTGCATTGGTAATTACTACCAAACGCGGTAGTGCAACAGGCGCTCCTACTGTAACTTACACCAATACTTTCCAGATAGAGCAAATATCTTATTTTCCTAAGCTGCAAAACGAATTCGGTTCTTACGGTGGTGAGGGTGGCCAATATCAGGATCCCGTTACTGGTTTCATTATTGCTCCAGTGCCTTACGAAAACCAATCTTACGGCCCGAAATACACAGGCGCCCTTACACAGCTTGGTATTCCTTTGGCAGATGGAACCATACAAGAATATCCATATTCTACGCCTGCAAAAGATCCACGCCAAGCATTTTTCCAAACAGGTCATAGTGATCAAAACAGCGTTTCTTATGCAAGCGGAGATGCGACTAATGGCTTCAACTTTTCTGCAAGCCGCGTAGACAGGACTGGTACATTACCAATGGATACTTATAATAGAAGCACTGCACGTGTTAGCGGTACAAAAACAAGCGGCATTTTCACAATGGATGCGACTGCCAGCTTTACGCAATCTAACACCAGCACATCTGCAAACAACGGTGGTTATTATTCATATGATGATGCCAACGTTTTAAATACTATCTTAAATACACCATCTTGGGTGCCAATTGAAAACTTTAAAAACATCAATCAGCCATTCGCTGACGTTAATACTTATTTTAACGCTTATGGTGTAAACCCATACTGGTTGATCAACAATTCAAGAACAAACACCAGGACTGACGTATTTAACGGCAATTTTAATGGTACGGCTAAATTCACTAAATGGTTGGACGCAAGTTACCGTTTATCATATAGCGGCGGTGTAACCCAAATACAGGCTACTCGTGCAGAAGCTGATTTTAGCGAATATGCGCTTGGCAACAGCAACACAGTAGGTGGACAGATTGGCGCTAACGTACCAGGCTATGTTCAAAACATTACACAATTTGGTGATGGTGGTACAGGTGCTTTAACCTCTATTGGTGGTGCAGGCCCGCAAGGTTACTCACGGATTCAACAGGATGAGTTTTTAAATTTTCACCATACTTTCTTCCATGATTTTAAAACTACATTGTTATTAGGTAACACTATTTGGCAGGAATATGCCAATGAAACTGAAAATAGCAGTGCAAACTTATTGGTTGATAACTTTTACAACATCGGCAGTATATTAGGTACACCTGAAACAAGCCAAACTACTTACAAAATCCGCCAGATAGCTTATTTCGCTGATGCTACAATCGGTTACAAGGATTTTGCTTTCTTAGAAGGATCGTTACGTAATGACCATGATTCGCGCCTTGCAGCTGCAAACAGGTCATTCTTTTATCCATCAGTAAAAGGATCAGTTGTACTAACTGATGCGATTCCTGAACTTAAAGACAATAAATATTTATCTTTCTTGAAGGTAAGGGCTTCGTATACCCAGGTGGGTGATGTAAACGTTGTGCCTTATGGTATCAACAATACTTTTAGCCCAACATCTGGTTTCCCTTACGGAAGTGTAGGCGGCTTAAGCTTAAGCCAAACATTAAACAATCCTAACCTTAAACCGGAGCTTACTAACGAACTTGAGTTTGGTGCTGATTTTGGTTTCTGGGATGACCGTGTTAGCGCGAGTGCTACTTATTACACCAGCAAAACCAAGGACCAAACATTAAGCATTGCTACATCTCCGTCTACAGGTTATACAAATACCTTAATCAACGTAGGTGAAGTTGCAAACCAAGGCTATGAGTTTAAAGCTGATGTGCAAGTTCTTACTAAAGCTCAAAATGGTGTAGGTTTAGATTTAGGTGGTAACTTAACTATCCAATCAAACAAAGTAATTTCATTGTTTGGTAATACCAAACAAATTACAATCGGTGGTTATCCAAATGCAGCTGTTGAAGCTGTAGTTGGTAAAAGCTTCCCGGTGTTATACGGAACAGATTTGAACCGCGATCCACAAGGAAGAGTAATTGTTGACCCTGCTACTGGTTATCCTTCGCTTAACAGTAATTTAACTGATCTTGGCGCTTTAACACCTAACTACATTATAGGTTTAACCCAATCAGTTAGCTATAAATTTATCACGTTAACCGCTGTAAGTGAGTTCCGTACTGGTAACGTTATTTACAACGAAGGTGAAAGTGAAGCCACCACATCAGGTGAATCAGCCCTTTCTGCTTCAGCTGGCCGTGAAAGGTTTATTTTTCCTAACTCTGTGATCAACACAGGTACAGCATCAGCCCCTGTGTATACACCTAACCACAGCGTATCTATTCAGGATGGTAACATTGGTTTCTGGGACGGTGGCGCATATAGCGAAGCAGCTAGTACTTACGTTACAAGCGGTGCATTCTGGAAGTTAAGAGAGGCTGATTTGGCATTCGACATATCAAAGTGGACCAGGAAAAGCAAGTGGATCAAAAAAACAACCTTCTCTTTAATTGGAAGGAACTTGGTTATGTTAAGGCCTAAAACCAATAACTGGACCGATCCGGAATTTTCTTATAGCGCAGGTAACAATGGTCCTGGTATTAACAACACCAATCAGAACCCGCCATCACGCTTTTATGGAGCAAGTTTAAACGTAACGTTTTAATTAATAAATGATGAAAAAGTACTTATCAATAATATTTGTTACACTTACAATTGCAGGAAGCAGTTGTAAGAAGGATTATCTGAACCTTACGGCTAATCCAAACGTGCCGTCTACGGCATCAGCTAATCTGCTTTTATCAGGAGCAATAAAATCTACTGCATCTATCGTAAATTACGGCCCGACACCTTCAGGTTCAGGTGATTATGCTCAATATGCGGCCTGGGTAGGTTATTTAACACAAAGTACCAGTTTTCAGGTATTCAATAACTTAACCAAATATATTTTAACTTCAACAGATTACAATGGTTCATGGGAAGATAACTATTTGAATATAGCCAACTACAATGCGATAGAAGCTACCAACTCTGGTCCAAATTACCAGGCTATAGCTGAAATCATGATTTGCTTTGACTATGAGGCTTTGGTGGACAACTTTAACAACGTACCTTACAGCCAGGCATTAAAAGGCGCTTCAAACCTTTCGCCGGCTTATGATAACGGACAAACTATTTATCTTGATCTTGCTAAAAGACTTGATGCAGCTATCACTTTAATTCAGGGAGCTCCTGCTGGGGCTGCTAATCCTTTAGGGGCTGACGTTATGTTTGGAGGTAATATGACTGAGTGGGCTAAATTTGCTAATACTTTGAAATTAAGGCTTGCTTTACGTGAGTCAACCAAACCAGGCTTGGCTGCTGATTATGCGACATTAAGTGCTTCAGTTAAAGCAACAGAAGGCGTTGGTTATATCGATGGGACCTTCTCTGCATCTGTAAACCCAGGTTATACTTTGAATGATGCTAACGGTGGGCAAGAAAGCCCGGTGTGGTCTTATTTCGGGACCAACCAAAATGGTGGTGCTGAAGCGGGTAAAAATTTGTACCAGGCAAATGCGTTTGCAGCAAACTATTTTGCAAGTAACAAAGACCCACGTTTAGGCCAGATTTACGCTAACAGTGCTACTCCAAATGCATATAAGGCAGTTATTAGCGCTGGAAACGATGGTGCCATCAGTGTGTTAATAAATGGTACCGATACTACGGCTATTGCTTCTACCCAATTTGGTGGTTCTGTGCCAATTGCTGGTACAATTGACGGTAAAGCCGTTTTACCTTATATCGTGCCGAGCTTATTGGGTCCTGGTGTGTTGGCATCTGCAACACAAAACGCCATCATCATGTCTTCACCGGAAGCTTTATTTTTACAAGCTGAAGGAACGTTAAAAGGCATACTTACAAAAGAAGGTACTGCAGCATCATTATACAATGCAGGTGTTAAATCTTCATTTGAACTAGACTTGGTTCCAAACGCAGATGCCGCGGCCGCAACCTATTTAGCAAATCAGCAACCTTATCCATCAACTGGTTCAGCTACAGTGCAGCTTAATGCAATTATTATGCAAAAATGGGCAGCATTAGCTATATATGGTGGCTTTGAAGCATTTAACGAGCAACGCAGAACAGGTATACCTGCTGCAGCACTTTCTGTTTATCCGGGTGTTAATGCTCCTCGCCAGGTAACTCGTGTTTTTTATCCAACTATCGAGTACCAAACCAATGCTGCTAACGTAGCCTCTCAAGGAACAATCAATGTATTTTCGTCCCTTATATTTTGGGCTCAATAAAAACTTTAAAAATAAAGAAAATGAAAAAGACATTTTATATAAAAACCGCCTTATTATCACTTATAGGCATCGCGCTGTTAAGCTCATGTCTTAAGGATCCGAGGTATGTTGATTTCGCGGGATCAAAGCCGCTAATCGAACTACCGGGAGCTGCTGGGGTTGCAGCCGGTGGCGGATATTTTGAGACAGTTGGTTTGCTCGCAAATGCTTCAGCGCCAACCGCGTTCAATGTACCTGTAAATCTAGCTGCTCCGAATCCATTAAGCACACCTGTAACAGTTAAATTATCAGTTAATGCAGCCGCGTTAACAGCTTATAATACAGCAAATGGTACAAATTATACACTGATGCCGGCAGCTGATTATTCAAGTTCATTAACAGTAACAATTCCTGCAGGTCAAAACTTGGTAAATTTAGTTGTAAATGTTAATACCAGCCAAATTACTCCTGCCAATTCATATGTGTTGCCTTTGACTATTACAGACGGTGGTGGACAGCAGATTAGTAACTACAATACAATTTTATTTGCAATTGTTGTGAAAAATGCATACGATGATAATTATACCGAAACAGGTTATAAGTTTCACACTACGGCAGGTGCAAGCCATGCATTAACAGGAACTATTGCTGTTACTACTGTGACGGCAGTAACATCTAATACAGCAGTTGGCGATTTAGGTGGAAGTGGATATACTTTTAACTTTGATACAAATGGATCAACTGTAAGTAATTGGGTTCCAGAAGGTAGTACTCCAGCAGCACCAGCTTCAGGCTTTATGACTGCTGATAATCCAGGCGGGTTTACTTATGTAACTACTGATGGGTCACAGCCAGGAACTGCACCATATACTTCATCAACTTACAATAATACCTATAATGCCACGACTAAGACATTTATGTTGCATTATGGCTATGGAGTTGGTTCAAGTGGGCAAAATGGGTATACTCGTCAGTTTTATTCAAAATTAGTTGCTCAATAGCAATTAGTAAAACGTACTTTTATTGAAAAGCTATCTTCGGATAGCTTTTCCTGTTTAATATTAATTATATGAATAAAATTATTAAATTTTTTTTCTTTGCAGTTTTAGTATTTCATGCATTTAGTTGTACTTATTCTCAGAAAACTAAAATAATAATCTATACTAAATCACCTATTGGTGCCAAATTATATATCAATAGAGTTCCATATTTTAACGAGCCGAAATTGATAAGTGATTCGGCAATAATCAGAAATAATAGGGATAGTTTGATATTTTATATACCAAAAAATCATGAGCGGTTGTTTGAGGTGTTATTAAATGAAAAAAAATTGAAGGTTACGTTTATCAACGATTCTAAGCTAATACGAATACATATAGATTATTTTTCACAGAAATATCAAATAGACGGGTCAACTGCAAGTAAGAGTTTAATAGATTTTGGAAATAGTCAACTCAAAATTGCCGCAATTACACAAAAATTATATCGGGTAATTGATAGTTTACAACGCAACCATAAGAATGTGAGTCGAATTAAAATATTAAGCGACTCATTAGACAGAAAACTTGCTGCTTTTTCTCTAAGATATGTACGTTATGCCGATACTGTAAGAAGTCCGGCTGCATTTATTGAAGTTTATAACAATATTGATTTTGACAATAATTATAGGCAATTAAAAAGATTTATAATGTTTAATGCTGGTAGATTTCCTAGTTATAAACCTATTCAGGAAATTAAAAAAAAGGCCTTATCTGTTGTCCGGGTGTATGAACAAGAATTTAATATAGGTGATAAACTGCCTTATATATCATTGCCGGATACCTCAGGAAAGTTGAGATCGACCAGTTTATTTAAAGGAAAATATTATTTAATAGATTTTTGGTCAACTTGGTGCCAACAATGCATTGTGTTTAAAGATGCGGAAAAAAAGATTAATAACAAGTTTAGCAATAAAGTAAAAATAGTAAGCGTTGCTATTGACGATCAAGATCAAGTTTGGAAAAAGATGATTTCATATAATAAATTAAATTGGATGCAGTTGATCGATAAAAAAATGTGGGAAGGTCCGGCTGTTAATACGCTATTATTTGACAGTATCCCTTTTAATTTTTTGGTCGATCCAACGGGAATAATCATAAAAAAGGCGATTAAACCTGACTCTTTAAATGCAGTATTATCTAATTTAAATGCAAATAGGAATAGGTAATTTTACTGTTACTCAAATATTGCTATTACTAAAATCTATATCTTTCCACAAAAAATTTTAAATAAATCAATGAAAAGAACGACTATTTTAAGTTTATTTATTCTATTAGGCAAAATTGCTCTTTGCCAAACCATTTCTATTAGAGGTAAAGTATCGGATGATAAAGGAAACCCTGTCGCTTTTGTTTTTATTAAAGATGCGCAGCATAATTATGCTACTTTTTCTGATCCAAACGGTGCATTTAAACTTAACGTTGATCCGGCTTCAGAATTGATAGCAACAAGCAACAATTTTGAAAAGTCAATAGTAAAAATAGATAACCAAGCTATAATAAATATAGTGATGCACCCAGGTGGCGTGGCGAGTACTGCCACAGCTACTGGTAATGCATTTACGGTTACTGAAATAGGCGCCAGGGGTAAAGATACCCAACCCCTTGCCCAATTTGGTACCACTAAGGAAGAATTACACGGTAGTCCTTATTTATTTAGTACGTGGGTTCATGGTTATGCCGTAACAACCAGCGATTCTATTAAACAAAACGATAGTTACCTGTTCAATTACGAAAAAACTACAGGTATTTTATTATATACTTCAGGGGGCAACACAATGAAAGCTGTAACTAAAGGAGAAATAAAAGGATTTACATTATTTGATGATAATGGACAGGTTTACACTTTTACAGATGTGCCTGCTATTAATCCTAAAGTATATGTTCAGGTATTATCTTCAGGTAATAAGTATATTATTTATAAGGATATAAATACTCAATTCCATAAAGCTGATTTTACAACAAATGGTATCACATCGAGTGGAAATAATTATGATTCATATGATGATAACAGCAATTATTATCTAGTGAAATTGCCTGGTGGTACTCCTCAAAAATTGAGCTTGAAAAGAAAAGCAATCAAAAATGCTTTTGCTGCTGATGAAGATAAAGTAAATCAATTCCTGTCAGCCAATGACTCAGAAATAGACGACACATTCCTTGAAAAGTTGGGTAATTTTATGAATAACTAATTAAAGTTTTTGAATCTGATATAAGCATTTTGATCTTCCTGCCGAGTATCAAACTTCGGTTATCAGGCACATGCCCTGCCGGGAAATCAAAGCAAACCGGGTAATTGTATTTGCGCACAACAGCTGTAATAATCTGCTCAATGGTTTGGCCAAAGGGAATGTCGTTATCCTTAATTTCGGTAAAGCCACCTACTATTAAACCGGCCAGGTGTTTAAGTTTACCTGTACGGTCAAGCATGCGAACCATACGGTCAATAGCGTACAAGTACTCGCCAACATCCTCAATAAACAGGATCTTACCGGTATAATCCAGATCAGAAACCGATCCTGCCACTGCTGCCAGTAAAGAAAGATTACCGCCAACCAATACGCCCTTCGCTTCACCCTCACGGTTAAATTCATTTGCGTGGAAATGGTAACTTATCTCCTCGCCAAACAAAGCCTTTCGCAGCGATTCCAAAGAGTTTGCAGAAGCATCAGGAATATTCACTGGCATTTGCCCGTGTATCGTTTGAATGTTTAAATTATTATATAAATGGGTGTGCAGCACCGTAATATCGCTAAACCCTACCAGCCATTTGGGGTTGGTTTTTAACCTCGAAAAATCGACTTTATCAATCATGCGTATGGTTCCATAACCACCGCGTGCAGCAATAATAGCCTTAATGCTGTCATCATCAATAAAACGCTGCAGATCCTGCGCACGCTCATCGTCATCCCCGGCAAACTGGTGGAAAGACAGATTTAAGGTATCGCCCAAAACAACCTCCAGTCCCCACGATTGTAGTAGCGTTACGGCATCCGTCATGGGCGCAGGTAATTTCTTGGCCGGGCAGGTTATAGCCACTTTGTCGCCTTTCTTTAAATAAGCCGGTTGTGTGGATGGGGTTACAGATAGATCGCCTTTAGTCATCATCAACAATAAAAAACATTAGCATGCCCGTTTTAGTATACGGACTGAGTTCCTCGCTAAAATAAATTATCTTTGCCAGATTATTACTAAGGATGCATATTAATGTCACAACTTAATAAATTTAAAAGATTTACTGTTACCTCGGCCCTGCCTTACGCTAACGGCCCACTACATATTGGTCACTTAGCAGGTGCATATTTGCCAGCCGATATTTTTGTCCGCTACCTGCGCCTTAAAAAAAAGGATGTAGTTTACATCTGCGGATCAGACGAGCATGGCGCGGCCATCACTATAAAAGCTAAAAAAGAAGATACCACGCCGCAAGCGATCATTGATAAATACCATAATCAGATCAAAAATAGCTTTGAGGAGTTTGGGATAGCATTTGATATTTATCACCGCACCTCATCACCTATTCATCATGATCTTTCGCAGGAGTTCTTTTTGAATTTATATGAAAAGGATGAGTTTGTAGAGCAATATTCTGAACAATACTATGATGAAGATTTTAACCAGTTTTTGGCGGATAGATACATCATTGGCACCTGCCCCAATTGCGGCAACGAGCGTGCTTATGGAGACCAATGCGAGAACTGTGGTACATCATTAAATCCAACGGATCTGATCAGCCCGGTATCAACCTTAAGCGGCAAGCCGCCTGTATTGCGGCCAACTAAACACTGGTATTTACCATTGGATAAATATCAACCCTGGTTAGAGAGCTGGATAGATACAAAAGAAGGAGAATGGAAGGTTAATGTATTCGGACAATGCCGCTCATGGCTAAAATCTGGACTTCAGCCGCGCTCAATGACCCGCGACCTGGATTGGGGTATTGATGTGCCTTTGGATGAAGCCAAAGGCAAAAAATTGTATGTATGGATGGATGCGCCGATAGGTTATATATCTGCCACCAAACAATGGGCTATTGAAAAGGGAAAGGACTGGAAGGTTTACTGGAAAAAGCAGGAGAACGAAGCCGATGACTCTTGCTTGATACACTTTATTGGTAAGGATAACATTGTATTCCATTGTATCATTTTCCCGTCGATATTACATGCCCACGGAGAATATATATTACCGCAAAACGTACCTGCCAATGAATTTTTGAATTTGGAGGGAGAGAAACTGTCCACCTCACGTAACCATGCGGTTTGGCTGCATGAGTACCTGGAGGAGTTTCCGGGTAAGCAGGATGAGTTGCGCTATGTGCTCACCTCTATACTCCCTGAAACCAGCGACAGCGAATTTACGTGGAAAGATTACCAGGCTCGAGTAAATAACGAGCTGGTGGCGATATTGGGCAACTACGTAAACCGTGTAATGATACTAATGCATAAGTTTTACGACGGTAAAGTTGAAAATGCAACAGGCGGGATTACGCTGACGGATAATTTGCTCAATGCACAGTTAGGTGAATATTATAATGAGCTCGACCAGAGTTTAGAGAATTATAAGTTTAGGCAGGCACTGCAGAATGTGATGGATATTGCCCGTTTAGGCAATAAATATTTAACTGACAAAGAGCCCTGGAAAACCATTAAAACCAATCCGGATGATGCTAAAGAAGCCTTACATAACTGCTTGTTTATAATAGGCCATTTGGCAATATGCCTGCAACCGTTTTTACCGGCAACAGCCACCAAAATATTTGGTATGCTGAACTATGATCTAACCGATGTTTCATTTGGTGATGCGGTTAAATTTGCGAATGGGCACCAGCTAAACCCGGCCTCTTTATTGTTTGAAAAGGTAGAAGATGAGGTTATAGATCAGCAATTACAAAAACTATCGGATAAAAAGCAAGCAGCGGTAGTCGCTCAAAAAGCACCAATTGTTGCTGCCAAAGCAAATATCGACTATGAATCATTTGCGGCGATGGATATTCGTACCGGTACAATTTTAGCAGCCGAAAAGGTAGCGAAAACAAAAAAACTGTTAAAGCTGACAATAGATACTGGAATTGATGAAAGAACTGTAGTATCGGGTATTGCGGAGTATTATGAGCCTGAAACCATTATTGGGCAGCAGGTAAGCATTTTAGTGAACCTTGAGCCACGCGAGATAAAAGGAATTTTATCCCAAGGCATGATATTGATGGCAGAGGACTCGAATGGTAAATTAAGTTTTATGTCGCCGGTTGATGCGTTGCATAACGGTTCAGTAGTCCGATAAGTCAATTTGAATTTTAACTGTATAAATTCAGCTATAATTTGCACCTTTGCAAAACTGGTCCCGTAGTTCAACGGATAGAATAGGAGTTTCCTAAACTCTAGATATGAGTTCGATTCTCGTCGGGACCACTAACTTTCACCGAAATCCGCAAAATTCACCGTAATTTTGCGGATTTTCTTTTTTCACATACAAGATTCCATACAAATGTGTTTTATCTTAATCACGTCATGTCGATTATGTAAATTTGTAAAAACATCAAATTTAAAATGGGAAGGTTAGATATAAGTAATTGGGTTATACATTTTATACATAGAAGAAATCCCGATAATAACCCAGCGGAATTTATCATTGATCCTGAAACTGGAGATTCTGTTGATTTTCCTGATGGTTTTACATATGATGGTAATCCGATATTTTTAACTGACAAATATGAAGAGGAGGAATATGGATTAGCTTCGGATGACTATGCTTTTTATGTGTTAAAAAAAATATTACATGATGGATATATAAAAGCGGGATGGTCTTATAGAAATTTTAACCCTACGATTTATGGTCCGAAGGCGGCGACCTGCTTTACTGAGATGCCGTTATATGGCCTTATAGAATATGCGAAAAGCAGGAATGCAGAAGACTTTATTGAAGATTACGGAATTGCTTTCATTAAAGATGAATTGTTTCAAGCAGGGGCAAGACCCGTAATATATGGATTGAGCACCAGGCATAAAGAGGCTGGAGAAGAAGACCCCTATTTTGGCAAAGGATTACGGAACCTATCATCGGAAACCGGAATTGGATTGAAAGAACAATATAGATATGTGTATACTAATCTCGGAGCCAATAAAAGTACGAATTGGACACATGAACGTGAATGGCGATGGGCAGATCTAAATGGATCCTTTGATTTTCCAGGACTCCCCCTATTTGCTGCTAATAATAAAATTGCTTTCAGTAAAATCATTATCATAGTAAGGACTACTGCAGAAGCAGAAGATATAATTGACTATTTAAAAAATCTTTTTCATTCAAAGTCAACAAATTATGGACGAGAATATAATCTTCAAATCATCGCAAATAGCTATGTTTTGGCATTGGAGGAATTGAGCTCAATAGTAAATGACGTTCATTTAATTAAATTGGACGATCTGCCATTACATAAGCTGCCCAAAATTGAGGAGGTAAAGGTATCTGAAGCAACCCTTAAAAAAGTAAAAATAGCTTGGTCGAAGGCTAGCGTGATTAGCTTACAAGCATCAACTGAATTTTATGAAGTACATGTAAAAGGCAATGAAAAAGGGTCATCTGGATTCTCCCACGTCATTACTTTCGACTCAAACTCTGAGATTACACAAGCTTTTATTAATTTAGGAATAGCGGAATCATACGCAGATGGCTATTACCATTTGAGGGGGCTTGATTCATATCATTCTCAAATAATTGATGTTCCTGAGGCTGGAATGAAGGCTGCTGCAAGATTTTTGTCTGACGAGCTTGGCCAAAGTTTTTCCTATCATTCAAGGTTAGATTAACTCACCTTACTAAATGCTACCGTCATTGCGACAGCTTTTTGATCATCATCAATTTTATTGTACCGAGCGAATGATGATACCGATTTGTGGTTTGATATAGCACGTATTAATTCTGAATCAATTCCCATTTTAAACATATACGATACGAACGTTTTTCTTCCCATATGAGAGGACAGTAATTCATGTAACGGATATATATTCTCAATTCTCTGACTTCCTCTATATCTAACTTTGCTTATTAACCTGTTTAACCCGGCTAATTTACCTATATCCTTGAGATAGTCGTTCATTTTTTGATTGCTGATAACAGGTAGCGACCTTGCGCCGATTAGTCCTTTATATCGATTTAAAATTGTGATAGATTCATGGATGAGAGGAATATTGACACGACTTTTAGTTTTAATAGTTGTAATGTTTATAAAGCCATCTACTACATCAGTTTTCTTTAGGTTTTTTACGTCAGAATATCTAAGTGATGTGAAACAGCAGAAGCAAAATACATCCCTAACCTGACGCAAATAATCCTGCTCTATTTCAAGGTTATATAAATGGAATAATTCGTCTGCCGTAAGTATTATGATTTCAGATTCTTGATTTCTTACTTGAAATGCTTTATAGGCCAAATTTTTGTTATAACCCAATTTAGTTGACCAATCTAAAAACCACTTCAAGATTTTGATATTCTTTGATATGGTACTGTTAATATGTTTTTTCTCTACTTGAAAGTATTCTACATACTTATTAAAAAATGCATTGTCTATAACATCAAAATCAATGCTGATTCTCTTTTTTTGCCCAAATTCAAATAGATGTTTCCTATTAGTGCTTAGTTTTTTTACTGTGGCATTGGTAGCTTTTAATTTATAGCCCTCTATAAACTCATCATAAAGGGCGAACAGAGACTTTTTGTTGACGGTCTTATCAGCATTTAAAGTATTTCTAATATAACTTGGGGTAGGCTGTCTATTTGCGATAATAGCTTCTCGATATACCTTTTGAATTTCATCGCATTTAGATTGGATTAAAAGATTCATCTCCATGCTTCCAGTTACACTTGGCTTAACTCTATTATTTTTTTCATCCCATTTATTAGAGTCAATATGCTCGCCAGTTGATAACCACATACGCTTGCCATCAAATGTGAAATCAATCAATATAGGAACTTTTTTTATTATTAGTTCGCCGTTTCTATCCTTACGTTTTTCTAGTTTTGGAGTAGCATTTGCCATATTTAATTTTGTTGTTGTTTATTTAAAATTATTAATTTGTTATTATAAATATTTAATAATCAATTAGTTACAAAGATATGATTTTTCAATTATTGGTCAATATTTATGTGTGTAATTGGCTTAATAAGCCGATTATAGTGGAAACTTGAAGTTTTATTGATGTAAAATTCGATTAGTCCGAAAATTTGAAAATTTCTTCAATGCCTTAGTTAAGGCCGCTTTTAATACTAAGATTGAAAACTAATACAATGTAATGAGCCACCGAACTTTGCAAGTTGATCACAATTGATGGTTAAGACATCAAAGCCTTGGCTTTCTAGCCATTTTTTATTTATCCAATTATATTCAATCTCACTATTTACTGGTAGAGAATACTCCGGCATGATTATATAGTTATTAAATCTAATATAATTAACGTAAACACCGGTAGCTGAAAATAGGCAACTTCTTGTTTTCTCTCTCTTACAGGCACATTGAATAGGTTCATCAATGGGATGGTCATATATTGGCAATACGTCAAATCCATTTTTAACAGCCATAGTTTTAAGCATATTTACATACTCAATATCTTTTTTTAGATAAGGCAAATTTGGGTACTCGCTTATAAATACAGTATTTTCATCCTTGAACGCCATATAGCCATCGGTATGGCCTATTACATCATAATAACTTCTATTAACTATTATAGCTTCCAACCCGGTATAATCCATAATAATCTTCTCAATGTTTTTGCCAGGATTATCTTCATATACTTTCTCTGTCATGAAAACTTTTTTAGTATTGTGTACAAAGTTACCTCCATCAACATTTAATGGTACTTCAATTATTTGTGATGTGAATGTTTCTGACAGGATACGTTTAGTCAGCATATTTATATACTGATAATACTTAGCTTCTTTTTTCAGCGTACAATAATTGGGAGAATAGTTAGGCTTAAAAATTTTATCACCAGCGGTTAACCCCATGCAATCTCTTAACCATATTTCATCAAAGTAATTGATAATTATGATCTCAACATTAGACTTATGCCTAAACTTTGTTGTTAGTGCCTGCTGTACTTTTTTAGTACTAGTGATTAAAATCAGGTTTATATCTTTTGGTATCAATTCAATTAATTGATCATAAAAAGGCACTAATGATTCATACTCATTTAAAAAACCTTTAGGATAGGCTAAAAAAAGGTATTTACATTTATTAAAATCTGCAGTCATTATGATTGCTCCTTTTTTATTTAGGGGCCAGAGTAAAGTTAATTAGGAGATTTTAGGAGAAAAATCCTTTCTAAATCCTTTCATAATTTTCAACTGAGATGTTATATATTGGAATACTTTTAACGGAGGGACTGTGTTTTGTAATTATAGTAATGAAATATAAGGATTAATGTAATCTGTTGTAGTATCTTCTTTTTGGTATAATTGATGCGGCAGTATCCGTTGCTAGATTGTATTTATGTAATAATTCAGTACTACAGGTTACACATCTTACAATCTTATTTTCTACATCGGCTTCCCAAATAAAACCATCACCCTTATTTTCATTATAAAATGAAACTAAAAATGTATCATCTTTTATATGCTTCGCTTGCCATGTGAAATGATCATTTTTAAACTCATTTGCTACAATATTGGTCATCTCTAAGTTAGTCGGATTAGGTGTATTCCATGAAAGCTCAAAATTATCCATGTCGTGATATTTTAAAAAATACTTCATGGTCACTGCATAAGCATTTATAGCACCAAATTTTTTAGATTGAACTAATTTAATCGCCTCATTGCCTTTATAGCTATCGACTAATTGGCATGATGTTAATAATGCTAAAGCCATTAATAAGATAAGTTTAGTTTTCACGAGAGGTTGGATATGTTATGTGATTGATTTATGATAATTTCTTTAGTATTATTTGCTGCTATCGCTGCCCAAATAATACAGATTAGCCAATAGAAGAAACTTAAAAAAATAGCAAATACTAATAACGCATCAAATGCACTATCATTAAAAGTTAGCAATCCAAAAAATATACAAATTGGTAGTAATAGCATTACTAAACCGCCCTTATATGTAGAATAAAACATTCCAAATGGTCCGAAAAAGAAAGTCAATAAAATAGCAAGACCAACACTTTTGTGTTTTATTACCATATTAGGACTTTTTGTTAAGTCTGGTTGATATGGCTTCTTTTTATGAAATACTACTATTAGTAGGCATATTATAAAAAAAATAAAAAATGCGGATTGAATAATTTTTGGAGCAGGTAATTTGCCCTGATCCGCATCGGATATTTCGTTAATTGCTATTAAATATTTACTACGAACAAATCCTTCCTTATCCTGTATTCTTATTTTATACCAATTTATATTTGATTTATCAATAACATTAACTGTATCGCCTTTTCGGACATAACCCAATGGTTTTGATGATGATCCAATTGTAGACCTTAAATTTAATCTATCGGTATTTACCTCGAATCTTTCTTGCCCATTGGAATTGCTTAAGGATGATACTATTAAAGTAATAAGTAAAGATAATTTTAAAAGAAAATTGCACATATGATAAAGTTTGATGGAAAGATAAGAAATAACGCATATATGCGTCAATAAAAAACACATATATGCTTCATTTTCGATGTGTGATAAACATCAAAAATGACGAAGTTATAAAGGCTTTCGGAAGGAGGTTAAGAGATTTAAGAATCTCTAAACGTTTATCACAAGAACAATTGGCTAATCAAGCTGATATACCATTATCGCAAGTAGGTAGAATTGAAAGAGGGGAAACCAATCCAACATTAAGTACTATCAATGCCCTGGCACTCGCTCTAAAAATTAAAATCGCCGATTTTTTCAATCAGTAGTTGCTATGTGAAATCTAGTCGCCGTATAGCTGCAATGTGGCTGTACTACGGAATTTCCTTATAATTCGCGATAAAGATTACAGCCGAAAATTACTAGGCCGTATGGGGCATCTATGGCTGCATAAAAAAACCGGGCTTAAACCCGGTTTAGTATTTATTTTCTTTTTTAATTAATAACTATATTTTTTCTTCCTATATCCACTTAAATAACCATCTCTTTTATCGAGATATTTGCCATATGCTCCATTCAACTTTGATCTTATAACATCAACTTGTTCTTTTTCATGTTTAGGAAGATAGAAATAGGGTGGAATTATAAAAAAAAAGTCTTGATATGTTGATTTGATTAAACTTGACAAACTGTGATTTGGATGGGCACAATAGCGGTTAACCAAATTTATAAACGATTCAAGAGCCGCTTCTGCTTTCTGATTATTGTATTCTTTTGCTTGATTCATATTACTTAATATCCTTTTGTTTAGGAATGTGTTACAAGACCTAAACTGGTGTGCGTTTTTATTGATTATATTCGATTTAAATCCACAGCCTACGTTGTTTTATTCAATCGCTTGATAGTGTTATGGCAGGACTACGGTATTTTCTTTTAGTCTTCGAAGATTATGTCGAAAATGATTTGCTGTATAACGATTTAAATGAGGATTAAAGAAACATAGGTAAACCCGGCTTCTTTTTCTTATTTATTTATTTATACCAATCTTTCATAAATACTTCTACTTCTTGTTTTTCTAAGTAAGGTTTGTTTTCAGAAAGGGAGCCTTCAATAAAGTCTGATATTTCAACCAAAGAACAATAAAACTTATGTAATGTATTTAAAAGTTCATTTGTTTCTAATTCATTGCTTAAAAAGTCAAACATTATGTCATCTTCGGCCAAGCCCATAGCTTCCTCATGTCCTCCCATTGCCAACGCAAACAATTTTTGTATATAATTATTTTTGAATTCTGATACCATGGTATATAGCTCGGCTATTTTTTTATTATACTTAATATCATTAAAATTTAAATCAAACTTTTTATTTCTTTCTCTTATGTCAATAGGTATTTCCATCGGATCATTCAGTATTTTTTCTACTTCTATTTTGTTTTTGAATAGCATTTCTTGGGTGTATTCTATTGTATTATTTTCCATGATTTTAAAGTGTAATTAAGTTTCAAGGTTCATTACAAGGTCTGAAACTGGTGTAAGAATGAATTCAGGACCCGACCGGGCCCTGAATTGTTAATTAGTGATTAGCGAATTGTATTTGTCAATCATCTTCCGCCGCACAACCATGTGATAATTCGTTGGCAGTCGGTCATAATGATTATACACTTTCTTATATGATGCCCTCAACTTGTTATAAGTATTAATGTTCATGTTACGCTTAAAATCCGCCGCCATAATTTTATTACAATAGGCGTGAACTTTAGGAATGTCTTCCAAAAGATACCCCTCAGAAATTAGAGGGATTTTTTTAATCGCATCATAGACCTTTATTATATCCGTAAAGAGCTTATGCCAGGCTTGCTTATCGTTTAGGGTCTGCAAACTAATTTCAGCGGTTTTAGATAAGCCCAGACTGCTACGTATTTTTCTTAGTTCCGTATAAATTACTTCGTATCGCAATATGTCTGCTTTTATAACAGTCTCTGACTGCTTAGACTTATCGTATCCTTTTATTTTATAGTCACTTACATAACACATCCGCTGGATAGGTTTCCCTTTTAGGTTTTTCGGCGGGCACGTATAGAATTCGTTTGTGGATGTTGTTATATAGCTCATGTAATGAGCTAATACATCGAACGGCTTATGTTGTGCCAATTCTATATTTAAACCAACTTCGAAATTTGTGGAAAGCCTAAAATCTTCTAAAGGCCGCTCAAAAATATTTTTTGACCAATCTTCGCATACTAACTGGAAATCAAAGAACGTGAAGTCGTTATGGTTCAGCTGTTGTTTTAGGTCTCCAAGCACTGCATTATAATATTTATGCATGGAGTTTTGTATTCTTAACAATTGCTTGTTAGGGATAATAATTAACCCTCAAATTCACAAAGTCAAACCACTTTCGATTTTGTTTTCTATTATAAGAACAACTCACATCTAACCGGTCAGTTAGCAACTCAAATTCCTGATTTGAAAAGTTGTCAATATAAAAGGCAGCGTTGTCAATCATGACCCGGCTCCTTTCTTTTTCAAATTCACTTTAGTTGCTTCAACCAAGTCGGTTTTTTTAAAGTAAACCTTTCTCCCTACTTTGTGATACGGCAGAAGCCCGGACTTCTGATAGCGTTGTAATGTTGGTGAGGAGATTTTTAGAAACTTTAATGTTTCTGCACGTGTCAGAAATCCATCTATAATTTCTACTTCTGACATAGTTTTGGGCTGATTGCACTGGTCAATTGTTTGGATATACCGCTGATATTGACCACCCAATTCCGGCGGAATGTGACCAGTGATTCCGCGTCAAATTGACCACCCCATTCCGGGGCAAACTGACCAGGCATTCCGGGCCAAATTGACCACCCCGAACGAGCAGCTAATGCTGTAGAAGCACCCATCTTTACGAGGTTTAATATAACCTCCAAAAGCATGGCCAACACTACGATTAGCATGAGTAAGATCAGAAAGATAATAAGGATGTACACCAATGGGCGCAGTATCATGTCGATAGCTGCCCAGGCTGATACGTCCCGGAATACCGTTAAGAAGTACCTGGCCTCGTTTAAGGATAGTGGCTTTACGTTCGAGGAGGTTGATGCGCTGAACGATAAGGAACTAGAGGACTTCTTTGGAAAAAGCAGGGAGATGCCTCCTACAGGCCGTATGCAATCTATGCTGCGGTGCTTTCCGCATGTAGATAAGGAGCTTAAACGCACCGGCGTTAACCGTCATATATTATGGGCAGAGTATTATAAAGAGTTCCCGGAAGGCTATCAGTACAGCCAGTTCTGCTTCTATTATACCCAGTGGAAAGCGAGGGTCAACCCGACCATGCATATGGATCACAAAGCAGGTGATAAGCTGTATGTGGACTTTGCAGGGCAAAAGCTGAGCATTACCGATAAGGAGACCGGCGAGATCATTACCGTTGAGGTATTTGTAGCGATACTCGGAGCCAGCCAGCTTACTTATGTAGAAGCTGTGAGTAGTCAGCAAAAGGAGGACTTTATTACGGCCTGTGAGAATACGCTGCATTATATCGGTGGCGTTCCTGATGCCATTGTACCGGATAACCTGAAAGCTGCCGTGACCAAAAGCAGCCGTTTTGAGCCCACGTTAAACGAAACATTCGCTGACTTTGCTGATCATTACGGTACTACCATACTACCAGCTCGGGCGTTCCGCCCTCGTGATAAAGCATTGGTAGAAGGTGCGGTTAAGATCATGTATACCCGGATCTATGCCCCCTTAAGAAAAGTAGTTTACCATTCGTTAAAGGATCTGAACGAAGCCATAAGAGTGGTGCTCGAAGAGCACAACAACCGGTTCCTGCAAGGGAGGAACTACAGCCGAAGGCAGCAGTTCGATGAGATAGAGCGCGAAGTGCTCAACCCTTTACCTGTTCTGCGTTACGAGCTTAAAAAGCAGTTCCATGCTACCGTGATGAAGAACGGCTATGTATGCCTTGGACCGGATAAACATTATTACAGCGTCCCTTATCGGTTTATCGGCAGAAAGATCAAGCTGCTATATTCCAGTTCTTCGGTAGAAGCCTTTTACCATTATGAGCGTATTGCCATGCATAAACGCACAAGGGGACTATATCTTTATACAACCGAGAAAGACCATCTGGCTTCCACTCATCAGTTCGTGGCCGACTGGTCAAAAGATAAGTTCCTGGGCTGGGCCTCATCCATACACGAGGATGTCAGGCTTTATATCCATAATATATTCGACCGTAAACAACATCCTGAACAGGCTTATAAGTCCTGCCTGGGTATCCTTGGCTTCTCCCGCAAAGTAGGTAATGAACGCCTGATCATGGCTTGCCGAAGAGGTCTTCACTATGGCGTTTATAACTATAAGACCATTCATATGATCCTGGAAAAGAAGATGGATCAATACGAAGAAAGCCTGTTCGCAGATGAACTTCCTATGCCCAGCCATGATAATATCAGAGGCGAAGACTATTACAAATAACCTTTTAAACAACCAATGGAATGAACACAAACACGTTAGACAAAATGCGGAAGCTCAAGTTCTTCGGCATGTACCATGCTTTTCAAAGCACCCTGGAAACAGGTAAAACAGAGGATTACACAGCAGATGAGCTACTGGCGCACCTGGTAGATGCAGAATGGGATGACCGCCATAACAGGCGTATCGAGCGGCAGATATATTATGCCAAGTTCCGCTACAAAGCCTCTGTAGAGGACGTTCACTATCATGCCGACCGAAGTATCGACCGTAACCAGATCATGCGCCTGGCGGACTGTACATTCATCGAGCGCAATGAGAATCTGCTGATCACCGGCAGCACAGGTATCGGTAAAAGCTATATCGCTTCTGCTATTGGGTACCAGGCCTGCACACTGGGCTACAGGGTCTTTTATGCCAGTACGCCCAAACTGTTCTCTAAACTCAAAATGGCGAAGGCCGATGGTTCGTATCTCAAAGAGGTTGCGAAGATCGAGCGGCAAGAACTACTGATATTGGATGACTTCGGTATACAGCCTTTTGATGCGCAAAGCAGGGCTGCGCTAATGGAGATCATTGAAGACCGGCATGGAAAGACCTCGCTGATCATTACCTCTCAGCTACCTGTAAGTAAATGGTACGATGTGATCGGTGAAAAGACAATTGCTGATGCTATACTGGACCGGATTGTACATAGTGCACACCGTATCGAACTGAAGGGGGAATCAATGAGAAAGAAACGAAGAACTGATGATAAAGAGGTCAGTTATCAATAACCACTTTTAATAACTAACTTTGAAAACGCTTTTACAGCTCTCGCTGCTATCGTTCGCCAGCTAATCGCCTGGTCACTTTGCCACGGAATCAGGTGGTTAACATCCCCGGAATATCAAAATTGTTTCCTTAACTACATTCTTTACACATTCCCCAATGTTTTGGGTCATACATAATAGAAGCTGTTCGACGAGGCTTCCAAATTCCATTTGGAAGTGAGGCGCTACACCCTTGCCCTCAATCATTTTTTGCATAAATTTGTCTACGACATTCTCTTTTTTTTAAAATTAAACCTTCTGTTAGTTGATGTAAAATCAGCGCTGACTAACTTTGTAAAGAAAGTGTATTACAGTAATTTATGCAAGAGAAAACAAGCCAATATATCACTTTTAACATATTGATTATTAATAATTTATATATTAAAATAACCTAAATGATAAAATTTATAATTGCTATTATTTTTTTATAGAACCAATAAAATGAAAATATCTAAAACGTATTAATTGAGTATAATCAACATTTTAGTTAAAACAGGAGGGGATGAATAAAATATTCGGCGTAAAATTAGAAACGTATAAAATAAATTATAGAAGTTGATTTAACTGAAGCATTAAAAAACGTCGTAAATTGCCTCTAGGAAAGCGTTTGGCAATGGGTTATCCAATAACTCATGCCGTTGTGTTTCCGTCAGATTAGGTATCCCAAACTTCTTTAAATAATTTCGACTCATTGAGATATATCCTGAAGCATAGTCTTTAGTTGTATTCCTAATGTAATGATAGAATACATCTGATTCCAAAATTTTCTTTAATACCAATAAGGGTTCTAATTCGTCGCATATTGCTGCAATACCGTTATAAAACAGTAGATCTTGTTCTTCGCACAAAACAAATGTTGGACGTTCACAAATATGTGGGAAGAATAATTTATACCGATAATTGTCCATTGACTGGCGCCGACCGTAAGCATACCAAACTTCATATTTTTTGTTACCCTTATCACGCTTTGAAAGTGCTTCTTTCTGATTCAACAGATAACGATAGGTAGAGGGGTACGATTGCTGCATATCTCTTTCAGATATGATTGTTAATTTCCCATTTACCATTTGATACGGAAAGATGATTTTTTCTCTAATCTTAGTCAAGTCATCGTCCGACTTGATTTTATTTGCGTTTACAACGTTCCTACAAATGTTTATTTCGATTGGATATCTGCCAAATTCATTTTCTAGATAATAAAAATTTTTATCGGTGGCGGTTGGCTTGAACTTATAGATGTCATTTTTTAAAGTCGCAATCCCATTTTTTGTTTTGAACAAGGTTTCAAATGGAGTCCCTGTATTTTCAATTTTAGTAATAAAGTCATCGAGTTCAATCGTGTTTACTAAGTTCCAACCGGAGTTGTGATCTAAGTCAGCATATTGATATTCGTGGAATGTATCAATAATAAGAGAACTTAATTTGCTTGAAGTGGTCCTTTTATATTTAATTTGAGATATGTTTTTAGTAATGAAGCAGATGCATGTATATGTATTTCTTTCATTAAATACCTGTTCACCGCCAAAATTAATGATTTGTAGATTTAATCCCTCGTTGGCAAAATATTGACGTAATGCTCGTCCGTTAATGCTTTTAATAAAGGTATTAACTGTTATATAACCCAATATGCCAGTTTCATTCAACTGTTCTACACCGATCTGAAAAAACGGTATGTAAAGATCAGGATGCCCACTTCTACTTACCTCCCACGTCAATGCTAATTTCAGAGTGTCTTCATCCATATTCCTGGAAGCGACGTAAGGCGGATTCCCAATAACTATATCAAACCCATCTTCTATTTGTTTTTTTTTAAATCCTTCTTTGGGTTTAAAAGTTAGACTATTTTCTACTTTAAAATTAAAATCAAAATCAGTATCCTCGCCCACCTCAATAGCTTGTAAAGCAAGTAAAAGTTTTGCTCGATTTATGCTGTATTCGGTTATATCGATTCCGAAAATTTGCTCTTTGTATATTTCTTTATAACTTCTATTTGATAGTCTTTTAAGTTCGGAGCTGATAGTAAGCAAAAATCCACCACATCCACATGCAGGATCATAAGCTGTTAATTGAAATGGACCAGCTGGTGTACGGGAAATAGTTTCTGATACAATGTAAGATCTTATGTGTTTAGGCGTGTAGACCGCTCCATTCACTATTTTGTCTGATGGAGAGATTACAAACTCAAATAATTCAATTAAATCTTCAAAATCAAATGTGTTGGAGGAAGATAATATTAGTTCAATAAAATCTTTTTGTATTGCGGATTCCTCACTTTTTACAGGACTAATTACATGGTCTAAAATTAACAGATTTGTTTTTACTACCAGCCGATTGTATTCCAAGTATGTGGTAACTATTAAACTGTCAACAAATTTAGGTTCTGACGATGAGTACTGACGAAGAAAATTAAAAATTTCTTTTTTCATTAATTAATTACCATGTACAAAGGAAAGACCTTAACCAAATTGAAATTGGCATGTTTAGACGTTCCATTAAACGAGTTGAAATAAGGTAACCAATACCTTTTCTGAGCCCGGTCAATTATCTCTTGGTAAACCTCGTTATCTAAAATGGTTTTGACAAACGGATACTGCTTCTTGTTGTAAAAATTATTTATTATAAAGTGAAAGCCAAGGAATAAATCCATTGGCGGGTGTGCTAACCTTGGTGCGCCCATAAATAAATTATCTCCTGTGTTTGTTCCTATCAATTCATCACCTCCAGATTGGAAATGATAATAAGGATGAGTTGTTTTATGTTCTTTAGCTCCTTCTTCATCCTTATCTAATCTCCACCAATTGACATATTCTTTTTTACTTTTATCACGACCAACAAGTTTTAGACGAAATAAATAGCCTTTATTAATCAGGTCATGACTTTCTGAATTTTTATCTTGATCCAGTTCACAAATATGATCCCAATAAATAGACAGATTTTCGACTTCATTCGGAATTGTACCGCCAGTCTTGGAGTTAACATTAAAAACTATGTCTTCAATATTTATAGAATAGTCTTTAGAATATTCAAATTTTGCTTGGAAGTTGTAAATTTTGCTAACATCAATAGGAGGATCTATTTCTGCGATGAGAGCAAGAAAATCTGATAAGTCTTTAACGAAAGACGATTTGTCCCAAATATTCATTTTTATAAATTTTTGGCAATTTCTTTTAATCTTTCCTTGTCAAAAGGTTTGACAAATTTGAATAGTTCAGACGATTCTAAACCGGCTTGAATAGATATGTATTCTTTTTCTTGCCACGGTTTTAGACTTCTTTGATGCAACTCTAAACCATCAATCGAATCTATACCGACTTTTAACTCTTTACATATTGTCCAATAGTTTGAACTCGATGCATGTTCAGTTTTGGTTTGCGCAGATAAAGATTGTAGTTTAGTCACCTCCTTTAGTTTTTCTACCCGTTGTTCGGCAGGTAAGCGCCGGAGACTTATTCCATTAGTTTGTTCTTTCCACCACATATCGATCTCATCACTCCACCATCTTATATAAGCGTTAGAATAGATTCCCTTATACTTAAATTGATCTAATTGAGTTTTTAGTTTTTCCCAATCTGGTGATTTCTTCGATAATCCCAATCGTGCTAATAGGACTTCCTCGCCTATTAATACCCCAATAGAGCGTATGACTTGATTTAATATATAATTATTGAAAGCAAATACATCATTATTTAATATCTCGCCCGTCAATTGTTCAATTATCCTGTAGTCTAACGTGTTTAATTTTTCTTTAGAAATCCCTAAACAAGTGACTATGTCTTTATTTGTGCCTAATACAGTCTGGTAAGCTTCAATGGCACAATTAAAACGAGTAGAAAACTTGTCTAAATTTTTAAGAAATGTTTCTTTAGAAACTGAATAATCAAACAAGTCTTGACTGGAGTAATCCTTATAATAATCAGTAATTTTCCCTTCTGTCGAAATAAGTACAATTGGTATGTCTAAATGAGCAGTACCTCCAATAGTTCTAATGGTCTGTGCTATTGTCGGCGCATCGAAAATAATTTTATTGTTTTCAGTTAGCCTAAAATCAAGCAACAACAAATCGTATTCTTTGACTTTTCCTATTAATTCTTCTAAGCTATTGGGATTATAATGATCCGCTGAAAAACCTTTTGACCTAAGATCGTGAACAATTGTACCAGGGTCTAAATCTTCAATATATAAAATTTTATAGGCCATATTTTTCGAGGTCTTTATCGGTTGACTTGGGTATTTCTACTCTTATAGTAGTTGAATAATCTTCTTTTGGTGATACAACAGACACATTGCCACGGTAACTTTTTACTATATCCCTTACGATCTTGAGCCCCAAACCCGTACCCAATATTTCGGAGTTTTGATTTAAGCTTTGAAAGTCATTTGGCGATGTTGTTGTGAAAAATTCATCAAATATTTTTTGCTCATTGGCTTCTGAAATACCATCCCCATTGTCTGAGAATTCGAGATATATTAAGTCATTTTCTTCTCCACATTCCATAAGAATCTTACCTGCAATATTAACCCTTTTGATAGCTTTTTTTGAATTTGTGTAAAAGTTAAACAATATTGATGACCATTCAGATGGGTGCATCGGCTTAGTAAAAGCCCGATACTTATGAAACTTTGGATCAATAAATTCAATTCCAGCTTTCATAGCATCAGCCCCAATTGATGATATAAAAGGCTTAACGACATTTCTTAAATCTAAGGGACGCAATTCCCGTATAACATTTTGCGAAACAACATCGTCAAAGTATGACGTATATGTGTGAAAAGACGAGAAGTTATTATCCAAAATTGTTATTCTTTCTAATGCTATTTTATCCTCTTGGAGTTCAGAAACTAAAAACCTAATATCACTTTGAATATTATCCATGTAGTATTTTATCTCATGGATAAATTGTGCAATTGTTAAGCCCACGCTACTTAGTACTCTAAGCATCGACTTTTCTTTTATGGTTTTTTCTTGCTCAGACTTTTGAATAGCTTCTATTTCTTTTATAGCCTCTTGAACTTGTTTGATCCTTTTTTTTCTTTTCTTCTTAGCTTCAAAACCTCCAGTTTCGCTTTCTATTTCTTTATCCAACTCCTCAAGAGTATGAGCAATATTTTGTATTCTAAACTCTATCTTTTCCCAGTTTCCTTCTTCATCTTTGGTTTGCGATGTAGTAATTTTGATGTTTCTTACTTCAGCAACTTTTACAACTCCTGTAATCATTGTTCTGTAAACAAAATTTTGTAATTGTATGAAGGCCTCATTTTCAGTTAATCCTTCACGGCTTGAAGTCTCGTAAAAATTATTTTCTTTATCTGTTAATTCAACAAAGCCAAAAAAATTATTATTTCCATGCGAAGGCAAAAGAGTCCTTGTTCGTAAAGATTTATCCAATTTTAACCAGTCATCGCTGGGTTCACCATATGGTAGAACTCTGAAACCATTTCTATATAATCTAATTCCCCCTTGAGTTTGTGCAAGTCTCCTGATATTAGTTGCCTGCATACTCGGAATTAAATCATTGTCATAAATAAAATAGTAGGCTCTAAATTTTAAACCAGTTAATTTGTCGAAAGGGGCAGCGTTATTATCAGGATCATTACCTATTTGGCCAATTTCATTTATATCTAATTTTTTGCTATCAATTGAATATATTCCTAAACCGTTTTCATCTATGTAGCCTTCGATTGTGGCGACTGCATGGTTGTAAAAGGTAACAATCTCATTAGAAATCGTTTTAACCTTTTCGCCAACAACTTTAACAAATTGAAATTTAAACCCAGGATCTTGAGTTTTTTCAATCCGTTCTTTGTCGTCTTGTTTTTTATTTGTTGTTAAGGGAAATGGTTGAATTATATCAGCTACATAATTGTAAATTCTTGAAATTGCTGCCTCGGTCCATTTTTCTCGGAGGTTATTTATAAATAATGTTGTGCCTTTCTCTCGTGTTTTAGGGATAACCTTTAGGTTATTTGATACCGACGACAGGTTAATATCTCCTTTATATTCATCCCAATTAATAGTGAGCATTAAAGCCTCTGAGGAATTTTCTGTTTGGGTTACAATTATTAATTTGGTTCCTAATCTTTGCACAGCAAATCGCCCAATTCCTTTTTGACCAGCTCTCCGTCTTTTATATTTTTTTGAATAGGGATTATGAATTTTATCGGTTGATGATATTCTCATAAATCCATTAAGCAATTCATCTCGGGTCATTCCGTCACCATCATCTTGAATTGTCAAGGTGCCTCCAATATTGTCAGAATCAATAAATGATAATTTAACTTCAATGGAATCTGCATCGTAAGCATTCTTTACAAGCTCGGAAACTGCAGTTTCCTGCCTTGCAACAAGTTCCTTTCCTAACCTGTCAATTAAACCAGCATCTATAGAAAACCTAACTTGCGAATTATCAAGATCAGCTATGTGATTAGATAGTTGCAAAATTATGTTGTTATCGGAAGTTTCTTTTTGAATTTCTTCAGTTAACTGTCTCTTTAGTTCTGAAAGTGTAGCTTTTTGCATCAATAATTATATCAAATCGAATTATTTTTATATGTTCAGTTTATATTAGGGACTTAAAACAAACTTATAAGTAAATATAAGAAAGATCGTAGGTATTAAATTTAAATTTATTTGCTGAATATTATCGTCGATAGTCACAACAGTTCATTAGCTTTTACATTTTGCCTTGAAAAGCTTTTAAAATGAAATCCTATATCTTATGAATGACTTTTTATTAAGAAATATAAGGTTCGTATTATGGTTCTTAATCGGACTTGTACTGATCCACGTTATAATTTTATGGCCGATCAAATCAAGTTTATCAGCAATTTATAATGCAGTAAATTCAATCGCCCCAATTGTTGCCATAATTTTAATTTATTTAACATTCAATCAGCAAAGACGACAGGTACAAGAGGCCGAAACCCAAGTTTCTATTGCAAAAAAGGAATTTATAAGGAGTGGCAAAAGTGATTTTTTAAACAGAGTCGATCAACATTTTATTTTATCATTAAATATTCATAGAGATAACGTTGCAGCAATGAATTTCAAAGGGCAAGTTATCGGAAAGGATTTTTTCGTTGAGGTGATCAAGTGTTTCAACGATATTTTTAATGAATTATACATAAAGCAGAATGATGAAATACACAGATATCTAAAAAGAAAGTTATCCAAAAATGATTTTATTGATATCTCGTACCGTATATTATTTTACGGGATAGGATTAGAAATACCCATTGAGACGTTAGACCATAATTTTAAATCATATCATAGCTTTTTAAAACCCGATTTAGAGGGCGATGGAGGTTTTGGTTGGTTTATTTATGGCTTTTGGTCTAATCAAACAGCTATGCAATCCAATTTATCTCATTACTTTAGGCATCTTTATCATACAATCACATATATCCACGATTTGGAAATAGATCAAACAGAAAAGGAGTTTTATATAAAGAGGATTAGAGGACAGTTTTCAAATCATGAACAAGCACTTTTTTTTATAAATAGCTTATCTATCGGAGCAAATTGGCGAAAATATAAAAGTACTCCGGAATCGACCCCTATTGATTTGATTAGCACATATGAATTAATTAAAAATTTGCCGGGTAACTTTTTCGAACATATCAACCATAAATGTTATTACAAAAAAATTAAATATGAGGAAGATCATGGAATAGCGTTTGAAGAAACACCAAAAGGCAAACGGTGCCACGAGCAATTACCAGCGTAATTTGCGTTTTATTTCTACATACAATTTTCCATACAAATTCTTTTTTAACCAGATTTAACTTGTTTTCACATCAGATAATTGACCGCATAATTTGGAAGAAGGACTTAATGAGTTATATAACAATCTTTGATCAGTTTGCTCAACAGATTACTCGCCCGAGAGATTCGTCGGGACCACAGAAAAGCCTCTCACTTTAATGAGAGGCTTTTTGCTTAAAGAATGACTCATTGTGGGTTATTGCATCACCATAACTCACCTTAGATTATTCTGTTTTTATAAACTTAGTTTTTCCTAATACATGGCCACTGGTATTTGTCAATGTAATAAGATAAACACCCTCTTTATAACTGCTTATATCTTCTGTCCAGGTATTGCTATTCAATATCCGGTGATCCAATAAAGTGCCCGATGTATTATAAATATCTGCAGTGTAGGTTGTTATTGCTGTAGCCGGCGTTGAGTTAATTAATATGTTGATTATGTCTTTAGAGGGATTGGGATAAACACTAAAATAACCGTTAGACGAAACATCGCTATATCCAATTGTCACTGTTTGTGAATAAGTAATATTTCCTAACACATCGGTTTGAGCCAGCCGATACATGTTATTACCGATAATAGGGTTGGTATCAATATAACTATAATTACTGGCGTTTGTGCTTTGCGTATTGTAAATTGTATTAAACGTATTGTTAGTAGTCTCCTTTTGCAATGAGAATCCGGTATAGTTTCCTGCATTGTTAGCCAGCCAGTTTAATTGTACACCATTAGTTACCTTTTGGCCGGCAAAAGTTAATAGTTGGTAAGGTGGCAGTTGTTTTAACTCTATTACCAAATCAAAACGGTTAGCACCATAAGATGCAGTATCGGTTGTTACGCTTAACGGGTAACTCTTTGTTTGCAATAAGTTTACCGAATCCTTTAGGTAATGGTCACGAAGGTAAACATTATATAAAGTGTCAATATTTTCAATGTCAGCAAGGTGAAGCATATAATTACCATAGCTGGCTGCTGAAACATACAGCTTCACCACTTTTCCTTTGCTGTAATCAGCCAGCTGGTTAATGCTTAATCGGTGGTTATCGGATGAATAGCTGGATAAGTACACCGATGTACCGTCAAGATCTATTGCATCTTCGTTAGGCACATATTTATCACTCCATAAAGGGCTGAAATAAATACCTGTTTGGGTATAGATCAAACTATCCTGATTAAGCTGAAGGTGCAATCCTGCAAGGCCGGTTGGTAATGTAGCTGATGCGGTGATATTTCCAGCATTGCCCTTTTGGTTCAGGATTAATGGGTTGGTTGAATTTGATGTAAGAAGTTGTTTATTTACCTTCACATCTTCTTTAAATGTCAAGGTATTGCCTGAAGCCATGTTGTGTACAAAAAAGCCCTGTCCACTTACAACATATTCCCCTGCAGAGTTTGCTGATGTTGCTCCCGAAGAAGCATTATAACTTTGGTATGCACCATTAGGTGCTTGCAATTCATCAAAAACAGGAGTAATATTGGCTGAGTTATCGTTATAAAGCTGTTTCAGGTCAATAGTACTTGCATAAGGGTTTCCAATTTGATGAAGCCCGGGTGTAACCGCGCCTGTTATAGCTGTAGGCGTGTAGGTCATCGCTGTACTGCTGCTAACACCATTGGTTACGTATACCGGGATAGTCCCCTGATTTAGTGTACCGGTTGCAACTACTGTTGAGGCATGAGGCGTAACCGTGGTAAGCACATCGCCCGAAGCAGTATTACCAACATAATAAACCAGGTAAGCATTACCAACCGGAACCAGTATTTGGGGATTAACGGTGCGTGCAACATTTGTTTGTAATGTGGTTATAGCATAGGTAGTTGAATTGCCATAAATAGAATTTATGCCAACATTTTCGCCACCTGTGTATTGAATATGATTTACAGGACGTGTTTCGTCAAATAAATACATCAGCGGATTAGTGGTAGTTTGTGTAAAGCCTCCTGTAGTTCCGGTAGGGCCGCCTGTTATCATATTGGCTGTTAAATAGTGCAGGTCAATGTTTGCTTGTGTGCCTGATTGATTTACAAGACCACTTATATTTACCGGGGAAGATAAAAAGCGGTATCCGCGGTAACCTGTGCCGCCGTCAATATAACGTTCAACATTAACATTGCCGGTTATTGCGCATGACGTACAGTTTGTAGCTACCTGGCCCACAGTAGCTGAACCGGATGCATTAGACTTCAGTGTTAATGAACCACTACCTGCATTATCTATTACCAGGTTACCATTAGTCATGGTTAGTGTATTATATAAATTAACCGCGCCGCCACTTATAATAACATTACTTGCCTGCGTATTATTTACAATCATATTACCCAGGTTTGTTGTTGTGGTTGATGAGCCATAAAGGTATTGCGGAGACGAAGTTATACCATTCCAGTTTATTGTACTATATATAGTGCCATTTGCGCCTATAAGCTGGGCTGCGCCACTGGCGGAGTTATAAATATTACAGCCTACGCTTAATGTATAGGAGCCCAAAGTAATTTTGGCGCCGCTGCCTAGTACCAATCCAAACACACTTAGGTTACCGGTTAAAACCGGGTAATTGGCAGATGTGCCTAAATTGGGAATATATAATGTAGTGGTACTATTATTTGGCGGAGCAATGCTGGCAGCCGATGGCATAGCTGATGATGTATTTGTCCAATTGCTGGCGTTAGCTGGGTCTGTGCTTGTTGCACCAGTCCACACATAAGTAATACTTGCGCCTAAAGCTGCATATTTGTTAGGTGTATAAGCAGTAATTGCCGTATTGCTGTAGGTAAAAGTTGTGGGATTAGTTTGGTTATAATATTCTGCTTTTATCCAATCGGCAGATTTTACCGCGGTTGATACCCGCACCTCATCCATCATTCCATAAAAGTCATGCTGAGGCGCACTACTCGAGCCTATATAATCCTGGCCAATAACAAGTGGTGTATTACTTGCATCTGGTGCCGCGCCAGGTGCGGTACCAGCTAACACGCCATCAACATAATTCAGGAAATTTGTGCCATCATAAACACTTTGAATATAATGCCATGCAGGGGTAGACAGCGTAGATACAACTGTGCTAACCGTACCTGCATTATTTATTACCGCCGGCGATCTGGTTTCCGTTTCTACTTTTAAGGTAGTTGTTGATGTGCCATGTAGGCTCATTGCATATCCATTACCAAGGTTGCTTTCATTCGTTACAACTTTTTGGTACAAATTGGCAGGATTTGCAACCGAATTTACCCAGGCAGACAAAGTAAATGTGCCTGTTATATTTGTATTTGTGCCTGCATTTTGAATAATGCTTGAGCTTAACGCGTTAGATGTGGTTGTGCCATTAAATAAATACCCGCCATTAGTTTGGCCTGCAGATAATTGTATTTGCCCTGTAGCAGTGGTTAATTTGTTACTAACACCATTTAATCCATTAGTTGTAGCATCAAGTATGGTTGTTCCGGTTCCTTCGTTAAAATGATATACAGCCTGGTAATCGGTATTCCAGGTGGACTGTGAAAATAATGCGGTATGCCCTGGTGTAGATGCTCCAAAATAAAATGTAAGCGCCTGGTCAGCTGATGTTAAGGCCGGTACCTGCACCCAGGCAAGTAATATGCCATTAGTGGCGTCAAAGCTTTCCACCTGGTAAAATAGTTCTTTTTGATCACCTACTAATGTAAAAGCAAAATCATAATTATTTGCTGTGGCATTTCCATTTGTTGGCGATTGGACATTGTTGGAGCAACTGGAGTTGTATTTATTTGATAATGCATCTTCCTTAATATAAACCAATACCGGAAAATTATTAAGTGTTGTTGATATGCCGCTGCCACCAACACTAATAGCAGATGATTTTATAGTAATTGGCTGGCTAAACGCATAGCCTGCTGTTGTTACATTAAGGGTTACAGTTACAGTTAATGAGTAAGTGGCTACGCAGCCATTTGCGTTTTTAATTGATAAAGAAATCAGTTTATCGCCAACTGTAGGAAACTGAACCTGGAATGTTGTTCCCGAGCCGCCTACAATTGATCCATCAGCCAAAGAATAACTATAGGTTGATGTAGGATCTACTGCTGCTGCTAATGTAAATGTTGATGCCGAATTTACATAAACTGCTGATGGTGCCGTAAACATAGGGTTAGGCAAAGCATTAACATTAAGCGTTACTGTATTTGATGTAGTGGAGGAGCCATTGCTGCTGGTGACCACGCAATATAATGATGCGCCGTTAAAATAATTTCCCGGTCCAGGAGCTATATTTAAAGTAGCTGTTTGGCTGCCAGAGTAAGTGCCATTACCATCGGTATGATCCGGTTGAAAATTAGCGCCGTTTACATACCATTGATAGGTTAGCCCTGTACCGGTTGCTGCCACCATAAATGTGGCGGGAGATAAACTACAAACCGTTACACTGGTAGGTTGTGTTGTAATAACAGGTGGTATAATAGCTGTAGCGGTTACAATATTATCTGCACGGATACCATCTATATTAAAGCCTGTTATCTTGATCTCATCGATGTCATAAAAACTTGAATTTGATGCAAGGTTGATCGTAGTTTTAGTTGTTGTACTTAAAGTGGCCGTAGTAACCGCCGAACCAATGGCAACGCCGTCCTTATAAGCCTGTATACTTACCGTTCCGGGAGAAGACACCTCCTCTAAATCTATTGATGATAATTTAAATTCGCCGCCGGCTGCAGGCAAAGTGGTTGCTGTTTGGCTGTTAGCCGCCCCGGTAGCAGCGCTCATTATATAAGCGGCAGACACATTGGCTCCCGATGCCGATCTATTAAAATATATCATGCCATCACTACCTGAGTAGGTATAGAACCCAACTTGTAAATATGGGCCTCCTGCTGCTTCGCCCGTGCCTTGCGTTACAAATTCGTAACCAACACCGGTATCATTAGTATAACCGCTGGCCGTAGTTGGTACAAAACAGGCATAGGCCGAACTTCCAACTATTTGATTGGCGCCTGTAGCATATTGAAAAGTTATTGTGCCTGTTGGGGGTGTTTGTGCAAAAGAATTAAATATTCGAGCAAAAAATAATAAAGAGAAGAAAAAATATAGCCGAAATAAATTTTTCATGGATGATTAAAAATGCACTTTATAGTAAATACATTTATGAATTTTTTAATTTTTCCCATGAAATTTATCAAATAATGTAATTGTGTAATCAATGGTTAAATTTTAGTGTAAGTTATTTGTAATTGTGCAGCAAATATACGATGAGCATGTAATAATAGTTTTTAGATAAATGATTTTTATTGAAGAGTAACCAAGCTGATAGGGCTCTAATTTTCATTATATAATCAAAATAAAAGCCTTTTTTGTGTCCAACAAAAAGCTCGGTTATGTTTTTTTGATTTTAATGATAGAATGGAATTTTTAGTTCTATATTAATGCCAAAATCCTGAATGGTTATAATATACATTTATGAGTAAAACTGCAATAATTATTGGTGCCGGCCCCGCCGGGTTAACCGCGGCTTACGAGCTGCTCACCCGCACCGATATTAAGCCAATAATTATAGAAAAATCAAATGATATTGGCGGAATATCTAAAACTATTGTTCACAATGGTAATAGAATTGATATTGGGGGGCACCGGTTTTTTTCAAAATCAGATGTTGTTATGCAGTGGTGGCAAAATATATTGCCTTTGCAGGGAGCCGAATCAAAAGACGATATTTTAAAAAATATTCAATATCAAAATAAAAAAACGTCTGTAAAGCTTTCAGTAAATGGCCCGGATCCTGAAAAGGTTGACCAGGTAATGTTGATACGGAAACGATTATCGAGGATATTTTTTCTGAAAAAATTCTTCAACTATCCAATCACTTTAAGTAAAGAAACCATCATAAATCTTGGATTTTTCAGGATAATTAAGATCGGCGTATCATATATTTGGGTGCGAATATTCAAGGTTAAAAAAATAGAATCGCTGGAGGATTTTTTCATTAGCAGGTTTGGTACAGAACTTTACAAAACGTTTTTTAAAGATTATACCCAAAAAGTATGGGGTGTGCCTTGTAACGAAATAGAAGCCGATTGGGGTGCCCAGCGTATTAAGGAGCTGTCTGTATCCAGAACGATTGCACATGCTATAAAATCTATCTTTAAAAAGGAAGACAGCATTGAGCAAAAAAAAAACAGATACCAGCCTGATTGAACAATTTATGTACCCTAAATTGGGCCCCGGGCAGATGTGGGAAACTGTAGCCCAAAAAGTGGAACAAATGGGTGGTACTATAATAAAAAACTGTGATGTTGTAAAGTTATCAATTATTCAGAACGGAGTCTCAGGGTTAAGTTATATTAATAATGATACCCATTTACAGTCAGAAATAACAGGTGATTATTATTTTTCCACCATGCCTGTTAAAGACCTGATAATAGCGATAGGCGATGACGTGCCTGCTGAAGTAAGGCAAGTAGCAACCGGGTTGCAATACCGCGATTTTATAACTGTGGGCTTGCTGCTTAATAAATTGAAAATTAAAAATGAAACAGAAATATTATCTGCCAATGATTTGGTGCCCGACAATTGGATCTATATTCAGGAAAAAAATGTAAAACTTGGGCGTTTGCAGATCTTTAACAATTGGTCGCCTTATATGGTTGCCGATAGTAATAAAGTTTGGTTAGGGCTTGAATACTTTTGTAATGAAGGCGACGAGTTATGGGAAATGACCGATAGTGACTTTATCTCTTTTGCAATTGATGAACTGCAGGAAATTGGGATTATAGATAAAAATGAGGTGGTTGACCAAACTATAATCAGGATACCAAAAACATATCCGGCTTATTTTGGAACATATACACAGTTTGACGTGGTTAAAAACTTCACCAATAAACTGGAAAACTTGTTTTTAATAGGCAGAAACGGCATGCACAAATACAATAACCAGGATCATTCAATGTTAACTGCTATTGAGGCGGTAAACAATATAATCGCCGGCGAAAAATCAAAAGAAAATATTTGGGCTGTAAATATTGAAGAAGAGTTTCATGAAAACAAAAGTGAATAATCTTAAATCAAAAATTCAGTTGTTTTCAAAAACAGGGGCATTAAACAAAATTATTGCTTCACTGCTGTTATCGCCGCTAACATGGATCATGCTGACATGCGGAATTGTACGGGTGCTATATTATTCAACACTCTTAAATACGCAGGATGTAGATTCTCCGTCCTATCTTAATTACAACTATAATTTATTTAAAGGAGAAATCGGGGGTTTCAGGACCCCGGTATATCCTTATTTTATTAAATTAATTGGTTTTTTTAACGAGCAGAACTTAATTGAGAATGTTACCATCTGGCAGTCAATAATTTCTTTTTTAACTATTGCCCTTTTTTACAGCTCTGCATGCATTATTTTAAAAAGCAAGCAAATAGCAGGTATAGCTACATTGGTTTATGGTTTAATGTTCCCCTTAATAAACTTTGATAAGATTATCCGTACCGAATCACTCTCTATATCGGTTGTAGTATTGTTTCTTTACTTAATTATTAGCTACATTACTGCGCCAAAAACATACAAGGCAATGGGTTTATCGTTCTATTCTTTTTTTGCTTTGATGTTACGCCCATCGTTTATATTCCTGATCCCGTTTTTAATATTGTTTTGGGTTATCAGGTTTCTAAAATCAAAGCAGGAAATGAAAACATGCTTTTACGGGATAGGATCGTGTATTATTGTGATTTTTTTAATTGTCGGATATTCCCGGTTAAATGACAGGGAAAATGGTTTTAACGGAATTTCCTCTGTTACCAATATTAATCAGCTTGATATTCTCATCTATGATAACATGTACATGAACGGGAATGATCCTGAATTATCAAACTCGATAAAAATTGGTTTAACCAAGCCGCAAACCCTCGGCGGGCATTGGAATTTGCTCGCTGAAATTAACGCTAAATACCCTCCGCACAGGATCAGCCAGTTTATCAGCCAATGTATAAAAAGTCAGCCCGGCGCGTACATTAAAGGTATTTATCATACCACAACAAGTTTAAAAACCGAAAATATATTTACAAATTATGCAGAACGTAAAACCAACTCTTTGGCGACCATAATAGATGGCTTAGAATCATTTATTTTTTACATTACATTTAATCTGTTCTATATATTTTTATTAGTTGACCTTATAGTAAATATTACAGAATTTATCAAACACAAAAGAATCCTTTGGTTTAAGATTGTTTTATGGATCATTTCCTTCGCACAGTTGGCTGTGGCTATAATCGGTGCCCAGGGCGAATATCAACGACTTATAGTTCCGTGCATACCTTCGGTTATTCTGCTTTTGTTTTGTTATATCGATAGGTATAGTTATTCAATCGACAAAAAAAGATTGGATAATTATAATATATACTAATACAGTATTTCCATTTTATATCTGTACTTTCATACTACTATCCCACTCAATCCGGATGGATTGAACCATTTATTAGCAAGATATTTTGAGCAAGCAAACTTATTCTATTATTATTGGAAGCGGGAGTTATATCCCAAAACACGTAGTTCCTAACCAGGATTTTATAAATAACGAATTTTATGGTCCTGACGGACTGAAGTTAACTAAGAGCAACCAGGTAATCATTGATCAGTTTGAGCAGATTACGGGTATCCGGGAACGGCGTTATGTTACAGATGATTTGCTTACTTCGGATATTGCAGCTTTAGCGGCGCTTGAAGCAATTAGTTCCGCAAAAATTGACGGGGAAACGCTGGATTATATTATAGTTGCACACAATTTTGGTGATGTTACAGCAAATAGCTCACACAGCGATATGGTACCTGCCCTGGCATCAAGAGTAAAAAACCAATTAGGAATTGTTAACCCGGATACGGTTGTATACGATTTGCCTTTCGGCTGTGCGGGTTGGTTACAAGGATTGATACAGGCAGATGGTTATATCCGTTCCGGAGATGCAAAAAAGGTGTTAATTATCGGTGCAGAAACACTATCACGAATATGTGATCCGCACGACCGCGATAGCATGATTTATGCCGATGGTGCAGGTGCTGTAATTTTAGCCGCTATTGAAAGTGAAGAACCCGTAGGGATAATAGCGCATAAATCAAAATCGTATGCCAATGAATTAACTTATGTGTTAAAAATGGCTAAATCCGCTCAACCCGGGTATATGGAAGACAGGCTGTTTTTAAAAATGCAGGGCCGTAAGCTATATGAACATGTGTTAAAACTCGTTCCGGCTATTATAAAAGAATGTATTGCCAAAGCCGGTCTTTCAATTGATGATATGGATAAGTTGCTCATTCATCAAGCAAATAATAAAATGGATGAGGCCGTACTTAAACAATTATATGAACTATATGATCTAAAATCCACCTCAGTGGATATTATGCCCATGACGATATCCTGGTTAGGTAACAGCTCGGTTGCAACCCTGCCTACTTTGTATGACCTTATTGAACGTAATAAATTTGAAGGCCAAAGTTTTACCCCGGGTAAAATGATAGTTTTTGCCTCTGTTGGCGCAGGTGTAAATTTAAATTCGGTAGTATACAGGATCCCTTTTAATGAACAGATGAGTAATTAAAACGCCTGTTTATTCCCTGTTGGCTAAGGTTTAAGTTAAATTTTTTCAGACAAAACAAAATAAGTTCATAAATTAGGTTTTTCATTAAAACTACCTTACATGTTGAAATCAATCCTGCTTTCTGCTTTTGGCTGCATAGTATTATCATATGCAAGTGCTCAAACATTAACCATTCCGCAGGGAATAGCACAAGCTTATTCTAACGGTACCCGTACATTAAGCGGCAAACCCGGTAAAAAATACTGGGAAAATCACGCCCGCTATACTATTAATATGTCGATCGCCCCGCCAAACCGTATGATAAACGGTGTAGAGGATATTACATACTTTAATAATAGCCCCGATAAGTTAGACAGCTTAAATATAAAGCTGATTGAAAACGTACATAATGCAGCAGGGCGAAGAGGCGCAGTTGCAGATACTGCGGCAGGTGTAAAAGTGGATGTTATTCAAATAAACGGTGCCAAAGTAGCCTGGGACAATAGCACGGCAACTACTACTAATCAAATGGTAGGTCTGGCGAAACCCTTAATGCCGCACGATTCGGTTAAACTTCATATCAGCTGGCATTACCAGTTATCACTTAGAGAAGGGCGTGAAGGCGTGTTGGATTCAACCAGTTTTTACCTGGCTTATTTTTACCCCCGTGTAGCTGTTTATGATGATTATAAAGGATGGGACACCCAGCCACACACAGGCGGGTTAGAGTTTTATAACGACTTTAGCGATTACAAACTAAGTGTAACCGTACCTAAAAACTATATTGTTTGGTCTACAGGTATTTTACGCAACCCTAACCAGGTATTGCAACCTGTATTTGCAAAAAAATTACAGGAGTCAATGACAAGTGATTCTACTATTCATATTGCTACGCCACAAGATCTTGCAGCTAAAGATATCACCACTCAAAATGAAACCAATACCTGGATTTGGACCGCTACTAATATTACAGATGTTGCCTTTGCAGTAAGTAACCGTTATGACTGGGATGCTGCAAGTGTTGTAGTTGATGATCAAACACACCGCAGGGTAAGTGTACAAGCCGCTTTTGACGATAAGTCGAATGATTTTCATCATTATGTGCAGTTCGCGCGTAATTCGCTTGACTGGTTTTCTCACAACCTTCCCGGTGTGCCATATCCATTCCCTAAAACAACTTCAGTACAGGGATTTGCTGACATGGAATATCCGATGATGGTAAATGACAGCCACGAAACCGATCTGAAGTTTGCCCAATTAGTTCAGGACCATGAAATAGCACACACTTATTTCCCTTTTTACATGGGTACCAATGAGAGCTATTATGCCTTTATGGATGAAGGCTGGGCAACGACGTTTGAAATACTCATCGGTACTGCAGAAAGAGGCAAGGCGGCAGCTGATGAATTCTATAAAAAATTCCGTGTTAACAGGTGGACCCATGGCCCGCACGACAAGGAAATGCCGATCATTACGCCATCGCCACAAACTACTTTTAACGCAGGCGATAACTTTTATGGTAAGCCTTCATTAAGCTATCTTGCTTTGAAAGATATGCTGGGCGATGAGTTGTTCAAAAAAGCACTTCATAACTACATGAACAACTGGAACGGCAAACACCCTATTCCATGGGATTATTTTTACTCGATGCAGGAAGGATCAGGAAAGAAACTGGATTGGTTCTTTTATAACTGGTTCTATACTCCTTATTACATTGATTTGGATTTGGAGAAAGTTGAAAAGGCAAGTAATGGTTATGACCTATCAATAAAAAATATTGGTGGTTTTGCTGTTCCGTTTGATGCTATTTTAATTTATGCTGATGGTACAACAGAAACTATCCACCAAACGCCGATAGTTTGGGAAAAAAATCAAAAAGATATTGTTGTAAAAATTAAAACACCAAAAGAAGTAAAATCTATAACCATTGATGGCGGAATATTTGTAGACGCCGATATGAAAAATAATACCTGGGCAGCTAATTAATAAAGCCGGTCACTAAATATAAGCCCCGTAGGATTTTATTTCTTATGGGGCTTTTTCAATAAGAAAAGTTGGGTTTTTATAAATGAAATAGCTTAATTATATATAATCTCAAAGATGTGCTTAATCAAATTTAATAACATTTTGCGTTAATGCATTAATATGGTTTTTTCGATTAGCTAAGTTGTTTGCTTCGGCTTTAGTATATAATAGGTATTCAAAACAACGTACATTTGTACATGCCATCAGAAATAACGCAACCAACATCCGAAAAAGAAAACCTGCACCCGCGAAACCTGCATCGGCAAGGATATGATTTTCCGAAGCTGATAAAAACAACGCTTGAATTAGCCAAATATGTAAAGCCTAATAAATACGAAACGCTTTCCATTAATTTTAGTGATCCGGAAGCAGTAAAAACGTTGAACAGGGCTCTGCTGAAGCAATTTTACGGTATTAAACATTGGGATATCCCGGAAGGATATCTTTGTCCGCCAATACCCGGCAGGGCAGATTACATCCACTATATGGCCGATCTGCTGGCTGAAGGCAATGATGGCGCCATCCCGAAAGGTAAGCAGGTTAGGGTGTTGGATATTGGAACCGGAGCTAATTGTGTTTACCCAATAATAGGTAATAGGGTTTATGACTGGGAGTTTGTTGGGACAGATATCGACCCGGAAGCTATTGCCTCGGCAAATAATAATATTGCATTAAACGCTAAAATAAAAGACAATATAGTTTGCCGTCAGCAAACTAACAAGGCCGATATTTTTAAAAGGATTATTGGCAAGGATGAACTTTTCGATTTAACTATTTGCAACCCGCCATTCCATTCTTCGTGGCTGGAGGCACAAGCCGGTACGAACCGTAAATGGGATAATTTAAATAATGCCAAATCGCAGGCGCCGGTGTTAAATTTCGGCGGGAAGAATAATGAGTTATGGTGCGTAGGCGGCGAGGCTGCGTTTATCAGGAGAATGACCGACCAAAGCGCTTTGTTTAAAAATAACGTTTTGTGGTTTAGTACACTCGTATCAAAAAAAGAAACATTGGCCGGCGTTTATAAGGGTTTGCGCACAGTATCGGCAACCGAAGTTAAAACGATAATTATGTCGCAAGGGCAAAAGGTGAGCCGGATTGTAGCCTGGACCTTTCTAAATGAAAAAGAGCGCACTGAATGGAAGAACAGACATTGGAATAACCAATAAATGTATAATGGTTAACGCTGGCATCGCCTATAATAAAACAAGGATAGCACCCACACCAAGCGGCTTTTTACATACAGGAAATATATTGTCGTTTGCCATTACTGCCGCCTTAGCCAGGCAAAGCGGCGCAAAAATATTATTAAGAATTGATGATATTGACCAGTCACGCGCTAATCCACAATTTGTGCAGGATGTTTTTGATACGCTGAATTTTCTGCAGTTACCCTGGGATGAAGGCCCGCGTAATGTAAAAGATTTTGAAGATAACTACTCACAAATGTACCGGCTGGACCAATACAATTCAGCATTAGATCAACTGCGAACTAATAATTTGGTTTATGCGTGCGACTGTTCGCGTAGGCAATTGAATGAAAGGGAATGCAGCTGCATTGAAAAGCAATTATACTTAGATGCTGAAAATGTAAGCTGGCGTATGATAACAGGCATTAACAAAGACGTCACGGTGAAAGACTATAAGGGTAAATTAATAACGGCTATCCTGCCGGGCGAAATGTGGGATTTCATCGTCCGGAAAAAGGATGGTTTCCCGGCTTATCAGCTCACTTCAGTTGTGGATGACCTGTTTTATGGTGTCGATCTTGTCATCAGGGGAGAGGACCTGTGGGCGTCAACACTTGCCCAGCATCAATTAGCTTCTGCACTTGGAAAGAGTAAATTTGGGAAGATCACTTTTTATCATCATTCCTTAATTACAGATTCATCAGGCAATAAGCTTTCAAAATCGGCGGGTGCAACATCAATTAAGTATTTGCGGGAAAATGGTAAAAGCGCAGAGGATGTTTATCAATTAATTGCAGCGCTATTGGATATTAAAGAACCCATAATGAATTGGGAGCAATTGGCAAATTCTTTCATAAATAAGCATTAGGTTTACACGGCATCATTAATAGGAAATATGTTTACAATCGACCAGATCAAAGCGGCTCACGGAAAAGTTAAAACCGGGGAGGATTTTCAGAAATATATACAGGATATTAAGGCCCTTGGGGTGAAAAGCTTTACAACTTATGTAAGCGATAATCATACAGAATATAATTCAGTTGATGGCGATTTCGTGTCTTCACCGGCAATGTATGAGCCTCTGCCAATTGAAGATAAAGTTGATATCGAAGAGTTCAAAAGTGATCTTGCAATTCACCAGGATGGGCAAACAGGCTATTACCGTTTTTGCCAGGATTGTGCTCGGTCAGGTATTGAAAAATGGATGGTTGACCTGGATGATATGACCTGCATTTATTATGACAAATCAGGTGCCGAAGTTCTTGCAGAAGAAATACCGGAAGCTTAGTCTTTATTAGATATCCTTTACATTATCAACGGTGATCCAGCCAGAATTACCATTAGGCAGTTGTATCTCTATCCAGTTTTGATTGGTTTGCGTGATGGAAACCTTGATGCCATCATGTATCACAAAAAGTGGTTTGCCATTCAGATCAGGTGAACCTTTTACAATAACCGAAGGGCTAAAAACAATAGCCTGGTGGTGCCCGTCAAAATAGTTAAGCTGCCTGTTAGCCATAAAGCTGAATATGACCCCGGCTAAAATAACTACAACTCCTGTAAAGAATGTGGCTTTTTTAAGCAGATATGACCTGGTAAACAGATACCATATCAATAAGCCAAAGCCTGCAATAAAAAATATGGTGCTTAGCCCGGCCAGTTTATTTGCTGGTAATACCAATATGAAGTTATGCCACCACCTGTTTACGAAAAACTCGGGCTGAGCTTCAATCTTGTCTGCTATTTTTAAATTGGCTAACTGAATGTTGATGCTGGTTGCTTCATCATTTGGCGCCAGCTTATGGGCCTTTTCATAATATAAAATTGCCGATGCCATATCGTCCATCTTATAATAAGCATTGCCGGTATTGTAATAAACAACAGCCGACTGATAGCCTGCATTTAAAATTTCCTGGTATGCTTGCACCGCCTGCGGATATTGTCCTTTAGCGTATAGCTGATTCCCTTTTGTAAAAAGTGCATCTATTTTGGTATCACCAAAACAAAACAGGGGCATGGCAAGCAATAACAGCAGGTACAACCCGCGGTTTAGCCGGTTATATTTTATCTTCAATTTCATTGATCGTATTTTTTGCTTTGTCAAACACCTGTTGTTCTGATATCCCGGTTACCGGTGCAAAACGAGCCATTTCGCACAGGTCCATTGTGTCAACCAATTGCCTGGTGGTAATTTCGTCCAGTTTGCGGGTTTGTAATTGTGCTATAATATTTTCCTTGTTCAGGTCTGACACCGGGATGTTCAATTTATCACTCAGGTATCCATAAAGGCCTTTAGCTATTGCGTCATAAAATGCAGCACGGTTGCCCGCGGTTAGTTCTTTTTGGGCAGATGCCAGGTGTTTTGCCGCCATCCTGCTGGCTTCGCGGCTACGCACCTTAACCTGGTCGCTGTTATATTTTGTCAACCAATTACGATAAGCCAGTGCGCCAATAAATAATACAGGCCCTAATAATAATAAAAGGTAGTAAGTAAAGGATCCAAAGAAACCTTCACCTTCTTTAAATACATCTGCTGACGAGGTTTTAATATACCTGATATCATTTCCCAATAACTTAATATCTTGCTGCTCTGTGGAGTTAAATGCCGGTACGTTGGCTTGCGCGTCACCTTTATCAACCTTAATTGTAAAAGATTTAGTTGGAACGGTTATATACCTGCCGCTGGATGGATTAAAGTAAGTAAAGCCTACAGGTGGCAAGGTGATATTACCTTCGTGCCTTGGTATCAGCAAATAGCTAAATTGTCTGCTGCCTGATACACCGTTTGAATCAACCACAATATGATCATTAGTTTTTGGGTCGTATTTTTCAACGTCAACCGGGGTAGTAATCTTAGGCGAGTTGATCAGGTTAAGGTTACCCATACCTGAAATATCAATGGTGTAATTTAGCGTTTCGTTTGCTTTTAGTTCTTTCTTATCTACATCGCTGTAAACAGTGAAATTACCCACCGCGCCGGTAAAGTCGGCTGGTTTGCCTGCTGTCGGCAAGGCCACTGCATGTATTGTTATGGGCTGGCTTTTGGATGAATATTTAAGCTGTTTAACGTTGCCATACATATCATCCAAAACATTTCGAGACGGCAATCTTATTTCCACAATAAAAGATATAGCAAGCGGATCGATAGTCAGGTCGCCGGCATGCTGCGGAAAAAGCATGGATTGTTTTACAGTAGCAACGTTGTAGCGTATACCTTTGTACACCTCACTCTTCCAGGCAATACCTTTACTAGGCACATCTTGATTCCAAAAACCATTTAAATCGGGTGCTTTATCGGGTTGGCCGCCTAAAATGGCAACACGTGTATATATTTTATAATACACTTTGATTTGTTCGCCTACGTAAGCTTTGGTTTTATCGGTTACTGCACGTACAAATATTTGTTTTGACAGATCCTTAACATCAACTTTCGGGTCATTATCAGGTGCGGCGGCTTGCGCTTGTGCCTGTTGTGGCGGAGCTTGGCCTTTAACTTTAATCTTTAAAGGAGCCGTAGTCAGCGTATGGCCATTTATAACTACTGCGGCCGCATCAATAGTAAATGTTCCTTCTTTTTTAGCCGTAATTATAAAGCCATAACTAATACTCATGGTTGATACCCCGTTTACAGACGTAAAGCTTGATTCGAGATTGGGCCCCGATATCACATCGAAATCGTGGAAGTCAGGCTGACTAAAGTGCGTTCCGCCGCCATTCATGGTAAAGTCAACCTCAAATTGTTCGCCTACACCAACGTTGGTTTTGCTTGCAGTAGCCACAAATTTGGCCTGTGCAAAAAGCAAGGTTGTGCAAAACAGGAATGCTATTATAAGGCTAATTCTCTTTTTCATTTATAGGGGTAAAAATAACAAGATTACCAATCTTTTAATACACGTGTACCGGTACCTTTTAGTTTTTTATTTTTCAGCTTATCCTGTGTTCCTTGCTCCTGGTTATTGAGGGCATCTAACATACGTTGGGCGTCATCTTTAGAGATGCCGTCCTTAGGCTGCTCCGGTTGTTTTTGCTGGCCTTGCTTGTTTGGATCCTGCTTACCCGGATCCTGTTTGTTCGGGTCTTGGTTTTGCTTATTCTGGTCCTGGTTCTTTTTGTCAGGGTTGCCTTTATCGTTTTTGTTTTTTTGTTGGTTTTGGTTATTCTGATTGTTTTGATTATTCTGATTATTCTTGTTTTGCTGCTTTTGCTTTTTCAGCATTTCCTGCGCGTACGCCAGGTTATATCGGGTAGCATCATCCTTCGGGTTATCCAGCAAAGCTTTTTTGTAAGCATCGATACTTTCATCATATTTTTTACTTTCAAGCATTGAGTTTCCCAGGTTGTGGTAAGCGCTCGCTTTAACCAGCGGGTCCTTTGTTGAAGATGCTATATTGGTAAAATCTTTGGCGGCATTATCAAACTGCTTTTGTTTGTAAATAGCATCACCCAGGTTAAAATTGCTTTCTAGGGGCATCTTTTTTTTCTGAGCTGCTTTTTGATAGTCCAGTGCAGCCTCTTTAAACTTTTTTTGATCGTAAAGTTTGTTCCCGTTATAAATATCGGTCTTCGCATCCTGCGCGAAAAGCGCTGATGTGCAAACGATCATGAGTATAATTATTATAAATTGCTTCATGGCTTTTTCACTTCAAACAATTTTAAATTGCTTAACCTTAAATTCTTCCTGTTCGATATAAAAAACTCAGCAACAAACAACAGTAAGGCTATTGCCAGAAAAAACTGGAAACGGTCCTCAAAATCCTTAAACGATTTACTATCATATGTTGATTGTTTCATTTTGTGGATCTGATCCATCACTATACCTAAACCGCTGTTAGCATCAGTTGCGCGGATGTAAACGCCATTACCGGATAATGCTATTTGCTTACACATATCCTCATTCAATTTACTGATGACTGTATGCCCGGCACTATCCAAATGGAAACCGTTTTGCTTTCCATTCTCATAAATTGGAACCGGCGCCCCCTGTGGTGAGCCAAAGCCGATAACATGTATTGCAACACCCTTTTCATGCGCGTTTTGCGCAGCGGTAACGGCATCATCCTCATGGTTTTCGCCATCGGTTAACAGTATCATAGCTTTGCTGGTGCCATCCTTAAAGTCAAAGGATTTTACACCCAGGTCGATAGCGGCCCCAATGGCTGTTCCCTGTACGGGAACCATGCCTGTATTAATCGTGTTCAAAAATATTTTAGCGGCAGAATAATCGGTTGTTACCGGCATTTGCACATAAGCTTCACCCGCAAAAACAATAATGCCAATGCGGTCATCGTGCAGGTTGTCAATCAATTGAGCAAGCGCTCTTTTAGCATTATCCAAACGGTTGGGCGCGAAATCCTGTGCGAGCATACTGTTGGAAACATCCAGCAGGATCATAATATCGGCGCCTTTCTTTTTTACTTCATCAGTGTGGCCGCCAACCTGCGGATCGGCAATGCCGATGATCAGAACAGTGTAGGCAACAATAAAGAAAATAAATTTCAGCACAGGCCTTGAGAATGATACCTGCGGCATAATCTTGCTGATCACCGTCTTGTCGCCCAAAGAAGCAAGCGCCCGCTTTTTCCAGCTTCGCACGATCAAAAATACAATGATCAGCAGCGGCACAAGCACCAGGGCCCATAAAATATATGCATTTGCAAATCGTAGCATCAGGTTATAGCTCCTTTAAAAATGGTGTTACTTAATAAAAACTCCAGCGATAACAAAACCAGTGCAATAATGGCATAAGGCAAATAGCGCTCGGTTTTTTTGTGGAATTGGGTTACTGCAATTTTAACTTTCTCCATTTTATCTATCTGCGCGTAAATCTGGGTAAGCTCATTGTTATTTCTTGCCCTGAAATATTTACCGCCGGTTATATCAGCAATTTGGGTTAGCGTTTTTTCGTCTACATCCACCGGGATCATCTGGTAATGCACGTTGCCAAACTGATCTTTCATAGGGTATGGTGCTGAACCATTTGTACCGATACCAACCGTGTAAACACGGATATTAAATTGCTTAGCGATCTCGGCAGCTGTAATTGGAGGTATGGAGCCGGTGTTATTCACCCCATCGGTAAGCAAAATAATAACCTTACTTTTTGCTTCGCTATCTTTTAACCGGTTTACGGCCGTTGCCAAACCCATTCCGATCGCTGTTCCGTCATCAATCATTCCGTTATGAATATCCGAGAATAGATTGATCAGTACATCATGGTCAATGGTTAGCGGGCATTGCGTAAAGCTTTCGCCGCTGAAGATCACCAGGCCGATACGGTCATCCGGACGGGCCTTGATGAAATCGATAGCGATGTTTTTACCGGCCTCTAAACGATTAGGTTTAAAATCTTCAGAAAGCATACTGCCCGAAATATCTGATGCGATCATGATATCTATACCTTCGGTTGTTTCGTTTTCCCAGCTCATTGCAGACTGCGGCCTGGCCAGCGCGATAATTATTGCAATGAAAGCCAGGCACCTGAGCACAATACTATAGTGCCTGAAAATATGCATATTGCTTTTAGACCTTGAGCCAAAACTTTTGGTAGTTGACATGCCTAAAGTGCCTTGAAGTTGACGGTTACGCCACCAGTAATAGGCCACCATTATAGGAATGATGAGCAGCAGCCAAAAAAATCCGGGTTGGGCAAATTCTATTCCGCTTAACCACTTCATTTGGATGGTTCCTCCTTAATCTCAACGGGTTTTGGCACAACCCTGGTTTGTTGGATGAAAATGATGGCATGCTCTAAACTCTGCTCATTTTCATATGGTGTTGGTTGCTGCTTGGCAAATTTCACCAGGTCGGCAAGCGTTAGTATTTGTAATAAAATGCTGTTGCTTTCCTTAGATAACTCCATGTTTTTTAAAGAGAGTAAAATCTCCTCGGTAGTTTGCTCATGAGCTTGTATTCGGTAGCGCTGTTCTAAATAATCACGCAAAATTTCGGTTAGCTCTATATAATATAGTTTTACTTCACCTTGCTGCCAAAGGTTTTTATTCTTAAGCTCATTCAGCCTGTTGATAGCAATCTCATCTATCGTGTAAATACGTTCCGCTTCCAGCTGTTTAATTGGTTTTGGCTTGTTCTTAATGTAGTAAACGATACCTAAGATCAGCAAAACAGCAATCAAAATGCTCACTACCAAAACCCAATGGTCCATTAACCAATCCCAAAGATTGTATGATACTGCGAAAGGCTGCTTAATATCATAAAAAGCCTTGGTCGTATCTACAGGAACTGCTTTTATTTGGAGCGTTATGGTGCCGGTTTTAATATCGCCTGTTTTGGTATGAAAGGTAAACTGCGGCAGCACATAAACACCGGTATCAAACGAGGTTACGGCATAGTTATGACTGATGGTTTCCAGGTTAGGATTCTTTTTATCGATAACTGTATCCGCATTTAATACTTTGGCAATTTTTATCTTACCAATACTATCGGCTATAACCGGGAAAGTAATATCCGTTTTAAGCGGAATACTTGCCGATACATGCAGAATAGTTTGATCGCCGATAGGCATAGATAGTCTGTCAGCCTGGGATTCAACTTTAATGTACTGGGCATTGGCTTTGAAGCCGATGCTGCTTAACAGTAATATAAAAAATAATGCAGAATTAAAAAGTCGCTTCATGTTACCGCCTGCTCTCACGTTTTTTAAATAGTGTCATAAGTGGTTTAACATAAGATTCATGGGTGCCGATACTGGTATAATCAACCCCGGATTTGCTGAAAGTTTCCTTTAAACGGGCATTGCGCTCGGCTGCAGCTTTTTTATAAGTATCGCGAACCTCCTTGCTGCTAGTGTTCACCCATTGCAGGTCGCCGGTTTCACCATCAACCACGGGAATAAGGCCCAGGTTAGGGAACTCTTCTTCATGCTTATCATATAAACGCAAAGCAATAATATCATGCTTTTTATTGGCGATCTTAATCTGGTCGTCAAACGGGCCGCTGATAAAATCAGATATCAGGAACGCTGTGCTGCGCTTTTTGATGGCCCCGGTAAAGTAGCGTAAAGCAACGGCAACGTTAGTCCCCTTGCTTTCCGGCGTAAAGTCTATCAGCTCGCGGATGATCATCAAAATATGGCTGCGGCCTTTTTTTGGCGGGATAAATTTCTCGATCTTATCGCTGAAAAATATCACACCAACCTTATCATTATTTTGAATGGCCGAAAATGCCAATACCGCGCAAAGCTCGGTAGCAATATCCTGTTTTTGCTGGGTAATGGTACCGAAGTTTTCAGAGCCGCTCACATCTATCAGCATCATTACCGTAAGTTCGCGCTCTTCATCAAAAACCTTAACATAAGGATGGTTAAAGCGGGCTGTCACATTCCAGTCAATGGTGCGGATCTCATCACCCGGCTGGTACTCACGAACCTCGTTAAAAGCCATACCACGCCCCTTGAAAGCCGAATGGTATTCGCCCGAAAATAAGTGGTTGCTTAATCCGCGGGTTTTAATTTCGATCTTCCTTACCTTTTTTAGCAGTTCTTTGGTATCCCTTGCCATTGCTGAGTTGAAAGTTGAAGGTTAAAAGTTTAAAGTAAAAGCTTTAACTCTTAGGCCTTCTATTCATATATTGAGTTTAAGGTTAAAAGTTTAAAGTAAAAACTTAAACTCTTATACCTTGTATTTATAATTTACAAGCTTTTTTTATTTGAAAATTGAAGTTTAAGGTAAAAAGACTTTAAACTTTCTACCTATTAAGGTACTTCAATAGCGTTTAAAATGCCGGTAATGATCTGTTCTGAAGTGATGTTCTCCGCTTCAGCCTCGTAGGTTAAACCAACACGGTGCCTTAACACATCATGCGCAATGGCGCGAACATCCTCAGGGATCACATAGCCACGGCGTTTGATAAACGCATAAGCCTTTGCTGCCAGCGCTAAATTGATACTTGCCCTTGGCGATGCGCCAAAACTGATGAGGTTTTTATACTGACCCAGTTTATATTGCTCAGGGAAACGGGTTGCGAAAACAATATCAATAATATATTGCTCTATCTTTTCATCCATGTAAACCTGCCGAACTACCTTGCGCGCGCTGATGATATCATCAGTTTTTACGATAGGATTGATCTTCGGAAAGCCCTGTGCCGAAATATTCGCACGAACGATCTTCATTTCATCCTCTTTAGTTGGATAGCCAATAACTACCTTCAGCATAAAACGGTCAACCTGCGCCTCAGGCAACGGATAGGTACCTTCCTGCTCAATCGGGTTTTGGGTTGCCAGTACTAAAAAAGGTTTTGGCAAGGGGTAGGTATTGTCACCAATGGTTACCTGGCGTTCCTGCATCGCCTCCAAAAGCGCGCTTTGTACTTTGGCAGGTGCACGGTTGATCTCATCCGCCAAAATAAAGTTGGAGAATAACGGGCCTTTACGCACTATAAATTCTTCCTTTTTTTGGTTGTAGATCATTGTGCCTAACAAATCCGCAGGTAACAGATCGGGGGTGAATTGTATGCGGCTGAAATCAGCTTCAACAGCTTTTGATAGCGAATTGATGGCTAATGTTTTTGCCAATCCGGGTACACCTTCTAACAAAATGTGCCCATCAGCTAATAAACCGATCAGTAAACGCTCAACCATATAACGCTGACCAACGATCACTTTATCCATCTCAATTTTTAACAGATCGATAAAAGCGCTTTCCTTTTGGATCATCTCATTCAGGGCACGGATATCAGTCCCATAGGATGAATTGCTTGGTGCGGTATCTGTTATAACCGGTGGTATGCCACTATTTATTTCTTCCATTTGTGTTCGTATTTTGAGGCGTGCAAGTTAAAAAGAGTTGTTTTTTTAATCAAATGCTATCTATTAGATTGTAGTTAGAATTTGTTAAAAAATGTTAAATAACCGCTATAGATCCTATTTAAGGCAGGAGACTTTAGGGGTATTACAGCTGTAAGCAGTTGCTTTGGCAAGTTGGCGTTATTATAGTTGAATTTCAAATTTTAATTGTAATAATGCAGCTATAATCGCAATTACGTGTAAGTATTACACTAAACTGGGAAATTGGGGGAAAATTATGGCAGAGGTGAAGAGCTAAACACTATACTCATCTCACAACAAAAAATCATCTTTAAAATTATCTTCTTCGGCTAAATTAGTATGTTTATAAAAAAATTATCAAGCACTAATAAAAAATGAAAAAAGTAATTCTTGTTACGGGAGCTTCTTCGGGTTTGGGTTTAGCTACAGCAAAAGCCCTCCAGGCTGAAGGCCATACGGTTTACGGTACTTCCCGCGATGCGAAAAAAATGAAAGATGTTCCGTTTAAGCCACTATCGATGGATGTTACCGATGATGCATCGGTTATCACTGCTGTTGATACTATAATTAAAGCCGAAGGCAAAATTGATGTACTAATCAATAACGCGGGTAACGGTATTACTGGTCCGCTTTATGCCATGCCGGTTGATATCGCTAAAAAACAGTTCGAGGTTAATTTTTTTGGCGTGGTGCGCGTGAGTAGTGCGATACTGCCAGGAATGATCGAGAAAAAACAAGGCTTAGTCATTAATATAGGTTCGCTTGCCGGGTTATTTGGCTTGCCTTACCAGGGCTTGTATAGCGCATCAAAATTCGCTATCGAAGGTTACTCCGAAAGCTTGCGCATGGAGTTGCAAAACACCGGTGTTAAAGTTGTTGTTATCAATCCGGGTGATTTTAAAACTGACTTTACCGCAAGCCGCGAAAAGGTTCCATTCCCATTAAAGAACGAGCAATTAAGCAAGGAGTTTGATGCAGCCGTAGCCGCTATGGAAAAGGATGAAAGTATTGGCGCTGATCCGTCAAAACTGGCAGTAAAAATCGTGAGCATTGTGGATTCCAAAAGCCCTAAACATAGTTATTTGGTTGGCGCTTTAGGTCAAACAATAGTTCCAACGTTAAAAGCAACATTGCCGGGGGGCATGTTTGTTAAACTGATGAATGACCACTACGGAATAAAGTAAACCCCCTAATCCCCCGGAGGGGAATAAGAATATTTGAAGGGGATAGTAGTTTTTTTGATTACTATTCCCTTTGTTATTTACATTTTACCATGAAATTTAAAGCAATATTATTTACGATAGCAATTATTGGGTTATACAGTACTTCCATCGCGCAGCAAAAAAAAGAATTATCCGGTAACCCCATCTTCCCGGGATGGAATGCTGATCCTGAAGCTAAGATCTTCCAGGGGCAATACTGGGTATACCCGACTTATTCAGCGCCTTACGAGCGGCAGGTACATATGGATGCCTGGTCATCAAAAGATTTGGTGCACTGGACAAAGCATCCCGATATAATCGATACAGCCGCAGTTAAGTGGGCCAAAAAAGCCATGTGGGCGCCTGCCGTTACCGAAATGGGCGGCAAGTACTATTTCTTTTTTGGGGCGAATGATATCCATGATGATAAAAAGGAGATCGGCGGGATAGGTGTTGGTGTTTCGGATAATCCGGGAGGCCCGTTCAAGGATTATTTGGGTAAGCCACTTATCGGTCAGATCCATAATGGCGCACAACCCATTGACCAGTTTATTTTTAAAGATCATGATGGAACCTATTATATTATTTACGGCGGCTGGCAGCATTGCAATATCGCTAAGCTGAATAAGGATTTCACAGGTTTTATCCCATTTGCTGACGGCACTATCTTTAAATCCATCACGCCCGAGGGTTATGTTGAGGGATCAGTAATGTTTACCCGGAAAGGGAAATATTATTTTATGTGGTCTGAAGGTGGTTGGACCGGACCTGATTACCATGTAGCATATGCTATTGGCGATAAGCCAACAGGCCCGTTTAAACGGATTGGCGTTGTGTTGCAGCAAGATCCTAAGATCGCTACAGGAGCGGGGCATCACTCAGTAATACAAATACCGGGAACGGATGAATGGTATATTGTTTATCACCGCCGCCCGTTAACCGAAACGGACGGCAATCATCGCGTTACTTGTATTGATCATATGTATTTTGATAAGGATGGCTTTATTAAACCGGTTGTTATTACCAACGAAGGCGTAGCGGCGGTACCTTTAAAATAAACTTTATGTATTTTATACTATCTAAAGTATTATTGTTCCTGCTATACCCGGCTTTGTGGGTATTTGTTCTGTTAGTTATTGCGCTGATAATTAAAAATAATAAACGTAAACAACGCCTTTTGATAGTTGCCGCGGTTTTATTATACGTGTTTTCTGTGCCATTGTTTTTAAACCTGTTTGGCCATGCGTGGAGTGTTAAAACCTGTGTGCTTAATAAAAATCAAATTTACAGTTGCGCTATAATTTTAGGTGGATTTTCTTCAGTAGATAAATATGGAAATAGCTTTTTTAACGAAGCATCAGACAGGTTTATTGAAGCGGTTAAATTATATAATACGGGTATTGTTAAACAGGTGTTAGTAAGCGGCGGAAATGGAAGTTTAATACAAGGATATTTTAAAGAAGCTACCTGGGTTAAAACACAGTTGTTGATTTTTAAATTACCCGATACTAGCATCCTGATCGAAAATCAATCAAGAAACACGATAGAAAATGCCGTTTTTTCAAAGCTGTTGTTGCAAAAATCAGGCGTAAAGCCGCCATACTTATTGGTTACTTCTGACTTTCATATGCGGCGTGCACAAATAATATTTGAAAAAAAGGGTATACCTGTTATCCCTTATCCCTGCGATTTTAAAATAAGTCAAAACCATTTTACCTGGAGCGACCTGGTGCCCGACGGGGATGCTTTAGGCAACTGGAATATTTATTTAAAGGAAATTGTTGGCTATGTAGTTGACAAGTGGAAATGAGCAAACAAAAAATCCCTCTCTAAAAAAGAGTGGGATTATATTTACAGGCAAGCCTGCTTTTTTAACAGGGGTATTACTAAACTACGGGCTCCATGGTTACCGGGTCGATTCTTTTAAGCAAAATGTTGCTTACCGGTTTTACAACCAATGGTATTTTCTCAACATAAGTTTCGCTGGTATCCAAGCCGAAAGCTTTAGCTTCGGATAATGCCAGTTTTTTAATACTGAAGTAACTGTTCAGGATAAATGATTCTGATATGCTGAACAGGTTGTTGTACGACAGGAATTTCTCTAATATCACGAAGCGGAAATCAGATACTACCTTGAATTTCTTTAACGATTCGTAAGTGCTGGTAATATCCAGTTCCTTGCGGGCAACCATATCCTCAACTACTTTACGAAACAACACATTCACACGTGGCTGGATACGGAAACCCAAACGGAAATCAACGCGGATTATCTTGCCGGCTTCTACATGGTCAACACTATATTCCATGGTATACGGTTCATCTGTGGTATCAATATGGATGAACCAATAGGTGTCAGCACGCTTTGGGCTCCGGCTCATAATAGAGTAGATGATTTTTTCCTCTATTTGCTTACTGTTGTTAGCTTTGGTAAGATAGATCAGCTGGCTTGAATATTTAGGAATAGTTGTATCCGCGCTTAAAGCGTTCAGCATCGGAATCTGGTCTTTCAGATCGATAAAGTGAAGGAAACGGTTATTGATCTTACGCGCCCTGAACCAGATGTACATGGTAAAGATCAATCCAACCTCAAATACCAGGAAGAAGATTCTCTTCAATAATTTTGCGGCGTTCTCAACAAAGAAAGCAGACTCAACGCATAGGAAAACGCAAAGGATAATGGTTACCACCCATATTGGCCAATGCTTAACATAGCGCATAAAGTAATACATTAAAATGGTGGTCATTAACATGGCTATAGTGATAGAGAAACCATAAGCCGCGGTCATGTGCTCTGATGTTTGAAAATATAAAGTTACCGCAACACAACCAAAACATAATAACCAGTTGATACTTGGGATATAGATTTGTCCGCGGATGTTTGACGGATATTTAATGGTGATGCGCGGCCAAAAGTTCATACTCACGGCTTCGCTTATCAGCGTAAATGAACCGCTTATTAATGCTTGGCTGGCAATAATGGTAGCAAGGGTTGCCAAAGCTACTGCGGGGATCATTAATAAATGAGGATTAGGCACTATAGCGTAAAACGGGTTAAGGTTGGCGAAGTTAGTATTTGCAGGCTGCATTAAAACCCATGCACCCTGACCCAAATAGCTTAACACCAGGGTTGTTTTAACAAAGATCCAGCTAAACTGAATGTTCTTTTTGCCGCAATGGCCCAAATCTGAATATAAAGCTTCGGCACCTGTTGTACATAAAAACACAGCACCCAATAAAGCCAAGCCACCCGGATGTGCAAATAATAATCTTGCACCGTAGTAGGGACTTAAAGCTTTAAAGATTGAGGGATAGTGCATGATTTGAAGCGATCCTAATACGCCGATCATTAAGAACCACATCAACATAACAGGCCCAAATGCCGAGCCTACTACCTTGGTGCCAAATTGCTGGAAGAAGAACAACAATAAAATAATACCGATAACAATACCAATAATTAATTTACTTCCCGGTACAAATGATGCCGCCAATGACGGAACATTGCTTAACCCCTCGATTGCAGAGGTAACAGAAATAGGCGGAGTGATGATACCATCAGCCAGTAAAGTTCCTGCACCAATAATTGCGGGTATTGCGAGCCATTTACCGTAGCGGCGAACCAGCGCGTATAAGGAGAAGATACCGCCTTCACCTTTATTATCAGCCTGTAGGGTGATCAGGATATATTTAAATGTGGTTTGGAGGGTCAATGTCCAGAATATGCAGGAAATAGAGCCTAATACTAATTCTTCGTTGGCTTTGCCACCCTCCGTTAAAAGGGTTTGAAAAACGTAAAGCGGTGAAGTACCAATATCACCGAAGATGATGCCTAATGTTAAAAGCATGCCACCGGCGGTGAGTTTTTTTAAGTGCGGGTTCATTTGATTGTTTGTATGTTGATTAATTATAGGGCTTTGTTAATATTCAAGTTGAAATGGAAACGGCTGCCTTCGCCAACTTCGCTTTCAACACCAATGCTGCCTCCCTGGGCTTCAATAAAGTCCTTTGCTATGGCCAAACCTAGGCCGGTACCTGTTTTATCGGCCTCAGCCCCAGGTATCCTGAAATAGCGCTCAAATATACGTGCAAGATATTTATCATCAATGCCGCGGCCTTCATCTTTTACTGCAAACTCTATTTGATTGTGTTTTTTCTTTACATCCAGCATAATAACTCCATTTTCCGGGCTGTATTTAATGGCGTTTGACAGCAGGTTGATCAATACCCAGGTAGTTTTATCAAGGTCGGCCATAACCTCGGGTAATTTTTCACTGCAGTTTACAGTAATGGTTATTTGTTTCTGATCGGCTAATGAGCTTACTGCCTTAACCGCGTACTCAACTATATTTTTCGGATGGGTATTGCCAAAATGCAGGTTTAACTTGCCTGTTTCCGCTTGTGCAACATCTAATAGCTCAGCGGTAATTTGTAAAAGGCGGTGGGTATCGGCATCAATGTTCTGGATGAGCTGTTTTTGCTCGTTGTTCACTTCCCCAACACGATTGTCTTCCAGTAATTTTAAACTCATGCGGATGGATGCCAGTGGAGTTTTAAGCTCGTGCGATACCGTTGCTATAAAAGTTGTTTTGGCATCGTTCAATTGCTCATAGTCGGTAATGTTTTTCAGGATGATCACCTTGCCAATAATCTTGTCCTCATTCATCACATCCAAAACATCGCGGATAAAATAACTGTCGCGGTTATCAACCGAAATCTTCATTTTAGGTTGGTTAACGTAAAGCATATTACGCAATAGGTCATTTTCAAGCGCGATATTAGGCGCATATTGCGCGGTAAGTTTATCATCCGACATGCCAATAAGCGAGCAAGCCACTTTATTGGCAAAGATAATGAATTGCTTATCATCTAACCCCACAATAGCATCACTCATAGAGTTGATGATGGTTTCGATCCTTTTTTTCTCAAATATCACGCTGGCCAGGTTACTGCTTTCGTAATCTTTTAATTTGCCTGCCATCTGGTTAAAGGCAATAGCCAGGTCGCCGAATTCATCCTTAGCCGGGAATACCAGGCGTTTGCTGTAATTTTTATTGGCGATCTCCTTAATACCCGAGATCAGTTCCCTTATCGGGTTAGCAATGTAGCTCGGGAAATTAACTACAAAGGTAAAGGCGATTAAAAAACACAGGGAGCCTATAAGTGATACTAAAATAATTGCATCGTCTGCAGTACTGGTGGCTTTGGTATTGCGATGCTCAATGCCATTCATATTAAGCTGCATAATATTGTACAATATGCCGCGAATTTTAGCGCTTAGCGGAGTTATGAAAGCCGGGTTCTTTACGTTTTGTTTATAAATTTCAAAATTCGAGCGCAAAGAATCTGCTAATTGCTCTTCGCCGGGTTCGGTTATATTTTGTTCTTCTTTGCTGATGTTCGCCTCGATGGTTTGCAGCTTGGTAGAGATGCTTACGGTTGGAGGATAATCAAGCGCCTGCTCAATATTTTTAACATAAACCAACGAGCGGTAATTATCCTTTAAAATAGCTTTTGAGTCATTTGACAGTCGGGTCAAATAATAATCGGCCATGCCTGAACAGATAAGCGCCATCAAAAAGATGAAGCCTATACCTACACGAAGTTTGTTTTTTATGTTCATGATACTGCGAACCTGATACTTACATCAATAAATAAAGTGCCAACTAAAGGCAATCATTTTTATTTTATTGAAATTCAGATAATTAAATATAAAGCTTACTTAGTTTTTAACTTACACTTAAGCTGCAACCATATCATTTTGATATGGTATTATCAAAATGGGATGGTTTTAGAGTGATTGTAATGTCGGGCACATACAAATATCGAAATTGTGATTTGGATTAGTGCTGACAGTATTTTGTCAGTAGAGAAAAATGCAATGATTTAGAGCGAAAACGTTATTCCAACCCGTATTCCTTCAGCTTCCGGTAAAGTGTAGCGATGCCGATATTCAGCAAACGTGCGGTTTCAGCGCGGTTGCCCTGGGTATGTTTAAGTACCCGCATAATATGTTGTTGTTCGATAGCTGAAAGCTCAAAAGTTGAAGCTGAACCCGGCGCGGCGGGTGTGGCATCAAATTCGTAAGGTAATACCGAGGTATCAAGTTCGGTGCCATCGCACATAATAACGGCTCGTTCAATGATGTTTTTTAACTCGCGCACGTTGCCGGGCCAGTTGTAGCCCTCCAGTTTGCTATAAAAGCCGGGTGTGGCACCGGTTATTTGTGTGTTTACTTTGGATGCGTATTGCTGAATGAACATTTTGGCTAATATCGGGATATCTTTTCTTCGTTCGCGCAACGATGGCAGCGTGATCTGGAATACGGATAACCTGTAAAAAAGATCTGAACGGAATTGGTCCTTGTTTACTTCCTCCTGCAGGTTGCGGTTGGTCGCAGCCAGTATGCGTACGCTTACTTTAGTGGTTTTGGTATCGCCAATTTTGATGAATTGCTGCGATTCTAGCACGCGTAATAATTTGGCTTGCAGGTCATGGTCCAGCTCGCCTATTTCATCTAAAAAAATAGTGCCGCCGTTAGCTTCTTCAAATAATCCCTTTTTATCCTTAACAGCCCCTGTGAATGAGCCTGCCTTATGCCCGAATAACTCGCTTTCCAGTAATTCTTTACTAAAAGCACTGCAATTAATAGCTACGAATGGCTTGGCATTCCGCGGACTTGCCTGGTGGATCGCCTCAGCGAAAACTTCCTTGCCTGTACCTGTTTCCCCTAAAATAAGTACAGTCGTGTCAGTAGTAGCCACTCGGCGGGCAAGATTAATAGCAGTTGTGATTGCAGGCGATGTGCCTACAATACGGTCAAAGCCAAAACGCGAGCTTAACTTATTTTCAAGGTCGGCAACACGGCGTTGCAAAATGGCTTTGTCCATCGCCTTGTTAACCAACGGGATTATCTTTTCATTATCATCGCCTTTGGTGATGTAGTCGAACGCGCCATTTTTAATGGCGGTTACGCCATCGTTAATGGTGCCGTAGGCGGTAAGTACAATAATTTCTATGGGAGGATAAGCGGATTTAATGGTTTTGGTTAATTCGATGCCATTGATGTCGGGCAGCTTCACATCGCTGATCACCACATCAACAACTTCCTGCTCCAGCTTGCGCAATCCCTCTTTGGCGGTGGCAGCCTCAATTACTTCGAAGCCCTCTAACTGTAAAATGCGGGCAAGCAGCTTGCGCAAGCGCTCCTCATCATCAATAACCAGTAATTTACCTTTTGCCATCTTAAAGCAAAGATAAGTTTTAGTATTGAGTAGTTGGTATCAAGTATAAGACTTTGGATGTCCGATTAACCAGGTTATAATAAACATTAATGTAGATGCCTGCACAAGCACACTAATGCTTATTGATTATTTAACAGCTAAGAGAGCTACCTTTTCAATAATGGGGTCTGTTGCTAACAATTCAGCTGCATTTTCCATTAAGGCTTTGGCTATCGGGCCGGTCAAATGTGCATCGCGGCCTTCTTCAGCTTCAAACGTGTCAAAAATTCCAAAAGTTGACGGGCTTAATTGTAAAGCATACCACCTGATGGTTCCGGTTTCATTTTCTGCCAACGGAAGTGCACTTTTTAAAAATTCTGCAACTTCATGCTCTTTTCCCGGTTTAGCTTCAAGCCTTGCCAGTAATGCTAATTTTTCCATTTGTGGTTTTTAAAGTCTAATAATCATTTATCTGATTATTAGTAGTTATAATCAAGCAAACCTTACATAAGTTTTAAAATTTTAAAATATAAATCGTTACTCCCAGAATCCCTGTGCCTTGATCTTGTTTGACGCGATGCCGCGCTGTTTTAAATAATTGCGTACCTCAATAACCATTGTTGTGTTGCCTGCAATGCAGATCCCATCATAAATTATTACCGGTTGCTGGTCCAAAAAAGCCAGTATGCTTTCGGTATAGCCGTTATGTAGCGGGATGGATTTTAAACCGAAATCCGGATAAAAATACCTGAGCTGTTTGCAATGCTCAATATCAGGGATAATAATAGCGCCTGAAATGTTGGGATTGTGATTGGCCAGTTGCTTCAACGCCAGGAAATGGCCGACCGCGCTCTGATCACCCAGGAAAAGCCATTTACCATGGTCCATTGCCGGGTAGCGGTGTTGTTCTGTTTTAAGGTAACTGATCTCATCGGATTTGCTGAGCGATTTTACCCATTCGGCTCCCGCGCCATTGTGTGCGGCGTGGATCATCAGCGTACAGGTGCGGGTTTCGACATCCCAGCCCGAAACGGTATAATCATTAAATGTTAATGGCGCTACACGGCATTTCAAGTGTTGCACAGTATTTGTCTTGCTGAAATCAGCGTCGGGCACATGGAGGTCTACCTCAAAAAAAGTATCGTTATGCCAGGGGCGGATATCGAGTATTAATGCTTGTTTGGTCAGTTGTTTTTCCAATAACTGGATCGCTTTGTGTTTAAAACTCATAAAAACGTAAGGTTGTTATAGGTTTGGACGATTGAGGTAGGATAAGATTTTAAATTATTTTGAGATAATTACGTTATTGCTGGCGAAGCGTGGCAATCCCCTACCTACAGATCGGTTCTGCAGATTGGCGATACCACGCCGGTTCTCTCCTATCAATAACACTTCGGGAATAATCATTTCTTACCGTATGCTACCTTCAACAAATCAGTAAACGGAGCAGGTTTACGACCCAAGATATTCTCAAATTCGCTATCTACCTGGTCAAATTCGCCTTGTTTAATAGCCTCTGCAAAGCCTGATAGCATATGCACAAATATTTCGGGTACACCGGCTTTGTTCAATGCGGCAATATATTCCTCTTGTGATGGCGATGCATAACCTATCTGCTTGCCTATAATTTCGCTGATTGCGGCAGCTACTTCAGCCCAGGTTACGCCGGTTGCGCCGGTTAGTACCACAGCTTTGTTTTCATATTTGCCGGTTTCGTCCAATAATAAATTGGCGCCTGCTTCAGCCAGATCTTCGCGCAGCGCGAATGTGGTTTTGCCATCTGCTGCAGGGAAAACAAGCGTACCCATATCCAATAAATGCTCGCCTGCAAAATTCGGGATGATATCAGCATAAAGCGTATGTTGAAGAAAAGTATACTTTAAGCCGGATGCCTTAAGTTTGTTTTCAGTATCCAGGTGCGCTTCTTCGATCAGGTATATTGGTGATGAAGGGGTTTCGTTTTTGCGTTGTGTGCTGGTGTAGAATACGTGTTTTACGCCGGCTTCTTTTGCCGCGTTGATCACATTTTCGTGTTGCGGTATGCGGTTAGGGATATCATTGCCGGATACAAAATATATCTTTTCAACACCTGTAAATGCCGCAACTAATGATGCGTAATTATTGTAGTCGCCGATGTTTACCTTAACGCCTTTTGCTTTCAGGTCTACTGCTTTTTCTGCGCTGCGGGCCAATATACTGATGTTTGCCGCTTCGGTTTTAGCTAATAATGTTTTTACTACTGCACCGCCTAATGGGCCTGTGGACCCTGTTACTAAAATTTTCATGATTTATTTTTCTACTATTTAATTTAAAACCAAAATAGTTACTTACTTTTGGATACCTAAAGGTAAATAGTTACTAAGAGCTCTGCAAGAAGGTACTTTTAAATCAGTCACTTACTTTAAAGTGACTATTATTGATTTACAGGCAATTATGATAGAAGAAAATTTAAAAAAATATTCAGGGGTAGGCGATTGCCCGGTTAGAAACGTGCTGGATAGGATAGGCGACAAGTGGTCCATCCTGGTAATTGGCTTGTTAGGCGACTGCGGGACACTGCGTTTTAACGAACTGAACCACAAGATCGGCAACATATCACAGAAAATGCTGACGGTAACCTTAAAATCTTTAGAGGCCGATGGGCTGCTATCCCGAAAAATATACCCGGTGATACCTCCTCGTGTGGAATATACCCTTACCCCGCTTGGCGAAAGTTTATTGCCTGCTCTTGAGCACCTAACCAATTGGGCTTTTGAAAACATGCCGGAGATACTGGACTCGAGGAAGGCGTATGCGGAGCGGTAGTTTAATCGGCAATGCAATAATGTTTGGATTGAAACAGCGCCTGAATAATCCCGAAACGGCCTGATATACAACCGGATATAACCGGAACAAAACTTGTTAGCCGAAACAAGACTGAACACAAAAAATACTACCTGTCAACAAGTTATCAATTTGAAATTGTTTCGCTGCTGAAACATGCCTTTATTGTAAATGATTGTTTTTGAATTATTTATAAAATAGTTGTTTCACTGGTTGAAACACCAAATTGTATGGTAAGACACAAAAAAATCCCTGCTTCCGGTTAGAAGCAGGGATCTGTAAAAAATAGCTTAATTAAAAACCATACATACCGCCTGAAACGGAAAGTTGCTCTCCCGTTATCCAGGCTGCATCATCAGATGCAAGAAAAACCGCAGCTTTTGCAATATCTGCAGGTTGGCCCCTGCGGCCGAGTGGTGTTTTCTCAACAAACATTTTCTCATATTCGCTGCCGGCAGTTACGCCCGCGCTTGCCGCGCCTTCGGTGTCCGTAGCGCCCGGTAAAATAGAATTGATCCGAACGTTTTTAGCACCCAACTCTTTCGATAAGGCAATCGTCAGCGCGTCTAATGCGGCTTTGGTTGCAGAGTACAACGAAGCCCCCGGAAGCGGGTATTTGCTTGCCCCCGAACTGATGTTGATGATGTTGCCGCCCTTGTCGCCAAAAGCTTTCAACGCTGCCTGTATGGTAAGCACCGGGCCCAAAACATTCACGTTGAAATGCTGATGAAATTCTTCCTCTGATACCTGCTCAATAGGTAAGTATCCCTGGTGTACCGCGTTGTTCAACAAAACATCCAGTGCGCCGAAAGCCTTGTTGGTTTCTTCAAACAACCGGGCTACATCAACTGCATTGGAAACATCGGCTTGTACTGCAATAGCTGTGCCGCCCATATCGGTTATCTCCTTTACCACTTTATCCGCACCTTCTTTACTCGAGGCATAATTCACCACTACTTTAGCGCCTGCCGCTGCAAAGTGTTTTGCTATGGATGCACCTATTCCTTTTGAAGCACCGGTAACTACCGCTACCTTGTTTGTTAATTTACTCATGATCTTTTTATATTAATTATTGAAATTCCGCGGATGTGTTTTCCGTTCGGAATTATATCCAAAGATGCAGCCCCAGCACGGACTAATTATTGACATAAATCATAAAGTGTGCTTGATAAAAGTCAATTCATGATCGTGACTTAAATCGGGACTGTATGATAACTTATTATAAATTATAAACTTAAGATAGCTGAAAAAAAAGAAGCACATAGGCTGAAAGATCACAAAGGCATATTTTGCATTGTTGAGTAATTTTTACATTCAGGAAGCTATATTGAAGGGTTTGCCGAAACGGCAATCAGAAATCTATTTAAAGGAGTTTTTCCTTATCCTGCTCAAAGTTTCAGGTGATATACCAAGGTAAGAAGCGATCATGTTTTGCGGGAACCGTTGTAGAAATTGCGGATAATTGCTTACCAAATTTTCGTAACGTTCTTCAGCCGTATAGCTTATGGCGGCCTGCATCCTTCTCTGGTTTGCAATAGTGTAATTTTGGCTGATCACGATTGACATCGCGGCAAAAGCAGGTATATTTTTAAGGAACTCCTCAATTTGAGCATTGGTTGATTGCAGCACCTCCATGTCTTCCAGTGCTTCAATATTAAAACGACTTGGCGTTAACAAGTAAAAGCTTTCAAAATCGGCCAACCACCAATTTTCCAAGGCTAATTTTAGGATGTTTTCATGCCCTTTTTCGTCAACCGTAAATGTCCTGGCAGATCCTTTTACTATAAACCCAATATATTTGCATACGTCTCCTTCCTGCAAAAAATATTGCCGTTTTCTAAGCTTTTTAGGCTTGAAGTGCGCCATCAACAAATGCTTATCATCAGCCGAAAGCAGTTTGCCTGATATTTCCTGGATGTAATCGAAAAATACTTCAAAATTGGACATTGCAACCGTATATAATCATCCGCAATTTACTCAAGCTGCCCGATAAACTAATAAAAAACAAACATCATATTTGATCACAAAAAATCCCTGCCTCTTGAAGAAACAGGGATTGAAGATACTTCGTATCGAAATTTGCGATTACGATCATCACTCGAACCGGATCAAATCCTTACTTAGACAAATAAGTCATACCACCATCAACCAACAATTCGGCACCAAGCATAAACGAAGAATCATCAGAAGCCAGGAATACCGCCGTTGTACCAATGTCAGCTGGTTGGCCGATCCTGCCTATCGGCATTTGGTCTGCAAAGTGTTTTTTTACCGCTTCCATTTGTTCCGCAGGCACGAATTTGTCAAATGCAGGTGTATCTGTTGTGCCCGGTGTGATCACATTTGCCCTGATCTTTCTATCTAAAAGGTCGCTTGAAAATCCTTTGGCTAAATAAATTACAGCCGCTTTTGCCGCGCCATAAAGCGTGAAATTAGCATAGGCCCTATGCGCTGCATTCGACCCGATCAAAATAACAGAACCGCCATCATTCATATAAGGCAATGCTTTTTGAACAGTGAAGTAAACACTTTTCAGGTTCAGATCAATCGCTTTGTCAAAGTCGGCTTCGCTAAAAGTTGCTACAGTTCCTACCGCTCCGGCACCTGCATTGGCTACCACCACATCTATTTTACCAAATTTGTCGGCTGTTTGTTTAAACACACGCTCCAGATCGGCAAGGTTAGTTACATCGGCATTTATGGCTATAAAATTATTGCCAAGCTTTGCCACTGCGCTATCTAAAGTCTGCTGGTTTCTGCCTACGATAGCGCCTTTAGCGCCTTCGTTTTTAAATGCTTCGGCAATGCCAAAACCTATACCACTATTGCCGCCCGTAATTACGGCTACCTTATTTTCTAATCTGCTCATTTTTTTTTCAATTAAGATGTGAGCGACAAAGGTAGATTAACTAAGTTATTATTAGTAACTTCGTACTGATAAATAACAGTAACATCGGTGTAACCAAGTAACAAAGGCGTGTAAAATGGAAGAAGTGATTCAACAGGAACAAAAGAGGTGTGTAATAACAGAGTTTCAGCAGGAACAGAAGAAAAGGATGCGGGCCGTTCAGGATTCAATGGATGTGCTGAACGGGAAATGGAAGATCTCCATTATTTCGTCGATCTGCTGTTTTGGTAAAAGGCGGTTTTCCGATATTCTGAATGACATAGAAGGGATCTCTAACCGGATGCTGAGCAAAGAATTAAAGGAATTAGAGCTAAACCAGTTGGTAAAACGAACTGTTTTAGATACCCAGCCCATAACCGTTCAATATGAACTGACCGAACACGGCAATACGCTGCAAACCATCATCAGCAATCTGACCGATTGGGGGATTTTTCACCGGGAGAAAATTGTGGGGAAATAAAGGTCATTGCTAAAAGCTGCGGATTGGGCGATTTTCAGCCTGTGGTCGGTGTTTTCACCGCACCACCAACGGATTACATGTGTCCCATATAATGCGTAATCAAATCATCCTCGCTGTTTAATAGATAATGTAAGCATACTCTTCGGGTAATTCACATAACCCGGCTTTAAAAGGATTATTGTGAATATAGTCTAATTTCTCTTCCAATACAGTCCGGTTATACATGGTTGCCTTATGTGGCCGTCGTTCCCAAAACTGGTATTCCCGGTCACTTTGGGTGCTCCTGTAGTTCCTAAGTCCTCCGGGTTATTTTGCAAACTCCATTTTAAATTTTGTGCTGTAAACTTGCTGAAATGTTGCTGTACATTTATCAAGCCACTCCGGTTGCTTAGCCCAAAGTATGTGGATATGGTTCGGCATTATGAAATAACCGTAAAGCCATACCCTTTTGTTATTAACCAGGAAGTTCAAGCTATCTAATATGATCTGCTTATGCTTTTCCGGCTGTAAAAGCGGTTGCCAGTTAAGGCAGGTTGCGGTAAAAAATTTTATTCCCTGGTGCGCTAAGCTAATATAGTGATTTAGTAAACGTTGGCAAACGCAGTGGTGCGGTGAAAACACCGACCACAGGCTAAAAATTTTATTACGTTGTGTAAATTATTGTAACCGTTACAATTGTGAATCCACTTGTAGATGTGGATTGTGATTGAACAATTTGTTCAATTTTTCCGCCTGAGCGATTTATATCCTCGATCGTATTTCTAAGAGTACCAGCTAAGTCGTAACTGTTACCCGAAATATAAGCTAATTTATACATTTTTCTATTTTTTAAATTGTTGAACTCTTTTTTCTAAATCTTTAATTCTGGAATTGTAATTGGTGTTTGTGTATAAATTAAAAAGCGATAATATTAAAGCTAATAAAGGAATTATTATTCGAGCCCAATCATTAATATTATCCCATTGACTTTTTCTACCTTCCTTGAGATATCTATTATCAATATATGCGCTGATGCCTGCTTGCTGGATTGACATCATAGATTGACCGTCATTATCAGCAATTATGATTTCGCCTTTTTCTACTAAAAGATATTGGTATTGATGAATATCTGATATTGAAATTTTTGTAATGTTTGCGACAGTAATCGAACCAACTCTCCTGTCTTGTTCATGATTATGTGCTTCCCAATTATTATAAAGAACCTCTAAAATTTTATGACGAATTAAATAAGATCTATCAATTAAAAAAGGATTTTTCATAATAGTGGACTAAATCTAATTTATTTCCTCAAGTTTTTTAAATATAATATCCATTTTCCAAACCGTACCAATCTCCATATAATAATTTTGAGCACTATAAATTCCAACTAAAAAAATTGCTCCTGAACCTGCAGATAACGCTGTGCCACTTTTGGTATTATATAAATTGCCTTCAAAGACTACGGGAGATCCTGACATCCCACTACGTGTAGTAGCATCAATATTAAAAGAATAGTTATTAATAATTTCCAAATTTGGTTCGGTGGCTATAGTTCCTCTTTTAAATATTGGATAGGCATTATATTGACCATAATTAAATGGAAATCCTATGATAAATAATTCACCAGATGGAGCTAACTTCAAATCTTCATTTATATCTTTTGATTGAAATTCAATTGTATTATTAAGCTGAATTTTGGTTACGTCATCTACCGGTATAGCAACGACGTCCATAGGTTTTAGATTATTGGGGCTGTCTTCCCAAAACTTTATATATAAAACTTTATTACGATTTATTAAAGGTAATTCAACATTGAATGTTGAATTGATTTTTCCAGAATAAACCCTGATTTTTAATTTATCGGGAATGGAGTCTACTGGCAATGAATGATGATGGTCTCTTATATATTCCGTCTTCGCAAAATCGTCGCCCACGACATGGTTGTTCGTTATAAAATAGACTTTGTCTTTAACAATTATGAAAAAGCCACTTGCATTCCAAAGTTCTTTTGTTCCATTAGTTGCAATTGTGTAACAGGATGAAAGCGAAAGTTGATCAATATTAGATTTTACATTTTGCGAATAGGCTATATTGGAAATAGTACAGCAAAATATAAAAATTATTTTTTTCATAACTGTGATTGGTCTGTCAACTAATCTACAATTAATTTGTCAAATATCAAATATTCATGTGATCGATATAATCACTACACACTGTCATCTAACCCCAAATCGTATCGAACCCATGCGCTTTCAGCACATCGGCAGGTACACCTTTCCAAATGGTTGGGGAGTTACCCATGTAGCCGATATCCTTTACGCCGATTTCGGAGGTAAAGAAACCGGTTGCAGTCAAATCGCGCATGCGGTTAAAAAAGGCTACGCCCTGGGCCATTTCGGGCTTGGCTTTTAGCGGGAAAGCGATCAGGTTGAGCATTTCTATTTGCTGTACTGATGTCGCCTCGCGGAACGTAGTGTTATACCGGTTTAAGCATTGCAAATCCAGCCAGCGCAGGCCGCCACGCATCGGGGTTTGGTGCTCAGGCATATCATTCACAATAAATTCAATAAACTCCGGCACCCTGGCATCCGATGCACTGCCCGATTTTTCATCCTTCGGGATGATGATATCAGCCAAAACCGTAATGGTTGCTATTTCATGTTCATTAAAGAATTTTTCTCCGCTCAGTTTTTTATCGCGGGCAATTTCGTTAGGCAGGCGGCTCGGGTCGGGTGCGGCTTCTTTGGCAGCCGGTTGGTCTGCCGTTTTTGGCACGCCGGGTTTGCAGGATGCATCAAGCAACAGGCCGGTTGCAACTGCGCCTATACCAAGTGTTTTTAGGGATTCACGTCTGTTCATGGTTCGGGTAAATGAGCTGTTAAACGTTCAGTTTTTTACGTTGTGCCAAAATATATTCTGCGGTACGCATGGATAAAGCCAGGATGGTCCAGGTAGCGTTTTTATCACCCTGCTGTACAAACGGAGCGGCATCTACCACAAACAAGTTGTCGCAATCATGCGCCTGGCTGTATTTATTTAGGGCCGATGTTTTCGGGTCGTCGCCCATACGCACGGTACCCACTTCATGGATGATCACACCCGGCGCGGCAAGGCCGTACATGGTATCAGCACCTTGCGGCGGACCGGCAATAGCGCCCATTTCGTGCATAATTTCCTGGAAGGTATCCTGCATGTGCTTAGCCTGCTGGATCTCCTCATTGGCCCATTTATAGTGGAAACGCAAAACAGGGATACCGTATTTATCAACCACTTCAGGGTCTATCTCGCAATAATTATCGGCTCGCGCTATGGCAGTACCGCGGCCGGCCATGCCAAAGCTTGCGCCATAAAAACGACGGTAATCATTCTTCAACTCAGCGCCATAGCCACCGGCATCTTTCATTTTGCCGTTTCTATCCGGTACTAAGCCGTTTTTATTCTGGATACCATCGGTAAATCCGTAGCCCGGCATGTGTAAACCGCCGCCGTATTCAATGTGGTAACCACGCGGGAAATTCAGTTTTTTATTATCCAGCCACCATGGCGAGTAAATATGGATAGCGCCAACGCCATCCTCGTTGTAACGCTTGCGGTCTATCAATTGCGGCAACCAACCGCCCGCGCTTGACCCGGTAGAATCATGCAGATACTTACCAACCACGCCGCTGCTGTTAGCCAGGCCGCCGGGATGTGCCGATGATTTAGAGTTAAGCAGCAAACGCGCCGATTCGCAGGCGCTGGCACCTAATATGACGGTTTTGCCTTTTACCTGGTATTCCTGCATGTCATCCTTGCTGATGTAGGATACGCCGGTAGCCAAACCCTGGTCGTCTGTTAAAACCTCGCGCGCCATGGCATTGGAGATCAGCGTTAAATTGCCGGTTTTTAATGCCGGTATAACTAAACACGATGAAGATGAAAAATCGCCGTAAACCTTGCAGCTACGTCCGCATTGCCCGCAGAAAAAACAGGCCCCGCGGTCTTTATTATTTGGTAAAGCCTCGGTTAATATCGAACCGCGACTTGCTATAGTTGTTACACCGGCTTTTTTAGCGCCTTTTTTAATGTAGAGTTCATTCAAACGCGGAGCAGGAGGGGGCAGGTAGATGCCATCCGGCTCGTTTTCCAATCCCTCAACTGTACCGAATATACCGATCATGCGGTCAACCTTATCGTAAAATGGTTTTACATCATCATAAGTGATCGGCCATGGGCTTGTTAAGCCATCTTTAGGTTGAAAATCATGCGGCCCCATACGCAATGAAATCCTTCCCCAGTGATTGGTACGCCCACCCAGCATCCGCGAGCGGAACCATTGGAAATCCGTGCCACTTTTGGTAGTGTAAGGTTCGCCATCCAGTTGCCATCCGCCAAAGGCCGCATCAAAATCGCCGAAGTTACGGGTATCGGTACTTGCACCACGGCGTGGTGATTCCCAGGGCCATTTAAGCTGCGACGAGTTTTTTGCCGGATCGAAATACGGGCCGGCTTCGAGCATTAAAACCTTTAAACCGGCGTGTGCAAGCACATAAGCAGCCATACCGCCGCCCGCGCCCGAACCCACAATAACCGCATCATAAACGGTTGACGTTTTTTTTATCTGCAGATCACTCATAAATAAACTATCGGATAATTTTGGCGTTGAAAAATTGGTGTTTAAATATAATAAATATTACAGTTGTTTTATGCGGATGTTACGAAATTCAACCTCGGCGCCGTGATCCTGTAAGGAAATATGTCCTGTTTGAAATTTGGCAAAGTTTGGCCATTTCCTGAATTTACTTTTCTGGATATATGCGTTCCACTCAGGGCTGCCCATTTGCACATCAACTACCTGCTGTCTGTTCATCCATAAAGTAATGTGGCCATTAAGCTTGCGGATGATCACCGCATTCCACTCGCCTGCCGGTTTTGCCGGGTGCGATGGCGCTATCATATCATACAATGATCCGGCTAAGTGATTGGGTTGTTTGTTGTCTTCAGCCAGTTTATCATCCAAAACCTGCATTTCCATGCCGGTAAAAAAAGTATAGTGCAGGGTGGTATCCTCATGTATACTGAAGATGATACCGCTGTTTCCTCCCGGCGATATTTTCCAGTCGATCTTTAATTCAAAATTGGTGTATTCCTTATCGGTTACCAGGTCACCTTGCTCCTTACCCGCGGTATCTAAAACCAAAGCGCCATCACTAGCATGCCATGCGCCTGCGTCATGACCTAAATATATATGCCAGCCATCGGTAGTTTTACCGTCGAAAAGCAGTTTATAGCCTTCCTGTTTTTCTTTCGGAGTTAGCTTATTAAGGGTTTGTGCGGATAGCGAAGCGCTTATTCCGGCAACAGCGAGGGCGCATAAAAGGAATTTTTTCATTTGGTATTGATAATAACTAAAAGGATTTACGTGGCTAATATAATGTATTATTAATATTAACGTACAGGGGTAATAAAATTAATACGTTCATTGCTTTTTATTTTGAAAAATTGATTTGTATATTTATAAAAAACCGAGTGTAAACCCAATGATTTCCTGATAATTATGAAAAAAGTTTCAGATATACTTAAGCGTAAAGGCGGCAGCGTTGTCACCATTGATGCGGGTACCACAGTGCTTGATGCTTTAAAGCTGATGGACGAGAGAAACATAGGTTCGGTTGTAATAGCGGAAAACGGCGAATACCTGGGCCTGATGACCGAACGCGACTACGCCCGCAAGGTGATATTGCAGGGCCGTTCATCGCATGAAACACCCGTGCGCGAGATCATGAGCACGGGTTTACCACGTATAGTGCCTGAAAGTTCTATCGAAACCTGTATGCATATCATGAGCGAGAGCAACATCCGTTACCTGCCGGTTTTTGTGGATGACCAGCTATCGGGCATTGTCTCTATTAATGATTTGGTTACTGAAACCATCCTTTCGCATTTGGAAACGATTGAGCATTTGAAGAGTTATATACATTCGTAGTGGTATCGCTTACCGCTACCTGACTAAAGCGCGTATGGACTGACGAAAAAGCAGGCCGGGAGTATGGCGGAAATGACGGTTTAGCTTTTGGGGTGTAACCTAAAAAGCGTTAAGAACCGGCAGGGCGGGCTGAAGCTTTTTTTCGTCTTGATCTTTTGGTTAGTTTTGGATCAAGCCAAAAGTGACAAAGCCACCGTGGCAATTGAGTGCCGGGAATATCTTATCATAGTAAAATTGCTCAAAATCAACCTCTAACAAAAAACTCCTCACAGCTAAATTGCTGTTAAACAACATTTTTTGCTACCTTGCCCCTTTACTTTAAAGAGACAAGTGACTTTCCAGGATTTTAATTTCAACGAACATTTATTAGAAGGCGTACTAAGCATGGGTTATACCAACCCAACTCCTATACAGGAAATGGCCATCCCGGCTATCCTAAAGGGCGACGACCTTATAGCCTGCGCGCAAACAGGTACAGGTAAAACAGGCGCATTTTTACTGCCGGTTTTAAACCTGATCACACAAAACCACGAGGAAAAAACAAGCACACTCATCCTAACTCCAACCCGCGAACTCGCCCAACAGATCGATCAGCAGGTGGAGGGATTGGCCTATTTTACCGGCATTAGTTCCATTGCAGTTTTTGGCGGGGGCGATGGTATTGTGTATGAGCAGCAGCGCCGTGGCATCCAGAATAACGTTAACATTATCATCGCTACCCCAGGCAGGCTGATAGCCCACCTTACATCAGGCGTTTTAAAGCTGAACCACATCAAATACTTGATTCTGGATGAGGCCGACCGCATGCTGGATATGGGTTTTTCGGATGATATTATGCGTATTATCAGCTATTTGCCTAAGCAAAGGCAAACCATGCTTTTTTCGGCCACAATGCCGGGCAGGATCCGCAATATGGCCAAAACCGTGTTGCATAACCCGCAGCAGATCAACATCGCCATATCACAACCTGCTGTCGGAATAGATCAACAGGTGTATTTGGTGAATGATCACCAAAAATCGAAATTGCTGCAAATGATCCTGAAAGAGGGTGGTTTTGTAAGCATCATTATTTTCGCATCAACAAAAGATAAGGTAAAAGAGGTTTATAAGGAATTAAAAGCAGCACATTTAAAGATCAACGCTTTCCACTCCGACCTGGAGCAGGCTGAGCGCGAGGATATCCTGCTAAAGTTTAAAAACAAGCAGGTGCCGATCATCATTGGTACCGATGCGCTGTCGCGTGGTATTGATGTGGAGGGGATTGACCTGGTTGTAAATTACGACGCGCCGGGCGATCCTGAAGATTACATCCACCGTATTGGCCGTACGGCGCGTGCCGAAACCAAGGGAACCGCGATCACTTTTATTAATGACCGCGATCAGCGTAAGCTAAAAAATATTGAGGAAATGATGGAGCGCGAAGTAAGGCGCATCCCGTTACCCGAAGTTTTAGGCGACCCAACCCTCATTAAAATGGCGCCTGCGAAACGCGATGGCGGCAGAGGCGGGAATAATCGTGGCGGGAATAACAATAATAATAACCGCAATAACAGGAATAAGAAAAAGCCGGGCGGCGGCGAGAAGAAAAATTAAGCGTTGACTTCCTTATGACGATTTTAAGTGTTGTAACATTTAGTTTTGTTCGGATAATTTAAAAAGAAAACAACATGTCATTAATAGAAAAATTACAAAAGCGCGCCGCTATCAAAAACTTCGACGCGACAAAAAAATTAAGTAAAGCACAATTGGATGAGCTGATCTCGGCAGTGCAATTAGCGCCATCATCATTAGGCTTACAGGCGTACCGCATTTTGGTGGTTGAAGATGCTGAGATCCGCGAAAAACTGCGCGAAGCATCACATGGCCAGGCCCAGTTAACGCAAAGTTCACAAGTATTTGTGTTTGCTATTGAAAAAGAACTGGATAAAGATTATGGAAATAAATATCTTGATCTTATTGCTAAAACCCGTGGCATTGGCCGCGAGCATTTAGCAGGTTTTGAGCAAATGGTACAAGGCACTATTTCCAGCTTAACCGAAGAACAAAAGATCAACTGGAGCACCAAACAGGCTTATATTGCTTTAGGTGTTTTATTAACTGCCGCTGCTGAAATGGATATTGATGCCTGCCCTATGGAAGGCTTTGATGCCGGTAAATATGATGAGATCTTAGGTTTGAAAGAAAAAGGCTTATCTGCAGTAGTTATCGCCCCTGTAGGTTACCGGTCAGACGAAGATGTTTACAGTAAAATGCAAAAAGTGAGAAGGCCCATAGACGAACTGTTCATCCACATTTAATAAATAAAAAGTACTTTATTGAAAAGATCTCCTTAATAATTAAGGGGATCTTTTTGTTTTATATTCAGCCATTATAATCATTACATTAGCTCAACCAAAATCCGGCTCATGAAAAGACGTTCATTTGTAAAAGCATCCCTGTTAACAGGTACTGCCTCCACTATATTGCCCAAAATGGTGATGGCTGAATCTGAAAATAAAGGACCTTTACGCGAGTTTTACGAGTTGCGGGTTTATTCCTTCTCAAACGCTACACAGCAAACAATTGTAGAAGATTATTTAAAAAACGCGCTGATACCTGCTTTAAACCGTATTGGCAATAAAAACATTGGTGTATTTACCGAGCTTGAAAAAGGAAAACAACCCAGGCTGTTCGTATTGATCCCGCACTCATCCATGGATGGCTTTGTAACGCAGGAAAACAAACTGGCGAAAGATGCTACTTACCAGCAGCAAGCCTTTGCCTATTTAAACGCCCCGTTGGCAATGCCTGTTTATGATCGTATTGAAAGTTCGTTATTACAGGCCTTTACCGGTATGCCTAAAATAGAATTGCCCGGAACAAGCACCCGGATTTTTGAGTTGCGCCAATATCAAAGCCCAACCGAAGGTGCCGGTAAAAAGAAAATAGAGATGTTTAACCAGGGCGGTGAGATAGGCATATTTAAACGCCTGGGATTTAAGCCTGTTTTCTACAGCGAAACTTTGATAGGCGCCGAACGCCCAAACCTAACCTACATGGTTACCTTTGATAACATGGCTGCACATGATAGCTTATGGAAAGCTTTTGGCAGCGACCCGGAATGGGTCAAGCTAAAAAGCATGCCTGACTATCCGGATGCTTTGGTATCAAAAATCACATCAACCATGTTAACACCGGCTGCTTATTCACAAATTTAGTTATTTGCTGCATAAATAAATCGAAGTACCCTATGCTCAACGTATATCCCTATATGAAAAATATCACCCTTAAAAATACAGCATTGCTTTTGGCTTTTATGCTAATAGGCTTTTGCAAAACAACTCATGCACAAAAACGCGGCAGCGAGTTACAGGTTGGCGAAATGGTTCCGTCTTTTACGTTGCAGGATCAGGATGGCAAGCTGTTCAATTTGCGCGATTATATCGGTAAAAAAGTATTGGTGCTTTATTTTTACCCGAAAGATGAAAGCATGGTTTGTACCAAAGAAGCCTGTGCATTTCGTGATGAGTTTGATGATTTTACCAAGGCCGGAGCAATGGTTGTGGGTATAAATGGTGGTACTGTTGCCAGTCATAAAGAGTTCCAGGAGCATTATAAATTGCCGTTCACTTTGTTAGCCGACCAGGATAATAAAGTTTATAACCTGTTTGGCATCAAAAGCAAAATGTTTATCCCGGGCCGTGTAACTTATATTATAGATCTGCATGGCAAGGTAGTGTATATGCACGATGCCATGCTGCAAGGCAAAGAGCATGCGGATGATGCTTTGGCATTTATCAGGGCGGCTAAAAAATAAGTATGATCAATTTCCTGAAAATATTATTCAGCATCCTTTTTGTATGGATGTGCTATGTGGTAATCAGCACCAGTATCAGCAGCAACCTATTTACCAACTGGGATTTCCTGGGTGGCATCCCCTGGATGCGTGCCACGCTGTGGGATTTTTATACCAACGTAACCGTAATTTTCGTGTGGCTTTGCTATAAGGAAAACAAATTATACCTCAAGATCATTTGGTTAATATTACTGGTGACCTTAGGCAGCATTGCAAGTTGCGCATATGTGCTCATCCAGTTGTTTAAACTAAAACCCGGCGAGGGATTAAAGGAACTTTTCAGCAAGCAAAATGGATAGCAGCTCTTTACTCAGTTTGGTAATTTACAGCGTGGTAACGTGCTGTGTTATCATGTTTTTGGTATGGCTGTGGTCCTACAAGATCAAGAACGCGGGTGTGGTTGATATTTTCTGGTCTTACAATTTTCCGGTTATCGCTATTATCCTGTTGATCTTTGCGCCCGGATTTGAAACGCGGAAAATACTATTAGCCGGCATGGTGATTATCGCTGGCTTGCGTTTAGGCACGCATTTGGCCGTACGCGTTTTAAAGCATCTGCATGAAGAAGAACCACGATATGCACACATCCGCAAGGATTGGGGCGCTAATGCCGAAGCAAAAATGGCAGGCTTTTTCCAGATGCAGGCTATCTCCAACGTGTTGCTGGCTGTCCCGTTTTTTATCAGTATGATGAACCCCAAACCTGATCTATCCCCACCCGAAATAGGTGGCGCAATTTTATGGGTGATCAGCGTTATCGGCGAAGCGACTGCCGACCAGCAATTGGCCAGTTTTAAAAAGAGCGATGCCAACAAAGGCAAGGTTTGTGATACGGGTTTGTGGCATTACTCCCGCCATCCTAATTATTTTTTTGAATGGCTGATGTGGGTATCCTATTTTGTCTTCGCTCTGGGCTCGCCCTATGGCTATATCGCGGTGATCAGTCCGGCAATTATTCTCTATTTATTATTAAAAGTTACAGGCATACCTACAACTGAAAAGCAGTCATTAAAAACTAAGGGCGAAGCTTTTAAAAAATACCAGGCCAGCACAAGTGTGTTTGTACCTTGGTTTAAAACTCCAAAAGAATAAACGGCAAACCACTAATCAATTATTTTTACAATTTTTGATTTAACAACTATCGAGTCTTTCAAAAAATCGCTATAGTTTTCTTTTAGATAGTTTGGCTTTCCTGCTATTTTTTCAACAGGTTTTACATTAGCTTCCCACTGGTTACAATGTGTAGTGAACGGCGGTATTACATATTGCCAGTTGTTGTTATTTAGTGTGTAGGTAAAATAACTTCGCCAGCAACTGGTGAACCAATCGGGTAATAAGCCAATGTCATCCTTTCCATTATTTTTAAGATCGCCTAAATTTGTAAGCGTGCCGCCAATACTGTTTTTCAGTAAAATTGGATTAATCTTTTTATCAGAAAATACAATGTGGGCAACGCATGGCCCTACACAACTCATACCATCAGCGCTCAATTGAGGTTTAACTATCCACGCGTATTCTTTTATACCATCGCCGTTAAAATCTCCTTTAATGGAACCCGCAGGAATTTTTTCAGTTTCTTGGTTTTTGAATGCAAGCAACAGCAGGCATGCACATAAGCTAATTTTTAAAGTATACATAATTGTAAATATTTAATTATCAACAAAATATAAAACAATAGCAAAAGCTTAAACTATTTGGGCAGATGTAGGGAAAGTATTTATCCCGACGTATTTTTAACAATTAAAAATCTATAATTGTTTCTACAACGTATACCTCTAAAAAACACAACTCCGACTATACATGTGGTACGACAAATTAATTGAGAAAAACAAAGTCCCTGATTTTTTATTGCGAAAAGGTATCCGCGGCTTGTTAAAACAGAGGCTGAAAGATGAGAACAAAGGCGGGGTGGAAGCACAACAGGCACACCTGATGACACTTATCGCGCAGTTGAAAGCTACCTCAATAGCTATTAACACTATTGATGCTAACCAGCAGCATTATGAAGTGCCAACTCAATTTTACCAGTACTGCCTGGGTAAAAATTTAAAATATTCGAGCGCGTACTACAAACCGGGAGTTACCGATCTGGATACTGCCGAGCGCGATATGCTGGAGATAACCTGTGAGCGTGCAGGATTAACATCCGGTCAAAACGTATTGGAGCTGGGTTGCGGATGGGGGTCGTTATCGTTGTTTATGTCGGCTAAATATCCAAAAAGCACATTTACGGTAGTTTCCAATTCCCGTACCCAAAAGATCTATATCGATGAGCAGGCTAAACAACGCAACATCAAAAACCTGACGGTGATCACTGCCGATATGAACACTTTTACCATCGATGATAAATTTGATCGCGTGGTATCGGTTGAGATGTTTGAGCATATGCGCAATTACGAGCTGCTGATGAAAAAAGTGGCTTCATTTTTAAAGCCGGACGGCAAATTGTTCATCCACATTTTTACCCATAAAGAATATACTTATCTATTCGAGGTAAAAGATGCCAGCGACTGGATGAGCAAATACTTTTTCACCGGCGGCATTATGCCGAGCGATGATCTGATGTTCTACTTTAATGATGACCTGATCGTGGAAAACCACTGGCATGTCAATGGCACTAATTACGGCAAAACCGCCGAAGCCTGGTTAGTAAACATGGATAAGCATAAAAAAGAAATTATGCCGCTATTTGAAGAAACGTATGGTAAGGACCAGGCAGTGAAATGGTGGGTATACTGGCGTTTATTTTACTTAGCCTGTGCCGAATTATGGAACTTTAAAAAAGGCAACGAGTGGTTTGTAAGTCATTATTTATTCCATAAAACCAACGCATGATCCGACTGATATTTACCATTCTCCTTGCCTTAATTTCCTTATTAGCAGTTTTTAAAGCCTTTGAATACCACCTATGGCTGTTGGCTATTGGTGTAACGGAATTTCCGTGGTTATTCTCATCAATAACCATTTTGGTTTTGCTGGCAGGTTTTTTCGGAGGCCGTTATATCATGCCGGGTACCATCATCGGCATTGTTGCTTTGTTATTATTCTTATCCCCAATATTCAGGGCCTATATCGTAGCAGCCGACGTAAGGGCTGAGTTTGATGATGCTTTTGGCGTTACCAATACCGATAGCACGAGCGCACCGTATAGCTTTTTGAAGATGTTTAAAAAGCCGGTAAGTATCCCTTACAAAAAAATAACTTATGTAAAATATGCCGACACAGCCATGAGCCTTGATTTCTACCCGTCGCAAATAGCAGGTAAAAAGCCTTGTGTTATTGTGGTACACGGTGGATCATGGGCAGGTGGCGACAGTCAGCAATTGCCGGAACTGAACAGCTACCTGGCAACTAAAGGTTATAATGTAGCGTCTATCAACTATCGCATGGCACCTAAATGGCAAACGCCTGCACCTGTTGAGGATATTGTAAATACTATAAAATACATGCGCGGGCATGCCGATGAATTGAATATCGATACCACAAAATTTGTGTTGATAGGCCGCTCTGCGGGTGCTCAGATCGCTTTGCTGGCTGCTTACACCATGCACGAGAAAGATCTGAAAGGCGTGGTTGATTTTTATGGCCCTGCCGATATGGTTTGGGGCTATTCTATCCCATCAAACCCGCTGATCATGGATTCGCGCAAGGTGATGGATCAGTATGTGGGTGGCTCATTCTCACAGGTGCCGATGAAATATTATGATTGCTCCCCGCTTAATTTTGTGAATGAGCATTCGGTGCCGACGCTGATCATTCATGGCACTAATGACGTGCTGGTATCGCCGGAGCATAGTCACCGGTTGAATGGCGCTTTGCAGAATAACCACATTAAACATTATTGGCTGCAATTGCCTTGGGCAACCCACGGGTTCGATTATAATTTGAACGGACCGGGAGGGCAGCTATCAACTTATACAACTTTACAATTTTTAAATACCATTACCCGATAACATGCTAAAAACAGCAATAATAGGAACAGGCATTGCCGGGATGGGCTGCGGGCATTTTTTGCACAAGCAGGACAACCTTACTTTTTACGAGCAGAACGATTATACCGGCGGCCACACCAATACAGTAACGGTTGATGAGGATGGCAAGCCCGTTTATATTGATACCGGTTTCATGGTATTCAACTACCATACTTATCCGAATTTATGCCGCTTGTTTGATGAATTGAAAGCCCCTGTTAAAAAAACACAGATGTCATTCAGCGTGCAGCATTTGCCAACGGGCTTGGAGTATAGCGGATCAAGCATTAACCATCTGTTCGCGCAGCGGAAAAATATATTTAAGCCATCATTTATTAAAATGCTGATGCAGATCGGAAGGTTTAACAAGGAGAGCGTTAAGATTGTTGATGATCCTAAATATGCCAACTATTCTATCGGCCAGTATGTAAAGGAGTTTGGTTTTGGCGAGGATATGCTTTGGAAATACCTGGTGCCCATGAGCTCGGCTGTATGGTCGACCCCAATGGAGCAGATGCTGGATTTCCCGATGGTGACGCTGATCAAATTCTTTCAGAATCATGGTTTTTTGGGTTTAGATACCCAGCATCAATGGTACACCTTGCATAACGGGAGTCAATCCTACCGCGAAAAACTGATAGCGCCTTTTAAGAACAGGATTCATTTAAGCCGCAAAGCAACTAAAGTGGTACGCAACGACGATGGCGAAGTAACCGTACATGCTTCAGATGGTTCGCAGGAAGTGTTTGACCGGGTTATCATCGCGGCTCATGGCGATGAGGCTTTAGGGTTGTTGGATCAACCTACTGCTGATGAAAAAAGGTTACTATCTACCTTCAAATACCAATACAACAAAGCGGTGCTGCATACCGACGAAAGCATCATGCCCAAAACCAAACTGGCCTGGAGCAGCTGGAATTACAGCATCGAAAAACAGGGAGATAAACTGGTACCAACCACCATTTACTGGATGAACGAGTTGCAGCAGGTATCGGATAAGAAAAACTATTTTGTATCGATTAACCCGCATGATAACATCGATCCAAAAAAGATCCTGAAAGAAATTGATTACCACCACCCGCTGTTTGATGTGCCTGCCATAAACGCCCAAAAGGAATTACACAAAATTAACGCGAACGGCCCCGTATATTTTTGCGGAAGCTATTTTAACTATGGTTTCCACGAGGATGCTTTTACCAGCGCGGTAAATTTGTGTTCGCAATTGCTGGGCAAGCCGGTTTATGATGAGAAAGTTTTGATCCAGCCGCCGGTTTAAATCGTATATTTAACTATGGCAAACGCCGCTATCAATTCCTGTTTATATAAAGCCAAAGTAATGCATCACCGCCTGTCGCCTAAAGTGCACAGGTTCAATTATGATGTTTTCATGTTTTATTTAGACCTGGATGAGATAGACGGATTGACTAAACGGCTTAAATTTATGAGCCGCAATAAGTTCAATCTCTTTAATTTTAGGGATAAGGATCACCTACAATTACCGCGCGAAAACCCGGACACAACCAAAAATACCCGCCAACACATCACCAATTATTTAGCAAGCAATGGTGTAAACATTGGCAATGGCCGTATTATGGTGCTCACCAATTTGTGTACGGCAGGCTACCAGTTTAACCCGGTGTCGTTTTATTTTTGTTATGACGAGCAGGCGCAGATCGTTTGCTCCGTAGTAGAAGTTTGCAATACTTTTTTAGAGATGAAGCCTTACTTTTTGGATGCGAAAACCCGTACAGGCGATCAATTTAAGCTGAATACCGAAAAATATTTTTACGTATCACCGTTTACGGATATGGATACCAATTTTGATTTCGACCTGCATATTCCTAACGAAAAGCTGCAGGTGAAGATCGATGATTATGATAAGGAAGGCAACCGCTTTTTTATCAGCACCTTAAATGGCGTTCGGAAACCATTGACTGATGCTAATTTGTTACTTTACTTTTTAAGTTTCCCGCTCATCACCATAAAAATCATCAGCGCAATCCACTGGCAGGCATTAAAGCTTTGGTTAAAAAAGATTCCTTTTCATAAAAAAGGCGATAATTTAGAACTTCAAAAAGATGTTTTTCGGCCTTATTCGTCAAATTCCATATCTTAGATAAAACCTTTGTGAGCTGAATCTCCGTATATAGTTTACAAACGCACAATTAATACTTTTACAAACCCATGTCAAATACGCTTACCCTCGTTAAAAAAAGTAGCTTTTACCAGGATACCGTTTTAAAGCTAATGGCCAAGATGGACAAAGGCCACCTGCATATCACCTTATCGGATGGCGAACAGTTGGTTTTGGGCACAGGCGAGGGAAAAATATCAGCCAATATGACTATTAACGATGACGAGTTTTACAAACGCGTTATCTTGTTTGGTGATATTGGTTTTGGCGAGGCTTATGTAGATGGTTTATGGGACACCGATAACATCACCAACGTGATTAAATGGGTGTTGCTGAATATCGAGAATGCGCCAAGCGTATCGGGCAGTAACACGCAAACTTTAGCACTTAACCTGCTGAAGTGGTTCAATAAGCTGTATCATTTTAAAAGAAAAAATACGGTTGAGGGATCGCGCAAGAACATTTCAGAACATTACGATCTGAACAATGATTTCTTCGCCAGTTTCCTTGATCCGACCATGACTTACTCCAGCGCTTACTTTTATAAGGATGGATTAAGCTTGCAGGAAGCACAGATCGCTAAATACGAACGCTTATGCCGCCAGTTGAATTTAAAACCAACTGACCACGTATTAGAAATTGGCAGCGGCTGGGGTGGGAACGCCATCTATATGGCTAAAACATATGGCTGCAAAGTAACCTCGTTAACTATTAGCGAAGAGCAGCACAAAATGGCTGTTGAACGTGTAGAAGCTGAAGGCTTGAGTGACCGTGTAAGCATCCTGATAAAAGATTACCGCCAGATGGAAGGCCAGTTTGATAAGATCGTATCTGTTGAAATGCTGGAAGCCGTGGGGCACAATTACATGGAAGTATACTTTAAAAAAGTAAACGACCTGCTTAAAAAGAATGGCATCCTTGCCTTGCAGGTGATCACCTCGCCGGATTCGCGTTATGACAGCTTACGTAACGGCGTGGATTGGATCCAGAAACATATTTTCCCCGGCTCATTATTGCCGTCAGTAGGCGCAATAAACAGCGCGGTTAACCGTACCGGCGACTTAACAATGGTCGATCTTAAAGATATTGGAATGGATTACGCCACTACATTAAAACTTTGGTTTGATGCTTTTAATGCTAACCTGCCAAAAGTAAAATCGTTAGGATTTAATGACCGCTTCATCCGCAAATGGAACTACTATTTATGCTACTGCGAAGCTGCCTTTGCCATGCGCAATATTAACACCATGCAGCTGGTATATGTAAGGCCGAATAATACATCGAGGGGATAATTTTATCTCATTTAAGCTTTGTCACGGTGCATCATAGATGTAAGTTTTTTTGCCAACACGATCAACCAATCACTTTTTTCTCCTTAAACCTGCTAAAGAATATCATCGCCAGCAGGCAAAGCACAAACCCGCATATACCGTTCAGGCGCAGGCCGTAATCGTTGCCGGGGTCTTTTCCATAAACAGTTAAAAAGGCAAATAATGCAATACCCAGTGTTTGCCCTAATTTTACAAACAAGTATTTTACCGCGTAAAACATCCCTTCGCGGTTTTCCTTTGTTTTGATAGCATCATCCTGGGCTATTTCAGCAAGGATCGCATTGGGTAAAATTCCTAATGCTGCCAATGGGAAACTCGCCAGCAGCAACATGAAATATATTTGTGCGATAGGTTTTATAGGGATCTTCCCGAGAAAATAGATAGTTACAAAAACAATGCTCAATAAGCCAAATGAAAAAATAACCATTGGCTTTTTGCCGATCTTTTTTGACAGATAATTGATGAGCGGATAAAACATCAGTGATACCAAAACCATTACACCTAATAATGGCCCGCCAACAGATTCCGATAGCCCAAGCAATACCGTAACGAAATACAATAAACCGCTTGATATGATACTGAGCGCCATGTAATAAGTAAAATCCGATATCAGGTAATACTTAAAATTACGGTTGCTGAATGTTTTGCGGATTGCCGGCAATAACGGTAAATGTGATGGTTTGCTCGATGAATACTTCTTTTCATCGATTGCCAATACAGGTATCAGCATAAAAATCGCGGCAATAAAGCATAAGCCACCTATGGTATATTGCAAAGCACTATCGCGGTTTACTACGTGCAGAAACTTTTGTACCAGGTCGGCGTAATTGTTTACAAACCCGGATATGATCATCCCGATCACAAAGCCTACCTGTTGGAAAGAGGATAGTTTTACCTTTTCGGAGGCCGTTTCAGTAACCTCTGGCAACAGTGCGTTATACGGAATGATATAAGTGGTAAAGCTCATGAAAAACAGGATGAGCGTGCAGGTGAGCCATATGGCGTTCCGGGATGTTTCAGCTTTATCAACAGGGCAAAAAGTAAGGAAACAAAATAAAGCCGCAGGAAATATGGCCCATTTCATAAACGGAATACGGCGGCCCCTCGGGTTTTTGCTTTTATCGCTTAATGAGGCAATAAAGGGGTCAAAAACCGCGTCGATCAATCTTCCCGAAGCAGCAATTATCGACAAGATATTTAACACGCCAAACACCATCAATTGCGGAATAAGCGGCGTTAAACCTGCATTGCTGGGCGGCAGGTAAAAATAGGGGAGCATAACGATAATGATATTCGTCATTACACTCCAGCCAACCATGCCGCAGGCATAAGCAATCTGTTTTCTAAAGGGGAATTTCTCTGCAGGCATCAACTGCAATATGCAAATTTTATGATGAAATTTGGATGATAGAAACGTTATAATCCCGAATAATAATCATAACCCTGCTCAGCCCAGTAATCATGCGGGCGGCGGTTGCTGAAGCTGATCATCCCAATTCGTTTTAAATTTTTGATGCCATATTTAACCGGGATGATCAAACGCAAAGGCGCTCCATGTGGTACAGGTATCGGCGCATCGTTCATTTCGTAAGCCAATATCGTTTGCGGATGCAGGGCGCTATCCATATCAAGTCCAACGTAATAGGCCTTATCGGGTGTTTCCATTCCAACATAATCAAGCTTGATCTCGCTTTCCAGTCCGAAGTGTTCAACAAAATCAATAAACTTTACACCGCCCCAGTGCTGTATCTGATCCCAGCCTTCAACGCATTTAAAATCAAAAACCAAGTCGGTTTTTGGCAGCGCTTTTATTTCATCTATTGTGATATTCAACACCTCACCGGTTATTTTTTTTACCTGTAAACGCCAGCTTGCAGCATCTAAGCGGCTATCGGCACCAATGCTGGTATTCTTGCGCACCACCTTTGCCGCCATTGATTTTGGGTAGGTTTTAACCAGGTGATTATTGCTAAAGAAATTCCTGAAAAATAATTCAGACTTATTTAATGCACGGCGCAATGGCTTGTGCGCCTCGCCGGTAATACCTAATTTTTCAATGGGTGATGTGTAAAGCTTGCGCCAGCCGCCATAGGCAGCAGTACCCAATACCGCAAATGTACCAAAGGAAATAAAGTTACGCCTGTTGATCTTTTGATCAATGGTCAGCTCCTTTTTGGGCTTGATATTTTTATCGGGCTTATTCATTTTTCGCAAGTTTTTTTGGTTCTTCATTTACAACTTCAAAGCCTGAAATAACCGACCTGAAGTTATTCCACCCTGCAATAATAACCTGCACAATATGTATCACGAAGAAAAATACATAGCCTAATGTCAGTGCAAAATGGATGATCCGGGCAAAGTGGTAACCGCCGCAAATCCAGGTTAAATAATAAAATTGTACAGGCTTATAAATCGCCAAACCGGTAATTACCGAGCCGAAACCCATTACAATAATGGCAGTATAAGCAATGCGCTGGGCAGCATTATATTTATTTTGAGGCGGCGCCATTTTGCGGATATGCAAGTCATGCAATAATACCAGCCAGGCTTCCTTCCATGATTTTTTTTGCGGGACAAGCTCACGCCATGCGCCTGAAATAACCGTATAGGCTACATAGAAGATCCCGTTCAGGGTAAAAAACCACATGAATAAAAAGTGGAATGCCATACCTTCCGCCAAACGGGCAGGAATATGTAACAGGTTATAATACCAATCCGGAAAAAAACGCACGTAGGTGTGGCCAAATATGGTGATCTTATATTCGTCGTTTGCCCAATAGATCAGCATGCCGCTCCATATCATAATAGTGAGGATCGGGAAGTTGACCCAATGCGTCCACCGCATAACCAGGGAGTGTTTTTCTTTGATGGTTTTCATCCGGATCGGTTTTAAATCTTTTACGTAATCTGCTTAAAGGTAGATGAATTATAGCGATAATTTTGTAGCGCCGGTAATTTCGCCGTTCGCTGTGTTTTGTAAAAAGGCGATAACCTCCGAGCCGTGTGCATCAAAGCCTTTTGGCAATTCAATACTTGCTGAACCTTTTTCACCCCTTAAAGATACACTTTTGATCTCACGAACGATCTGCACGTGCGATAAAGTATGACCGGCATTTTCACCACGCTCCACTTTGGTTTGTGCTGATTTTTGCACAATAGCTAAAAGTAAAACATTGTTCGCGATGTTTCCTTGTGTTTGATACTGTAGTTGCACTTTGTCTGAATTAAGTTTAATGTCGCTTAAACTGATTTGGGCCGATGGGGCTTTTTGCAGACTGGTTTTAATGGCATTGCGCAAAGTACCTTCTTCTGATCCAACAAACTCGGTACGGCCATTTACTACAATCTGCGGCGTATAAACCGAAGATAAATTTAACCATTGCGCGTATTGATTTTGCCTTTGTGAATAGGCCGAACTGCTGAATACATCTTTCCAGCCCAAACGGTTCCAGTAATCCACATGAAAAGCCAGGATGTAAATAGGTTTGTCCGTACTCTCTTTTTCAACTTTGGCTATTACAGCGTCAGCAGGCGGGCAGCTTGAGCAGCCTTCAGAAGTAAATAATTCAATAACGGCAAAGCCTTTATCGCTACTTGTAGTTTTAATGATTTTAGGGCCCTTGTAAGCAAATGCGCTTAAAGCCAGTGCTGATACAGCTATTGCTGCAGCGAATGAAAATATTTTGAACGACTTCATATTAATCTGATTTAGAATTATGGTTTAGTCGGCTGTGAAATGTATTCCTTACAATAAAGTTAAGATTATTTTGGGTGGGGAGTTTGATTATAATTAATTGACATTCTGAACGGAGTGAAGAATCTGTAAGTTGGTTTATGCGCGTACGATGCTTCGCGCCTCAGCATAATAAACTGGTATTACTCTTCTTCTTTCTTAGGAATATTCTGCATCTTAAACCGCGGTTTGTAAGCAGGCTTTAGTGCTGAGTCTTCGGCAGGCGGCGTTGCAGTATTATCTTCAGGTTTGGATTCAGGCGGTGCTACTTCTGTTGCAGTTGCTTTCTGCATATTTGCCGCTTTAAATTTCGGGGTAAAACCTAATTTAGGTGCGGGTGCAGCTGGCTCCTGGGGTTTATCTTCCGATGGTGGTTCCGTAACTACTTTTGGCGGTGACGATGCTTTAAACTTAGGTGTAAATCCTAATTTGGGTGCTCGAGCCGGTGTTTCTGCCTGTTTATCGTCCGGCAATGTTTCGGTAGCGGTTGTTGGTGCAGATGACGCTTTAAATTTTGGTGTAAAACCTAATTTAGGTGCCGGAGCAGCAGGTTCAGCAGGCTTGTTTTCCTCAGCCTGTTCCGCAGGTTTTGGCGGTACCGTCGCTGCCCTGAATTTCGGCGTGAAGCCTAACTTAGGAGCAGGTGCCGATTGCTCTATCAGGCTTTCGGTTATGGTTTGCTCGGCTAAAGGATTATCAATTTTAACCTTTTCGGTTTTAGGCTCAACGGCAAGCGGGAAATCATGCCTGAGTTTGTTGAACCAGTATTTTTTAGTGTGATCGAAGCTTTTTTCGCCCATTTGGATAAAATGGGTTTTAAATTCGGAAAATAATGCCGGCTGCACTGTTCGCAATGCTGCCATATCAATCCTTTTCTTCCTGAAAAACTCTTCAAAATCCATATCTCTAAATCAAAGCCACCCCAACATTAAGCTGGTTAAAATGGATGCCCTGTGGCGTGTGCGACCAGTCGGCAAGTTGCTCTTCTGTAGCAGTTTGCAACAATGGATACCACTCCAACGGGAAAGCCTGTTGCTTACCGTCCTCGTGTTCAACAAAAAGCAGGCCCTTGTCAAACGTTACCTTAACTTGCTTGCTTTGTTTACGTGATGTGAATTGTGCCATAATAATTGGTTATTTATGTCAATTTACGATAATGCACGATGAGCCTTATCGCCACTATTCACCATTACTACTAACTTGTATCTCATCGTTTAAAACGACAATATACAAAATTATTCTGCCATATTATGATAAACTGCCTGAACGTCATCATCTTCCTCTAAACGATCAATCAATTTCATAATATCAACAACCTGCTCTTCGGTAACTTCATGGAAAGACTGCGGGATACGCTCCAGCTTAGCCGACCGTACTTCGATGCCTGCTGCTTCCAAAGCTTTTTGCATCTTACCAAAATCCTCAAACGCGGTATGGATCACGCCAATATCGTTTCCTTCTTCGTCAGCCTCTACAAACAAATCTTCCAAACCGGCGTCAATCAATTCAAATTCAAGTTCTTCCAGGTCACGTTCGCCGGGTATAAAAGTAAATACCGATTTACGGGTGAAAATAAAATCAAGAGAGCCTGTTTTACCTAAAGCGCCGCCATATTTGGTAAAGTAACTGCGTACGTTGGCAACAGTACGGTTAATGTTATCAGTCGCGGTCTCCACCAATATAGCTACACCATAAGGCGCGTAACCTTCGTATACCAACTCTTCGTAATCTTTCTCATCACGACTGGTTGCCCTTTTAATAGCAGCTTCTACACGATCCTTCGGCATGTTAACAGCCTTGGAGTTTTGTACCGCGGTACGTAAGCGCGAGTTAGTGTTAATATCGCCACCACCGGCCTTAACAGCCATTACAATTTCCTTACCTAAACGGGTAAACTGAACGGCCATTTTGGCCCAACGCTTAAATTTTCTCTCTTTACGGAATTCAAATGCTCTTCCCATATTGTCTTTTGGTTCATGGTTGAAGACCTATGGATAAAGGCCTCAAACCAATTTAATTGGCACTGCCTAATCGGCAGAGCGGATAAATATAATATTTGTTTTCTTTTAAATGATCTTTTTCAAGTTTGTAAGCATGTCGGCGGTTATCGCGGGCAGGTCATATTTAAGTTTCCAGCCCCAATCTTTCTCCGCATAGCTATCGTCAATTGATTTTGGCCAGCTATCGGCAATTGCCTGTCGCGGGTCGCTTTCCGCATAGCTGATCTCAAACTCCGGCATCAGTTTTTTTATCTCCGCCACCAACTGCGTTGGTGTAAAGCTGATACCTGCCAGGTTATATGATGACCTGATGGTGATCTGCCCGGCAGGCGCATCCATTAAATCCAATGTAGCACGAATGGCATCATCCATATACATCATTGGCAAAGCAGTTTCTGCGGATAGGAAGCTTTCATACTTGCCTTTTTTCAATGCCTCGTGGAAGATGTGCACCGCGTAATCGGTAGTACCGCCTCCGGGGTTTGCCCGCCAGCCGATCAGTCCCGGGTAACGGATGCTGCGTACATCCAAACCATGCTTGGCGTGGTAATACTCGCACCAGCGCTCACCTGCCAGTTTACTAAAGCCATATACCGTATTCGGATCCATCACGCAATATTGCGGGGTATCAAACTGCGGCGAATGTGGCCCGAATACCGCTATGGAACTTGGCCAGAAAACTTTAGCAACCTTAAACTCCACCGCGAAATCCAGTACGTGGATTAGTCCGGTCATGTTCAGGTCCCAGGCCATTTTAGGTTTTTGTTCGCCTACGGCAGATAATATGGCCGCCAGCAAATAAACCTGTGTAGGCTGATGCTTTTGGAAGATGTGGTGCAGGTTGTCCTTATCCAGCACGTTTACAAACTCGAACGGACCGGTGTTACGGATAGCATAGGCGGGTTCGTTAATATCCGAGGCGATAACCTGCCCGGCACCATGAATTTTTCGCAATGCATTTACCAGTTCGGTACCTATCTGGCCGTTAGCACCAATTACTATAATCTTTTCGGTCATGAAAGTCAGTTATAAGTGCAAAGGTAAAAATTTGGGCGAAATCCATTAAAGTTTTACTAAACAAACAAAGGTGTAAAATCAACCAAAAAAGGGCAAAAAACCGCTTAAAACGAGTCGTTTTCCGGCACTTTTAGGGCTGAAACAGCTACAAAAAAGCCCTTTTTTACCTTAAAATGAATGATTTTTTACCAAAAACGACCAGTTTTTCGCCGAAAAAAGTAAAAAAAATCCCATATTTGGAGTTTAATTTAATATTTTAATCCTATAAGTAAAGATGAAAGTCGCAGTAGTAGGTGCCACCGGCTTGGTAGGCACTAAAATGTTGCAGGTTTTAACCGAACGCAACTTCCCCGTAACAGAATTAATTCCGGTAGCTTCAGCTAAGAGTGTTGGTAAAGAGATCACATTTAAGGGTAAGCAGTACAAGATAGTTTCTGTAGAGGATGCGATTAAGCTTAAGCCCGATGTTGCCATATTTTCGGCAGGGGGCAGCACTTCATTAGAGCAGGCGCCGCTTTTTGCAGCTGCCGGCACAACCGTTATCGATAACTCCTCAGCATGGCGCATGGACCCAACCAAAAAACTGGTTGTGCCCGAAGTGAACGCCGATGTTTTAACTGCCGAAGATAAGATCATCGCTAACCCGAATTGCTCAACCATACAAATGGTAGTGGCCTTAAAACCATTGCACGACAGGTATAAAATTAAACGCGTTGTGGTATCTACCTATCAATCCGTAACCGGTACCGGTGTTAAAGCTGTTGAGCAGTTATTTAACGAGCGTAAAGGTATTGAAGGCGTTATGGCTTATCCATACACGATCGACCTTAACGTTATCCCGCAGATTGACGTGTTCACCGCGAATGGTTATACCAAGGAAGAGATGAAAATGATACTGGAAACCCAAAAAATAATGGGCGACGACAGCATCAAAGTAACTGCTACCACCGTACGTATCCCGGTAATGGGCGGCCACTCGGAATCAGTTAACATTGAGTTTGCTGAAGATTTTGATTTGGCTGAAGTACGTTCGATATTAGAGAATGCACCGGGCGTTGTAGTAACTGACGACATTGCTAACCTGAAATACCCAATGCCGCTTGACGCGCATGACAAGGACGAAGTATTTGTGGGCCGCATCCGCCGTGATGAGAGCCAGCCGAATACATTGAACTGCTGGATAGTATCAGACAACCTGCGTAAAGGCGCTGCCACCAACGCGGTACAAATTGCCGAATACCTGGCATCAAAAAACCTGATTGGCCAGGCTGTAGAAGCATAATACAAACCTAAATTATATAAAGATGGATAGGGATGGTCGAAAGATTATCCCTATTTTTATTTGGTAGAAATCCTTATCAGAAAATGAAAAAGCTGAAATTATTGTTATTTGTATTTATTTGTTTTACTAATTACAGTTATTCACAAAATTCAAAAGCTATCATAGCAGATTTGAATAAATCCTTAGATAATATAGATTCCTTGAATAAACTGTCCAATACGGATACTGCGACAATGCAGGAGGACTCAAGTTTTAGAGGACAGTCAATTTTTGAAACAAAGCTGAAGTATTATTTACAAAACGATCCCGCCTCTGCAGATTTGTTTCTTAAACAGGTTGGTGCGACCACTGATGATGGCGTTTTAACTGCGTTTTCTTGGGATACTGGCATGGGTGGCACAGAAAAATACTTTGAAAATATTTTAGAATACAAATCTGGAGGTAAATTAGAGTATGCAATTGATACTGTAAAAAGCGAAAATGAATATTCATATGCTTTTGACGGACTTTATACCTTAAAAATTGGAGGAGAAAGTTATTATCTAATAAGATACTATGGCGTCTTTGATTTATATGCTGAGGGAGAAGGTATAAGAATAGTAGCTATTGAAAATGGTAAACTAATCGATAAAGCACGAATAATTAAAACAAAACGAGGATTGACTTATAAATTATATTATAACTACAATTTGGGGCAATCGAATAATCCGGGCGATATAACATTGGAATACGATCCTAAATTAAAAACTATCACATTTCCTATAATCAACGGCAATGGACAAATAACAGACAATTCAATCACCTACAAATTCACCGGCCAATACTTTGAGAAAGTAAAATAGCTACTTCTTTTTCTCGTCTTCCCTTTTGGCTGCGCGGGATGCCAGTATAACATAGATGGCGGTAAACACCACGCCCGATAGTACAGCCTTTAATATGGCATCGGCATAAGCGGCTTTAATCACATAACTGTAAAACAGGAATACAACTACCGTGTAAACTAAGTATATGATGAAAACTTTGCGTGCCATGGCGCAAAGGTAAATTATTTATTTTATTTGAAGGCGTGATGAAATCTCTTCCCTTTTTCATCCTCTTTCCGTCTTGCCGGAGAGAGGGTCGAAAGCGCAGCACATCCCAATAATAGCAGCACTGAAAATTACCTCATCTTTTTTCACTTTCCTAAAACCATCCCCAATCCCACCTGTACTAATATATAGTTAAATAAAATAACCAACAATTAAATTATATAGATTATGGCAACCTTAGAGAACAGAAGAGTAGCAATACTCACCGAAGAAGGATTTGAACAGGTAGAACTAACAAGCCCAAAAGCAGCACTAAAAGATGCCGGCGCAATAGTGCACGTAATATCGCCCAAAAGCGGAAAAATAAAAGCCTGGGATAAAACCAACTGGGGCATTGAAGTGGATGTAGACAAGCAACTGGATGAGGTTAGTCCGGATGATTATGATGCTTTGGTACTGCCGGGTGGTGTGCTGAACCCGGATAAGCTTAGGCAAAATAAAGAAGCGGTAGCATTTGTAACCGCTTTTCTAAAATCAGGCAAGCCTGTAGCCGCGATATGCCACGGTCCGCAAATGCTGATTGAAACCGGTTTACTCAAAGGGCGTAAATTAACCTCGTTCCCATCACTGCAAACAGATTTAAGAAATGCAGGCGCCGAGTGGGTTGACGAAGAAGTTGTAGTTGATAATGGCTTGGTAACCAGCCGTACCCCTGCTGATTTGCCCGCATTCAATAAAAAAGCAATTGAAGAATTTGCTGAAGGGGTGCATGCCTAGCAATTAAAGTTTTAAAGGGGCTTAAACCTAAGCCGCCTTGTCATTTTAAGTGTCACTTTTAATGATGAATGAAAAGCAGGATCGGCAACGGTTCTGCTTTTTTGTTGTTTCTTGTTTTCATCCTATGCAAACATAGGATGACAGGTACTACAAGAAAACCTTTTATCTTTACCGCATGCCAAAAAAAGCTTTGATCATAGGCGCCGGTATTGCCGGTATCGCGACAGCCATCCGCCTGGCTGTTAAAGGCTATGTGGTTGAAGTTTTCGACGCCAACAGTTATCCCGGCGGTAAGCTATCCGAATTTGAAAAGGATGGTTTTAGGTTTGATGCCGGGCCGAGCCTGTTTACCATGCCGCAATATGTGGATGAGTTGTTTAGACTGGCAGGTAAAGCCCCATCTGATTATTTTGAATATCAAAAACTGGATGTGCTCTGTAAATATTTTTATGCTGATGGTACTAAACTAACCGCTTATGCTAATGCCGGTCTGTTTGCTGCGGAGGTATCGAAATCAATTGGCGAACCGGAAGCTGCAATTGAAAAGTACGCAACTAACAGTAGCAATATTTACAATATCACCAGTCATGTTTTTCTGGAAAAGTCGCTGCACCGGATCAAAACATTTTTAAGTTTGTCGACTTTAAAATCTATTTTCCGAATCGGAAAGATCGATGCCATGCGAACCATGCATAAAGCCAATGAGGCTTTTTTTAAGGATGAAAGGATGGTGCAGTTTTATGATCGCTTCGCTACTTACAATGGCTCAAATCCGTACAGCGCACCGGCAACATTGAATGTGATACCCCATATTGAGCAGCATTTCGGCGCTTATTTTCCGAAGGATGGCATGTATAGTATTACCACAAGCCTGGTTAAGCTTGCGGAATCATTAGGTGTGAAGTTCAACTATAATTCGCGGGTGGATGAAATTAAGCTGGAGCGGCAAAAGGTAAAAGGTGTGTGGGTAAAAGATAGCCTGATCGAAGCGGATATTGTGGTATCCAATATGGACGTTTGGTTTACTTATCATCAATTATTAAGAACGCGACCGGCACTGTTCCCTAAAAGGATTTTAAGACAGGAACGCAGCAGTTCGGCTTTGATCTTCTATTGGGGGATCAGCAAGCAATTCCCGAAGCTTGATCTGCATAATATTTTTTTTAGTGCCGATTACAATGCGGAGTTTGATCATATCTGGCAGCAAAAGGATATTTATGATGATCCGACGGTCTACCTCAACATCAGCTCCAAATACAAATCCGATGATGCGCCTCCAGGTTGCGAAAACTGGTTCGTGATGATCAATGTACCGGCTAATGTTGGGCAGGATTGGGATAAGCTGATAGCTGAAGCGAGAAGGAACATTTTAAATAAACTGTACAAAAGTTTAGGTGAGGACATTAGTCAGCTTATCATTAGCGAAAGCATCCTTGACCCGCGAAGTATCGAAAGCCGGACATCATCCTACCAGGGATCCATATACGGAACAAGCTCCAACAGCCGGTTCGCGGCGTTTTTAAGGCATGCGAATAAATCGTCTAAAATTGATGGGTTATACTTTTGCGGCGGGAGTGTGCATCCTGGTGGCGGGATACCCTTATGTTTATTGTCAGCGAAAATTGTGAGTGAATGGGTGTGACGGTTGCAAACTTTCTTTATCGATAGTTTCAGTTATAAACTGAACCCGGTAACTATAAACTGAACCAGGTTGCAACTCTCGTTAAAGTCAATCCTCTACAACTTCCACCTCAGCAACCGGACTAAACAAATAGATCCGCTTGGTTTTGATCTCGGTGCATTTAAAGCGTTTGCGCAGTTTTTCATCCTTGCGGAAAACCCTGCCGTCCTTCAATTTGAAGATCGCTTTAAGCGGCAATTTTTCAACCGTGGTGATCGATTCCTGCCGGGTATCGTAACTACGCAGGGCACGGTATAAGCTCAGGTCGGAGCAACTGGATGCTGCCGGGTTATTCAAATAATTAACGATGGTATGCTTAATATCCGCGGGGAAAATATCCTTTTCAAAAAAGGGCTGCATCATTTTTTTGAAGTTGTTTTTCCACTCCGTGCCATGCGGTTTAGCCTTTTGCTTATGCTCGTTCCAGGTATGCAGGTGCGCAAACTCGTGCACGGTAGTTACCAAAAACGCATAGGGATTCAGATCATAATTAACCGAGATCCGGTGCCCTTTCCCGGCATGCGGCGAACGGTAGTCGCCGAATTTTGTGTTGCGGTTGCGCGAGATCTTAAACTCGCACTTAAAGTAGTCGATCCAGCGGCCAATAAGCGGAGCCGCTTCAGGTGGAAGATACTTTTCTAAAACTTTTACTTTATCCAATTTTACCTCGATACAAAGATAGCGTTTCCGAGTTGAAAGTTAAAAGTTCAAAATGATGTATAGAAACTTTGTACCTTAAACTTTGTACCTCAACAATGTATACGCTATAAAACTCGCGGCATAAGCCAGCACTGTCATGTAAGCAAACTGTATTGCAGGCCAGCGCCAGTTTTTTGTTTCGCGGAATACAATGGCTACCGTACTGGCGCATTGCATGGCGAAGGCGTAGAACATCATGAGCGAAAAGGCCACCGCGAGCGTAAACACAGGCTGCCCGGTATCGGGATTTTTGGCTTCCTTCATTTTTTGGTAGACGGACTCCATTTTCTCGGCACTGCCGTTTACGCTATAGATAGTTGCCATGGTACCTACGAAAACTTCGCGCGCGGCAAATGAAGTTATCAGGGCGATACCGATCTTCCAGTCGAACCCAAGCGGACGGATAACAGGCTCAATCGTGTGACCTAAAACACCGGCATACGAATTTTCTAATTTGGCTGATGATACCGTGCGGCTTAGGCTGTCCGGTGTCATATGTTGCGTGTATTGTGGCTTGCTATATTGGGCATCGATCTTAGCAAAACGATCTCCCGGGCCATAAGATGCCAGTACCCAAAGGATGATGGATACCGCGATAATCACCTTGCCGGCCTGGAAAACAAATGCCTTTGAACGATCATACATGGAGAAGATCACGTTATTCCATCTCGGCATGCGATACACCGGTAGTTCCATAATAAAGTAGCCGCGTTCCTTGCCCTTCAGTATAAACTTAAATACCCAGGCAACTACAACGGCCGAGATCAGGCTGAAAACATACATCCCTGTAAGCGCCAAACCCTGCATATTAAACACCCACCAGATATTGCGGTTTGGGACAACTAAAGCGATCAGTAAAGTATAAATAGGCAAACGTGCCGAGCAGGTTACCAATGGCGTAACCATAATGGTGATCATCCGGTCCTTCCAGTTCTCAATGGTACGGGTGCCCATAATGGATGGCACGGCACAGGCAAAACCACCGATCAGCGGTACAACAGATTTACCGTTTAAGCCAACCTTACGCATCAGCTTATCCATCATAAATGTAACTCGCGACATGTAACCGGTATCTTCCAGTATTGAAATAAAGGCAAAAAGTATCGCAATCTGCGGGATGAAAACCATTACACCACTTAAACCGGCAATAACGCCATCAACCAGCAAACTGGTTAGCGGGCCCGGAGGCAATACGTGGTGCAGGTTATCCTGAACCCAAACAAAGGCATCACCGATAAGTTCCATCGGGTATGACGACCACGAGAAGATGGCCTGGAACATAAACATCAGTATCGCGAAGAAGATCACGAAACCAAAAAATTTATGCGTTAGTATTTTATCTATTTTATTGCTGTGCGTTTCGCCCTGCGCAGTAAGCGGTTTTTTAACCGTATCGTACAGCAGGTCATTTATGAACGCATAGCGGGCAATGGTTTCCTGGCCCTGCGCTTTCTGGGAGTGGAAAGAATGTTCTTTTTCGAGTTCCTCTATCCTGTCGCTTTGCTCCGGCGTTAAAAACTTTAGGGTTTCATGTTGGTGGGCAAGCTGTAAAGCCAGGTATGGATTCTCAATATTTAACTCCTTTTGAATGGCTTCAACCAATTCAGGGGCGATGCTATTTACATCGATACTGTCTTCCTGGAACGCGAATTTATTGGCGAAAGAGATTGCTTTCTTCAATTCGGCGGTTCCTTCATTTTTCCTTGCGGAGATCGGCACAACAGGTACGCCTAATTTTTTAGCGAAGAGGTTTACATCAATATCGATATCGGCTTTTTTAGCCATATCCATCATATTGAGCGCCACGATCACAGGGATCTTCAGATCGGCAACCTGCGAATAGAGCAGTAAGTTTCTTTTTAAGTTTGATGCATCCAAAATAACCACAACCAAATCAGGTGTGTGCGCATTGTGCCTATCTGCCAAAACAGAAAACACGATAGATTCATCCTGGCTTTTTGGGTATATGCTATAAGTACCGGGGAGATCGATGATCTCGGCTGTACGGCCATCGGGCAAAGTGGTGTAACCTACTTTTTTATCAACGGTAACGCCGGGAAAATTTCCTATTTTTTGGTTAAGCCCCGTTAAAACATTAAAAAGTGTGGATTTTCCGGTGTTTGGGTTCCCTACAAGTGCAACTCTGATATCAGCTTTCAATGCCTTAAAAACTATTGCAGCACAATGGTATAGGCTTCGCGCTTGCGTAAACTTAACTGGTAACCGGCAACATTAATGGCAATCGGGTCGCCAAGGGGGGCAATGCGTTCCACCTTAATCTGCTCACCCGGTAAACAACCCATTTCCATTAATTTAACCGACATTTCTAAATCGGTAAATTCCTTTACTATGCCGGTTTCGCCTACTTCAAGTTGTGAGAGCCTCATGTTTGTATGCTTATGATTAAACAAATGTACGCTTATTTAAATTAAATCCAAATAAGAACAGTAACAATTTGTGGGTAGATTGTAAGATTTTGAATAGGTAATTTTAATTGCCATTACAGGCCAAAAGCTTCTTACTCCGCAAAAAAATGTTGAAGAAAAATACAATAAAAAAAGCGAATTATATCGATCTAATGGCGGCTCCTTTATTACTCACAATCACAACCGGAGTAGTATGTTGCTTTATCTTGCCAAACTCAGGGCAGCCGCAACCTTTGCCAAATATCCCGCAGGAAGAAAAACTTATTATCACCAACACAGCTGCAAAAAAGAATAATATATTTTTCATAATTATCAGTAGATCTTACCGGGAATTTATACGTAAACCGCAGTAATTTATGTTTCCTGTACTTTTATTTTTAAGGCGTAAAATAAAAAGGCCCGCATAAAAGCAGGCCCTGGTATTTTTAAAAATGATAATTATTCGCCAATGATGCCTTTGTAAGCATCTGCCGATAACAAAGCTTCGGTATCAACACCATCAAGGGTAACTTTAACCATCCAGCCATCGCCGTAGGGATCGCTGTTCACCAGTTCAGGCTGGCTATCTAATGCTGGGTTTACTTCAGTCACGGTTCCTGTAACCGGCATAAACAGGTCTGATACAGTTTTAACGGCCTCAACAGTGCCGAAAACATCATCCTGGTTAACGGTTTTACCAACCGATGGAATATCAACATAAACAATATCGCCCAGTTCGCGCTGTGCAAATTCGGTTATGCCAATGGTAGCAACATTACCTTCAACTTTTATCCACTCGTGGTCTTTGGTGTATTTTAATTCAGCTGGGAAATTCATCTTGTTTAGTTTATGTGCCCAAAAATAATAAAACTTAATTGAACAGAATAATTAAAGGTAAATTCGGATGAGTGAAGCCAATACATTTTCCAATTCCTAATAATTTACCATATATTAAGCTGCTGTTAACCAAACAAAAACCTAACACGGTTTGCTGTGTTATTATAGCTGAGAAATACCCCCGGAATGCCATGAAAAACATCAGGACTATTTTATTTTTTTTGCTGACTGCCGCAGTATTGCAGGCCTGTCACCATGCGTCTAACTCGGATAGTAATGATACCAACGATTCTACAACCGATACAGCCATAAGCGCACCTACCGCCCCGCCCGATACTACCGGTCCTAAAATTCATTTAGTGATCGACCAGGAAGATTCTGTTTTTGCGGTTAAGGCTGCTGCCGGTAATTTAGCCGAAATTGAAATGGGGGAGCTTGCTATAAAAAATGCTAAAGGCAAGCGGGTAAAAAACTTTGGCTGGCTGATGGTAAAGGATCATGGCAAGGCTAATACAAAATTAATAGCCGTTGCAAAGGGCAAAAAGTTAACTTTACCCATGGCACCTGACAGCGCCCAAAAGGCAATGATAGCGCAACTGGCACACAAATTCGGTAACGATTTTGATAAGGCTTACATCAGCATGATGATAGACGACCATAAGGATGATGTAAAAGAGTTTACCGATGCATCAACCAAAATACAGGACCCGGATATTAAGGCCTATGCTAAAAAAACATTGCCTGTTTTACAAAAACACCTTGATGCAATTAACGCCATACATGACAGTATGAGCCAATAAAATATATACATGTCGAAACCTATTGTAACAGGAATTATGGCTTACGGGATGTCCGGCAGGATATTTCATGCGCCATTTATATTCACCAATCCCGCATTTAAACTAAAGGCCGTTGTTGAGCGCCACGAAAAGAAAGCAGCTAAAACCTACCCGGAAATTATCAGCTATGATGCGATAGATGATATGCTGAATGATGGAGAGATTGAACTTATAATCGTAAACACGCCAAATTATCTGCATTTTGAACACGCTAAAAAAGCCTTGCAAGCCGGAAAGCATGTGCTGATAGAAAAACCCTGCGCGGCAACTGCTGCAGAGGTGAAACAACTATTCGACCTTGGCCGCGAGCTTAACCTGCATGTAATGGTTTACCAAAACCGGCGTTATGATAGCGGTTTCCTGTCAACCAAAGAGGTGATTGAAAGTGGTAAGCTTGGGAATTTGATAGAAGTGCATTTCAGGTTAGACAGGTATAAAGCAGCTATTGGTCCGAAAGCTTTTAAAGAGAAAAAGGATATGCCTGCCGCGGGCCTGATATATGATCTTGGAGCGCATTTGGTTGATAATGCTATCAGTTTATTTGGAAAGCCATTATCATTCGATAGGGTAACATCCATACACCGTGAAAACTCGGAAGTGCCGGATTATTTCAGCTATCGCCTCACGTATCCTAACCAATTGAACGTATATCTTACATCGAGCATGTTAACCGTGGAGCCGCAGGCTGGTTTTGTGATCAACGGTACCATAGGAAGTTTTATAAAAAACCGCACCGATGTACAGGAAGCACAATTGGATGCGGGCATGATGCCAACAGACCCGGCTTATGGTATTGAGCCTGTAGGCAACGAGGGTAAATTGGTAACAATTGGCATAGATAGTGATAAAACTACCGAAATGATGCCCGGTAAAAAAGGGAGTTATGAGCATATATTTGAGGCGGTGCATCATACAATACGCGATAACGCATTATTTCCTGTAACAGAAGAGCAAATTGCCTGGCAATTAGAGTTGCTTGAACCTTAAAAATATCGTAAAATTGCTTTTGTTAGATTTAACAATTCAACCGTGAACAACATCAATCAAATGAAAAAGATAATCCTTTTTTTAAGCCTGATCGTAATTACAGGCTGTAGCTGGGCGCAAAAAAGCGCGGCGGTAAAAAATCCGCCAGTTTCTATCCAGGCCATCCCAAATTTCCGTATCCTGAGCAAGGATAGCGTATATATTACCAACGCCAACCTTAAAAAAGGCAAGCCGGTGATGTTCATTTATTTTTCGCCGGATTGCAGCCACTGCCAGCGTTTGATGTATGAATTGAAGCCGCAAATGGAAGACTTTAAAAACATACAGATTGTAATGGTAACGTTTATACAATCAAAGCTGCTTAAAATGTTGAAGGAGTTCCATAACGATTATATTTTTGCCGCACAACCCAATGTGCTGATGGGTACCGAATACCCGGATTATAAATTACAGCGCTATTACTCCGTAGCTACAACCCCTTACATTGCCATTTATGGCCGCAATGGTAAGTTAGTTGAAGCTTTTGATAAAGTGCCTAAGGTGTCGGAACTAACAGATGCGGTTAAGCAAGCGGAGTAGCTTTTCTTAGTATCGAGTACACAGTATCAAGTAATTAGACTTTTTTGCCACTCTAAACGGACTGAAGAACCTGTAAAGTTGGGTAATCTTGATACTAAATACTAAAACTATTGCTGCTGTTGCTGCTGCATCATTTCCATATACCGCTGGTAGCTGTTTTTGGATACCTCGGTTACCTGGCTCGCCATCGGCACCTCTATCATTTGTTTGTCGTGGGTATAGTTTTCGTCTTCGTCAACGGTAACTGATACCTGCAATTTGTGCTTGGCTGCACCTTTGTAAACACCTTTTACCGGTGAGCAATCCGAAAAATTACGGCCGACAGCCAATCTAACATGCGATTCATTGGCGATGCAGTTATTGGTAGGGTCGAGGCCCAGCCAGCCGTAGTCAGGTATGAAAGCTTCGGCCCAGGCATGGGTAGCGCCTTCGCCGCGCATGCCGTTTTGCCCGGTACAGATATAGCCGCTTACATAACGCGCAGGTATGTTGATGATACGCAGCATCTCCATCAGGATATGCGCGAAATCCTGGCAAACGCCGGATTTTATTTTCCAGATCTCGTCAAGCGTGGTATCAACTGTAGTTACTCCTTTGATGTACTCAAAGTTATTGTACACGTATTGGCAAAAACGTAAAACAACCTGGTAAGGAGTGTCGTCCTTTGCTTTTTCGGCCTCAACAATTGCCCTTAGCTCACTCAATCCTTCAAAATATTCCTGTTTCAGGAAATCGATGTAAGGTACAACGTTCTGCAAACGCTTCAAATCATCCCATTGCTGACCGGGGAAAATATCGTTAACAGGTAACAGTCTGTGTTTGGTATTTACTGTTAGTTTGGAACTGATGGTCATTTCCATGTGCGGTTCCACATAGGTAAAGCTGCCTACCTCGTTGCCATAATAATCTACATGCGTATCAACCAGCGGATTGCCGGTAATGGTGATTTCCTGTTTAACAACATCCTGGTATTCATCATTTATCGGGTATAGGATAATCTGGTTGGCGCTATCGCGCACAGGACTGTCATATATATACCGGGTAATATGTTTGATCTCTATTTCTGGCATGATGATGCGATTTGAAAATTAGTCAGTTTAAAAATGTATTTGACTGATAACTTAAGACTTGAGTACTCTAATTGTTTCATATGATTTTATTAATGTGCTTTATTTCCAAATTCTCAAATCATTAATTAATTAAGAGTGTGCAAAGTAATATTCATTCAACCGGTTAGCTATTCCATAAAGTTCGCTGCGGATCTGGCTGAGGAAAGTATGCAAACCCTCTTCGCGGATACTGCGTACCGAACTGTATTTAATACGGCTTTGTAACCTTCCTATCCGGAATGACAGATCACGGAAATCATTGATATTACTCTCGTTCTTCAGCCTGTCGAAGTAACGCTGGATATTATTTACCGAATAGATCACCGAACGCGGGAAATCATTATTTAAAGCAACCTGCTCCAGCACATTAGCTGCTTCAAAACCTTCGCGATAGGTTTTTTGATGAAGCTCGTACCCACCTAATGATAATAAAAGATGTTTCCAGTAAGTGGTGTCAGTCAATAGGTCGGGATTATCGTCAATAGACCCAAATTTGGTATCCAATAAATCCACGGACTGTATGGCGCGTTCCAGGTACTTGCCAATATTCATAAAACTGCGGCCTTCGCCACGTTCCATAGTGATCTCCACGGTACCGTAATACAACATTACCTGCCTTATCAATATATCAAGCACACCAATTGGGTCCTCGCGCTGTAAGGCTTTTTCAATTTTCGGGTCTTTTATAGTATGATAATACTCGTTCAGGCATTGCCAAAGGTCCTTGGTGATATGCTCCTGTACACTTCGGGCATTTTCACGCGCCAAAGTGATGATGTTCAGCACTGAATTAGCATTGTCCTTACCGGTCACCATAAACTTAAGCACGGCCCGACTGTCGGTATGAAGCGGGATATGTTTCTCGTCTTCTTCATCCTCGTCAACACCTGCATAAATGCGGATCACCGGTTCCCAGGTAAATTCCTGCACGGCATCCTGCGATGAAGCATAATTAATTTTGAGCATACGTAACATGCCGTCGCTACGCTCAATGTAACGGCTTAACCAATAAAAACTTGCTGCTACCCTGCTTAACATATTTCTTTTATTACGGATCTCGAATGTTCGATTCCGGATTTTAAATTTCTCTTGATTCCTGCCTCTTACTTCTATCAAGCAAGCACCCACGTATCCTTGCTGCCACCACCCTGCGAACTATTCACCACCAGCGATCCCTCTTTCAGCGCTACACGCGTTAATCCGCCGGGTACTATCTCAATGCCATCCGGTCCGTAAAGGGCGTAGGGCCTTAGGTCAATGCGGCGTGGCTTTAATGCACCCTGCATATAGCAAGGTGCCGCCGACAGATCAATGGTTGGCTGGGCGATGAAGTTACGCGGATCTTTTAATACCTCAATTTTATACTCATCAATTTCCTGCTCGCTTGCCGCGTGACCCATCAGCATGCCGTATCCGCCGCTGCCGTTGGTTTTTTTGATCACCATTTTATTGATGTTCTTAAACACATGCTCGCGCTCATCGGGGTTGCCCAATTGCATGGTCGGCACATTTTTCAGGATCGGCTCTTCGTTCAGGTAATACTTGATCATATCGGGCACGTAGGCATAAACCGCTTTATCATCGGCTACACCGTTGCCTATGGCATTTACAATGGCTACGTTGCCTTTGCGGTAAGCACCCATAATGCCGGCAACACCCAGCATACTGCCCGGGTTAAATACCAAAGGATCCAAATAATCATCATCAACCCGGCGATAAATCACATCCACCTGCTGTAAGCCGGTAGTTGTTTTCATATAAACCTTATGGTTATTTACTACCAGGTCGCGCCCTTCAACCAATTCAACACCCATTAAACGGGCAAGTGTAGTATGTTCAAAATAAGCAGAGTTATAAATCCCTGGACTTAATAGCACAATCGTTGGGTTGCTGACCTGCCTTGGTGATATAGCCAGCAGATTCTTATATAATATATTTGGATACTCTGTAACGCTCCGAACGCCGCATTGCGGCAACAGATCAGGAAATAGTCGCTTGGTGATCTCGCGGTTCTCCAGCATATAACTTACGCCCGATGGTGTGCGCAGGTTGTCCTCCAAAACATAAAATGTACCATCATGGTCGCGGATGAGGTCAATGCCTGATATATGGATATAGATATCATAAGGTACCTGCAACTTATACATCTCGCGTAAAAAATGCGGGCACGAATAGATAATGTCTATGGGTACAATGCCATCTTTTACAATAAACTGGTTGTTGTAAACATCCTTTAAAAACAGGTTAAGTGCAGTAAGGCGTTGTTTGATACCTTTTTCCACAAAAGCCCATTCGGGCGCGGTGATGATGCGGGGGATAATATCGAAAGGAAATATTTTCTCTATACCCTCGCCACTGTTATAAACGGTAAAGGTTATACCCTGGCTCATGAAAAGCCTTTTGGCTAATTCTTCTTTCTTATTAAGATCATCGGCTGATTCTCTCGAGATATATTCGATCACTTTGCGGTAATGCTCCCTTATTTCGGCATTTTGGCCGTACATTTCATCCCAAACGCCACCTATCGGGGAATATTCATTAAAATAAGCTGATTCCTGCATGCAAAATTCCTCAATAGATAAAAATAGTTTAACCAGTTATTTTTAAAGATGTAATTTATGAAGTGTTTTCGTAAAAAACCTAATTATTTTTTAATTTTTATAAAATAAGTGGCATCAAACCGAATAATTACTCAAAATTTAATTCGATTAAGTGTATTATTTATAAATATCCTCCTTAGATCATCGTAATTAAAAGTCCGTATATTATGTTGGATAAGTTTAAGTGGCATACTATCAGCACATTAATGTTAATATATGTTAAATGTTTTGAGACCTAAAAATTTAGTTATACTTTAGGTTTATAATAACCTATACATGAAGATCACAATTATTGCAGCACTATTTTGTTTGTGGGGATTTTCTTCCTTCGCACAAAGCTCCTATTCTATTAAAGGTACCGTTGCTGATTCGGTAGCGAATACGAAGCTTATAAACACAACCATTACCGTCGTCAATGCAAAGGATTCTATTTTAAGGGCATTTGCCTGGGCAGATGTAAACGGTGGTTTCGCCATCAACAACCTGCAAAAAGGCAAATACCTGTTGATGGTAACCTATCCCGGCTATGCAGATTATGTTGAACGGTTTAATTTAGATTCCGCGCATACTCAGCGCGATTTTGGCCGGGTAAATATGATCTTAAAATCGCGCTTGTTGGCAGAAGTTATTGTAAAAGCCAAGGCAGCAGCCGTAAAAATTAAGGGGGATACCACCGAGTTTAATGCTAAGGCATTTGTGGTTCAACCCAATGCTACGGTAGAAGACTTGCTTAAGGAGTTACCTGGTATACAGGTTGATAAAGACGGCAAAATAACCGCGCAGGGCGAAACCGTAACCAAGGTTTTGGTTGATGGTGAAGAGTTTTTTGGTGATGACCCAACACTTGTTACCAAAAATTTGCGGGCGGATATGGTTGATAAAGTGCAGCTTTATGATAAAAAGAGTGACCAGGCGGCCTTTACCGGTATTGATGATGGCAAAACCACAAAAACAATCAATATTAAACTGAAGGCCGATAAAAAGAATGGTGAGTTTGGTAAGGTAGATGCTAATGAGGGTACCAACAATTATTATGAAGATCAGTTACAATTTAATAAGTTTAAGGAAAAGCAAAAATTTGCGCTTTATGGTACATTAGCCAATGATGGCAAAACGGGACTTGGTTTTCAGGACAGTAATAACCTGGGCGTGAATAATAACAATGTTCAGTTTGTTGATGGAGGAATACAAATTACAGGTAATAATAATGATGCGCTGGATTCTTTTAGCGGTTATTATGATGGTAAAGGTATCCCGGTTGCTCGCAGCGGTGGCGTACATTATGATGATAAGTTTGATAATGATAACCAAACCATCAACACAAACTATAAAATCGGATCGATTGATGTGAGCGGCCTGACCAGTACTGTAAGTCAGCAAACATTACCTACCGGCAACGTAAATACTACCAGCAATGAAAATTTTAATGATTATGCTTTTCGCCAAAAACTGGATGCTGTATACACCTTAAAGTTAGATACTACCTCAGATTTGAAGATCACCGCAGATGGTACTTTTAAGCATTTTAGTGTAAATAATGATTATAATACAGTAACAAAATCTGATTCTGCATTGATCAATTCCGACAAAAGGGATGTAATTAATCATGGCGACCAGCAAATATTTGATGCGACTGCTTTTTACACAAAAAAATTTAAAAAGAAGGGGCGTACCTTATCCTGGAGCCTGGGCGAATCTTACAATAATAATACTACCGCAGGTTATTTGCACTCGCAGTTATATAATTACACCCCGGGCACAACACCGCCGGATAGTACGATTACCAATCAATATGAAACCAGTAAAACTACAAGTTCATTGCTGAAAAGTAATATCACTTATTCTGAACCGTTGACTACAAAAGCGTCGTTATTATTTAATTATGGCTTGTCAATCAATAACAGTACAATCAATGTGCAAACCTATGATGAAACACTGCCAGGTATTTACAATCAGCTAAATGATACGTTAAGTAATAATTATAAGTTCAATCAACTCTCAAACCAGGTTGGCATTATTTATAACTATCAATACAAAAAGGCAACACTCAATTTTGGTACAAAGGTATCTGATGTTGCCTTTAAGCAAATAGATGAGATGAATGGAAGTGTTTTAAACCGTAACTTTCTGAATTGGGCACCACAGGCCATGTTCTTATATAAATTCTCACAGTTTAGGGCTTTTAAGATTAGTTACAACGGTAACAATGTTGAACCTTCAATCCAACAAATACAACCGGTTACTATAAATACAGATCCTTTGAATATTACTACAGGTAATCCTTTGTTAAAACCGGCTTTTTCAAACAGTGTAAATATGTTTTATAACTCTTACCAGGTTTTAAGCGGGCAGGAGTTTTACATATTTGGAAATTTTTCTAATACTTATGATGCTATAGTAAATAACACAGCATATAATGCGGCTACCGGTGTGAATACTACTTCATATAGAAATTTAAGTGGGGAGGCTCCTTATAATTATAATGTATACACTTCAGCTGGTAGAAAAATCAGCCCAATTGATGTGCAGATCGGTATACGTGCTAATACCTCAGCCAGTGTATCTTATAGTTATATTGATGATGAACTTGATATGGGGCGTAGCCATACCTATTCTGGGCAGCTATACATATCAAAGTATGTACAAAAAAAGATCGATTTCTATATCTCAGCCGGCCCGTCGTATACTTTTAGTACCATGAGCTTGCAGCCACTTACCAATAATAATGCTGCAGGTTTTAACAGTAATGGATATTTTAATTTATATCTGCCGCTTAAATTTCAATTAGGCTCGGATGTTGACTACACCTATAATGCGGCTACGCAGGCATTCAGTGCCCAGCATCTCACTAAATTAAATGGTTATATCGCCAAAACATTTTTAAAGGATGATAAGCTTAAAATCTCATTATCTGCAAATGACCTTTTAAACCAAAACCTGAACTTTACCAGGGGGATATCAGGCAATACGACAACACAAACTAATACTACAGGAATACGCCGGTTCTTTATGCTTTCGGTTACCTGGGACTTCACAAAATTCGGTACAGCTAAATAAGCAACTAATTATGAAAACAGCACTGTTAACCCTACTATTTTTAATACCGGCATTTGGCGTTTTTGCTCAAAACGCGCATTTTACTACATCTGGAACTATTGAATATAACAAAACCAGTAATACTTATGCCATGATAGAGAAGCAAATAAATAAAGATAACGAAGGCTTTTATCGCACATTTTTTGAGGCTTATAAAAAAGCTAATCCACAATTTAAAACATTGAAAAGCACCCTTACCTTTTCCGGTGATAAAACTTTGTTTACGCCTATTGAACCGGATAATGGTGGAAATACGTTTTTTGATATGCCATTAGCTGATCAAAACAACACTACTTATATTGACCTCTCAACAAGAATTACGATCAATCAAAAAAAGGTTTTTGAAGCAATATTTTTAGTGAAAGATACGACCCGCAAAATAAAATGGAAAATTACCAATGAAACCCGTGATGTTGCCGGGTACCCTTGCAGGCGTGCCAACGGCATTATGATGGACTCAATTTATGTGGTTGCTTTTTATACCGAAAAAATACATACATCAGGAGGCCCGGAATCATTTAACGGTTTGCCGGGGATGATTTTAGAGGTTGCTGTGCCACATGAAAATATAATATGGACAGCAACAAAAGTTACCGATATGCCTATTGCTGATAACGCTATACAGGCACCCAAAAAAGGCAAGCCCGAAACCAATGCACAGCTTATACTGGTGCTTAAAAACTTAACCAAAAACTGGGGGGATGAGGCACAATTTTATTTGAAGGGATTTTTGTTTTAAAGTTTTGCCCTTGCCTTCCTGTTATTTTAGCTGCACTCGGAATGACAATAATTTGATAATATTTTTTTGATTTTTGGATTTCAAAAATATCCGTTTAATTTTACGTAATCAATTACGTAACTAATATGAATATTTATAATAAGACAGGAAAAATGGCCCTTGGCAGCAGGCTAAGGCGGCTTAGCGAATTGATAACTGAGCAGGCAGGCAAGGTTTACAGGTTGTATAATATTGATATGCAGCCTAAATGGTTCCCTGTTTTTTATTCGTTGTCTGGTGGCGAAGAGAAGTCAATTACTCAAATTGCGGTTGAAATTGGACATAGCCACCCTTCGGTCAGCACAATCGTAAAGGAAATGACCAAAAAGGGCTTAATAACAGAAAGCCCGAATAAAACCGATGGCCGAAAAAACTTTGTGATGCTCACCAGGGCGGGGTTAGAAATAAACGAGCAGATCCAGGATCAATATACCGATGTAAACGCCGCTATTGAGAAGGCGCTTGATGAAACTGAATACAATATTTGGAAGGCGATTGAAGAATGGGAGTTTCTTTTGGAGCAGAAGGATTTGTTAAAACGGGTGCAGGACGAAAAGAAGCTCCGCGAAAGTAGGGATGTAAAAATTGTTGCCTACGAACCCCAATACCAGGAAGCTTTTAAAAGTCTGAATGAAGAATGGATAACCCAGCATTTTAAAATGGAGGAAGCCGACCATAAATCGCTTGACCATGCGCAGGAATATATTTTAGATAAAGGCGGCTATATTTTTATAGCACTATATAAAGGCGAACCTGTGGGCGCTTGTGCCTTGCTTAAAATGAGCGGTAAGGTTTTCGAACTGGCAAAAATGGCCGTAAGCCCCGCGGCTAAGGGTAAAGGTATCGGCCTGTTATTGGGGAATGCTGCTATAAAAAAAGCCAGGAAGAAAGGCGCTAAAAAGCTATATCTTGAAAGTAATACCAAGCTTAAACCAGCAATAAGCCTGTACCATAAATTAGGCTTTAAAAAGGTGACCGGTAATCCATCGCCATATGAGCGTTGTAATATCCAGATGGAACTGGAACTTTGATAGCGTGTTGATTATCAATTCTGTAACAATCCGGCATCAAAGTTTATAAAGCTAAAGGGTATTTGCATATTTGTATGCCATGAAACAGCTACCAAAGCGCTTATTATCAATTGACGTATTACGCGCGCTTACCATGTTATTAATGATATTTATTAATGACGCAAGCGGTGTAAGCGGAATACCGGCATGGCTCGATCATGCTAAGGAAACCGAAGACGCCCTGGGTTTTGCTGATGTTATATTCCCTGCGTTTTTATTCATAGCGGGGCTATCCATCCCTTTAGCTATTAAAAGCCGTATCAGTAAAGGTGATTCCACGGGACAAGTCCTGTTTTATATCCTGAGCCGTAGCGCGGCATTGCTCATCATGGGTTTTTATCATGTAAACTTAGAGGGCTGTAGTCCGGCTGCTATATTGCCACGGGCAGTATGGGAAATCCTGATCACACTCTGTTTCTTCCTGGTATGGCTTGATTATCCTGATACGATGGCGAAAGGTAAAAAATATACCTTAACGGGCATCGGGATAGCTTCGCTTATTGTATTAGCAATCCTTTACCGTGGTGGCGATATGGTTCACCCGCATTGGATGAGGACATCATGGTGGGGGATATTAGGTATAATCGGGTGGTCTTACCTGGTTTGCGCGCTTATCTATTATTTAACTAAAGGAAGTTTAAAACTTCTCATTACAGCCTGGATAGTTCTTGTTGTTACTAACATATCCGCGCATACTTTTCTTGACCATGACCTTTTACCCATAATAGGAGATGTATCGGCGCAGGCATTAACCATGGGAGGGGTGGTGGCTATCGGTATATATTCCTACCTGGTAAAAATTGAAAAGACAAAACGCCTCTGGTTATTATTTACAATTTTAGGAATAGGTTTAATTACGGCAGGATTGATCATCAGGCCTTATGCCGAAGGCATCTCCAAAATACGATCCACGCCTGCCTGGATCTTTTTATGCAGTGGTATTACGATACTCATGTTTGAGTTTTTTATTTATCTGGTGGATGTTAAAGGCAAAGCAAATTGGTTTAAACTAATAAGGCCTGCCGGTACGAGTACTTTAACCTGTTACCTGATCCCTTATTTCCAGGTTGCGTTTATTGAATTATTTAATATCGCTTATCCATCTATTCTAAACAGTGGCATTATTGGCTTAATTAGGTCAATGGCTACATCGCTGATCATTATCGGCCTGGTGGGATTAATGGAAAAAAAGCGATTACGTTTAAAAATATAGTATTGCCAAAATTTAATTTATCGCTACAAATAGTACCGGCATGAGAAAAGCTATCTTGCTAAATTCCATTCATAAAACATGAAATAATTGTCAGTTAATACCAATTTAAAAATTTCAGCGTTAAACCAATCAGGAATATAGCTTAAACTATTCCATTATTTCTAACCTATATTATTATGAATCTAAATTTTACTTTAACAAAAGTACCTCATCAAAAACTAAAGGCAAATGTTGTTTTGCTTTTAGCAGGCTGTTTATTTGCAGGGATGCTGTCATCATGTGTAAAAGGCAGCAGCAGCAGTTCAGGTCCATCAGCAACGTCAATTTTCGCCGTGGTAAATGCTTCTCCTAATTGTCCGTCAAGCGATTTTTATTTAAATAACATACAATTAAACGCTATTCCGTTTACATACGGAAATTACCTGGGATATGTTAACGGCCCGGTTGGCGCAAGCAAGTTTGGTTTTTATAATACTGGTACTTTAAACCCCATAGCTACAGATACACTTACATTAGGTGCTAATAAAGCTTACACTGTGTTTTTTAATAATTTAATTACTACGCCAACATTTGTAATATTGCGTGATACGATTACCCATCCGGCAACCAATTCGGCTTCTATACGGCTGGTTGACGTAAGCCCTGATGCGCCAAACGTTGACCTTGCCATTGGTAACAAGTTATATATAAGTAATATTTCTTACAAACATGCTTCTGAATTTGCAGCTATAACTCCTGGGGGTAATGATACGCTTTACATCAGGCAAACGGGCACAACTACTGTGCTGGCGAAAGTAGCTGCAGTAACAGTACAATTAGGCGCGGTTTATACCATCTGGCTGCAAGGATTTGCTAACCCTCCTTCTGCAGGCGAAGGTTTAAGTGCCGGCCTTATGGAAAATGCCTTTTTAACCAGTAATTTCATCAATAAAAAAGCCATCCTGTTAACTAAGATGGCTTTTTTTTAGCATTATTTTGTAACATAAAAGCTTATGGTTTGGCTTCAGGCTTCACCATTTTTGGGTGAGACCCTGTATCATATCAAAATGTTTCCTGTTGACAATTAAACCTATAGATAAGGCCTTATTATATGTTTTTACCGTCAATAATTTTAAAGAATGGATCGCGATAGGTATCGCCAACGGGAATTATTTTATCACCTATCCAAATGCGGCTACGTTCAATACTATCAATTTTATTAAGTGATACGATGTATGATTTGTGCACCCTGATAAAATGCCGCTCTGGCAGCGCATCTTCCATCTTTTTCATGTTTTGAAGGGTAATAATGCGTTCGGTTGAAGTAAAAATAGAGATGTAATCCTTCAAACCTTCAATAAACAAGATATCGCGCAGGTATACTTTTTGTATTTTATGTTCGCTTTTAACAAAAATAAAATCGCTTAAAATATCACTTTGGGGCGCTGTTTCAGCAACTGCCACAGGTTTAGCTGAGGGTTGTATAATACCTTGCGCTTTTTGTACAGCCTTAAAAAAACGATCGAATGCGATGGGTTTTAACAGGTAATCAACCACATCAAGTTCGTAACCTTCTAATGCGTATTCAGGATAGGCAGTGGTTAGTATTACTTTGGTTTTGCCATTGGAGATCTTTAAAAATTGTATGCCGGTTAGTTCAGGCATCTGCACATCTAAAAAAACAAGATCAATATTGCCTTCCTGTACCAATGTTAATGCCTCGATTGGATTGGTTGTTGCTTTTATCAGTTGCAAAAATGGCACCTTTGAGATGTAATCTTCAACAATATGCAGGGCCAAAGGCTCATCATCAACAACAAGGCATCTGATCATGGGCATAAAACTAAGGATTTTTTGTTTGATTAGATAGCCTAAGGAACTAAACATTCTGCCAGGTATGGCGCCAGGTACATAATGCGCGAAGCATTCTCTAAATGCCAAAAGTGGATGCGCTCATTTTTATTGCCGCCGAGTAAAGGACCAATAACATACAGGTTTGGCGCAGCCTCAAAATTTTCGTTAACTAAAAAGCCTTTACCCGACAGGTTGACCTTAGCAATGCTGCCGTGGACTAAACCGGATATTAATTTGCTTGATGACTGATCAAGATCATTTGCGCCGGTACAATTGATAACCACTTTAAATTTATGTGGATAAGTTTGTGTTTTGTCTTCTGCGAGATATTGAAGCGAACCGTCGTTTTCGATTTTAGAATAAGCACCTTTTAATAGCACCACTTTCTGTGCCTCTAATAACAATCCTGCACCAAATTTATAATCCGTTCCAGACCGGCGGAACAGGTTGCTCAGTTGCATACCATATATGCCTATAAATGCCTTTTTATCATCCTCACTTAATGGCTGCAATAATTGAATGGTGTAACTAATTATTTTATCAATATGCGGGATAATAACACCATCTTTCACAGCAAGGTTGATGTCTTTTTTGGCGGCTTCGATTAATTCCTCAATGGTGTAATTGCCTTTATCCTTTACTTTATCTAAATTGTCGGTCGGGTAATTATCGCCTAAACCTTTAACAATATGATAAGGCAACAAA